>CAVRQC010000025.1:0-248641 GCA_963723205.1 uncultured Ignavibacteriales bacterium
AAAGGATGAGGTTAATAACCAGGAAAATGAGTTAAGAAGACAAAAAAACAACCTTTTTAACCCCTCCTCGTTCCTCCCCTTTAGAAAAAGGGGAGGTTGATTGAGTACTAACGCCGTTTCAATACTTATCTAACTTCCTTCTCCTTTATACCTGTCCCGATAAACAATCTATAATCTGTGCCACAGTTTTTGGTCAGCTTCTGCATTATGCACTTACGTTTATGTGTGACGTAAGATTTCTCATACCAGCATCAAACTGTAAATCAAAATGTGCCGGGTCCTGCCTTTGGCAGGTAAATCGAAATGACAAAACGAGGTTTATTTAATTTCTTAATTTGGGGCGAATTACCAATTCGCCCCTACAGACAAAAAATTAATTGGTTAAAAATAATAGAGAGAAAAGAACATCAACAATACCCGTATCTTTTTACATGTCGGAGTTATTAACAAAGGCAGGGCTTCTTGTTTCTTGTATCATATCCAGGCCATTCATACATTCTTTCTTTGTTTACCTTCGATCTCTCAATCTTCAATTTTTAAATCTCTCAATAACGGGGCTTCTTCCCTGGTTTTTTCCTTCCCCCTGGCCGGATGCGAATAATAATAGTAGTACTTATAGTAAGCACCGTAGCCGCTCTTGTAAACAAAATTATTCAGCACTACCCCGAGGAACGGCGACCTTTCATTTCTAATCAGTTCTACTGCGCGCTGCATTAATTCAACTTCGGTACTCTCAGCTTTAACCACAAGCAATGCTCCGTCTGCAACTCTAGATAAGATCTCGGAATCGGTTACAGAAATAATAGGGGGTGAATCGAGTATAATCATATCAAACATGCTTCGCATATCGTCAAGAAATTTTAACATAGGTTTTGACTGGAGTATCTCTGCAGGGTTCGGGGGTATAGTTCCCGAAGTTATGAAACTTAAATTATCAATTATATCTGACTGCCGTATTATCTCATTTAAAGATGCCTTGTTAAACAGGTAATCGACAAGTCCCGGTTTTTTATTCACTTCAAAGATTGTATGCATACGCGGCTTCCTTAAATCACAGTCAATAAGGAGTATCTTCTTACCGGTCTGTGCGAAGCTTCCGGCCAGGTTTACCGATACAATTGTTTTACCTTCCTGCGGTGTAGCAGAAGTAATTAATATTGTTTTAAACTGGTCTGCATCAATGTTTGAGAACTGCACTCTTGTTCTTAATGCTTTAAATGCTTCGCTCGGTATGGAGTTCGGCTGGTTGGCAACAATAAACTCAACTTTTCCCCTTCCCGTAAAGAGGTCTATTTTAGGTATCCAGGCAAGCACATTGATATTCTTTCTCTGTATATCTTCAGGAGTTTTTACAGTATTGTCAAAATAATCCCTTACTAAAACATAACCGAAGGCTAAGCCTGTACCCAGCACAAGCCCGATCAATACTATAAGCAGCCGGTTTGGTTTGGCAGGTTTATCCTCAATCCTTCCTTTATCAATTATAAGTACGTTCCCGGGCTGGGATTGTTCGTTTATCAAAGCTTCCTGGTATTTCTCTTCAATAAGACCATACAGCTTATCGAGCGATTCACTTTTTCTCTGCAGTCTTGCAAGTTCAATTGATTTTTTAGGAAGCTGGTTGAATTTTACTTCATAGTTATCAACAATTTCCCGTAACCCGGCTATAGATGTGTTCAATGAGCTATTGTTAACTTCCTCTTCTAATATTTTCTGCGATAATTTTTTTACCTCTTCAGGACTGCTGGCAAATATCCCCGCTTTTATTACTTCTATCTTACTGTTTAATTTATTTTTTAATTCATTAATCTTCTGGTCATATTCCTTAATTTTTACGGTAACATCTATCCTGGAATTATTGTTGGCTAACGCAAAATCCTTATTTATCTGGAGCTCTGCAAGCTGTTTCTGGAGTGCTTCGATATATGTTTCGGAAGTTAAGCTCTCCAGGTAATTTGCCATACGGGGATCCTGTTTCTTCAATTCGTCCTTATACTGCTTCAATATATTGCTTGAAGCCATGTAGTCAATTTTTGCTGCATTCAGCTTAGCCTCAAACTGTGATAGCTGATCAATTAATGAATTTGCCTGTTCATCAAGAGCAATGATACCACCTTTTTCCTGGAAATTCCGTAATGAACCTTCAGCTTCTGCAAGTTCTTTCCGTTTTTCATCTTTTTGTTTTTTAAGAAAGTTCTTTACGAATGTAAGCTGGTTGCGGCTGGCCTCTAGATTTAAGTTTCTATATTGTTCTGCATAACTGTTTACTATTAATGCAGCTTCGTAAGGAGAAGGTGATTCCGCTTTTATATCGACTATATCAAGCCCTCTCTTCTGCTGAACTGAAACTTTTTTATCCAGCAATTCTACTAACGAATCAACCGACAGTAAATGAGTTTTTTCTCTCCAGCTGTGCTGCAGTACCAGGTAAAATTTATTTTTATTCTTAGCGGTTTTAAAAGTATCGATTAAGGCTTCGGCAACCCGTTCCCTGTTAGTATAACTTTTAATTATCTCTATTTCGTTGGCAATAAAACGATCCATACCCAAATCCATAACATCCGGCATAAGGGGAGCATCCAGTATGTTACCCTGCGGTTTTGAAACCTTTAAAACAGTTTCCGATTCATATATATCCCTGCTGTTTAAAGCATAATAGACAGATGCTGCTGCACAAACAGCAGCAATAAGTATAAACGGAAAGAGATTATTACGGATAAGATTTAAATAATCTTTAAGAGATTTGGTTTCAGTATCTTCATAACTATAATTTGATTCGTCAGAATTTCTCATGGTTCCTCAATATGAAAATTTTTAATACACGAACAATATTCCAGCCAAAGGTATTTTCGCATTATTATTAACCATTTCAATGATCCGCAAACATAAAGTTTGCGGCTACCACATTCCGTAAGACCGTAAAGAATTGTTATGGCAGCGAGGCTGACTACAAAGTAAAGAAATGTCATTTCGAGGGAGTCTTCGACCGAGAATTCTGTTCAAAACGCAAGATTTCTCGCTCCTGCCTACCGCAGGCAGGTCGATCGAAATGACAACGACTCTTTTCAGTCACCCTCATAGTTTGCAGCAATTTGCACATACCTTTTCAATGAAATACCGCAAACGTAAAGTTTGCGGTTAATACATTCCGTAAGACCGTATAGAATCGTTATGGTGCCTCAGGCTTTAGCCTGAGATGGTTTGCAACAATTTGCACTTACTTAAAACTCATTTTGAAGCAATGCACTATAGAAAGTCCCTGCGGCAGGTATTATTCAGGATTCTGGTTAAAGACAGCCAATATGATAATTCCCGGTGAGGTAAAATTGTAATGCGGAGCGGTAAAAAATTCTCAGTTATATATCCCTGTTTTTAGCTGTAAGGGATGCAAATTTTGGCATCCCCTACTCATTAGCAGCTTCATTTTCATTATATAGTTAGGAAGTGACAGCTGAAACGAAGAATCTCTTACCTATTTTCCTGCACTTACTTAAGTTATTCTGGCAGGAGATTCTTCACCTCATTCAATATCCGGAACGAAGTTCAGAATGACAAAACAAGGTTTATTTAATTTCTTAATTCGGGGCGAATTACCAATCCGCCCCTACGGACAAAAATTAAATTGGTTAAAAAAAATAGAGAGAAAAGAACATCAACAATACTAGTGTTCTGTCACTAACACTTCTATACATTTGATTTGGCTGTCATGGACCAGTCCAAGACAGAAACCTTTAGAAATATATAAAAAATTAATTCCCAGTCATGGTTTGGACCATGACTGCCGTGGTTAGTTATTTTAGTTACAGAACACTAGTATCTTTTTACTTTTTACCTACTGAAATTTTAATGCAGGCGGGGTGTCTTTTATCTTACTCCTTCCCAATTTTTCCCATTTTCTCTTCTACCGTTTCAGTCTTTCAGGTTAGGAGATTCTTCATCCCGATACCATAACCTAAATCCGGGATGAATCGGGATTCAGAATGTCTATTAAGGAAAAAATCAATAGACATATTCATCCCATGCCAAATTATTTTTTGCCTATGGTTTTTGGGCTCGCTTTCTATGAGTAAACTGTAAACTTAAATATTCCTGTTTTGCATAATCTTTCTTTACTCGATTTTGGCTTCTAATTTTTTATAATAATTATGCGTCTATTTGAGCCTCTTTGGGCTACGGTAAATTTATAATTTTATGGAAAGAGGTTAACCGACAAAGTGGCTCTCTTTGGAGCATCATTCTGATTGAACCTTTCTTTCCTAATTATTTAGATTATGCTTCCTTTTTTATATTTAAGCTGATACCTTTTTTAACTCTCGCCACTGATAAGCCCTATATGGTATTTGATTTTTTAATATTGCATAAGTTACCTTTGCTATATATCGGGTTATCTGATTTCTTGCTTCTGAAATTTTATATCCTTTTTGAAGCAAGATTTCATAATATTCTCTTATATCATTATTTCCTCTTATTGCTGCTAATGCCGCATTCTTGTATACACTTTTTAGTATTCTTGAATATCTTGGCTTCTTTCTGCCATAATTCCTTTTGCCGCTTTCTCTTTCATGATTTACCAGGCCACACATTGACCAATATTTATATTTACTGGCAAATCTACTTCCATCTATCACTATAGAATATATCTTTATTGCAGAAGTATCTTTTATCCCGGATACCTGGCATAGCATTTTTATTATTTCATTTTTTCTGCTTATTTCCTTAAACAATTTTTCATATTTATTCTTTTCTTCTTCATAAAAGATTATCGACCTTTTCTGTTGTACCTCTATAAATGATAATAACCTGTCTTCTTCTTTTACTTTATCTTTTTTATACCTTAATCCCTCTCCACGGTACAATGCTGAATTTTGATTTTTTATTCTGACTCCTGATTTTACAAGTGCAATATATGCACTGGCTAATTTTCTTATTTTATAATCTTCACTAGAACTATGATATACTTCCTTTAGCATTCCGCTCCTCAGCAATAAACATAATTTCCTTGCATCTATTTTATCGTTCTTTGGACCTTCTTTTAACAATGAATTTCTATATGGGTCACATATCAATACTTTATCTACACTTTCTACTAATTCTACATATAACCAGTGGCTACCTGTGGTTTCCTCTATTGTTAATATTTTCTTCCCATGCAATTCCTTTAAATATTCTTTTATCTTACTGACATCTGCTGGAAAATATTTTGTCGTTGGTTCAACTGATTCTGCTTTCATTCTGGCTAAGCACACTTGTTCCATTGACCAATCAAGTGATATGTAGTGTTTATATATTAAATTTTTATTACTTTCCATTTCAGGTCTCCTTTCTTTTTTGAGATTCATTTTTCCACCTAATTTAATAGGTGCTAATCCTTAAAGAAAGCGAGACCTTTTCTTAATTTACCGACAAAGTTGTGTTTGTTGATTATGCAATGTACAGTAATATCTCAGATTTATCACTAACCCCTGCATTGCTTGCCAGGCATAACCTGATTTATTGGGCGAAGACTGGACATTCAGTTTTCGCTGCAAAGCTTCCATTCATTTAACAATCCGAACTCATTTACATATTTTTCCAATAATGAAAAATTGATCAATTCCTCTGAATTGTATAAAATCGATTTAACATCTTCAATATGCTTCTTAATATTTCCTTCTTTATAAAATTCCAGTTTTTTTATTATAACATATTCCGGGGGTGCAATGGATATTTTAGAATTATTGTAGTCAATATGTTTTGCCGATTTAATTGCCCATTTTTGAAATTTCTCGCTGCCTGTAAAATATATATCGGCTTTAAAGCCCGTTTCATTGTGTATGATATTACAATGCCCCCTGCTGGTTCTCAGCATTTCAATTTTTAATACCTCTTTAGGCGGGCAATAAAATTCTTCACCGCTAAAAGCTTCAATAAAATTACCAATATTGTCTACACCAATATCTATTACGATATCAATATCATGGGTCATGCGGGGTTCTCCGTAAATAATTGAAGCTACTGATCCCGTAACAGCATATTTTATTTTGTGACTATTAAGCTTCTCTGTAAATAGTTGATACAGGTTAAGTTCTTGCATATAAGAATATTTCCCTGACCCTTTCTTCGATATCACTATTACTCAATTCAGGATGGAATTGTTTTATAGCTGATTTTTTTAATTCACGTGCGGATGAATATAACAATAAAGAAAGATTCAGTTTCTGACCGGCTGTCATCTTTCTGAATCTGTTTTCAATGATTTTATCTGTTTCATCCCTGCTTTTCATATCGCTTCATAAATATTATATAAAAATATTTCCGGATAAATATACTATCAAATAAATTTAGAAGCATCCCTCTCCCGGAAAATGATGAGCCGGAGTTGAAAAATTTCTCTCTAATTTTTGGAAGGAGATTCGTCATTCCGGCTATTAAACATTATCTAGTAATGTGCCGTTGTTCAGAATGACAATGTTGGATTTATTGGCTATGCAGCATAGTATCATATCTCAGATTTATAATTAAACCCTGCAATGTTATTTCGAAGGAATCCAATTTGTTTTCATTGCAATGACTGAGAAATCTTAAATATTTTAACGCAAGATTTTTCATCCCGGTATCAAACTGTAAATCAAAATGTGCCGGGTCCTGCCTTTGGCAGGTATAAATCGAAACGAAGCCGGGTCTTTCAATTCTTTAATTCCTAATCTCCTTTGCCTGCTTCTCGCCATTTCCATTTGCAGGATGTGAATAGTAATAATAATATTTGTAATATGAACCGTAACCGTTTTTATATACAAAATTATTGAGAACAACACCAAGGAACGGGGATCTCTCGTTCTTAATTAATCCCACGGCATTCGTCATCAGGTCTACTTCTGTCGATTCGGCAGATACAACTAATATCGTTCCGTCAACCACCCTGGATAATATCTCAGAATCCGTCACCGAGATAATAGGAGGAGAATCCAGCACTATTATATCAAACCGTTTACGCATTTCATCAAGGAAATTTTTCATTGCCTTTGACTGGAGTACTTCTGCAGGGTTTGGAGGAATTGTACCGGAAAATATATAGCTCATACCTTCTACTTCGGCAGGATGTATTATATCTTCAAAAGGAGTCCTGTTAAAAAGATAATCGACTAAACCCGGATGTTTCTTTAAACCGAACACTGAGTGTAGCCTCGGTTTCCTGAGATCACAGTCTACCAGCAGAACCTTCTTGCCTGCCTGCCCGAAACTGCCTGCAAGATTCAATGATACAAGAGTTTTCCCTTCCTGCGGTAAACAGGAAGTAATCAAAATAGTTTTGAATGATTCAACATTTATATTTGAGAACTGCACCCTTGTTCGCAAAGCTCTGAAAGCCTCACTTGGAATAGACTTAGGTTTTTTAGCCGCAATAAACTCATATTCTTCACTCCCCTTAAGTCCCATTCCTTCAATCCTGGGTATCCATGCAAGAATATTAATATTTTTCTTTTGAATATCTTCCGGCGTTTTAATGGTATCGTCAAAATAATCTCTTATGAGAACATATCCGAATGCAAGTCCTCCGCCGAGAACAATTCCGATTAGCACAATTAATAGACGGTTAGGTTTAGAAGGTTTTTGTGCAATCCTTCCTTTATCAACCACAAGAACATTACCCGGCTGCGACTGTTCATTTATTAATGCATCCTGGTACTTCTCTTCAATTAACGAATACAGCTTTTCAAGGGATTCGCTATTCCTTTTAAGGCTTGCCAGCTCAATAGATTTTTGAGGTAAATGATTAAATTTTTTCTCATAGCTGTTAACTATACCTTTCAATCCATTAATTATAATATTCAATGAATCGTTTTTAACGGTTTCAACAATTATCTTCTGTGAAAGTCCTTTTACTTCTTCCGGACTGCTTGCAAAAATTCCCGCTTTAATAACTTCCATTTTATGATTCAGCTTCTGCTTTAGATCATTTATCTTCTGATCATACTCGGTGATCTTTGCACTAACATCGACTTTGGAATTAGTATTTGCCAGGGCCAGATCTTTATTTATCTGCAGTTCGGCAAGAGATTTCTGAAGTGCTTTAATATAATCTTCGGAATTCATGCTGGTAAGATAGTCGGCCATCCTCGGATCCTGCTTCTTAAGTTCATCCTTGTATTGTTTTAAAACGTTGCTTGAAGCCAAATAGTCTATTTTAGCTGCGTTCATTCTGGCTTCAAACTGTGATAGTTGATCAATTAAAGCATTTGCCTGCTCATTAAGAGCAACAATTCCTCCTTTTTCCTGGAAAGCTCTAAGTGAATCTTCAGCTTTATTTAATTCCTTCTGTTTTTCTGCTTCCTGTTCTTTTAAGAAATTCTTTACAAAAGTTAACTGGTTCCTGTTTACTTCCAGGTTAAGCTCCCGGTATTGTTCGGCATAACCGTTAGCTACTAATGCGGCTTCATAAGGTGAAGGAGATTCTGCCGTAATATCTACAATATCAAGTCCTCTTTTCTGTTCTACAGAAACTTTTTTGCCCAGCAGTTGTACCAAAGAGTCAACAGATATAGGCCTGCCGGAATACTGGTTTACTACTAAATAAAACTTATCTTTATCCCGGGATGTTTTAAATGTATCTATTACAGCTTTTGCCACTCTTTCCCTGTTCGTATAGCTTTTTATAATCTCAATCTCATTTGCAATAAAACGATCCATTCCCATATCCATCATATCCGGCATCAAGGGCGCTTCAAGTATATCCCCTTGCGGTTCTGAAATCTTCAATACGGTTTCAGACTCATAGATATTCCTGCTCGTTAATGCATAAAAAACTGAAGCAGCGATGCACACAGCCGAAATCAGTAAAAAGGGGACCAGGTTGTTCCTGATTAAGAGTAAATAGTCTTTTAAGGACTTTGTTTCATTATCTTCATATCCGTAATCATTATTCTCAAAATTATTCATAATATTTTCCGGGAGATTGAGTTAGTAAATATTAATTCTCTTATCTTTAATTAAATATATCAACTTCGTCAAAATAAATTCTTTTAACTGCTGCTAACTTGTTCATGCATCAGTATTATATTAAATGATTTGTAATTCCGGAACAATTAATCAAGATAAAAAGACACACAAATATTGTAACTCCGGTTAGTAGCGGGCGGTTTTTTTGAGTGGTATAATCTTTCATCAAAATATTATATCCGGTCAGGTATAAAAGCTATACTGCCTTATTTTTATCCTTTACCTGCACATCTGGTTTTAACATTCAAAAATAATTTATTCATTCATTCTATTCTAACATAACCGTCACAAATTAAAAAATAAAGCAAATAAATTGCCACTCTAAATAGATTAATTTTTATTAATAATTAAGAGAGAGGAATAGAAGAAACAAGATAAAAGTAAAAAGAAAAAAGCTGCGTTAAAAGATACTCCTGACTTGTCTGAATTAGTGCGACAAGAGTTCTAACCGAAGATATTTTGAAATTTGAAAATCAGAATTATTAATACTGAACATCATTTCTTTTCAATTGTTCTTTTCTTGGTCCCGAATCAAGTTCGCATATGCGTCAACTTAATTTTATTTAATTTTGCTATAAGTCTTTATATTTTAATGTCTTGTCAGAATGATAATCTAATTGTTAATTATGTCAATAAGCCCTTCTCTTTTTAAGAGAAGGATTGGGATGAGTTCCAGATTTTACTACACTCTTGAACTCTCTCTAATCTCTCCCTTGGGAAGGGAGAGACTTATTTTCAATCTTAACTTAATATTTTAAAATTCTCTTTTGACAACTTTCCTTTTATTTTAATACATTTTATAATGATTATTTTATCTTACGATGTTTTTTTTCATTCTTAGGTTGACGCCAATGCGAATCAAGTCCGGGATAAACTCCAGAAAAGAACCAACCTACCTTCAGTAGGTAAAAAGAAACATGCACCCACCTTCATCTTTCAGATTCCGGTGGATAAACTGAAAAAGAAATTCTATCTTATCACATAAAGAAAAATAACTCAGTCGCTCCGCTCCTCCAAACAGATTTTTCTTTTTGTGTTAACTTTACATTAGAAAAAATGACTTTCAGTATAATTTCCAGGCGAATTTCTTTTAAGGTGCATATTTGCAGTTATGTCATTACATTTTATATTTTATCAATTTATCCTTTTTAAGAGATACTATTTTGTGTAATTTAATTATTGATTAGCGATGGGGGGTAAGCGCTTTAGTGCGACAAATTATTATTTTTGTTACTGTAAGTTATTAAAAAGACAATGACTTATTTTTTAAAAATCTTCCTCTGGACAAGTCAGGAAAAATAATTCATTCATTAATTCAATTCTAACATAACCGTAACAAATTAAAAGAATAAAGCAAATAAATTGCCACTCTAAATAGATTAATTTTTTTTAATAATTAAGAAGGTTCAGGGTATGAGAACTTTCAATCTCAGCAATGGTACCGATCGGTTATGGTTCAAACCATGGCTGCAATACTATTGTTTTTTATTCCAGGTACTGAACGTTCTGTCATGAAATGGTTCATGAGAGCCGATGCTGATGTAACTCCAGAATATATTTCTACTGATTGATGATAGGGAACAGCCTGGTATATTCGTAAAATTCTGTAGCATTTAACTGTTTATTAACTACTTAGTATGTGGAGACGCATAGCGATGCGTCTCTACAAAGGTACGTTTCAGGTACTTTTACAATTTTGACAGATTCTGCGTAGAGACGGGGCATGCCCCGTTTCTACAACTCTACTTTATACAATAGGGTTAAAATACGTAGGGATAAGATAATTCAGGGTAGGAGATTCTTCATCCCGATACCATAACATAAAACAATCATGAATCGGGATTCAGAATGACAGTATTTGGTTTGTTAATTATGCAGCATTCAAGGACATCTATGATATCTCTTATCCCCTCATCGTCAATCTGAGGTTCAATAATGTTATATTTAAGGATATGTGAATTGAAATGAAGAACCTCTTAATTATTTCGGGCACCGTACTTAATTGCTGCATAAGATTTCTCATCCCGATATCGGCGCGTAAACAAATTGGATCGGGTCCTGCCTTTGGCAGGTAAATCGAAATGACAACGGGAATACAAAATTGGAGATATTTTTATCCAGTACCTTGTTAAGACTTAACTTTCGACGGCTTTAAACCATTCCCGTTGGATGTATGCGAGTAGTAGTAGTAGTACTTGTAATACGAGCCGTAACCGTTTTTGTAAATAAAGTTATTCAGCACTACCCCGAGGAAAGGAGATTTTTCATTTCTCATAAGCTCAACAGCATGCTTCATCATGTCTATTTCAGTATTTTCTGCTGAGACAACTAAAATAGATCCGTCTACCATTCTAGATAAAATTTCCGAATCGGTTACAGAAATAATCGGCGGTGAATCAATAATAATCATATCGAACCGTTTCCTCATATTGTCCAGGAAGTTATGCATTGCCTTAGACTGAAGCACTTCAGCAGGGTTAGGGGGAATAGTTCCCGAAGTAATATAGCTGAAATTCTCTATTAAATCGGAACGCCAAATTATTTCATCTAACGATACCTGGTTAAAGAGATAATTGACAAGGCCCGGGTTTTTATTTACACCAAAGATTCCGTGCATACGGGGTTTTCTTAAATCACAATCTATTAAAAGCACATTTTTTTCAGCCTGGGCAAAGCTTCCGGCAAGATTTAAGGAAATTACCGTTTTACCTTCCTGCGGTGTTGCGGAAGTAATAAGGATTGTTTTAAATGATTCTATATCTACATTGGAAAACTGCACCCTTGTTCTTAATGCTTTAAATGCTTCGCTGGGAATAGATTTTGGTTTGTTTGCTACTATAAATTCAACTTTCCCCCTTGTATTAATCCCTTCTATCCGTGGTATCCACGCAAGTACATTAATATTTTTCCTCTGGATATCTTCGGGAGTTTTAACAGTATCATCAAAATAATCTTTTATTAAGACATAACCGAAAGCTAATCCAGTTCCAAGAACAAGCCCAATAAGTACAATCAAAGTACGGTTTGGTTTAGCAGGTTTATCGGGTATCCTTCCCTTATCAACTATAAGAACATTACCGGGCTGGGATTGTTCATTGATTACTGCTTCCTGGTATTTATTTTCAACAAGCGAATATAATTTTTCAAGGAACTCCCTATTCCTCTGTAATCGTGCAAGCTCAATTGAAGTTTTAGGAAGCTTATTAAATTTCTTTTCGTAATTATCAACAATTTCTTTCAGGCCATCAACGGTAGTTTTTAAAGAACTGTTCTTAACATCTTCTTCAATTATTTTTTGTGAAAGCTCTTTTACTTCTGCAGGGCTGCTGGCAAATATTCCTGCTTTTATAACCTCTATTTTATCGTTTAATTTGCTCTTCAGTTCATTAATCTTTTGATCATACTCTTTGATTTTTGCAGACACATCTATCTTGCCATTGGTATTAGCCAATGCCAGGTCTTTATTTATCTGGAGTTCGGCAAGCTGTTTTTGCAGGGCATTAATATAAGTTTCAGAAGTCAAGCTCTCCAGGTAATTTGCCATACGCGGATCCTGCTTTTTAAGTTCATCCTTATACTGCCTTAAAATATTGCTTGAGGCTAAATAATCTATTTTAGTGGCATTCATTTTCGCTTCAAACTGGGAAAGCTGGTCTATTAACGCAGTTGCCTGTTCATCCAGCGCAACTATTCCGCCTTTTTCCTGGAAGTTTCTCAGTGAATCTTCTGCAATATTTAATTCTTTTTGTTTTTCACTTTTCTGCTTACCCAAAAAATTCCTAACGAATGTTAACTGGTTACGATTCACTTCCAAATTTAAATTCCTATACTGCTGGGCATAGCTATTGGCAATTAATGCAGCCTCGTACGGAGAAGGTGATTCAGCAGTTATATCAATAATATCAAGTCCCCGTTTCTGTTCAACAGAGACCTTTTTATCCAATATCCTTACCAAAGTATCAACCGATAAAACCTTAGATCTTTCACCCCAGTTATGATTCAATACCAGGTAGAATTTATCTTTATTTTTTGAAGTTTTAAAGCTGTCTATTAATGCTTCTGCAACTCTTTCCCTGTTTGTATAGCTTTTAATTATTTCTATCTCGTTAGCAATAAAACGGTCCATTCCCAGGTCCATTATATCGGGAGTTACAGGTGCTTCCAATATATTTCCCTGAGGTTTTGATATTTTCAGAACAGTTTTGGATTCATAGATATCCATACTGTTCAAAGCATAATAAACAGATGCCGCCGCACATACTACAGCAATCAATATAAATGGTAAAAGGTTATTCCTGATAAGTAATATGTAATCCTTTAAGGATTTTGACTCTTCATTATCCTCGTAATCGTAATTGTTATTTTTCATTTTTTCCATACTATTTCTTAAATATCGTTACCATTAAAATTGCAATAGATGTCAGTGCTGAGACAACAGAAAGAATAATGCTGAAATAATCTCTGAAGAAAAATCGGGGTTTACCCGGTACCAGGAGAATATCTCCCGCTGTTAACGTAGGTATTTTTATCTGTCTTGTTAATTTATCATTCCATAATAAATCGTTGTAGTCAAATTTAATCATATGCTGCACAGAATCAGGACCCACCCTGAAAATCCTGAGATCATCAAGTTCTGCATTTGTTGTCGGTCCGCCTGCCAGGGCAATCAGATCATTTACAGAATTGGAGGCGGGAATAAAATATTCACCGGGGAACTCAACATTTCCCCACACAAGAACTTTGATATTTATTGCATCAGGATCGGAATAATCGAAATAAGCCCCCCTGTAATTTGTTAACTGGGATTTTAAGCTTTTCCCTATCTGTACATCTTCCTGACCAAATACATTACTGCTAAATAAAACAACAGCCAATATTAATAATGATAAATACTTCAAACCCGGTAACCCGCTTTTTAATGAATAATGCTGAAACAGAATTATAAAAAGAATTTTACAAGGTTTGTAATTTAACACAAAATAATTTATGCGTCAAATCGATACATTTTTATCCCCTTAATTTTCAACTCTCAAAGATGCAAAAATTTAACATTGATAAAATTTTCCCCTAATTAAGATATAATATTCTGAATCTTCAATGTCTGCCTTTTTACATACGATATATACTATTAAAGAATACCCGGCATACTATGTCAACAAATAATTATTTTCTATAATTCCCTTACACTATTATTTTCCAATTTATACTTTTTCCCTGATTTCTCACAGTAATCGAATCCTTCCTCATTAAACATCAATTTTTTACCTGCTTCGCTATACCATCCTTTTACTCTGGCAGGATTGCCGACTACCAAAGCAAAATCAGGAACATCTTTTGTTACAACGGCACCGGCACCAACAAAAGCATTCCTGCCAATTGTAATACCGCAAACTATTGTACAATTTGCCCCCAGCGATGCTCCTTCTTTAACTAGAGTTTTAACATAGTATTTAGAACCTACCTGCGGATACCTGCACCGCGGGTTCAGAATATTTGTAAATACCATAGAGGGACCGCAAAAAACATAATCTTCCAGGGTAACACCTTCATATATCGAAACATTGTTTTGTACTTTAACAAAATTTCCAATGGTTACATTATTCCCTACATTAACATTCTGACCGAACACACAATTCTTCCCTATTTTTGACCCGGACTGAATATGGGAGAAGTGCCATACTTTTGTACCTTCACCAATCTCTACATTATCATCTACCACTGCATGTGAATCAATAAAATATTTAGACATAAAATTATTCCTTTACTATTTAGAGATGACATTTTTATAAGGAAAAGATAAAGATATCATTTCTATAAATATTTATGAGACTTCTAATTATAAATAATTATTATATCTTATAATACCCTTTATACCATTTAACAAATTGAGATATCCCGTACTCAATAGATGTAGAAGGTTTAAATCCAACCGCAGCTGTCAGGTCATCAATATCGGCATAGGTGGCAGGAACATCACCAGGCTGCATCGGCATAAAATTAATAATTGCTTTCTTACCTAAATTTTCCTCAATCACTTCAATAAACTTCATTAATTCAACCGGCTGGTTATTTCCTATATTATAAAGCTTATAGGGTGCAAAGCTTGTAGCACTATCCGGGTTATTACCATTCCAATCAGGGTTTGGCTCAGGAATTTTAGGAATTAATTTTATTACGCCGTCCACTATGTCATCAACATATGTAAAATCTCTCCTCATTTTACCGTTATTAAAGACATCTATAGGTTTTCCCTCAACAATATTTTTTGTAAAAATAAATAATGCCATGTCGGGCCTACCCCAGGGGCCATAAACAGTAAAGAATCTTAAACCGGTAGTATTTATTTTATACAAGTTTGAATATGAATGCGCCATTAATTCATTTGCTTTTTTTGTAGCCGCATAAAGCGAAACAGGATGATCAACATTATCATGAACTGAGAAAGGCATTTTTGTATTAGCACCGTAAACAGAACTTGAAGAGGCATAGATTAAATGTTTAACCGGATTATGCCGGCAGCCCTCCAATAAATTAATAAAACCCGATATATTGCTGTCGATATAAGAGTAGGGATTTATTAAGGAATAACGTACACCCGCTTGAGCAGCCAGGTTTACAACATAGTCAAACTTTTCGTCCGCAAAAAGTTTTTTTACGGCTTCTCTATTGCTTAATTCAACTTTGTGAAAAGTAAAATTTTTGTACGGGTTTAATATGTTAAGCCTGTCGTTCTTTATATTAACATCGTAGTAATCATTTAGGTTATCCAATCCGGCAACTTCCCAGCCGCTCTCACACAATTTTTTCGAAAGATGAAAACCAATAAACCCGGCAGCACCGGTTATTAAAATTTTTTCACTCATTTATTTACCTGTATTTTTAAAGACGTTGATCAACCTTGCTTGTTTCCAAAATCCCCTTGACATCATATATGACTGCTCCATTTTTTCTAAAAGAGACAAAATCCAATTCTTTAAATTGGTTATGAGCAACCGCAAGGATTATCCCTTCATATTTTTTATCTTTCAATTCTTCTATGCTGCTGAGTATATCAAACCCGTATTCATGTTTAACTTCTTCCTTTTCTGCCCACGGATCTAATACATCTACGGAACAGCCAAATGATTTAATTTCGGTAATTATGTCTATTACTTTTGAATTCCTTATATCGGGACAATTTTCCTTAAATGTTATACCCAAGACCAAAACACGGGCATTATTAATTTTGTGTTCCTTCAAAATCATTAATTTAACAAGCTGGTTAGCAACAAATGCTCCCATCTGGTCATTTATTCTTCTTCCTGCTAAAATAATCTCAGGATTATATCCTACCTTTACTGCTTTATGTGTCAGGTAATAAGGGTCTACTCCAATGCAATGCCCGCCTACTAATCCGGGTCTGAAAGGCAGGAAGTTCCATTTTGTACCCGCAGCTTCAAGTACATCAAGTGTATCTATATGCATTAAATTAAAGAGCTTTGCCAGTTCATTTACAAACGCAATGTTAATATCCCTTTGGGCATTCTCAATTACTTTAGCTGCCTCGGCAACTTTAATTGATGGAGCCAAATGAGTTCCCGCTACAATTATACTTTTGTAAAGCTTATTTAACGCTTCGGCAACTTCAGGGGTACTGCCGCTTACTATCTTTTTTATTGTACTTACCCTGTGTTCTTTATCTCCGGGATTTATCCTCTCGGGACTGTATCCGCAGTAGAAATCTTTATTAAACTTCAAGCCGCTGAATTTTTCTATTACGGGTACACAATCTTCTTCCGTACATCCCGGGTATACAGTTGATTCATAAACAACTATATCCCCTTTTTGAATTATTTTACCCGCTGTTTCACTTGCCTTTATTACCGGAGTAAGGTCAGGAATTTTGAAATCATCTACAGGTGTAGGAACTGTAACAATATAAATTTCAGCTTTCTTTAACTCTTCAAGTTCCGTTGTAAACGAAAGTTTCTTCGCTTCGGCAAGCTCCTCGCTGCTTACTTCAAGCGTTCTATCCTTTCCTGATTTTAATTCTTTAATTCTTTTCTCATTTATATCAAAACCGATAACTTTATATTTTTTCCCGAATTCAACAGCCAAAGGCAGGCCCACATAACCTAAACCGATTACTCCTAAAACGATAGTTTTATCTTCTATTTTTGATGTTAGTTCCATTTTAATCCTTTAGATATATTATTATAATGGTTTTATTTGATAAGTACTCACCTTGAGTATTTAAATTATTCAGGAACAGAAAGAAGAAAATTATTTCAAATTAAATTTTAATAAATGCCAGGATATAAAGTGTAAAATTATAAATATTTCAATCGGTTAATAAGTATTTAACTATTCTTTCTGATGTTCTTCCATCCCACATCTCGGGGATTTTTCCTTCTTTAATTTTTCCGGAAAGAATATCTAGTGCACATTTTTCGACACTATTTAAATCAGTTCCAATTAAATGGTTTGTTCCGACTTCAACAGTAATTGGCCGTTCGGTGTTATTTCTAACTGTAATGCACTGAATCCCAAGGTATGTACTTTCTTCCTGGATCCCGCCGCTGTCTGTTATAATTAGACCCGAATTCTTGGTTAATGCAAGAAAATCGATATAACCGATTGGTTCGGTTAATATAATATTTTTACTGATATTATTTATATATCCCGAATCTTCAAGATTCTTTTTTGTCCTGGGATGGACAGGAAAAATAATTTTTCTTTTTTCGGCCAGCTTTTCAAATAATGCTATTAAGTCTTTTAGAAAATCCTTAGAATCAACATTAGAAGGGCGGTGAAGTGTAACCAATATGTATTCCGAAGGATTTAATGAATAATCTTTAAGAACAGGAGATTTCTCAGCTTTAGATAAGTAATGTATAAGGCTGTCAATCATTACATTGCCGACAAAGTAAATTTTATCTTCACTAACCCCTTCATTTCCAAGGTTTTTTAACCCGCTTTTTTCCGATACAAATAAATAATCCGAAATAGCATCAGTTAAAAGCCTGTTGATTTCTTCAGGCATGGTTCGATCAAAGCTCCGTAAACCTGCTTCGACATGCGCAACTTTAATATTTAGTTTGGCAGCAACAAGGCTACATGCTACAGTAGAATTTACATCACCCACTACAATAATTAAATCGGGCCTTTCATTATTTAGGACCTTTTCAAATTCAATCATTACCTTTGCAGTCTGCTCAGCATGAGAACCGGAACCGACACCTAAATAAAAATCGGGAACCGGCATTTCGAGATCTTCAAAAAATATTTTGGACATTTTCTTATCATAATGCTGTCCTGTATGGCAGATTAAATGTTCGACCTGATTTTTATATATTTGAAATGCTTTATGAACCGGGGCCACTTTCATAAAGTTTGGTCTTGCCCCGACAACCGAAATGATCTTTTTCAAACTACCCTTTCTAAATTTTTTTCTATTACAATATTATAATTTATAGTATTCTAATACAAATTTCTTCCCCCTGCAAAATTTGAGAATAAATATATAATTTATAGAATTCCCGAACCGCTCAGGAGAGTAATTGCTACAATAAAATAAATTACAATGCCGGTTACATCAACAATAGTAGCAACAAAAGGCGCAGATGAAGTTGCAGGATCGGCACCAAGCTTTTTAAGAACAAAGGGAAGCATTGAACCCGATAATGTCCCCCAAAGTACAACTCCAATTAAAGAAAAAAGAACTGTCGCAGCAATTAAAATCCAGTGAGGGCCATAAATATCCGAAAAAGCCGACCAAACAGATATCCGAAGGAAACCAACAATTCCTAAAACAATCCCAAGAGAAAGACCGGACATTATTTCCCTTCTCATAACCCTCCACCAGTCCTTCAACTTAACCTCGCCCAAAGCCATCGCACGAATTACCAGAGTTGAAGCCTGAGAGCCCGAATTACCCCCGCTTGAAATAATAAGGGGTATAAATAAGGCAAGAACGACCGCCCGATTAATTTCTTTCTCAAAAAATCCCATAGCCGTTGCAGTGAGCATTTCACCAACAAAAAGAAGAACAAGCCAGCCGGCTCTTTTTTTCACCATCTGCAGAAAGGAAATTGTTAAGTATGGTTCTCCCAATGCTTCCATACCTGCTAATTTATGGATGTCTTCCGTTGCTTCTTCTTCTGCAACATCGAAAACGTCGTCAATAGTTACTATTCCTATTAAGACTCCAAATGAATCTACAACAGGGAGCGCAATTCTATCATATTTCTTGAATACTCCAACTGCCTTTTCCTGGTCATCATAAACATTCAGCGCAACAAAATTTTCATCCATCAAATCTATCACTTTTTTATCAAGGGGAGCCAGGATAATATCCCTGATTTTTAGATCATCAATTAATTTTCCTTTTTGATCAATAACATAAATAATGTTTAATGTTTCGCTGTCTTTGCCGTTTTCCCTAATATGGTTCAACGTTTCAGGAATAGACCATTCCGGTTTAACTGCAATATAATCAGGTGTCATTAACCGGCCGACACTGTCTTCAGGATAGCCAAGGAGTGTCTGTGCAATTTTTCTTTCATCTACTGTTAAAAGGGCAATTAACTGCCTTGAGACTGAACTTGGCAGTTCTTCAAAAAGTGCGGTTCTATCGTCAGGCGACATTTCATTTAAAATTGAAGCAACTTCGGTTTTACCCATTGCTTTTAATAGTTCAGCCTGCATATCAAAGTTAAGATATTCGAAAGTATCCGCAGCAAGATCATGCGGTAATAACCGGAAAATTATTGCCTGTTCTTTTTCAGATAAGTCCTTTAAAACCTCGGCTATATCGGTAGGAGTCCAATCACTTAAAACTTCTTTCAATTCGCTAAGTTTTCTGTCTTCAATCAACGATTTTATCTCCGGTTGGAGTAGTTGGCTTAGCATTTTGACCTCCCTTCAACTTTAAGTGATTCGAAGCTATTAATTTCTTCTACATTTTTATATTATTTATTTATTCTTAAAAAATGGAAATAAAAAATAGGTTATAATATTTGAAAAAACAATTACTGATTTCACAGGTAAAAACGGTTGTATATTTGACGGGATGCGGCAGCGAGGGTGAAAAAGATTGGACAAACTGCGCGCTGCAATTCATCTCAGGCTAAAGCCTGAGGCTACCATAACGATTCCATACGTATTCTTGATACAGAAACATATATATCAAAATAGCAAAAATCGTCGTATGCAACTAAACATTTTTTGGATTGGAGGGTAATCCCTTTCGGTATTAAGTATTGGGTATCAGAATCCATTATTTCCAAGCATAGAGTATCAAGAATCCGCCATTAAGCTTCGCGGCCCGGTTATAACGGTTTATTCTTCAATTTTAATTACCAAAACTTTAGTGAAGTTAGTCTTCGATCATGCTACACAGAGTTCAATACCACCAAAATTAGTTTTTCAACAGGAATTTTAATGATATTACCGTTTGAACATTTACCGGCTTTCCTTTAATTAATCCCGGCTTAAACCTGCTGTAAAAAACAGTTGTTCTGGCCGATTCATCACATCCGTATCCTATTCCCTGAACTACATCAGCTTTAGTAACATCACCATATTTATCGATAAATGCCAGCACTTTGACTGTACCTTCAATTTTCTTCTGCCTGGCGAGAGAAGGATAAAAAAGTCTTTTCTGCAAAGCTTCAAATCCTCCTATAGGTTCGGGCATAACCTCGACAGTTAAATAATATGCAGGATCATCATTAGTTTTATCATCTTCTACGGCTTCGGCAGGGGGAAGATATGGTGAAGCATTATTTTTCCGTACAGTATTTCGTACGGTCTTATTTTCCGGAGACTTATTTTCATCAGACTTTGTGTTTTCTGCAACCTGGATTTCATCTTCGGAAGTATCTATTATTTTTACTCCGTTTTCAAAATTTATATCGGAAAGATAAACACCTGCAGAGTCATATAGAGATGTTGGTCCCTGGCGCCTGCCATTTTCAATATTAAATGCTTCTTCAAGTTTGCCGTTCTTATTGTATTTTTTTACAAGACCTTCAATTTTCCCGTTAACATAATTTCTTTCTTCCTTAATATTACCATCTTCATAATAAAATTTTGCATCTCCTTCTCTTACATTATTTGAGAAATTTATTTCCGATTTTAATTTCCCGTTATCATAATATGATTTGACCAAACCTTCCTGGGCAAATACTACATTCAAGGAGAAGAGGATAAAAATTACAGTAATATATCTAAACATAAACCGTTCTATCATTTTTGAAAATTAAAGCGTTTAAAATAAACTTTATTCTTTAATTAAAAGAGGCATTAATAAAGCGGCAATAAAAATTAAGATGGAAATTCCCCAGAATATATATCCTACAGTCTGGTCATATTCGAGCAGGTTCAATTCTCCCAGTATATAGTGCCAGTCATGCCCAACTTTATTTCCGCCTAATAAAGGAAGCGCCCTTGCACGTGCATCCGCAGCATAGACACTAATATTTATAAAATTTTGCCCGAGCCACAACAGACTTACCTGCAAACCGGTACGGTACATGTTTCTGAAAAAATACCATGCTATTATGGAAGGAAGTATTATCTGCATTAATGTTCCTCCGGCAAAATGAATAAACTTACCGAAAAACATGAAGAAGATATGACCGGCTTCATGTATTACAAGATCAGCATTGTCAATCCAGGTATAATGTCCCCTATTAAGAACCAAATAAATAGAAACCGGGAGAATTATTAAGGAAGGGATCCATTTAATAAATTCATCTTTAAATGAATACTCTTTTAATTCAGGTTTTGGAAAATTATCCATAATATTTGTTTCTCTTGTTGGGTGAATCCCTGCATTCTTCCGAACAGCAGTAATCATTTTCAACTTTGCATTTATGACAGCTTACAATAATTTTATCGCAATCCAGGTTATGACAATTAATATAATATGATGTAGGTTCCCCGCAGAAGTGACAACGGGAGATATACTTTAATTCATTTTTTGAATTAGGTTCAACAACCCTTCTTTCATCAAATACAAAAACACCTCCTTCCCAGAAGGTATCGGGAAATTTTTTAGTAAAATTGATTATTCCACCATCAAGTTGATATACATCTCTAAATCCCTGTTCGACCATATATGCTGAAGCTTTTTCACATCTTATTCCACCCGTACAATATGTAACAACTGTTTTATCTTTAAAGTCCTTCAGCGATTCTACCGCCTCAGGCCATTGCCTGAAGTTCTTTATCTGCGGGGTTAATGCATTTTTGAATTTACCGATTTTACTTTCATACCAGTTCCTTGCATCAACAATAATAAATTCTTTACCCGACTCATAAAAATCCAGTAATTGTCCTGGAGATAATTTTTTACCGCCGTTGGCTAATGATGTATTTATCAAATTTGAATTTACAATTTCCTCCTTCACCCTTACATGCATTTTGTTAAAAGCAATACCATCAGTATCATCTTCTTTAAAGATTATATCTTCAAATATTTTATAGCTTCTTAAATTGCTTTTATAATTTTCAATATCTTTATTTAAAGCGGATACCGTCCCATTTATTCCTTCGGATGCGATAAAAATTCTTCCTTTTATATTATTGTTTAAACACCAGGCCAGGTGTTCTTCTTTAAATTTTTCAGGTTCTTCCACTTCTACATATTTATAAAATAATAAAACCCTGTAATCATTCATCGCCCGGCTCTTTATATTTTGGTTTATAACAAATAAGTTTTTATACCAAATTATGCATTAGAATAAATTTCGTAGCTCAGATTTCCAAATCTGAGCTTAATTAAAGATAAATGACTTCAGGACTGGAGTCCTGATCTACGAAAAAGTCTATTGCATAATTTGTGTTTATAAATATAATGATTTGGTGGAAAAAATCATGTAACAGGAATTAAAGTGCGGCTTTAGTAAATAAATTATTTTCTGAATTTAATTTATACCATAATGAATTTTTGAAGGTAACTGTAAAAACTGAACCCTGATCTTTAACACTATCCACAGAAATATCGGCATTATTCAGCTCTACATATTTTTTAACCAGGGCTAACCCCAGCCCGTTTCCTTCAAAATTTCTTTTATGACCCGAATCCTCCTGGGAGAATGGAGTGAATAGCTTTTCCAAATACTCCTGTGACATTCCTATACCGCTATCTTTAATTTCAACACAAATATTGTGTTTATCTTTCCCGAATAAAGTAACATCAACATACCCTTCAGGTGTATATTTCACCGCGTTTCCAAGTAAGTTTTGGAAGATCTGGTTTACAGTATATTTATCTGCAAGTATTGTTGAATCATCAACTTTATTATAAAAACTAAGCTCCAACTTCTTACCACCGACCAACTGGTTAAATTCTTCAACAAGCTTTTTAATTTCGTTACCCAGATAAACCTCTTCAATTTCAGGCTGGTAATTTCCGCTTTGAACAGAGGACATGTTTAATATCATGTCAATGGTTCTCTGCAGCCTTTTACCCGCATTTGTAATCGAGTCTAAAAGCATGTCATTATCTTCATTGCCTTCCGGAAGTTCATCGGCTAAAATAGGAGCAGCAGCGAGGATAACATTTAAAGGAGTTCTTATTTCATGGGACATCTGTGCAAGGAATGCAGTCTTTAGAAAATCAGATTCCTCGGCTTTTTCTTTCGCTTTAACAAGCTCCCTTTCAACTTTCTTTCGTTCGGTTATATCAATAACCTGAGAAATAAAATGGTGCGGTTTTTCTTCTTCCCCTCTTATAAGAACAGATTCAACAATAGTATAAATTATATCTTTATCTTTTCTTATGAACCTGTTTTCAAAATAAATATGTGAAAGATCTTCTTCTAAAAGCTGTTTATACAATTTTATGTAGTTTAGCTTATCATCCAGGTAAGTAAACTCGGAGGCTTTTTTGTCGGCTAGCTCTTCTTCAGTATAACCAAGACTCTGGCTGAAAGCAATATTAACTTTTAATATTCTGCCGTCGGGTGAACTAATAACCATACCGATAGGAGCTCTTTCAAATAATAATCTGAATTGTTTTTCACTCTGCTTTAAAGAATGTTCCGCCATTCTTCTCTGGTTAATCTCAAGATTCAATTCACCGATTTTATCCCTGAATATCACTTTTAGCTGCCTGTCCAGGCTTTCAATCTTCTTGTTGGCATTTTCCCAGTTGAACGATAAATAGTTAAGCGCCTTTGCAATTAAACCAAACTGGCTGTTTTTAACATAACTTATTTTATGTTTTAAATTCCCTTTTATAAACTGATCTGAACCTGCAGTTATTTTCTGAACCGGTCTTGTGGTTAGACTGGTAATAAGATAGACAATAAAAGAAGCAAAGATAAAAATCATCAGAATTGTAAAAAGGTTTTCTTTTCTTGCTTCAAGCATGTATTTATTGAAACCATCGGCTGACAGACCAATATAAGCCTTAACTATATCAGAATTCTCTATTTGTATAGGAACTTCTGTGCGATATATTTTTTTATTTTTGGTCCATTCATTTTGGGAGGTTAAAATGTAATGGTTTTTTTCCGCAGTTTTCAGGTTATAAGCTTTTTCAACCAATCCTTTATTATTAATCAGAATAAAATATTCTACATCATATTTTTTTACTACATCCTTATCAAATTCTTTATTCTTCCATCCAAAAGTATTATTACCTAACTTTTCAAGGAAAATCTGGGAGACAAAGAATGCTTTTTCTTTTAAAGAATTTGCAGCAAGGGATTCTAAACGATTGGTAAAGAAATAATAAAAACCAGCGGATAGTAAAAACATGAAAATAATAAGCGGATATATTATCCTATATTTTAGCTTAAAAAATCCAATTTTCTCATTTATCTTTCTGAACATTTTTATTACTGCAATTGGATAATTGTAGTCTCCCGATTTTAAATGGATATAAATAATTCAACAGCATATACTATTTCAATTATATTTTCGAATAAAAAAGCTATTTGTTTAATAAAAGAAGTTAAAAATGGAAAGTATTTTGATAGAAAAAGTTTATTTTTTTAGTTTTTTGAATATTTTCTGATATATTCACTAATATTAAATTTTCTTTGTGCTCCATTTTTATTCATATACCTGATTTTACCAAAAACCTCTCTTTCATTCCAGGCTCTATCATGAATCCCCCCAATCGACCATGCACATCCGGTATAACCATTTGGATCCCGTCCATCGAGCTCATATTTATCATTTAAATACAGAGCAATTTTCATAGCTCTTTCTGGAGAATCAGTCCATTCTAAAATCTTTTTAGCCCAGTACATTCTCATATATCCATGCATTTTTCCTGTTTTAACCATTTCCATTTGAGCTGCATTCCAAAGATCTTCATGTGTTCCGGCTTTCTCGAATTGTTCTAATGTATATATATATTCTCTTTTATCTTTTTTATGTTTCATTAAAGAATCTTTTGCCCAATCTTTAAAACCTTTAAATGAATCATAATTCTTATTGAAATAACAGAAATTATCGCTGAGTTCCCTCCTGACAATTAACTCTTCCAGGAAACTTTTTTCAGACTCCTGGTTTCCGTTTATTCTTTTTATTTCCAGTGCAATACGCTGTGCGGAAATTTGTCCGAAATGTAAATAAGGTGAAAGATTAGATTGTCCGTCTTTTACAGGATCATTCCTTGATTCGGCATAGTTATCAAGTTTATTTTCCAGGAAAAAAACGAGTTGATTATTTGCTTTTTTAAATCCCGGTTTAATCCAATTAACTTCTTTAATATTGCGATCTATTATTAAAGATTCTTCAACTAGCTGCCAATTTATTTTCCCATTACTTATACTTTCATATCTCTTCATTCTTTTAACTTCGGGGTACTCAACTAAAAATTCAGGAAGTGCTTTATAAATTTTAGGCCTTATAGTATAAGCTCCATATTCCTCTTTTCCTGAAATATAAAGAGAGGGGACAATATTATGTGCATCGACTTCATAAAACGGGATATTGATTTTTTTTGCAACATCCTTTTTCCATATTCTTTTTATTTTTAAAGGATCAAAATCGGCAACTAGTTTCCCTGCTTTTACATTTTTTATAAATTCAGGTATTTCTGTTCCGGGTTCTCCTATTAAGAGGAAGAAAGGAATATTGAAATTTGACAATTCTTTTTCAAGTGTTTCCAATCCTCTCAGCATAAAACCATATTGCCTTAATGCTGCATTTAAGAAACCGGGTAAAAGGCAAAATATAACAATCAAGGGCTCCTTAATTTCCAACGCAAGATTTTGTGCATAAAGTAAGGACCAGTTATCATGCATTCTTTGATCCCTGCTCATCCAGTAAATTACGGGACCTTTTATGTCGTCTCCATTCTGAAGAAGTCTGATCCGTTTTTCATTTATATAATGCATCATTTAAATAAATATAGAAAATTAAGCTGAAGTAAAAAGGGATATAAGAAGTGATTAATATAATTATCAGTTATATCACTATAATAATTTTACAATCAGGTCGCCAATAAAATACCCAATTGCGGCAACACCAAAACCGACCACAAACATATCAAACCCGCTACGGAAGATTCCCCGCCCGGTAAAAAAGCTTCTTGCAGCACCAACACCAAAATGTGATAACATTGAAATAATAAATGAAGTCCAGATTGCTGCAGCACCAGATAAAAACAAAAAAGGGAATACAGGAATAAAAGCTCCTATTGCTGTAGCAGTCCCTGTCATCCATCCTTCTTTAAATGGGCTTTGTGAACTTTCCATAATTCCCAGCTCTTCTCTCACTTTATCTTCAAGTGCTTGTTCAGGATTCTTCATAGCATCAACAGCTAATCGCATGGCTTCATCTTTATCCATTCCTTTAGATTCATATATCAAAGCAAGCTCTTCTGTTTCAAGTTCAGGCATTAAACGAATTTCATCAGCTTCCATTTGTCTCTCATGTTCATAGACTTCCTTTTCACTAACAGCAGCTAAATAACCAGAAGATCCCATAGAAAGTGAATCAGCAATCATTCCCGCAATTCCTGAAATTAAAATAAAATGAGGAGCAACGCTTGCCCCGATTACCCCTGCTATTAAACCAAAATTAGCGGTTAGTCCGTCATTAAATCCATAAACAATATTTCTTAACATACCGCCGGATTCGGATTGATGCCAGGGTTCATCGGTAGAATTGCCGGATTCCATTAGTCTGTTGGCATGTTCTGCCGAGTCCTTTGCAAGTCTTAAAGCAATATCTTTTGTTTGCTTGAAATTACTCTCTCTGTAAAGGCCCAGGTATGATTTAACTTCCGTAGCCTCCTCTTTCAGCATAAATTTAGAAAGAAGACCGGGCCCGAATTTTTTAGAATACCAGGCAAGAATATTTGCTTTGATGGATGGAGTTCTTTTTCCAAAAGTTATATTGTATTCACCCAGTAATTTTTCCCAGACTTCTGTATGCTTATCTTCAATCCCGGCCAGCTGTAAATAAATATCACGCTGTTTATTATTTTTAACCAGATCAGCTAAGATTCTATATAGAAATGCGGCATCCACTTCATCCTGCAGATGGAATTTCCAGGTAGATATAGTTTTATTATCAAATTCTTCTTTAATCATATTTTTATTCTTACTCTTAATTTTAGATTAAACTACAGGAACTAACAAGAGAGGGATTTTACTTATTTTACTCACTTTAGGAGTAACGCTTCCCTCCCAAAAAGCTTCAACGCCTCTGGTTCCATGAGTTGCCTGGATAATCAAATCAGCATTAATATCTTTTGCAGTATCTATAATAGCTTTATCCGGATTATCCCTGCTGGCACTTGCAGTAACCTTTAATCCTTCTTCTGTTAACTCTTTCTGAATTTTTTCAAGATATTCAATTGCATCCGGTATAATCATATCCATCATTTTTGAAGTTGTACCCGGGAGAAACCGGTTTGAAGCTGTAACCTTCCCTGACATAGTTCCGAAATAAGGTATAGCCATCAATAAATGAATAGCTGCCCCGCAAATTTTAGCAAGCCAGGAAGCAAAATGCACTGCTTCCTCATGTTCCGGATTACCATCAAGCGGAATCAAAAAATTATTAAATTTACAATTATCATGTGTATTGTGCGGATTTATTAATAGCAGAGGTTTTTTTCCAATAGAAATAACTTTTTGTGCTATTGAGCCGAATAAAAATTCATGTAATCCGCCGCTTCCATGTGTACACATAATGATTAAATCCTGGTGCAGTTCATTTGTATGTTCTGCTATGCTTAATGGTATATTCTGAACTCTTTCTTCATGAACATGCACTTCTACTTCAACACCATTAAAAATCTCAAGTTCAGAAATTGATTTCAGATAAGTTTTAGCCTGTTCGGATGATGTTAAGTGCTGCTGACCATGTATTTTCTCAGGCGGAGCTTCTTCAACAATATGGATTAATGTTATATCAGTTTTAGCTTTTTTTGCAAGGTTTGCAGCAACAGGTAAAACTGATTCTGCAAGAGGTGAACCATCAAGCGGTACTAACAAATGCTTAATCATTTAATTAACCCACAAATAATATTTGATAAACCAGATAAATATTCAAAGCTATTATTAACGCAGCAATAATATAAATAATAAAATTAGTAATTTTTTTGTTTACAAGAACCCCCATATATTTTTTATTTTTTGTAAAAATGATCAATGGAATAATAGCGAAAGGGAGTCCAAAGCTTAAAATTACCTGGCTTATTACCAAAGTACGTGTGGGATCAAGCCCAACAGCAATGACAACCATTGAGGGGATAAGGGTAATCAGCCGTCTTAACCAAACAGGTATATGCTTATGCAGAAAACCCTGCATAATAACCTGGCCCGCGCTAGTTCCAACAGTTGAAGAAGACAACCCGGAAGCTAAGAGTGAAATAGCAAAAATCCAGCTCGCCGCCTGCCCAAGCAGCGGCTGCAAAGTTAAGTGCGCATCTTCAATGGTAGCAACATTTGTATATCCGTGCTGATGAAATGTAGCAGCAGACATTATCAGCATTGCCATATTTACAAAGCTGGCTATACCCATTGCAATCAATACATCATAAATTTCAAACCGGAAAAGCTTCTTTAACTTATCAGGCTGTTTCACAATAATCCGCTGCTGAGTTAAAGCCGAATGAAGAAAAATTGCATGAGGCATTACCGTAGCACCAAGTATTCCGGTTGCCAGAAGGATACTTTCAGTACCAGAAAATTGAGGTACAAATGTGTGATATAAAAGTGTTTTGACATCAGGCTTGTCAAGAATTGTTTCCAGAATGTAGCATAAAGCAATAACGGTTGCCAAAACCGTAATAGCAATTTCGAGCGGTCTGAAACCGTAACGTTCCAAACCAAGAATTAAAAAAGTAGATATTGCAGTCAATATTCCACCAACAATTAATGGAAAGCCAAAAAGTAATTGGAAGCCTATGGCAGCGCCCAAAAACTCTGCCAGGTCAGTCGCCATTGCCACAAACTCCATAAGAACCCACATAGAATAAACTACCGGTTTACTAAAATTATTACGGCAATGTTCTGCTAAATTATTACCTGTAGCAATACCAAGTTTTGCGGACAGTGCCTGGATCAACATAGCCATAAGATTACTGGCCAATATTACCCAAAGCAGCGTATAACCAAATTCAGCTCCACCCTGTATATTTGTTGCAAAATTCCCCGGATCTACATAAGCAATACTTGCGATAAATGCAGGGCCAAGAAACGGAAGAAGTCTCCTGATAATTCCTTTTTGAGATTTTCCTGAAAGTGTTTCTTCGGCAAGGATTCTGGTTCGATTGTCATTCATCCCTGAAGAGTCTAGTAAATTTTTCATAGACTATTTCTCTTCTACAAAAATATTTGCTGCAATTGTGCTACTAATATTGATTTCTTTTTTCTCAACCGAGACCAACATAGACCTGTCAAAGTCAAGCACATCTTTTACAGCAATATCTTTATTAAGCTTAATACCGATTTGGGAAATATATTTAAGGAAATTATTATCGAAATCATTTACACGCATAACTTTTCCCGCCTGACCTTTTTTTAAAATTGATAAAGGAACCGTTTTATTTTGTTTTGGAAGTAAGCCATCTTTTGAAGGAATGGGATCACCGTGAGGATCAAACTCAGGAAAATCCAGCATCTCTTCCATTTTATTTAAAAGCTTATCTGAAGTTGAATGTTCAAGTTTATGTGCCTCATCGTGTACTTCATCCCATTTTAATCCTACTACCTGGTGCAAAAAAACTTCCCAGATTCGATGACGTCTGACCATTTTTTTTGCATAATCCTCCCCGATATTAGTCAACTTTATTCCTTTATACGGCTCATATTTAATGTGACCATCGCTGGAGAGTTTTTTAAGCATATCTGAAACTGCAGCATTAGAAACCTGCAGTTTTTCGGCAATAAGATTTGCTTTTATTTCCCCGTTTTTACTCCTGTATTTATAAATAGCGCTTAAATAATCTTCTTTTGATATATTATTCATGAAATTAAAGTAATCTTTTATTTAAATTTAAGTATGCTTAAATTTATTTTAAAGGGGGCATAAATTAGATGTGCATAGGATGTGCATTTAATCACAAAAATGGGTGTTTGAACAGATTATTACTTTTTCGAATTCATCGATTTATTAAAGTCTTCTGATTTCCCTTTAGGAATGCTCAAAGTCTTCCATGAATTCTTTTTGATATGTTTTGCAATATAAACAATTTGCCCAATATGGTAAGCAGTATGGGTCAGACTTCTATTTAATGCTTCTATAACCGAATGCGGCTCTTGCCTGATATAAATAGTCTTAAATAGATCATCAGTAGTTAAATTATTTAAAGTATCCAACAAAACTTTCCAGCTATCGTTCCATTTTTCAATCAACACCATATGTGTTAATTGCTGTTCCTCGAATTCCATATCCCTGTTGCGGGTAGTTTTTTCACCATCGGAAGTCAGGAAGCCGGTAAAGCGGGAAAGTAAATTTCCGCTAACATGCTGAATAATAACAGCAACTGAATTTGATTCTTCATCTATTGTAATATGGAAATCCTTTTCCTCCAGCTGCGAGAAGGTTTTATCTCCCATAACCTTATATTTTTCAAAATTGATTTTTATACTGTTTAGGTATTCTTCATTAACTGAATTTGTTTTCATAATGTATTCATCCTTAAATTTAATTTCTATCATGAGTAATTATCCTGCAATTTTTCACGCAAGTCCTTCATCAAAATTGTGCTGATTTAATCACAAAATGAATGTTATTATCTGCAGGATCTTTATAATTAAAAAAAAATTATCATTATTTTTTAAAATATTTAACCTAAATAAAATGTATTTTTATTATATTATTAGTGCTGATAAACATACTGGTTTTAAACATAAAGGAAGCGGAATATACTATATCAGGCATTTTATAGTGGAAGAAAACAAAGCTATACTGGAATCCGGAAAGGGGAATTTCAAAAGGTTTAAATAATTATCAACTAACAAAGAAGCGGTATGAAAAAAATTAATTCTTTACTATTACTTATACTTATAATTCTCATTCCTTTATCTGCTTACAGCCAGGAAAAAGTCAAAATCTGGTTGGGTAAAATACCCGGTTCGATAGAAGATAGTCAGTATAAAGAAATAGACTTACGCAATGAAACCGGCAGATACCGGATAGAGAAAGTAAAAATTCCAACTTTAACAATATTCACTCCTTCAAATGGAGGAGCAAATGGGACTGCGGTTTTGATTTGCCCCGGTGGAGGTTATTCACATTTGGCTTTCAACAAGGAAGGTGTTGATATTGCCAAATGGTTTAATTCAATTGGAATTACAGCTTTTGTTTTAAAGTACAGACTACCAAGTGACTCTATTATGAAAGATAAAACTATCGGGCCATTAATGGATGCCCAAAAAGCTATGCGAATTATCAGAGGCAATGCAGAAAAGTGGAATATTAATCCAAATAAAATTGGCATTATAGGTTTTTCTGCCGGCGGACATCTTGCTTCAACACTTTGTACACATTACAGTGAAAAAGTATATAACTCGGATACTGTGAGTGCAAAACCTGATTTTTCTATTCTTGGTTACCCGGTAATATCAATGGAGACAGATATTACACATATGGGTTCAAGGAAGAGTTTGCTGGGAAAAAATCCGACAAAAGAGGAAGTAAATAAATTTTCAAATGATCTGCATGTAAATAAAAATACACCTCCAGCCTTTTTATTTCTTGCAGAAGATGATAATGCAGTTCCAATTCAAAATAGTATAAATTATTTTAAGGCATTAAATAAATTCAAGATACCTGCCGAGCTTCATATTTATGAAAAAGGAGGACATGGTTTTGGATTAGCTAAAAAAGGCGGAACAGAATCGGACTGGCCAAACGCATGTGAACATTGGTTAAAGGAAAACGGTATGCTTTAAAGTGCCAGTCACTTTTGAAGTAACCGGCACTTACACTGAACTAACTCGAAACAATTGCTGCAACCTGCCTGGCAAGTTTGTGGTTATATTCAATTGCTAATCTTTTGTAATTAATTAAATCCACAATAGTTCCGATAACACAAATACCACCTGTAAAAAGATATAATAAACCCATCCCGATTTGATCTAAAACAAAACGCTGAACCCCCGCTACACCAAAAAATCCGATCAGGGTAAGAAGCAATATTGTCTGCGCATCTTTTCTTCTTGAATTGTAAATAGAAGCATATTGGGTGATTTGATTATCATCCATATCCTTAACCAGCATCTGTATATAAACAAGTTCTTCCTGTTCAATATTGGGCAGCAGAGTAAGTAATTTGTTCATTTTATCCTCGCTAATTTTATTAGAACAACTTTCAATTTTGTATTCTTAAACGCCGGGATTAACAGGGTAATAATTCTATGTAATAGTATTACAAAAGCGAATATTCCCAGCGGATGTGTATTTATTGATTTCATTATTTCCAAATGCATTAAATAATGGATCGACCTCCCCAAACCACAACCAGGACAGAAATCAATCCCCAAATTCTTAAAAAGACAGAAACTGTAATGTGAATCAGTATTAACAAAAAACAAATAAATGAGCGCCAGGATCCAAATTAAAGCTTCAATATTAAGATTTTTCAGTTTCATCCCGCCTTAAATTACTTTAAAATATTCAACTATTCAAAAAAATTTGATAAACGGCAGGAAATAATATATAAGCGTTTCAAATCACTTTTATTTAAATAATACCCCTTTGTTTGGACATTAGATTTCTGGTAATCCTAAATATAACAGGAACAATTTCTTTGATTTGATATAAAATTAAACTGTAATAATAAAATAACCGATAATAAATGTTTAATATTTATAAAATCTTAAGGCGTTACAATTTCTCAACTTTTTATTTATTTAAGAATTTATAGATGGCCGAGAAATCTTTTTCACCTAAACCGTTTTTAATTGCAAGTCCATAAATCTCTTTTGCAATATTGGAAAGGGGCAGAGATATTTTATTCTCAAACGCTGTAATATTTACAAGTTGAAGATCTTTCTGCATATGTTCCAATGGAAATTCAGTAGTAAAATCATCTTTCTGAATCTTTTCTTTTTTTGAAGTTAAAAATGGTGCGGTAACCGGCCCCCCGATCAGAGTATTAAATAGAGTATCCTTTGAAAAACCCAGGGATTCACCGAGAGTTATAGCTTCTGCAAAAGATACCATCGAATTTGCAAGCATCAGGTTTATTACCATCTTCATTGATGTACCCATACCGTTTTTGCCAAGATGAATTATTTTCTTTCCCATTTTTTCCAGAAGCGGCTTTGCTTCATTTAGGTCCTTTTCTTCACCACCCACTAAAATTATAAGCTCTCCTCTTTCGGCAGGACCAACAGTACCGGCAACAGGTGCATCAAGAAACCTTATATTTTTTTCTTTTGCTTTTTTACTTACCTCAATTGAAAAAGAAGGATTGACTGTACTTAAATCAATCCATAAAGAATTTTCTTTGAGAGATGCCAAGAAGCCATTCTCTCCTAAAGCAGCTTCTTTAACTGCTTCCGGATTAGACAGCATAGTAAATAATATGTCTGAATTTTTCCCTGCTTCATTTAATGAGCCAGCTAAGGACGCTCCTTTTTTTACTATTGGCTCTGCTTTTTCCTTAGTTCTGTTAAATACAATTAATTCATATCCGCCCTTAAGTAAATTTTCTGCCATACGACTTCCCATTAATCCAAGCCCTATAAAACCGACTTTCATGGTTCACCTTTTATTTTGATAAAATTAAAAACATTGTGAATAAAAATAGGGATTTAAATGAAAATCTTATGTTAGCTGTATTATATTCTTAATCAGAGCTAGCATTAAAAGAGATAGAATCGAAGGGTATGATTAGGAATTGTTTAGAATATTAAAAAAGAGTAAAAGAATTAATAAATTCGTATTCCTCTCATATCGAAAATAGAATGGATTAATAATATTTACTTACCGAAATCATCTTCAAATTTTTTGATTTTTTCCAAACGCCTGTTTAGTCTTTCTTCATTCATGTACTTTGCATTTATATATGAGGCTACAAGATCTTTTGCAAGCTGAATTCCGACCACTCTTGCACCGAGGCACAATATATTCATTGCATCGTGTTCAACACCCTGGTGGGCAGAATAAATATCATGACAAACAGAAGCCCTAATTCCTTTAAATTTGTTAGCCGCAACTGCAGCACCAACCCCGCTTCCGCATATTAAAATTCCTTTTTCTGCTTCCCCATTTATAATTGCTTTTGAAATAATTTCAGCATAGTCGGGGAAATCATCCAGGGAATCATATACTTTATTTCCCAGGTCAACCGCGTCATAATTATTTTCTTTCAGCCAGTTAAAGAGGTCCTTTTTTAATTCAAATCCTCCATGATCAGAAGCGAGTGCTATTTTCATTTCTACTTTCTTAATTTTCTGTATAAGTATTTTAAATTACATTATTAAAAATAATGGTTTTCTTTGGGACATTAAAATTTTGGTCAAACTATTATGAAGTAGAAATATAAATATAAAGATGACATTAATTCAATAATCAATAATATATGTTTGCATATTTGTTAAAATCGAATTAGCTTTCAATATATATTTGAGGTAATACCATGTCATTATTAGAAATAATTATTTTATTAATTATCTCAGGAATTTGCGGTTCTATTGGACGTTCGCTGGTAGGATTTTCAAGAGGAGGTTGTGTTGTCTCAATAGTAGTAGGATTTATCGGGGCGTTGGTCGGAACATGGATAGCGAGAAAAACGGCTCTCCCTGATTTTTTTGTCTTAAATATCGGAGGCACAGATTTTCCGGTCGTTTGGTCAATTATTGGTTCTGCTTTATTTGTTGGTGTGCTAAGTTTTTTGTCTCCCAAAAAAAATAATTAGAAATAACTCTTGACTATTTTCTTTTTTTTATTAGTTTAATATCGAACTTTTCGACATTAATTTAATCAAATATGGGGACTCACTACAAAGGTTCTAAAAAAGAAATAAACTCTCTTAATGTTTATATAAAACTCATTAGGGCTGTTGAATCACTCAATTCAATTTTAAATGCATCCTTAGCAAAAGAAGGATTAACAGAAAGTCAGTTTGGAGTTTTAGAAGCCCTGTTCCATTTGGGGTCAATGAGCCAAAAAAATTTGGGCAGCAAACTTCTGAAAAGTGGTGGAAATATTACACTGGTAGTTGATAATCTGGAAAAGAGAGGTTTGGTTATCAGGAGAAGAGGTGTAGTGGACAGAAGATATTTTAATATTCAACTGACAGATAAAGGGAAAAAGTTAATTGAAACAGTCTTTCCTAAACAACTAAAATTAATTACAGATGAAATTGGAATTTTAAATGAAAATGAGCAGCACGAATTACAAAGGATGTGTAAGTTATTAGGGCTTAAACAATAGAGATAAAGATTTCAATTTCTGAACCTGTATTCATTCACTCTCAATTGTTAATATCATATTTTAGTATATGGTGAATCCTTCAGTTTTTTAATATCACTTAAAATTGCAGGCAAAACCTCACCTGCTTTTCCAAATAAAGAAGAATTAACAATACTTGAAACTTCTGTTCTTTCAATATTTACTTCAATTAATGTAGCTCCTGATTCTTTTGCTTTATATATCAAAGACGCTGCAGGATAGACTATTGCAGAAGTTCCAACAATAAAAAAAATATCTGCATTTTCGGCAGCTAAGTAAGAGGCTTCAAACTGATCCTGGGGTAAATACTCTCCAAACCAAACGACATCAGGTCTAATAAGCCCGCCGCATTCACACATAGGGATGTTATCTTCAAGGGGTATATTATCATGATAGACTTTTTTGCACTTAATACAATAATTTCGTTCAATATTGCCGTGAAGTTCATAAACATTTTTGCTTCCGGCACGCTTGTGCAGATTGTCAATATTCTGGGTAATTACTTTTACATCGGGAAAATAATTTTCCATCTCTACAATTACCCTATGGCTTGCGTTTGGTTCAGAATCCGAAACCACTTTTTTTCTATGCTGGTACCATTCCCAGACTAGCTCAGGATTTTTAAGGAAAGCATTAAAGTTTGCTAATTCTTCAGGTTTTAATTTATTCCAGATTCCATCCTTCCCTCTGAAAACAGGAATTCCGCTTTCAGCAGAAATGCCGGCTCCGGTAAAGAAAACAATTTTTTCAGCACTTAAAAATTTATTTGTTAATTGGTTAGAAATTTTCATTTAAAACCCACCCGGTTTTTGTTCTTTCTAAAAATGCAAATTTCATTTTCAATTTAATAATTTAATGATATTCCGTTTCATATGACTTTTCACACTTCAGAATACAAGTCCTCTTCCAAGTGTAAGACAAAACAGAATGAAAATTATACTTGTAATAAAGTAAAATGTAAATTCGCTTCTAAAATTGTAAATATTTGATTTACTTTTCCCTTTAAAATTTAATAATAAAATTGGGATTGAACTTACCATTTCCAGTAATCCTTCAATTGCTGCATGAATTCTATCCTGTTTAAATAATAAACCAGCAATTACTGCTGCGGCTATCGCAGACAAATAAGAGTAATAGATGCCTTGTTTCAATGGTAAACCAGTATATTCATACTCGAACATCTTAAATTGTAATCGGACCAATTTGAAGGAGAAAAAGTAAGATATTAAAGCAGGAACTATCATAAATGACATTCCGTAACCCTCTATACCTAATTTTTTTAATGCAAAAGTCCAATCTCCTATGCTTGTGAAAGCTGACGAAAATATTGTCCCGGAAAACCAGAATAAATTATAGGCCATTAATACTATTAACAAATATCTTAAACGAAAAGATATATCTTTTCTAATATCAAGGTATACAAATATCAGAATACCGAGTACTAAATTAGAGACTGGTCCCCCAAGACCAATTATGAAATTACCAGGAATACTATTAAAATAAACTGAGGTTAACAATGTAATTTTACATCCGAGCATTAAACATGTACCTCCATGTCCAATAACTTCATGCATTATATCTGTAAATATGTATGCCAGTATCCCTATTAAAGAAACGGTTACCATGTTTTTTATCTTCTTTTGCATTCTCTAATTTATTGTTACAGATATAATAAATTACAGATTTATTCAAACATTGAAGAACAAATATATCATAATATTTCTACCTGGAAAATTTTCCGTTAAAAAATTGTCAATCTTTCTTTTCCCCTAACTTTTTCAGAAATTATCATCAGTAAATTTTAAAATTAATAGTAAAAAATTGCAATAATTTTTTAACTTTAAAAAGGATGAGTTTATGAAAGTTTTAATAGCAGATAAGTTTCCGGATCAATACACGGAAAAAATTAAAAACCTGGTTCGTGAATTAGTATATGAACCAAAGTTTAAGGAGAGCAATCTCCCGGACAATATAAACGATGTTGATATTCTGATTGTCCGCTCAACAATAGTAAACGCAGAATGTATTAACAAATCAAACAAACTTAGTTTAATTATACGTGCCGGTGCAGGCGTAAACAATATAGATATAAAAGCTGCAAATGAAAAAGGAATATTTGTAGCTAATTGTCCCGGTAAAAACAGCATTGCCGTAGCGGAGTTGGCTATGGGTTTAATTTGCGCAGTTGATAGAAAGATACCCAACAATGTTATTGATTTTAAAAATGGAAAGTGGAATAAAGCTATATATTCAAAAGCAGACGGATTATTTGGTAAAACTTTGGGTGTTGTTGGAGTAGGGCAAATTGGAACCGAACTTATTTACCGTGCCCAGGCTTTCGGATTAAAAGTTTTAGGCTGGTCAAGATCATTAACCAGAGAAAAAGCTGAAACTTTGGGGATAGAAAAAGTTAATTCGCTTGAAGAATTATTTCAGCAATCAGATATAGTCTCAGTTCATTTGGCACAAAATGCAGATACAAAAGAACTAATATCCAAAGATTTAATCGGTAAACTGAAAAAAGGAGCATACTTCATTAACACTGCTAGAGCAGGAGTTGTAGATGAAGAAGCACTAATAAATGCGGCAAAAGAAGAAAAAATATTTGCCGGTTTAGATGTGTTCACTGCAGAACCGGAAGGGAAGGAAGGTGAATTTTCAAGCGAACTCTCAAATATTAAAAACATTTATGTTACACATCATATTGGAGCATCTACCGAACAGGCTCAAAATGCTGTTGCTGAAGAAACGTTTAACGTCATTAAAAACTTTATTGAGCTAGGTGAAATAAAAAACTGGGTTAACCGCTGTAAAAAGACCGCCGCAAAATACCAATTAGTAGTAAGGCATTTTGATAAACCCGGTGTTCTTGCACGGGTTTTAAGACTTTTGAGTGAAGAAAGAATAAATGCACAAGAAATGGAAAATGTTATTTTTGACGGTGAAAAAACTGCATGCTGCACAATTAAATTGGATTCTAAACCTTCCGATAAAATCCTTAAGGAAATGCCTGAAAAGGAAGATGAAATAATTGATATTTCAATAGTAGAACTATAAAATTGGTAGCACAGATTGGTAATCTGTGCTACACATATTTTACTTCAATTATATCATTCACAATTCCATGATAATATGGAAGTCTAAGCAGTTGATCAATTCCATCAATATCATTTAATTCAAAATCTGTAATAAATGAAGATATATTTGTCTTTATATAATCTTTTGTTTTTTTGCTGATTCTTTTTCCAAAATCATATTCCTCAACACTTTCAAAGGCACATCTGCCGATATTCTCCAACTTTTCATTTAACTCTTCCAGCATATTTTTATCCTTAGAGGCAAAAACATAATTAACAAACGGCAAAGATAAAGATTCAATCATTTCTTCAGAAAAACTTATACCTGCGAAGCACCTTTCTTCTTCAAAATTTTTGTTTCCGATAATAACAACGTTTTTATCCTGCAATTTTTGCTCGCGGGTCAATATTTCAATTTTAATATCCGTATTATAAATTTCCTTAAATAATATTTTGCTTAGAATAACTTCAAGAGAAGAAACATCTCCAAAGATACTGAGTTCATTTACAATCTTCTCACCGGATTTAAAATAGATGTATGAATTACATAAATTCCCCTCGAAAGCAATTCCGTGTTTCTTTGAGATATATAAGTCTGAATTCTTTAAAAGATCAAGCGTTGGAATTAAACCAATACAATTTTCATGTTTCATCATCTCAGATACAATTAAAGAAGACGGATTAAATATTAAATTTTTTTTTAATCCGGGTTCCAAATTATTTGCCAGTAAACCGGTAAAAATATTAGAAGGCAATATTAATTTCATACAGAATCTTATAGGCTATTTTTAAAGAGAAATCAAAAATTTTTATAAGTATACAAAACTATGTGCTAAAAAATAAATAACAATTGTCAAATTTGCCCGATTTTTGGAATATATTTTCCACCCAATATACATCACACCTGAGATTTAGCTCATATTTTTCTCTTTATTTTTTTATAAAATTTACTTTACTTTTGGAGAGCAATAATACAGGAGGTAATGCATGGCAAAAGCCCTATATAATGGAGAGACAATTGCTGAAAGTGAGGATATAAAAAATATTGACGGTAATTGGTATTTCCCCAAAAATTCAATAAACAAAAAATATTTAAAAGACAGCCCGACCCATTTAATCCGGGCAGATAAAGGGGAAGCTAATTTTTATAATGTTTCTGTTGATGATAAAGTTAGCTGGAACGCTGCATGGTATTACTCAAAACCGAAGGAAGAATCCATTGAGATAAAAGATCGTGTTGGATTTGGTCCTGGTATCTTAATAGAGAGATAAATTATGCCGGGTATACAGGATGAGATTTCCTGTATACCCTGTTTTATCCTACCTTAATAAAATTATTTTTTCATCTCTAAAGAATCCGATTTTATTTTCTTATTTTTTGTACTTTAATCAAAATAATTTTTTAATAATGTGCCTGTTACTATTATCATACAAAATTAATCCGAATTATAAATTAATTATTGCTGCAAACAGGGATGAATTTTATGACCGGCCAGCAGCATTATTACACAATTGGGAGAAACATCCCGAACTATTTGCCGGCAAAGATTTACGAGGAAGTGGAACCTGGCTCGGAGTTACTAAAAAAGGCAGAATTGCAGCTATCACCAATTACAGGGATATGTCAAGAATAAAGGATAATGCTCCTACTCGCGGGAAATTAGTGACTGATTTCTTGTTAAATGAGATACCGCTCGAGCAATATACAAATCTATTATTAGAAAGTGCAGATATTTATAATGGTTACAATTTAATATATGGAAATAGCGATAATTTATATTACTTATCAAACATAAGCAAAGAACCGGTTAAATTACAAAAGGGAGTTTACGGATTAAGTAATCACTTACTTGATTCACCATGGCCTAAAGTAGTAAAAAGTAAAAGAATTTTTTCTGAATTAATTAAAGAGCCTAATCCATCTAAAAATAAATTATTTGATTTATTAAAAGATGATGAAATTTATCCCGACAAATCTCTACCCGAAACAGGCTTAGGAAGAGAGCTTGAAAGAATGGTTTCTCCTATTTTTACGGTGACAGAAAAATATGGTACTCGTTCTTCTTCTGTAATTATGTTCGATTTTAATAACAATGTTGAGTTTACAGAAAAATCTTATAATAATAAAAATAAAGAATTGACAACAATTTCTATTTCATTTACAATTGAAAGTATTAAAAGTTAAACAATAGAGATATAATCAAAAAATATTTCTCTCCAGGATCAAATATGAATATCTTTAATCTGACTACTAGACCAAATGAAGCTCTTTTCTATAAAAGAAATGACCCTGAAGATATTAGGCTCGGTGAAAAGGTGTATTCTAAAATAGAAGATTATAATGAAACAGATGTTGTCATTTTAGGTTCCCCGCAAGATATGGGAGTAATTAGAAACAAAGGACGGGAAGGAGCTAAGTATGCTCCTGATAAAATCAGAGAGTCATTCTATAAACTGACGGTAAGTGAAACAATTGAATCGATAAAAATATTTGACTTAGGCAATATTAAAATCGAAGACAAACTTGAAGATATTCATAAAAAACAGGAAGAAGTGGTTTTCCAATTATTAAGTGATAACAAAAAAGTGATAATACTTGGCGGTGGAAATGATATTTCTTATCCCGATTGTAAAGCTTTATCAAGATTTAACAATAATCCTCTGGTATTTAATATTGACAGCCATTTTGATGTACGTCCTGATAAAATCCGGAACAGCGGTACCTCTTACAGGATGCTTCTGGATGAAAATCTATTAAACCCGAAAAATTTTTATGAGATAGGAATTAAACAGCATTCTTCTTCTATTGCGCATAAAAACTATCTGGAGAAAAAAGGAAGCCATGTTTTTTATTATGACAAAGTAACTGGAGTAAAAATTAAAAAGATACTGAACGAGATACTATTCAAGAAAAAGAATAAAGTCTTGTTCTGGGGTTTTGATATTGATTCGATTAACGAATCGGATGCTCCTGGTGTAAGTGCACCAAATCCCGTTGGATTTTCAATTGAAGAAGCATTGTTAATTGCTGAAATTGCCGGGCATGATAAAAGAACAAAAATTTTTGAAATATCGGAAGTAAATCCAAAATTTGATTTTGATAATAAAACCAGCAGGCTGACGGCATTGATTATCTGGAAGTTCTTAAACAGATTGAATTAAATTACTTAATATTTAAAATAAAAAAGGAGAGCTTAATTTCTCTCCTTCTTGTAATGTTGATGTTCAGGGAAAATCTTAATTAATTATAAAATCATTCTCAAATAAATTTACTCTAAAACGGTATTACCCCTCTATCAGAATTATTTATGCAGTTAAAATATAAAATTTGTATTAAGATAATCTTAATAAATTATTAAAATTTCTTAATTATAATTAAAGAATTATTTTGTATTTGTCTGTGATCTGGGGTAAACTTGTTATATTTTGTCATACTCAAAAAAAAATTAAATTTATTTTTTTATATAAAAAATTTTAACAATAGTAATTGACGGGGAAATATTATGGCAAAAATTCCTACTCAAACTAAAACTGCAAACAAATTTAAAGAGCTTAAGCCGGAAGATTTAAGATGGAAATGTAATCCCGACATTTTTAAATTTGCTTCTACTGTTGACCTTGAACCAATAGAAGGAATAGTTGGACAAGAACGGGCATTAAAAGCTTTAAAGATAGGGGTTGGATTACACAGCCCGGGATATAATATTTATATTGCCGGTTTATCTGGCACCGGTAAAGCATCAACTGTAAAAAAGATGCTCGAACAAATTAGTTCGGATTGTCCCCCGTTAAAAGATTATGCTTACGTAAATAATTTTAAAGATGAGGACAGACCCTCACTCCTGACATTCTCTTCGGGAAAAGCTAAAGAATTTAAGCAGAGCTTTTCTTCAGCAATAAATGTTTTAAGGAAAAGGGTACCGCAAGCCCTTGAAAACGAATCGTACGTTCATAGGAAAAAACAAATAATCGAACTTTACAGCCACAAAGAGCAGGCTCTTTTAGAACCTTTTAATGAAAAATTAAAGAATGATCATTTCACCTTAGGACAAACAAAAATTGGTGAAGCTGCAAGACCGGACATCATTCCTATAATTAATGAGCAGCCCGTTCCTATTTACCAATTAGATGAACTTGTTCAGCAAAATAAAATTTCCAATGAAGACGTTAAAAATATAATTAAAAAATATAATGATTATCAGGAAGAGCTTCATTCTATATTTAAGAAGGGTCTGAAAATAAGTCAGCAATTCCAGGAACAGCTTTTTAAATTAGAGAAGGAAACTGCTCAGGTAGTGGTAAAAGGAGTCATCGAAAACCTGCGTGAAAAATTTAGCCAGGCGAAAGTAAGCAATTATCTCGATCAGGTTGAAAATCATATACTCGATAATATACAAATATTTAAAGGCATAAAACCTGAAGGCGAAACTACAGACTCCGGTTTACAAATTGATTACTTTAAAACATATGAAGTAAATATAATTTTGGATACTTCAGAATTTAAAGACTGCCCGGTAATTGAAGAAACTTCTCCGACTTATGTAAATATTTTCGGAACAATTGAAAGAATTAATGACGGAAGAGGAGGCTGGTACAGCGATTTCACAAGAATAAAAGCGGGTTCACTTTTAAGAGCAAACGGCGGCTACCTTATTATAAATGTTAATCATCTTTTTGAAGAACCTGGTGTATGGCATACTCTGAAAAGAGTTCTGACTTATAATAAACTTGAGATACAGGACCTTCCGAGTTATTTCATGCCTTCAACTTCAATATTAAAACCGGAACCGATAGATATTAAAGCTAAAATTATTCTGATTGGTAGCCAGGATATTTATTCTATGCTCGCAAATTTTGAATATGATTTTAAAAGACTTTTAAAATAAAAGCAGATTTTGATTATGAAATTAAAAGGAATGATAAAGTTTTAGTTGAATATGCAAGAGTGATTAAAAAAATGATAAAAGAAGAAAATCTTTGCGAGTTTGATAAAAACGCTATTGCGTATTTAATAGAACTTGGAGCAAAATATATTGGAAATAAGAATAAGCTTACTACCAGGTTTTCTTACATTGCAGATCTTGCACGTGAAGCAAATTTCTGGGCTGTTGACGATGGATTTAATGTTGTCTCAGCTGCTCATATCCAGAAAGCTTTTAATTCTGCAAAAGAAAGACATGGTCTTCTTGAAGCTAAAATTACAGAAATGTATCAACAGGATATGTATTTAATTGATACTGCAGGGGAAAGAGTCGGTCAAATTAATGGTCTCGCTGTTTATGGCGGTGATTTTTATGCTTTCGGCAGACCAACAAGAATTACTGCAACCGTATCCCTTGGAAGCGGTACTATAATTAATGTTGAACGTGAAGCCGGGATGAGCGGGAAACAATACAATAAAGGAGTATTAATCATCTCCGGGTATTTCAGGGAAACTTTTGGACAGGATCTCCCACTTTCATTTAATGCAAACTTGGTATTTGAACAATCATACGGAACGGTTGATGGAGACAGCGCTTCCTGCGCGGAAATTTTTGCACTTCTTTCAACTCTGGCAAATCTTCCGATTAAGCAATCTCTTGCTGTAACAGGTTCATTAAATCAGAAGGGTGATGTTCAGCCGATAGGAGGTGTAAATGAAAAGATTGAAGGTTTTTATGACATCTGCAAAATGAAAGGATTAAATGGTAACCAGGGTGTTATCATCCCGGTTCAAAATGTTGAAGAGTTAATGCTGCGGGAAGATGTTATTGATTCCGCAAAAAAAGGTGAATTTCATATCTATCCCATTACAAGGGTTGAAGAGGGAATCGAAATTTTGACGGGTATAAAAGCCGGTGAAAGGACTGCAAAAGGTTATGAAAAAGGAACTGTCTTTTATTATGTAGAAGAGAAAATAAAAGTTTTATATGCAAAATCCAGAATGAGAAAAGCATTACCTTCAAAAACTTCAATTAAGAAAAAGAAAAAATGAATAAGATAAATCCTGATACATTTGCCAAAACTAAAATACTATGTACACTAGGTCCTGCTACATCCACGGCAACTGAAATAGAAAAATTAATACTTGCCGGTATGGACGGAGTAAGGATGAATTTTTCACACGGTAATTATAATTTTTTTGAAAAATTATTTAATGAAATTGATGAAGCCTGCAAAGAAGAAAAAACTCCATTGTCAATTTTGGTCGATTTGCAGGGGCCCAAAATCCGGGTTGGTGAATTATCAGAACCTGAAATTGAATTAGTCCAAGGAGAAAAGATTGAAATCACTATTGAAAATGTTCTTGGTACAAAAGATAAAATTTCTACCTCATATAAATCATTGGTTGACGATGCACAAGTAGGAGATCCTATTTTAATTGATGATGGTTTAATAAGATTAAGAATAACAGAAAGAAAGAAGTATTCTGTTATTTGTTCAATTGAAATTGGTGGAACTCTGAAACCCAAAAAAGGGATGAACCTGCCCGGAATGAAGTTATCTACTCCTTCTGTTACCGAAAAAGACTTTCAAGATCTTGAATTCTGTATGAAGCATCGTGTTGATTATATTGCATTATCCTTTGTAAGGAAAGCATCCGATATCTCGCATTTAAAGGAATGGCTAAAGAGTAAAAATTTTGGAAAGCCTATAATAGCCAAAATAGAAAAAAAAGAAGCAGTAGATAATTTTGATGAGATTCTTAAAGAGGCTGATGGAATTATGGTCGCCAGAGGAGACCTCGGTGTTGAACTGCTGCCGCAGGAAGTACCTGTAATTCAAAAACAGATCATAAAAAAATGCAACTCCTCCGGAAAGTTGGTTATTACCGCAACACAAATGCTTGAATCTATGATTCATAACCCCATACCAACGAGGGCAGAAGCATCAGATGTTGCAAATGCTGTTTGGGATGGAACTGATACCGTTATGCTGAGCGGCGAGACTTCTGTCGGGAAATATCCTTTTAAAGCAGTGAGAATTATGAATGATATTATACAAAATGCAGAAAAACATTCTCCTGTTCATATAATTGATTATGAAATACCTAAAGAGATAGAGGAAAATCTTTTTGATTCGATGGGTAAAGCTATAGTTGAAGTAAGTAAACAGGTTAACGCCACTGCAATTGTAGCATTTACACTAAAAGGCCGTACTGCAAGAAATCTTGCTAAGTTCCGACCTAATTCAAAAATAATTGCTTTGTCAAACAGTTTCGACACAATGAATAATTTATGTTTAAGATGGGGAGTCACTTCAATTTATTTTGAAGAAATCGATAAAGAACATTTAGCAATAGACAAAGCAAAAAAATTGATCCTGGAAGCAGAGCATGTTAAAGAAGGTGATGTTATTATATTTGCAGCCGGTGCACCTTACTCGGAAAAAAGCAGAGTAAATTGGATAAGGTTCGAGGTAATTTGATATAATTCTTTTGTATATAAAACTTATTTATAACTGATAGTTAAAGACTCGTTTATTAATTATTCCGTCTTTTAATCATCCATTCATACAACCATCCAATCATGCAGTTATTATTAACTTTCATCTGTTTATCTAAAAATTTAATTTATAGTAAAATCATTTTATTATGATGCGGACAATTGAAAGAAAAAGAGATGAATTAGTACCTGCAAAATGGTGGGAACCTTCCGGAAAAAATAAGATCTTATGTACTCTATGCCCGCGTTATTGTAAAATAGGAGAAGGACAGCCGGGCTTCTGTTTTATTCGCCAAAATCACGGAGGGAAACTTTATACCATTGGTTATGGAAAACCAACCGGTTTTGCAATTGATCCAGTTGAAAAAAAACCACTGAATCATTTTTATCCAGGAACTTCTATTTTAAGTTTCGGTACCGCAGGCTGCAATCTTGGATGTAAATTCTGCCAGAACTGGTCGATAAGCAAAGCAAAACTGGATAATTCTAATTCTTTAGATTCATCACCTGAAGATGTTATTAATCTTGCCAAGCAATATAATGTGCCGTCAATTGCTTACACATATAATGATCCTACTATATTCGGAGAGTATGTTATAGATATATCTAAAATTGCAAGAGAAGAAGGTATAAATTCAGTAATGGTAACTGCAGGTTATATCGATAAAAATGCAAGGAAAGATGTCTATCAATACATCGATGCTGCTAATGTAGACCTAAAAGGATTTACTGAAAGATTTTACCACAAGCTGACTTTTTCTTCTTTAAGCGATGTACTTGATACATTAATATGGTTAAAAAATGAAACTGATATCTGGTTTGAAATTACAACTTTGCTAATACCTGGTGAAAATGATTCTTCCGAAGAAATTCAAAATGAATGTAATTGGATATTGCAGAATTTAGGAGATTCTGTACCTCTTCATTTCACTGCTTTTCATCCTGATTTTAAAATGCGGGATAAAATACGAACACCGCAATCCACTTTAACTACTGCAAGAAATATTGCAATAAAATCAGGAATAAAATTCTGTTATATTGGAAATGTACATGATCTGGAAGGTCAAACTACATATTGTCCGAAGTGTAATACTCCATTAATCAAAAGAGATTGGCATGATGTATTGATGAATAAAATCAATGATGGTAAATGCTATAAATGTCAGACAATAATTCCGGGTACGTTTTAAATGCTTTTTGAATTAAACTTGCTATAAAATTTATTCATTAAATTTTATCCCGTCATTCATAAATAAAATTACCTAACTGTGTTTTTCAATTTTAAAAAATATTTTTAATTTGAAACTACTATTCAAAAACAAAAGGATAAAATGGAATCGTTAAAAAATAGAGTTGTACTTATAACCGGGGCATCATCCGGAATCGGAAAAGCATGTGCATCTGCCTTTGCAAAAGAAGGCGCTAATTTAATTCTTACTGCAAGACGTTTGGAAAGATTAATTGAGATAGCTGAATCTTTAAAAAAGGAAAATAATGTAAAAGTTCTCGCTATTGAAATGGATGTAAGAAACTATGAAAATGTGAAAAAAATCTTTACTAATCTATCTGATGAATGGCAAAAGATAGATATATTAATTAATAATGCCGGACTTGCAAGAGGATTTTCAACATTGTATGACGGTGAAATTGAACATTGGGAAGAAATGATTGATACAAATATAAAGGGCCTTCTCTATGTAACCCGTCAAATTCTTCCTAACATGGTAGAGAGAAAATCAGGTCATATAATTAATATTGGTTCAACTGCAGGCCACGAAGTTTATAAAAACGGAAATGTTTATAGTGCAACAAAATATGCTGTGAATGCTTTAACTCAATCTATGCGTCTCGATGTGTTAGATAAAAATGTAAAAGTATCAACGGTTGACCCAGGAATGGTTAGGACAGAATTCAGTGATGTAAGATTTTCGGGTGACAAAGAAAAAGTAGAGAAAGTTTATGAAGGACTTATTCCATTATCAGCAGATGATGTTGCAGAAGCGGTTCTGTTTTGCGCTACCCGTCCACCGCATGTAAATATAAATGAAGTTATTCTTACCAGTATTGCGCAAGCTTCGTCAACCCAAGTCTATAGAGAAAAATAGAAAGTTGAAGTCATTAACTGATAATGATGAATAGCAGGTAAACAAAAATCTCCGGGATTTTAGAAAACCCCGGAGGTTTGATCCGGCATATAAAATTTTTTAAGATTTTCAGGCTTGTACAAAGAGACTTACATCACCGGCACCTTCTCTAATTATTTCCGGTACTTCTGCACTTAAATCAATAACACTTGAAGGATCACCGCTCAGGTTTCCTGAAGCTAGCATTAAATCTACCTGGGAATTAAAAATGTTTTTTATTTCAAAAGGATCAATTAAAACATCTCCTTTCCTGTTTGTTGTGCTGGTACTTATTATCGGATGACCAAATCCTTTTACCAGGGTTAATGTAACTACGTGATTTGGCACCCTGATTCCAACCGTTTTTCTTTTGCTCCATAATTTTTTAGGTACCAGTTTAGCTGCAGGTAAAATAAAGGTGTAGGGTCCGGGTAATAAATGCTTCATAGTTCTGTAAGCATAATCTGAAACCCGTGCGTATTTGGCAATATCTTTTAGATCCGAGCAAACAAAACTAAACAATTTACTAAGGCTATCATTTTTTATTGTAAATATTCTCTCCAAAGCTTGCTTGTTAAAAATATCACATCCAATTCCATACACTGTATCGGTAGGATAAATAATCACACCCCCTTTACTTAGAACTTCTATCGCTTTATTTATATACCTTAACTGTGGCGTTTCGGGATGAAGCTCATAGTATTCCATAAACATCTCCTTTCAGTATAAACAATTATTTTTGAAATTTCTTAGGCATGCAACAAGATTTGAAATTTATTTAATCATACTTTCATATTATAAGATAATAATCTACCAATAACTTTCAATAATCATTACTGGGAAATATAATTTTTGTACTATATATAAATATGTAATTCTTAATAAATTGAATATTTGATTCTTTTTTTTGTATATTTGTTATTCAATTTTAAATTAAGCAAATTTTGCGGAGAATAAATGTCAAGAAGGTGTCAAATAACTGGAAAAGGCCCAATAACAGGAAATAATGTATCTCATGCGCATAATAGAAGTAAAAGAAGATTTTTACCGAATCTTCAAAAAAAGAGGATCTGGGTCCAGGAATTGAATCGTTTTGTTACCTTGAAAATTTCAACCAAGGCGATTAAAAATATTTCCAAAAACGGAACTTCTGAAGTAGCAAAATTAGTAAGAGAAAAGAGAATTAAAGTTAGATAAATAGATTAAAGAAATTTAAATTAAAAAAAGGAATCCTGATATCGGGATTCCTTTTTTATTTTAAAGTTTAAGAAAATATCTATTCTCTAACTACCCAAACTTTAATTTTCGCACTTACAGATGGATGGAGTTTTATCTCAATTCCATAAATTCCAAGAGATTTTATGGGTTCCTCAATTTCGATTTTCCTTCTATCAATTTCATAGCCTTTTTCTTTTAATGCATCGGCGATCATTTGGTTGGTAACAGAGCCGAAAATTTTATCTTCTTCACCAACCTGAACAGGAATAGTTACAGATATTTTCTCAAGTTCTGCAGCAAAAGTTTCAGCAGCGGCTAATTCGTGAACTCTTTTCTTTTCGAGATTTTTCTTTTCTTCTTCAAGGGCTCTGATATTTCCCTGCAATGCAGGGTAAGCTAATTTTCTTGGTATCAAATAATTTCTTGCATAACCGCTTTTAACGTCAACCACTTGCCCTATTTGACCAAGGCTGTCAAAATTTTGTCTTAATATTACTTTCATTATTTCTCCAAATAACTATTTTACAGTATCAGTAACATATGGCAAGAGAGCCATATGCCTGGCACGTTTTAATGCTATAGATAATTCTCTTTGATATTTAGAACAAGTGCCGGTAATACGTTTGGGAATTATTTTACCTTGCTCAGTAGTATATCTCTGCAGAAGTTTAACATCTTTGTAATCAATATATTTAACATTATTTTGAGTAAACCTGCAGATTTTTTTTGTTTTAATTTCTTTTTTCATCAAGTTTCCTATTCTTTAATTAAATCCGATTCTTCATTAGATAAAAATTTATCGAACGAATCTTCAGTGTAATCAACATTATCATCGGAGAAGTTATCAACATCTCCGTTTTCATCTGCTCCGTTATTAGAGGATTTGACTCTTTTATTTAGGAACTGGATTCTTCTAGCTTTAATTTCAACAATACTTCTATTGTGTCCTTCTTCAGATTTCCAGTTTCTACTTTGCAGTTCCCCATCAACAAGTACAGCAGAACCTTTTTTCAACCTATCCCGGCAACTTTCAGCCAGTTTATTCCACGCAACAATGCCTACATAACAAACATCCTCCTGCCACTGGTTGGAACTATCTTTATATTTTCTATTTGAAGCTATAGAAAAATTAACAACGGGTGTATTATTCGTTGTTTGTCTAAAGATTGGATCCTTGGTTAAATTACCGGCAACAACAACATAGTTAATTTCAGGCATTTTCAAATCGGCCATGGTTTTTCCTCCATACTTATCATTAATAGAATTAATTATTCGCTATCATTAAGTTAAACTTCAGATTTGTTGCTAGTTTCCGCATTTTCTGCAGAATTATTATCTTGCGAAACCTTTTTATTCTTTTCAATAGATTCTATTGCATCATTATCTAATTTAATAGTTAAAAACCGCAATGTATGCTCGTCAAGCACATAAGTTCTTTCTAATTTGGAAACAATGCTGGAAGGGGCATTAAATCTAAAGAAGATATAGTAGCCAATTTTACTTTTCTTAACCATGTAGGCCAATCTTTTTCTTCCCCAGTTCTCTATTTCCCTTATTTCCCCACCATTATTAACAATGGTTTCTTTTATGCGAGAAATTACTGAATCAATTTGTTCGTCTTCTAATGCGGCATTAATTATTACCGCACTTTCATATATATTTGTTTTCATCTATTCTCCCGATGGACGTAAGGCCCTTATCTATATTTAAGAGCCGGGATTTTTGCAAAAAAATTTTTTTAGGTACATAATTTATTTAATTAAAGGCGCAATTACAAGTGAAACTACCGCCATCAGCTTTAGCAAAATATTCAATGAAGGTCCTGAAGTATCTTTAAATGGATCACCTACTGTATCGCCAACAACAGCCGCTTTATGAGGATCAGAGCCTTTAAAGTACTTTTCACCGTTAATTTCAATCCCTTCTTCAAACATTTTTTTTGCATTATCCCAGGCACCACCCGCATTTGACTGAAATATAGCCATCAAAACTCCTGTAACTGTAACCCCAGCCAAAAGACCGCCTAACATTTCAGGGCCACCTGCAAATCCGATAAAAACGGGGGCTACAACTGCTAATAAACCTGGAACAATCATTTGTCTTATGGCAGCTTTTGTAGAAATCTCTACACAAATTCCATATTCAGCCTTCCCGTCTGCCTGCTCAAAAGTCTTTTGATCTTCAGAATTCCATTCAGAAAGATCTTTTCCTTCATTTTTTTTCATTACTCCTAAAGCAGCTGTCAATTCGGGAATTGATTTAAACTGTCTTCTTACTTCCTCGATCATTGACATTGCAGCCCGGCCAACAGCTTTCATAGCAAAAGCTGAAAATAATAGCGGCAGCATCCCGCCTAAAAATAAACCGGCCATAACATTGGCTTTTGAAATATCAATTGATTTAATTTGGGCAGCAGTCATAAATGCACCAAACAAAGCCAGTGCAGTTAAAGCAGCTGAACCGATAGCAAAACCTTTACCAATTGCCGCAGTAGTATTTCCGACAGCATCAAGTTTATCAGTTCTGCCTCTTACTTCTTTTGGTAATTCAGACATTTCTGCAATACCGCCTGCATTATCCGAAATAGGTCCGTAAGCATCTACAGCTAATTGAATACCTGTATTTGAAAGCATACCAACGGCAGCAATAGCAATTCCATAAAGACCGCCGAAATAAAAAGCTCCCATAATTGAAAGAGCAAGTATGATTGTTGGTATAGCTGTTGAGATCATACCATTTCCAAGCCCTGCAATAATGTTAGTTGCAGACCCGGTTAATGATTGCCTGACAATTCCTAAAACAGGTTTTTTCCCAACCCCGGTATAATATTCGGTAACTATTCCAATAAGTACCCCAGCAACTAAACCAATTACAGTAGATAAAAATATCCCGGTAGAGGTAATTGTGTAAGTCATACCATACAGAGGATCTTCATGAGTCCAGCTATCTGGAAGCATAAATTTAATAATAAAATAAAGAGCTACAATCATTAGTATTGAAGAACCGAATTCCCCTCTGTTCAAGGCTTTTTGAGGATCGCCACCTTCCTTAACTCTAACGAAAAATGTACCCAGAATAGACATTAAAATTCCTACACCTGCAATTACAAGTGGAAGTAATACAGCACCCAATCCGTTAAATTTCCCTAAAAATTCAGGATAAGCTATAAACTCTGCACCCAAAACCATGGTTCCTACTATTGAGCCTACGTATGATTCAAAAAGATCTGCACCCATACCGGCAACATCACCAACATTATCACCGACATTATCTGCAATTGTTGCGGGATTCAAAGGATGATCTTCAGGAATACCGGCTTCAACTTTACCAACCAGGTCAGCACCGACATCAGCAGCTTTTGTATAAATACCTCCACCAACACGTGCAAATAATGCGATTGAAGAAGCACCAAAAGAAAATCCTGTAATTACTGTAATTACTCTTGGTAAACCGGTTTTATCAATTCCGAACATATCGCTATATATCCAGAATAAAGTACCAAGCCCCAAAACGCCCAAACCAACAACTCCTAAACCCATAACAGAACCACCGGCAAAAGCTATTTCCAAAGCTTTTCCCAACCCTTTTCTTGCTGCGTTAGTAGTTCTTACATTAGCTTTAGTTGCAACACGCATCCCGATAAAACCAGCTAAAGCAGAACATAAAGCACCAGTTAAGAAAGATACTGCAATTAATGGTGAAGAAGTTGAAGAATCGGCTGAAACAGCTAATAAAATTCCTACGCAAATAACAAATATAATCAGGACTTTATATTCGGCTCTTAAAAAAGCCATAGCTCCTTCGGCAATATGGTTTGAGATTCTCTCCATTTTTTCGGTACCAATTTCCTGTTTTTTAATCCAGGATGTTTTCCACCATGTATATAAAAGCGCTACAATCCCAAATAAGGGTAATATTATTATAATATTCATAATTTCTCCCTACTCCCTTTTTTCTTTATTATTAGATGAATCTTTTAATGTGCTGTTTATATCCATCATTTTTTTAATTCCGCCATCAATAAAACCTTTTGTCAAAGTCATACAATCATCAAAAATATTTGTCAAAGAATTTTTTTCATCTTTAGAGAAATCAGATAAGACAAAATCAACATAACTATTTTTTTCGTCATTATTGATCCCTATCCGTATTCTGGGAAATTTATCTGAATTAAGATGATAAATAATTGAAGCAATACCATTATGCCCGCCATCTCCCCCCGATGCTCTTACCCTGGATTCGGAGAAGTTAAGATTAAGGTCATCAACAATAACTAAAAGATCTTCAACACTACTATTGTAAAATTGCATAGCCTGCAGCGCAGCTTTACCACTGTCATTAACATACGTGGAGGGTTTAATAAGATTGAATTCGGAATTGTTTATCCTGCCTTCTGCAAAATAAAAATCCCCTTTAGAAGGAAGAAATGAAAGAGATTCTTTAACTGCTATATAATCTAAAAACATGAATCCAACATTATGTCTATTAAAACTATAACGCCTTCCCGGGTTGCCAATTCCTAAGATAATTCGCACAATATATAGATTTTATTCTTCCTCTTTATCTTCTTTCTCTTTACCAACCAGTTCAGGTTGAGCAACTTCACCTTCGCCTAATTCATCAGCAGGTACAGGCTCTTTCTCAACTTTCGGATGAGTTATTGTTACAATAACAGTATCTTTAGATGTAAGAATAGAAATATTCTCCAGATTCAAATCTCTAACATGGAATGCATCTCCGAGCTTGAGATTGCTTATATCGATATCAATATGTTGCGGTATATCTTTGGGTAAACATTCAATTTCCAGTTTATGAATAGAGTGCTGTATAATCCCACCTTCTTTAACACCAATAGGATTACCATGCAGCTGAACAGGAACTTCCAGCTGAAATGTTTCACCTTTCGTTAAGCCGAGAAGATCAAAATGCAATACTTTATCTGTAAGGGGATCAAACTGAACATCTTTAATTATACATTCATGTTCTTCATAACCATCCATCTGCAGTGATATTAAATGAGTATCAGAAGTAAATATAAGAGGATTTATTTCTTTTTCATTTATATATAGAGGAATAGATTCATGCTCTTTCATATAAAAAACACCGGGGACTTTCCCACTATTTCTTAAGTTATTTTTTTCTGCTTTGCTATCTGTATTTCTTTTGTTAGCCTTTAAAATTACATTTTCCATTTTTTCTCCAAACTAATTATCCTTTATCAATATCAAATAAAGAACTAATAGATTCGTTATTAAAAGTTCTTCTTATGGCTTCTGCAAATATTTCAGAGACAGTAATTACAGAAACTTTTTCCGTCTTACCATCTTCCTTAAAAGGAATTGTATCCGAGACAAAAAGTTTTGTAAGCTGAGAATCTTCGAGCCGTTTCACAGCCTGAGCCGAAAAAATCGGGTGTGTAATTGCTCCATAAATATTATTTGCACCTTCATTTTTAAGTGCTTCAACTGCACTTACAAAAGTTCCACCGGTATCAATTAAATCATCAACCAAAAGAACATCTTTGCCTTCGACACTTCCAATAATATTTACTACCTCCGCAATATTCTGCTTTGGTCTTCTTTTATCAATAACAACCAAATTTGCATGTAGTCTTTTAGCATAAGACCTGGCCATTTTAATGCCGCCTACATCAGGTGAAACGACTACCAGGTTATCTTTAAGTTCACTAAACAGACCGGTAAAAATTGTAGAACCGTATAAGTGATCAAACGGGATATCAAAGAATCCCTGTATTTGTGCAGCATGCAAATCCATCGTCATCACTCTGTCTGCACCTGCTACAGTAATTAAATTTGCAACAAGTTTTGCTGTTATCGAAACTCTAGGCTGATCTTTCCTGTCTTGTCTGGAATAACCGAAATAAGGTATTACAGCCGTTATTCTTTTAGCAGATGCTCTTTTTGCAGCATCAACCATTATTAATAATTCGAGTAAATTTTCACCGGGAGGGTTTGTGGATTGTATTATAAATACATCCGAGCCTCTAATGTTTTCAAGATATTTTACCCAAATTTCACCGTCACTAAACCTTTTTAATTCTACAGCCCCTAATGGCTTATCAAGAACTTTAGCAATTTTTTCAGATAGTGCAGTGTTTGAACTACCGGAAAAAATTTTGAAATCACTCGAGGCCATATCTAAACAACTTATCACACATTATTTTAAAAATAGACGATAAATATAAAGAAATCGCGATGTTAAGTCAATAAAATGAAATACCAATTATTTTAATTATTATTTATATTTTTTCAATCAAAACTTCAAATTTGGTAAAAATTCAATCTTTTTTTCTAAATAGAAAAATAATCACTATAAGTAAAACGAATCCCGAAACAATATAAATCCAGAAAGGAGTTTCTTTTAATTTAAAGGGACGGAAAGTAACTGATATGGTTTTCCCACGGCCTATTTCTGCTAGAGTATAATGCCAAATTAATGTCCGTCCTTTTACTTTTTGTGCATTATGAGTTATAATTTCCCCTGAGAAGATATATTTATATGTTACATTATAATTACTGCCATCCATCCCGAAACCAGTTGCAATTGGAGGTATAAACTGCGAAAATATTTTTTGACCAGCCGCTCCATCTCTTAAAGAAAAATTTGCTTCTGAAAACGCTTTAATATTATTTAAAGAATCAATATTAGTAAAAGAAAATTTTATAATAGCATGAGTAGTGCTGTCAGTAGTATCAGAAAAGACCTCAACGTTTTCAATTTTTGTATATTTCGAGGAAAACTCATTTCTTATTGAATCAGCATTGAAAATGCCTATCCTATTTAAAATTTTTATGCTTGCCGAATCAGGCAGCTTCATCCAGTAATTAATTGTCATTTTTCCCGAGCCATCCGCGTATAGATGAACTTCCTGCACATAATTTAAACAACCGGTTAATAAAAGAAGCGGGAGAATAAGTAGTAATTTCTTCAAAATTTTAATAATACCTATATTGGTATAATAATGGTTTTAATACAGATGATTTAATTTATAGAAAAAAAAGTTTTTTTTCATTATGTTTTCCACTATTAATTTTAAGGAGAATTGAAATGCCTACATACGACTATAAATGTAAGCAATGTGGATACCAATTTGAATTGTTTCAGTCAATGACTGCAGAACTAGTTAAGGTTTGTCCCCAATGCAAAGGTGAAGTTATACGGTTAATCGGACCAGGTGCCGGTCCAATCTTTAAAGGTAACGGATTCTATCAAACAGATTATAAAAATCCCCCTAAAAAAGATATAAGAAATAAAAATTCAAAAACAGGTAAGACTGAAAATAAATCTGCAAAAAAATCTTAATCAGATTTTTAACTTTAATTATAAAAAAAAGGACCTCAAAAATCATATCCCAAAGAGAAATAGAATTTAGGAGCTGAGAAATGTTGTACATTGTAAGCCCAGGCGACATCAAATCTCATTAAAAAATAGAAAAGAAAGATTCTTGCACCAAAACCTGTACCCATCAATAAATCTCTGGATATCACATTTCCATCAGAGGTTCTTTCAAAAAATCTCAGTTGTTTATTATTGTTCCATGCAGCACCCATATCCAAGAATGCTACTCCAAAAATGTTGCTAAATAATATCGGAAGCGGACCGGCAACTAGATATCTTATTAGTGGAAATCTCAATTCCAGATTAAGCAATCCAAATTTAGATCCGATTTCCTGAGCATAATCAAATCCTCTCATAGGTAAAACAGGAGTAAGGAATGCAAAATCGGAAGCTGATGCCAAAGGTATATCGCCTGTTGCAAATTTTCTGTTTATCCAATTTTCAATACCACCTATAAAAAATTTTTGCGGCGTTGCCCCACCTGAATATCCTCCTGATAATCTGAAAGCAAATGAATAATAATCCCAGAATCTGAAATATGTTCTATAATCTCCAAGTACAGAATAAAAATTTAAATTTCTTTTAGTTATACCGCCGGGATTGCCGAGCAGATCAAATCTGTAACGAGTTCCATCCATCGGAGCTGTAAAACCCCACAAGCTGTTGTCATGAATAAAACTAACTGAAGGTACAATGAAGGAAACCTTCTCGGACGCTATAGCAGGATTATCCAGGTTTTCCTGCAAAATATTAAGCCAGCTTAAACCACCTTCAATTCTGTAAAACTTATTAAGCGGATAGCTTAATGAACCGACAAGACCAAAATTCCTGAAACGATAAAGACTATTGCCCAAACCTCCCAACAGGACAAAACGCGCTGTATGAAATCCTTCAATACCATAATTAAGTCTATTAGCTAAATAATAATAAGCTAATCCATAATCACTGTTTTTCAGATCAATTTGAAGACTGGTTACACCAACCAAACGGTAATTACCTAATATATCACTAAATGAAAAAACTGTCGTACCCAGCAAACCATACAATGAACTGTATCCAGCATTAGCATAAATAATATCGGGAGAGAAAGTGATTTTGTATCTGTTAACTTTGTAATTTCCTTCTGAATCAAGTTTATCTGCTAATGTAAATTTATTTTCAATAGAACTACTGGTATCAGGTTTAATATTTGAATTACTGCCAAACACATAATTCTTAAAATCAATTTTTATTGAATCCCCATACGTATGGGAAGTATCTATATAACTGCCGGTATAAAACGCAAGAGAGCTGGTTCTTGTAGAATCCAAAGACAAATTATTTTCTTTTACTTCTTTTTGTTCTTTCTTCTGAGATTCTTTTTCTCTTAATTCAGCAATATATTCAGTTGGTGGAAGAGTAGTTTTATCGGTTTTCGGTTCAAAAGGATTATTCATTAAAAACAAATTATATGAACCTTCGATAAGGGTTGCAAAAACAAGTTTAAGTCCATCTTTTGAAGCAGAAAGTTGTGAAATCCCGGTTAATGAATTAGTAATCGGGACTGGTTTTATTTCGGCAATACTAACAACTTTGTCTGTATCATTTAATACAATCCTTTTTTTATAAATATTTGTTATTCCATTCAAATCTGAAATAAATAATATTTCTTTACCATTTGGTCCACAGATTGGAAAACTCTCATCACTTTCCGGCATATTTGTAATGCGTGTAATTTCTTTATCAGCAATTTTTATTGAATATAAATCGGTTTGTTTAAAATTAAATTTATAAATTTTAAAAGTGTCCGGCAGTGCAGAAGTATTTAAATAATTTCTTCGATCTGAAGAGAAAAATATTTCTTTGCTATCTGCGGACCAGGAAGGATCATCGTCAGTAAATACATCATTTGTAAGGTTGACTAATTTTTTAGTTTCTAAATTATAAATGTATATATCGGATTGAACGGAAGTGTGTCCGACAAAAGCTAAATATTTACCGTCCGGCGACCATGCAACTCTTTTAATTCCATCCAACCGCACAGGAAGAATTTCTTTATCTTCTGAATTGACATCTATAATATAAATTACATCATATCCATCGCTTTTAGCGGTTAATGCCAATTTAGTTTCATCCGGGGACCATGACATACCAGGAGTAACAACGTTCAGTTGTTCGAAATCAGCAGTTCTGTTCCCCTTAACTAATTTTTTAATAATCTTTCCATCAATCGCATTCATTATAAAAACATCAAAATATGTATCCCTATTAGAAATAAATGCTATCTTATCTCCCTGGGGTGAAATTGCCGGACTGGTATTATAGAAGCCACCATCCTCTTCAGGATCGGTTAATCTTTTGGCAAATTCTTCAGGATCTTTTCTTATTGCAATATCAGGCCAATAAGTTTTTTTAATTTCTTTTTTCCATCTTTCACTGAATTCCTTAAGAGAAAGTCCAAGCGATCTTTTAAAGGCTGCTTCAACACTGCTTGTTTCTTTTAGTTTATTAACTATCTCCCCGATTTTTTCTTTACCGTATCTTTGTGCAATATAGTGCCACACTGCTTCTCCACCGCGGTATGCCATATATCCGTTTAATTGCTTAATATCCGGAAGGTATTCGGAAATTATTGCATCCCGAATAAACATATCTGTGTTAATATCCCACCCTAACGATTGGTATTCTGCCATACCTTCATTAAACCAGGAAGGAATATTAATATTAATATTGTTGGAAATAATATTTTGAATTGAACCCCCGAAAAACATATCATTTATAACACCATGAGTAAGCTCATGATGAATTAAATGCTGAAACTCTTTATAGGAACCCATAAACTGAACAACAACCCTGTTCTTAAACAATTCAGTAAAACCTTCTATACCTTCACTTAAATACTGGTCTGTAATATTAGTTTCCTGGAAATCATTTGTCGAATTATAAACAATAATTGCTATCCGGTTATTAATTCTGTAGTTAAAACTTTTCTGAATTGATTTCAAATCTTTTTCAGATTCCTTAGCAGTAAATTCGGCAAGGTTTTCACCACCTTTGTTGAAATAAATATCAAAATGATCAGTCTGGATATAATACCATGTTAATTTTTTATATTGAACTTTATTTTGTCCGAATTGGCAAAAAACGAAAGGTTGTGATAAAAAAAAGATTAAAAGAATACTTAGTAAAAAATTTTTCATGTTTAACCCTTTTTGTGTCTAATCGTGCAGCTAATGGTCGATAATAATAAAATCCAATTCACTTTTCTCCTGGTCAACCCTGATAAGCTTTACACGGATTTTATCACCAAGTCTAAACTGTTTTTTTGTATTTCTCCCAATTAACGAATATTTTTTCTCATCGTAAACGTAAAAATCTCCCTCTAAATCTCTAATCTTTACCAACCCTTCAGCAAGATTTTCCAATATTTTTACAAACATTCCAAAATGAATTATTCCTGATATTATTGCATCAAATTCTTCCCCGATATGGTCTTTCAAATATTCAATTTGCTTTAATTTGACTGAAAATCTTTCAGCTTCAATTGCAGATCTTTCAGTTTGGGAAATATGGCTACTTATTTCCTTAAGCGAATTATATGAATAAATTGTTCCATTTTCACCATCGATATATTGATACAATAACCGATGAACCATTAAATCCGAATATCTTCTTATTGGTGATGTAAAATGTGTATAGTATTTAAATCCTAAACCGAAGTGGCCTATATTATCAGCTGAATACACAGCTTTGGCCATAGATCTTATTGCAAGTTCATTTATTAGATATTCTTCTTTTCTTCCTCTAACCTGCTTAATTAAAAGCTGGAATTGTTTTGATTTTGATAATCCATCAGTTGTAAAAGAATATCCTAAGGATTTAACAAACTTGGAGAATTCAAAAATCTTTTCCTGATCGGGAAGATCGTGCACTCTATAAATAAAAGGTTTCTGACTCCTTTTTTGAGGAAGACCGACATACTTTGCACAGATTTTATTTGCCAGCAGCATGAACTCCTCAACCAGCATGTTGCTTTGCTTTAATTCTTTTTTATAAATAGCAACCGGTTTACTATCTTCATCCAAGCTAAATTTTATTTCAGGAGTATAAAATTCAATACTCCCTTCACGCATTCTCTTTTTTCTTAAAGTCTGGGCTAAATTATTTAATTCAATTATATCATCATAAAAATCTCCATTACCGCTTTCAATTATTTTCTGTACTTCATCATAATTGAATCTCCTTTTACTTTTAATAACAGATTTTTTTATCTCATATTTAACAAGTTTACCTCTTTTGGTTAATTCAGCTATTACAGAATAAGTAAGTCTATCTTCACCGGGAACAAGTGAACAAATAAAATTAGAAATTCGTTCAGGCAGCATGGGAATAACTTTCCCGACAAGATAAACGCTATTCCCTCTCTTTAAAGCTTCTTTATCAATATTGGACTTTGGTTTAATATAATTACCTACATCTGCTATATGAATACCAACATAGAAATTTCCGTTTTCTAATTTTTTAATTGAAAGTGCATCATCAAAATCCTTTGCATCAGTTGGATCGATTGTAAACACATTGTCGGCCCTGAAATCAATCCTCTTTTTTAGTTCTTCAATATTTATTGTCTTTTCAATTTTTTCAGATTCATCAATTACTTTGGGAGGAAATGTATATGGCAGACCAAATTCCTTTGCCATTGAAGCGATTTCAGCATCCTGGGAACCTGCTTTTCCAAGTACTTCAATAACTTTTCCTTCAGGATTCAGCATTGAAGACTCCCATTGAATATTCCCCACAATCACTTTGTCCCCTATCTTAGAACCTTTCAGGTTTCTACTTTCGACATAAATATCTCTTGGAATGTTAGGATCATCTGGTTTAATAAAATAGAAATTATGTGAATGTTCTAAAGTTCCAATAATTTCTTCCCTTTTTCTTTTTAGAACATTAATGACTTGACCTTCAATATTTTTACCTTTTTTAGAAGCGAATAAGGCAACCTCTACTTTATCGCCGTTAAATGCAGTCCCTAAATTTCTAGCTGCAATAAAGATATCACCAACTTTTCGGTTATCAACTACAACGAATCCAAATCCCCCATCATTAATTTCCAGTACACCTGTAATTTTATGCATGCTCGGGATAATATTCAGTTTATACTTCTTCCCGCTCTTTGTAATAAATTGTTCCTCATATAATTTGTGAAGAACCGATTTTAATGCACTATACTCATGGCTTGGTTCAAGCTGTAATCTCTGTGAAATTTCTTTAGGTTTAAATCCCCTGCCCGGATGTTTTTTAAAAAATGCAATTACTTTTTTCTTCATTTGATCAAAATTAAAAATTTAAAATTCGAATTTATATTTAAGCCCAAGTTCGTTGATCATTTCATTCTGAAGCCCTGTCTGCCTTAAAGCTTCTTTTCTTTCCAACCTGACTAAAAGACTTTTAAAAATAGGATACTCAATCCTGACATTTGCCTGGTTTAAATCCTGAAATACATCTGTGGAACCACCAATTGTATACCTAAAATCCTGAACTTTTCCGGTAAGACTAATTCTTGTTTGACCACGGACCTGCCTGATCTGAACAGTTCTGACATAATCTCCCAAATAAGCATTTAAAAAATTACCCAGTAAAGAACCTGCCAGAGGAAGGGAGGTATTTGCCAAATCTGATGATCCTGAAGTTGTTTTATATTTTGGATTTAAGAATTCACCACGGATAATAAAATATATTGCATCTGATGCATCAAGTCCCGGTGTAGGTTCATTATTATCTATTGCACTTTGTCCGACGTAAACGGCGATATTATTTTTTTCCTGGATAAAATTCTTATTCAATTCCTTTAACGGACCTTGTATACTTATTTTAACAGCAACTTTTTCTTCCTGAGATGTTGAATCTGCATAATAACCCGTATATGTAGCTACGATATCCAGATAAGGATTATCCAACTGGTTTTGAAACTTAACCGAACCTTCTGCTGATAAAGTTTTGAAAAACTGAAGTTTAGAACCTTCAAGAAGATTTAATTCTCCCCTGGCATTTGTTTTACCACCAATTTTTTCATACTGAAAATTACCGCTTAAATTTGCAGTCAATTTTTGGTCTAATTCTTTTGAGAGGATAAAAATAATTTTTGCTTCTTTTTCAACTTTTACATCAATTGTATAATTGAAGTTAAATCCTTCGGAATTTTTATTTGTTTTATTGTTTTGTTCCTGGGAAATCTTAACAAGATTTTCAAAATCAATATTTTTCCCGTTGTTGTCTGCTCCGTTCTGTGCATATCTATAAATGTAGTCCTGTAAATTATTCTGATAACCACCCTGAGCCTGGGGAAAAATAAGGTCAGCACGGGTAATATTAATAGGAGCTCTAATGAAAGCTCCATTCTTATCCATTGTAAATTCAATATTACCATTAGAAGCAATAACAAGATCACCATAAATAGTAGGGCTTGCGCTTTTAGATGCCGAGCTCAGAACTTTTAAACTGCCATTAATATTAAATTGAGAAGACACAATATCCAGATTATCAAGAATTGCTTTACCGCTTCCGATCATTTTTCCACCGAATTCAGTGTTTTTACTGTTTTCAATTAACAAGCTGTCTAACGTAAGTTCATTTTTATTAACATTTATTTTTATTCCTGCATTGTATTCTAAGTTATTTGCATCAGCAATAAAGGCAGCATTTTTTAATATGAGCGAACCTTCAGGATCGATATTATCAAAAGTACCGGTGACCTTTAATTTTCCCACCAGAATTCCTCTTAATTCTCTTACATTGGGTACAATATTTCCGAAAGGAGCCAGATTGAAATTATCAGCCATTAACCTGAGATTAATCATTCTGCTGTTTTTTACAGTTCCTTCTGAACTTGTATTACTTTTAATTCCCAAGTCCAAGGGTACTGAACCGGTAATCAAAAGCTGCGGCCTATTATTATTTTCCAGGGAATTTATAAACTTCACATCAACCAAGAGACTTTTATCTTTATAATTAAAATTACCTTTTAAAGAACCCAGGTTTTTATTTTTGTAAGTAACACTGTCAATAGCAGCATTAACATTTAACAACGGTTTTTCCAAATCGCCTTTTAAATCTGCATTCAGATTGATACTGCCGAGTAAAGTATTTCCTGGATTGAGTTCAAGTAAATTTTTGCTTAAATCTCTACCTCTGAAGTTTTTTACCTGAATCTTTAACTTTTGATTACCGGTTTGCGACAAGGTTCCATTTATGGAGATCTCACCCGTTCCATTTTCGCGTTCCAGAACAAGGTTTTTTACTTCGAGAGTATCACCTGCATATGCAAGGTTTATTATTTCTTTATTCAAGAGACTAAAATTATTATACCTAAAACCTAAGGTATCGAGGGAGAGGTTCATTTTATTTCCATTAAAATCCAAATCACCCGAAATTTTTGCTGCAGTATTATCTTCTAAATTAGCAGATAAATATAATTTGGTATTATTCCCTGATAAATCAAGATTAAACAACAGATTTTTTATATCCTTGCCGGTAAAAATTCTGTCTGTTTTAAGATTTAAATTTGCATAGACGTCATAGAGTGAACTAGCATTAAAAGCATTTTTCAGGTTGAAATTCAAATTAAGGTGAGACAAGAAAAATACTTCCTGTTTACCCCAAAATTTAACATAATTCAGCCTGGATTTTAAAGAGAGCTGCACGCTGTCCTTGTTATTTTTAATTTCACCACTAAGCTCTCCATCAACTTCAAGTTGATTACTTCCCATCAATAAGGAAATCAATTCAAAATTTTTAAGATCAATTAAGTATTGTATATTTGATGAGGAATCTATTGAAGCAAACAAATTATTATTAACAAATGAGTTCTCGGTTTGAACGTCATTTTGTGAAGGAAAAAGTTCATTTATTTTATTCTTAACCGAATAAGATAAAAAACCAGCTTCAGCACTTAACAAATTAACTGCCTGGTTAATAGAGAAATTGCCATCCAATGTAATATCTGCCAAATCGGAAATAATATTAATGATTCTCTGACCATTGTCATTACTTCTTAAATCTACTATTGCCCTTGTACTATCAATATGAATATTATTTACATTGGAATTATAAAGCTTAATATTGAGAAACAGGTTCAGCTTATTCAGGTCAAAGTTACTGCCTTCTGCATTTATACTGAAATTAAGATTTGTATTAAAAGATGTATCCAAGGATATTTTTGCTACGTTGAAATCTTTTACACTTCCTTTAAATTTATACGAAGGATTATTATCAGTAAAATCAAAATTACCGGTCATTGTTGTATTCATAGTATCTGATGTAGCGAGGAGCCGGTATTTAATATCTTTTGATTTTGCAGATACTTTTAATCTCAAAGTATCCAGAATGTTTCCATTGAAAGTGGAACCATCTGCCACATAATTAACATTCGCACTTAGATCCTCTGGGGAAACACCTTTCCCTTTTACTCTTCCATGTGAATTCAATTTAGTGTTAATACCTGTAAAAGGTGATGCATTAAAGTTGATAGTTCTGAAGCTTACATCATACTGCATTATTGGATTTGAGAGATTTAAACCGGCATTAACTGAAATGTCTCCCTTTTCAGTTTTCAGATAAACAGTTGAATTGAAGTCAAGCGGTTTACCGTTATAAATCAGGGTATCAAACTTTAATAATCCAAGTTCAGGAAAAACCGGAACTTTTACTGACGGCAACAATTTATTAACATCATTTTGGTTCACATAAGAATTGTAGAACGATGTTCTTATATATAAGTCTACAGGATGATCTATATTTCTTATATCACCTTTAGCTATTAACAGGGTACTGTCATATTTAATTTCTAATTCATCGATATTGAGTTTATGCAAACTCCCCGAAGTTTTTATATTTGCACCAACACTTCCTTTAAGTATATTTGTTGAAGGGACAAACGTTGTGAGATCAGCAAAATTAACTGAGTCAGCATCTAATTTTAAATTTATATCCGCAGTATTAAAATCAGATGTAGAATCAAACGGAGAAAATTTATCTATACTGGAATTAATTACAAACCTGGATCTGCCTGTTACTACTTTAAAATCATCTACTTTTATGCCTTCCTCATTAACAGAAAAATTTCCGGACAGATTATTAACAAAGAAGTTTTTAATATTGGTTAATGTATTCAGATTACTAATTCCGATTTCGAAATTGTTTTTAGTAATATCTGCAAAAGCGCTTAAGGTAAGATTAATATTCTGGAGTCTAAAATCCTCCATATTCAGACTGTCGTATATTTGTTTACTTCCGCCTTTCTCATAATTCTGCATTGCAAAGTTCACATTATTCAATTGCAATTTTGCTACTTGTATAGTGAAAGGGAAAGTTGATTTTGTAGTATCTGTCTGCTGGGAAGGAGGAAATAGCCTGGAAATATTTAATTCACCCGATTTATCTTTTATTAATGAGACATTTGCATTCCTTATTTCAAATTCCCTTACATATATTTTTTTAAGTAGAAGATGGAGCGGGCTTGTTTTAATTGAAATTGTACCTGCATTAAGCAGTGTATCCTTTCCCATATTTAACATTGTATTTTTTAAGATCAGAGAAGTAAATATTGTACCTTCAATTTCACCAATATGCAAATTACCATTTATAGTGGAATCCGCCTGAGCTATTACAAGATCTCTCAAATAATTTCTGAAAGTTGATGTCTGGCTGAAACCGAAAGCAATAACCAAAAGAATAAATACAGCTATGCCTGTATATAAAAATACATTAACTATTCTTTGAAGAAGAGTTCGTTTCTTTTTTATTTTTTTCTTCGTTTGGTTTTCCACTTTTAAATTTTAATTTCTATATAATCATTACCAAAAATAATCCAGGCAATAAAGGGAAAAATTAATTACGGAATAAAAATTAGTTGTTATATCTAGCTAGAATTATTTTTATTATTTGAGAAGTAGATTGGTTATTTATAAATTCAATGGTTTGGACAGCGCCGCCATTCTTTTCAACAATATCTTTACCTACAATTTTATCGAGCGCCCAATCTGCTCCTTTTACTAAGATATCAGGAATAACATCTTCGATTAACATTTGAGGTGTGTCTTCATCAAAAAGCGTTACATAATCCACCGGTTTTAAACTTGATATAATAAATGCTCTTTCTTTTTCATTAATAATCGGTCTCTTTTCTCCTTTAATTCTATGTACTGAACTATCACTGTTAACACCTACAATAAGTATATCACCAAGAGATTTGGCTTTTGTTAGATAATCAACATGACCTGTATGCAGGATATCAAAAACACCGTTTGTAAAAACGATCTTTTTATTTTCTTCTTTCAATTTTTTCCTGAGTAAAATAATTTCTTCCCTTGTTTTGATTCCGTTCATTCCGATTTCCTTAATCTATTTATTTCTAAGAATCCTTCTCTCGTTCTGAAATTACAGTATCAAACAATTTATCTATTTCTATCGGGATAATGCCTACCTCTTCACAAACTATACCACCAGCATAATTGGCAAGGAATGAAGCTTCATAAATATCGGCACCTGAAGCCAAAGCCATTGTAAGAGTAGATATAACAGTGTCACCGGCACCGGAAACATCTGCAACTTTTCTTGCTTTAGTCGGCATACGTTTTAAATTTTTATTTTTTTCATAAACTGCAATCCCCCCCTCACCTAATGTTAGTAAAACATACTTCGCATTGAGATTTTCTAATATTTTGTCAGCAGCTTTAATTATATCATCATCATTTTTAATCTTCATCCCGAGTATATCTTCGGCTTCTTTACGATTGGGTTTGAATACCGTTACATTCTTATAATTAAAAAAATTATTAAACTTTGGATCAACTGTAATTAACAGATTATTTTTATTTGCTAATGAAATAATTTCCTCAATCAAAAAAGGAGAAAGCACACCTTTATTATAATCCTGCAAAATCAAACCGTTAAATGACTTTATATTTTTCTTAAAATAATTAAGAAGTTTCTCCTGAATATTTTGATTCAAATATTCTTTGTTTTCTTTATCAATTCTAACAACATGCTGATCATGAGCAATTACTCTTGTTTTTGATGTTGTATGTCTGTTTTCATCTACAATTAAACCATCAGCTTCAATATTGTTGTCGCTTAACAACGAAGCAAATATAGTTCCGTCGTTATCGTATCCAATTACACCAATTGGAACCGGAACTCCGCCAAGCTTTAGTATATTTAATGCCACATTTGCTGCCCCGCCAAAGCGGTAGAATTCATCACCAACTTCAACGACCGGAACAGGAGCTTCGGGTGAAATTCTTCTAACCTCACCCCAGAAATAGCAATCAAGCATCATATCTCCGATAACAGCAACTTTTAAACCATTAAAATTCTTTTTTAACTCCACAAGTCTTTTAATGGAAAGATTTACCATAGCGAACCCTTTATTTTTTAATATTAGTAAAGATAGTGATAATTTAAATTTTATTGAAAATAAAAGGTTCACACGAGAAATGTTAATTGGGAAGTAAAAAATGAGATATTCAATAATTTAAAATTACTTATGAACTGAAATTCGTAAACCTTTTGGAACAATAACCTTTTCTAGTAAATCAAAAAAAACCTGAACTAAAAGTGCAAGAAGTGCTGCCGGTATTGCACCTTCAAGAATTAGGGAAACATCATCCAGTCTTATCCCTGTTAAAATTGGTTGCCCGTAACCTCCTGCACCAATTAATGCTCCTAGTGTCGCTGTTCCGACATTTATAACCGCTGAGGTTTTAATTCCCGCTAATATGGACCTGGATGCAAGCGGAAGTTCAATAAATCTGAGCCTGGCAAATGAGGATAATCCCAAAGCTTCTGCAGATTCTTTTATCTGCATCGGAATATCCACTAAACCCGAATATGTATTTCTGACAATTGGAAGTAAACTGTAAAGAAACAATGCAACTATTGCAGGCCAGGAACCTATTCCGAGTAAAGGTATCATGAAAACCAGGAGAGCTAAGGAAGGTATTGTTTGGATAACTCCGGTAATTCCAAGAATTATGTTCGCAAATCTTTGATTTTTAAATGCCGTTATTCCAAGAGGTATTGAGACAATAATTGCAGCGAACAACGAAATTAATACCAGGAAAAGATGTTCTTTTGTGTATGTCCATATACGATCAATGAATGAATTAACTTTGTATTTTGTTTCAATAGAAAACCTATTTTTAATGAATTCAGATGCAACTGTTTTTTCAGGTATTTTATTTATTTTAACTTCAGCATTCATCTTAATCATTGTTGAGTCGGGAATATTTTCCTCCAGGCGGAGTATGGATTTTAAAGAAGATGGAACTTTTGATTTAAGCTCCGAACGATATATAAATACTGCTTTGTATTCCGGAAAATAATTCAGATCATCTGTTAAAACCTGAAGGTCATAATATTTAATATCTGCGTCAGTAGAATAAAAGTCTATAACATCGATTGAACCGCTTTCCAGTCCCCTGTATGCCAGGTCATGATCAAGTCCTGTTACATTCTTTTGAGGCAATTTATATTTATTTCTTAAACCCGGCCAGCCATCTTTTCTATCCATAAATTCATTACTGAAGCCAAAACGCAAACTGGGATGGTTTTTTAAATCTGATATGGTTTTGATATGTAATTTATTAGCCAGATTCTTTTTCATTCCTATTGCATAAGTATCGTTGAATCCAAGCGATTTGCTTATGCTAATATTCATTTTATTTAAAATTCTTTTCATAGCGGAATCATCAGAAACATTGTAACCCGCAAGGATTTCTTCTTTTATTGTCCCTGTATATTCTGGATAAATATCAATATCACCTTTAAGCAAAGCATTCCATAATATCCTGGTTCCTCCAATTTCTTTCAAGTATTCTACATTTGAATTTTTCAGGCGTGCCAGCTGGGCAGCAATTTCCCCGAGTATAACATTCTCGGTAAATTTTTTAGAACCGATCTTTAAAGTGTAATTTGCTTTCTTTATCTGCGGAAACAGAGGGATATTTATTATTATTAAAAAGATTAATAACTTATTAAATATTCTGCAGCCGAAATCTTTCAATAATAATAATTTCAATTTACAATCAGGATTAAAATAAATATTAGAAGTATTTATTTGTTTAATCTAAAACAAATAGAATATGAATTATCAAATTTACTTTGAAAAACGCAAAGCATTCATAAATTTTACCGGGGGATCAAAATCATCTTCAATTTTATCTCCTTTATAGTAAACATTTTCCAGGAATAAACCGGATGGAGGAGCAGTATACTTTGCAGCTTCTTTTGTTTTTGTAATTAAATAGTTTTTCAAATCAGCAGTTGTCATTTCCCCTCTTCCAATTTCAACTAAAACACCAACTATCCTTCTTACCATCTTCCATAAAAAATGCGAGCCGGTAATTCTTATTAATATTAAATCACCTTCATCTTTTAACTGGACATTATCAATCAGTACCTTGGTTGATTTTCCTTCATTATCTTTTTCAGCAAATGAGAAGAAATCATGCATCCCGATAAATTCCTGAGCTGCCGATTTCATTTCATTAAAATTAAGATCATCCTTTATCCACCAAACAAAATTTTTTCCGAAGGCAGTTCTTCTTTTGGATATCTGATAAATATAACTTCGTGATACAGCATTATGACGGGCATGAAAATTTTTATTTATTTTTTCTATTTCCAAAATATTAATATCGGATGGGAGTTTATCATTTATCTTTAATTTAATTATTTCGGGTGCAAGCATTGTACCTGCATCAAGATGTGCAACCTGGCAAAGTGCATGAACACCGCTGTCTGTTCTGCCTGAACCCTGCAAGTCTATTTTGGAACCATTAAATATATCATGAGAAATATTAATTAAAATTCCCTGTATGGTTTTAGCATTCTTCTGTTTCTGCCAGCCACTGTAACGTGTTCCTTCGTATTCAATATATAATTTAAAACGGGACATATGAATTCAATTTATGAGGAATTTTAATTGTGAAGAAAATAATAAGCTAACAATACAAAACGAATTAGAATTATTGTTATATAATCTTTGAATCAACCTTTGGTGCGATCATCATGCTTTCTTCGGCATAATCATCGTGAGTTTCATATACTCTTACTTTTATCTGTTTGATATTATCAGGAAAATCTATTTTACTTATCTCTCTCAAAAAATATTTACAGATATTTTCTACAGTAGATTGAAAATCTACAACAACTTTTTTTGATTTCATCTTATCAAGAAATTCTATTATTTCTTTATCTTTTTTATATACAAGGAATGCATGATCGAGTTTTTCAATTAGAGGCTTTACAATTTTCTTTAGATCATAATAGTCCATTACCATACCATTAGACTGAACTTCTCCTTCCAGTTCAATTAACATTTTATATGAATGACCATGAATATTTCTGCATTTATCAAAATGTTCGGGAAGCCTGTGTCCCATTTCCCATCTGAATTCTTTTGCTATTCTCACTTATACTCCTTTTGTCATCGGATCCCAGATAAATTTATGCATCTGCAGTTGAAATCTTACATTAAGCTTATCTTCCAGGATCCAATTTACTAGCATTAATGGTTCCAGTTCACCAAAAACAACAGAAAATAATATTTCACATCTATTAATCAGATCATATTGTTTTATCAGCTCTTTTGTCCATTCGTAATCTTCTCTTGTACCAATTACAAATTTCAATTCATCACTATGCTTTAAATAATTAATGTTCTCGTACAAATTTTTCTTTACCATCCCGCTTGATGGACATTTTAAATCCATAATTATTTTAACAGCTTTGTTAACCGGTTCAATAGGCAAACTTCCCCCGGTTTCCAGTAAGACCTCAAATCCATCTTCTAAAAGTCGATTCAATAAATCATAGCATTCTTTTTGAAAAAGCGGTTCGCCCCCGGTAACTTCAACTAAATTGCAATTGTATTTTTTTACCTGTTGTATGATTTCATCAATCGGATACTCTTTCCCCTCAAAAAAAGCATATTCTGTATCGCAGTAGGTGCAACGAAGATTACAATAAGTAAGCCGTACAAAAACGCACGGTAATCCGGCATTTGAACCTTCACCTTGAATTGAATAATAAATTTCGTTTACTTTTATCATAAAAATGCAAATTATTACAGATTTTATTGTTTTTTATAAAAATATCTACAAAAGTAAAAAACAAAAATTTGACATCAAATTCACTAATGAATATATTTGAAGTCAATTTTTAAAAAATTAAGGTTAAAATATGGCAAGTCACAAATCGGCAAAGAAGAGAATTCGTACGACTGAAAGAAGAAGAACTATAAACAAGAATAATGAATCCAGGATTAAAACAATAGTAAAGAAAACCCTTAATTCGATAAATAAAGAAGAAGCAGAAAAAGCCTATAAAGAGGCAGTTTCGGTTTTAGATAAATCGGTTACAAAAGGAATAATTCACCGGAACAATGCAGCAAGAAAAAAAGCAGCACTTACAAAACACCTTAACGGTTTAGAAACTACTGCTAAAAGCTAATCTGAAGCTGGAAAGTTAAAAGTTTATAAATTTTTATTTATGACTTTTTCAGCCGTAAGATAATAAGCCTTCAACTGAGAACTTTTATTTCAAATCCTCAACTGCATCTATACCTTCAGGCATAGGAAGATAAAACCGGATAGGTTGTATTGTGCCGTCTCTTTTTATTAATCTTTCAGCTCTCTTTTTAATAAGAACACTCTTTTCAATATAAACATCATCTTCAACAACAGAACCAAACAAGTAACTTGTTCCTTTTATCAAAACATTTTTTCCAATCCTTAAAGGAAAATCATCGCTCCCTGTCATATTAACGCCTGATTCAATTTTAGATTTATCACCAATAATAATGTTTCCTTTAATAATATCTCCGGATAAAATTTCAACATAATTACCGATTTCAAAAATTTGTTCGGGGAAAGTGGATAAATGAACATTGTCCCAAACAATTACATTTTTACCAAAGCGTACGTTTCCATTTATATAAGCATTCTTTTTTAATTCCAAATTATAATTAAGTTTAACACCTTTCCCGATATAAACTCCCTTGCCGATTTTTATATCAAGAGGTATATTCTTTTTATCCCTTTCAATTATTTCCTCAACAATTTCTTCATGGATAAAGAAATCATCGGGGTCATCAATTTCTATTATATCTTTTAATTTGTCGTAAACTTTTTTCCTTGCAACATTTTCCATTTCTTTTAAAACGGATTTGTTGTTAAATCCCATTACTACATATTGTTCAACAGGACTTACTGCTGTTACGGTATACCCATTTTTGTTAAATATAGATATTAAATCAGTTATATAAATTTCATTCTGTGCATTATCGCTTGAAATGTGATTAACCTGCTCAAATAATTTTTTGAAGTTGAATGCATAAACACCAGAATTGAATTCATTACTATTAATCAACTCTTCTCTTGTATAAAAGTAAGTTTTGCCGTTATAATTCACTTTATAAGGTTTATCAGGATTTAAAGAAAGGATATCTTTATGCTCTAAAATTTCAATCACTTTCCCTTTATCACTTCCGGAAGATTCACCTTTGTCATCCTTCTCTTTAACCCTGACAATTCGTCCATATGAATTTTCATCAGGATTACCTTCAAAAATCCCGGTTAGTACCATCATATCACTTTTCGATTTTACAAATTCCTGGCGGAACCTGTTCATAGTCTCCCAATCAATTAATCCCATATCGCCTGGAAGTACATAGACTGTTCCGTCAAAAAGTTTATTATCAATCTTTTCTAATGCAACTTGAACAGCATGACCTGTTCCATTTTGAGTTTCCTGGTATGCAAATAAAGTATTAGGTCTTTTATTTATTACCTGCATAACATCTTTGGCTTTTATTCCCACAACAACAATCGCATTAATATCATTAATACCGTTCCTGCAGGAATTATAAACTCTTTCTACAGTTGGTATTCCCCAAATTTTGTGCAGCATTTTGGATTTTTGAGATTTAATTCTTTTTCCATGGCCTGCTGCCAGAATAATGACTACTTCCTTATAATCATAATTAAAATCCGATGACAGGTTTTCCACTAATCTATAAGTTTCATTTTGTTCAGTTATTTCCATTAAATCTCCAAATGATATTTATTAAAATGTATATATAAATTTTAATTACAAAATGTTCCGGTAAAAAGTTAAATCAAATTGCAACTATCAACTTTCACTTGGTTTAACCAGATAATTAATACTTGAAACTAATGAAATTAAAAAAGCAAATACAAGAGAAAGAACTGGAGAGTCAATAAATCCTGCGGTTAAAGCAGAAAGGATCAATCCGGAAAGTCCGAGTAAAACTCCCAACAATATTATTTTATAATTATTATCGATATTATCTTTTAGTAATTTAATTAAAAAATAATATGCAGCCATAAAGATTGTGAGAAGTGCAGCCAAACCTAAGATTCCGCTTTCAAAATAGATTTGTATAAAATCATTGTGCCAGCTGCCTATTCCTTTATCCATAAGCATTTCTCTATATGGAAAAATATCTTTAAAAGTTCTGGGACCATAGCCAAATATTGGATTTTTGAATTCGAGGAATAAGTCTTTTGTGCCTCTCAATAAAATATCTCTGTCCGAAAGACTTGTAGGTTGTTTCATCCTGGCACTGGCTTCTACAGAATTATTGTAGAATGAGATTGCTGATATTATAAGTGTTAACAAAATTATTATTGAAGCTTCCTTAATATTAATCTTCTTCAAAAAGAAAGCAGCAATAAATAATACAATGATGGTTACAATATTAGTTCTTCCGAGAGAAGTTACTACTGCCGAAAATATCAGAGCCATAAGTAACGGTTTGAAAATGAATCCTTTTTTAATATTAATTGGCAGACAACCTAAAACTCCAAACCCGACTAACAGATATGATGAGAACGTGGAATAACCGGAAGAAAAGGATTGCGCTCTCTCTACAAGCGATAAATTAAATCTACCTAGACCTATTAAAGCTATTGCTGCTGCTGTAACTGCAAAAGAGTAAACAATAATTTTTATCCTTTTTTTATCCAGAGTCTTTAGATAGAAATCAAATGAGAAAAAACCAAAATAAAATAAAGCATCTTTATAATAAGCCTGGTTGCTATCACCAGGGTAATTTGAAAATAAAATTGAAATTAATCTCACTAAAAGGAAAATAAAAATTACTTTACTAAAAATGCCAAATGCTTTTTTCTTCTCAGAGAATTTATCAAATAACCATAAAATAGATAAAGTTCCGACAAATAGTTGAAGAAGAAACAAGGAAAGCAAAAAACTGCAGACGGAAGCAACTAGAATATAGAAATATAAATTTTGATTGAACCTGCTTGTGATTTGCATTTTAATCCCGAAACTGCATTTCGTAAAATTTCCGGTAAAGGCCATCGGTCTCTTCGATCAACTCATCATGTCTTCCCATCTGAATTATTTGTCCTCTGTCAAGAACTAAAATTCTATTTGCATTTCTAATAGTACTAAGTCTGTGAGCAATTACAAATGTAGTTCTATTTTCCATCATTCTTTCAATTGCTTCCTGAACCAATAATTCCGATTCGTTATCTAAAGCCGAAGTTGCTTCATCAAAAATCATAATCTCAGGATTTTTAAGTATTGCACGGGCAATTGAAAGACGTTGTCTTTGACCTCCGGAAAGTTTTGTGCCTCTTTCACCAATCACAGTATCATAACTTTGCGGAAGTTCCAAAATAAAATTATGTGCATTGGCTGTTTTTGCGGCCTGAATGATTCTGTCCAAAGGAAAATCTCCCAAACCGTAAGCAATATTATTTTTGATGGACTCATTAAAGAGATAGGTTTCCTGAGTTACAATTCCCATTAAACCCCGGAGACTTTCAACAGATATTTCTTTAATATCTGTTCCATCAATCAGAATTCTGCCTGCAGTAGGATCAAAAAATCGTGGTATAAGATCTACAAGAGTAGATTTTCCCCCGCCGCTCGGCCCAACTAAAGCAACTATTTCACTTTTATTTAAATTAAAGCTTACATCCCTAAGAACCGGTTCAACCGAATCTTCATACTGAAAAGAAACATTATCAAATACAAGTGAATCTTTAAAACCATCAATTACTTTGGGATTATCAACATTTTTTATTTTAGGTTTAGTATCAAGTATTTCAAATATCCTGTCACCGGCCGCACTTGATTCCTGGATCCTATTATTAACGCTGCTTAATTCTTTTATAGGGGGCATAAGCTGAAAAATTGCAAACAGCAGACCTAAAAATTCACTCGCCTTAAGTGAGTTCTGCTGAAGGACTAAAACTCCTCCATAATAAATAATGACAACTCCGATAGCAACACTTAAAAATTCTGTTACAGGTGAAGATGTATTTCTAACGCGGACTATCTTCAGCATCAATCTAAAATAGTTATGGGTTTCCTTTTTGAATTTTTTATTTTCATAGTTCTCCATTCCAAAAGCTTTTACTATCTTGACTCCCGATATAGTTTCCTGCAGAATACTCGTTATATCAGCCATTTTTGCCTGAACTAATGAACTTTGTTTTCTAAGCTTTATTCCAATCCAGCCTATTAATAAAGCTGATACCGGCATAACAACAAGTGAAAGCAAAGTCAGTTGCCAGTTGATACTTAAAGCAATCAAAAGAAAAACAATTATTGTTAAAGGTTCACGAATTAAGTTAAGGAACGCTGCGGTTATACTTGCCTGTATAATAACAACGTCATTAGTAAATCTTGAAATTAAGTTACCTACACGTTCTTTCTTAAAATAACTCATAGGCAGCTGATGAAGGTGGACATAAGCAGTATCCCGCAAATCTTTCATCGCCCCGTATTCAACATAAGAGATTAGATATGCCTGCATATAGCCGAAAATATTCTTACCAAGGAAAGCGAATAAAACAAGTATGCAGATCTTGAAGAGCGCATCCATTTTACTGCCGCTAAACACAAATTGATTGAAGGAGTTGGAAATGTCGTTCCCTATTTTTTGAACCCATTCTGGTAAAATACTTTTTGCTTTTTCAACAGTGCCTGGCTGCTGTTGAACCTGTTCGGTGTGTGCTGATTCTTGAAATAAAGTATCAAGAAGAGGTATAGTTAAATAAACTGAAGCACCATTTAACATTGCAAAAATAAACGTGCAAAGAATTGAAAGGACAAGGTGCTTCCAGTAAGGTTTTACAAATTTTAATATTCTTATGTATGTATTCATTTATTAATAAAGTCCTAACCCAAAAGGCCAACCGTTTCCGGCTGAAAAAATCAAAAAGTTAAAGATTAAAAGTAGGAAAAATAACGATTCAATTCTTTTTAAAATTCTGGTATTCCCATATTTTCATATATGTAAGTAAGGTGGTTATGGAATTAAATAAGGAAATCATTAATCCGTATATTCCATCTTTATAACCCTTAAGGGAAAAATAATATCTTAAAAATGCAGATAAACTATGAGAAAGAATTGTACCGCTTGTTACCTTTTTCTTATTTTTATATACCTCTAAAGCCTGGAGCGTTGAATAATTATTAATTTTGGAAAAGTTTTTTTCAATTGAAGTAAATGTATAATGTATAACCGGATTTTTTAAATAATCAGTTTTTCCATCTACAACAAATCCTTCGTGGATTAATTTTTCAGTAACCTTAGCTTTCGATTTTTTAAATAATCTTAACTGAAAATCTTTCTCCCAGCCGCAGGTTGTTATTTTTTTATTTAGAAAATAATTTTCGCGCGGAATAAAATAACCGTCCGAATTGAATTCCAGCTTTTGAATCTCATATTTTAATTTTTCCGACACTCTTTCATCAGCATCTAAATTTAAGACCAATTCATTGGTTGAAAGACTAAGTGCATACCGTTTCTGTTTTGCAAAACCTTCCCATTTTTTTAAAAAGATTTTGCTGGTAAAATTTTTTGCTATCTCGATAGTTCTATCTTTGCTCTCCGAATCTACAACAATAATTTCATCCGCCCATATTATACTTTTTAAACAATCTTCAATATTTTCTTCTTCATTCTTAGTTATAATAATTACCGATATTTTTTCCATACGAGATTATTATTTGTAAGGAAGTAAAATATTAAACATTAGAACCTGAAATTTGAGGAATATTCTGCAACCCGCAACCGCCTTGCACAGATATTTTTTTAATCATTTCCAAATTTATAAAATTATAGATATTTATACGCGAATCACCACTAAATCCGTCATCAAATATTACCCAATTATTAATTATAAAAAAATTTTTAATTCCATTTCCTTCAAATAATTTTATTATCCTTTTATTTTCCAAAGAATAAATAAACAATTTTGAAGAGTTTGAGTCCGAATTAGTTAAATTGCTGCTTATGTTATTAAATGATGAGATAGTTGAAAAGATCAGTGTTTTCATATCTTTTGACCAGCGAACTTCATTTAATTTTTGATCAACAGTTGTAATTAATGTGGTATCATTATTCTTAATATTTACTAAAAATATAGAAGTTAAATCACCTGAAGCAGTATATATATTATAATTCTCTTTAACAGTATCCTGTTCTAATTTTTCCGGTTTCGGGTATCCTTCCTTAATTATATTGTAAGTCTTGATTTCATCAAGAATTTTTTGCCCTGTTATATCAAAAATCACATTTCTCTGATGGACAAAATGAGGATTTCTTTTATCAATATAATTTAAACTTATTTTAAAGCTGTCTTTGGTATCCCAACCGGTAAAAACCTGTATACCGCTCCCAATTCTTTCGAGAAATTTAACTTTACCGGTATTAATATTAATCAAATAAATTTTTACCTCGTCAATAAAAGGTAAAGTTCCTCTTCTTCCCGAATTCCGGACAGTTACAAAAAAAGCTCTCTTTCTATCTTCAGAATAGTACAATTTCACTACTTTTTCATATCTTTTGTACCAAAAGACAGAATATTCCTCTTTATTTACATCATATTTATAAATTCCCGGATTTTTATCTACCATCCCAACAAATAAGAATTGATCGAATTCTTCACCAGCAATTTGTGTGTTTAATGAATTTTTGTCCTGTGAACCAGATTTTTGCCGGATATCCGGATTGTTGTTACAACTAATGATAAAAAGAAGAAATAAAATAACCAGATATTTGTTGTTAAACATAATTTAAACCGGCAACACTTAAGAACAGATTTAGGATTAAATTAATAATTCTCATAAAATATCCCCAAAGGGGACTGTATATTAAAACCAATAGAATTATAGAGCCATACAATCCTAAATTTAATAATGCTGCGGTAAATTTATTGGGGTATATATCAAACAGGATATGTGAGCCATCCAGGGGAGGAATTGGTAAAAGATTAAAAGCAAACAGAAAGATATTAAAAAAGACTCCATACCAGAATATATTGATTACATAACCTCTAAAACTAAAATTGAGGTTGAGAACTAGAAGAAAACCAATAAAAGAAATAATTGCTAAGATAAAATTTGATAACGGACCCGCAAAGGATACTATTGCATCATCACGAAACCGGTTCTTAAAATTACCCCTGTTTACAGGAACAGGTTTTGCCCAGCCGATTAATGCAAAACCCGATGCAAATGATGCCAACGGCATAATTACTGTCCCAACCAGATCGGCATGCTTTATAGGATTAAAAGTAAGTCTTCCCAGCTTTCGTGCAGTATCATCACCTAATTTTGATGCTGAAAATGCATGTGCAAATTCATGAATAGTTATTGAGATAAAAAACATTGGTAAAAAAAGAATAAAAGAAATCAGCTTTTGGCTTACTTGTATATCCGGCAAAATTATCCTCTCGGGTGAAAATGTTTATGTTCTTGTTTAATATATTCCCTATCAATATGAGTATAAATCTGAGTAGTGGAAATATCTGCGTGGCCAAGCATTTCCTGGACGGCTCTTAAGTCGGCGCCTCCTTCGAGCAAATGAGTTGCGAAAGAGTGCCGAAATGTATGCGGGTGAACTTCTTTTTTTATACCGGCTTGTTTTGAGTATTTATCTACTATTTTCCAGATTCCCATCCGCGACAATTTTGAACCTCTACTATTTAGATAAAGATAATTCTCGCTTTTTATACCTTTTATTAATAATGGTCTGCTAAATTTAATATAAGTTTCTGTCCATTTAATTGCGCTTTGTCCTATCGGAACCAATCTTTCTTTAGAACCCTTACCGAAAACACGGATCATCTCTTCATTAAAATATAAAGAAGATAACTTAAGATTTATTAATTCCGAAACTCTCAGCCCACATGCATAAAAAATTTCCAGTAATGATTTGTCCCTTAATCCGAATTTACCTTTTGTATCAGGCTGTGATAATATTTTATCAATTTCTTCTATTGATAAAACCGACGGAAGGTTTTGGGAAAGTTTTGGAGCAGCTAACTTTTCCATTGGGTTTGCGGTTATATAATTATTTTTAAAAAGATAGCTGAAAAATCCTTTTAATGATGAAAAATATCTTGCAGCTGAAGAGCTGGTTAATCCGATATCTTTAAGAGAATTAAAAAATCTTCGTATATGATCAGCTTTTATTTCAGAAGGATCGGTTATCTTGTATTCAGAAAGAAATTTCAAAAAAGAAGAAAGATCATTTTTATATGATAAAGTAGTATTATCGGAAAGGTTCTTTTCAAGTTTTAAAATAGTGACATATTCTTTTAGAAAGACATTCATAGAAAGATATTTTACAAAGGTCTAAGTTTAATTTTCGCAGTAGGAGAAAAGATACTATGGTAATATTTAGGGCCACCCCTTTCATTTCTTTTTGGTTTCTTCATCGATTCCTTTTTCCATTTCATCTTGTTTTGGATATCTTATTCTCCGGTGGTGCTGACCTACTAAAATACTAATAAAAGAATCCTTGATTTTAGTTATATCACTGAAAGTTAAAGGAGATTCATCTAATTGCCTGTCATCTATTCTTTGTTTAATGATCTTATCTATTAAGTTTTCAACTTTAACAGGATCGGGTTCTTCAATCGCTCTAACTGCAGATTCACAACCATCTGCAAGCATAACGATTGCAGTTTCTTTTGAGTTAGGTTTTGGTCCCGGGTATTGATATTCTTTTACATCAACTTTTTCTTCGCCGTAACGATCTTTAGCCTTTTCATAAAAAAAAGTCATTATATTAGTTCCATGATGCATTGGAATAAAGTCAACTATTTCTTTTGGAAGATTATTTTCTTTAGCAAGTTCAACACCTTCTTTAACATGTCGGCTAATAAGTTCAACACTTTCTTCCGGAGTAAGATTTTCATGAATATTTTGATTATTAAGCTGATTCTCCACAAAATTTTTGGGTGTAATTGTTTTGCCGATGTCATGATAATATGCACCGACTCTTGCCAATAGCGGATTTGCCCCGATCCTTTCCGCAGCAGCTTCCGCAAGAGTTCCCATTGTCATTGAATGGTTGAAAGTTCCCGGTGCTATCCTCGCAAGATCTCTTAAAAGAGGCCTGTCAAAATTGGATAATTCAAGCAGCGTAAGATCTGTAGTTATTTTGAAAAATCTTTCAAAGAAAATTAATAAACCGTAGGTCAAAACCGGACTTATTAATGAATTGGAACCGGCAAATGCAAATTCTACCAGGAGGTTTTCAAATGAAGCAAAACGTTCAAATCCGAATGCTGTAACAGATACAAAATATCCCAACAAAATAAATGAGAAAGATCTGAATATTTGTGAGCGGTTTTTTATATCTCTTACTGTATAAACAGCTAAACCACCGGCAAAAATATTCATTGCCGTAAATGAATACTCATTCCCTCTTAAAGCCCCCGCAATTAATGCAAGAATTATTGTAGAGTAAAAACCAACTCTCGAATCAAAAATAATTGTTATAAGCATTGAAGCGGCCGGTAAAACAATTAAAAGCTGAAGCGGTGAAGGAGCTGTTATTTGATTTATTAAGTATGTAATAAATGAAATGAATATAAATATAATTGATATAAGAATTATTTTTTGGTTGTTGTAAAATATCTTTTTCCTGAAAAGAAATAGATAAATTGAAAAGAGAGAAATTAAAAAAGATATATGCAAAAATTTTCCCAGGAATTGAAGCAAATATCCTTCGTTTCCTATTTTTTCTCCTTTTGCCTGTTTATAGGAATCAATTTTTAATTTAGCTTCTTTGGTAATTCGATCATGCTTACCGATAATTCTTTCATTTTCAGTAACTATACCGGAATATTTGGAAACATTTTTTTCTGCCTGATCAATTTCTTCCTTCGTTAATTTCTGGCTGAAAATAATATTTGGTTCTATAAAATGATTTGCATACTCTATTAATGCATTTTCAACATCAGAAGAAAAATTCCAATTCTCAATTTCTTCTTTTACCTCTTTTTTAGCATTGGTAAGATCCAAAAATTTACGAACAGCTTCTATCCTGTCAACATTCCCTACCCTGACAGCGATACTATCTTTAGGAATTTCGCTTATACTTTCATTATGAATACCAGTTTTGTAAACATCACTTATTGTAGTTTCCACAATTGAAAATAACCTTTTAATACTCTGATTTTGTTTGGCAAGCATATTTCTTTCCTGCCGCCTTAGATTCTTAAAAGTATTAAAAGAAGAAGCAGTTAAAAAAGTAGGATTTATATTTTGATTTGCATCTGATTTTAAACTGCTGTCAACCATCTTTAAAAGATAAGTATCATAATTTTTCAATGAATCAAATATGCTTTTTACGTTTTCTTCATTTTTCACAAAAACAGGGTAAACACTAGCTGCGGCAGCTTTCAATTCGGCTTTATAAACTTCCGGATCTTTATAAACAGGAAAGCTAAAAGGAGCAATTAAATCATCATTCATCCAAATTGAACCAATGGAAACTTCCGATTCAATAGATTCACCTTTAGGAAACATTAGAACAATTAAAATAATTGTTACTAAAGCAATAATAACCTTTATTTTATTGCTGTTAAGTAATTTATTTCCTTCCGGCTCAGGCATCAGTTAACCTCTTTTTGCTTTTAAAAGCTTTTCAAGAAACTCGGCGGTACCGTCTTCATTATTGTTCCTCTCGGTAATTAAATCTGCCATTCTTTTTATCTCCGGGACTGCATTTGCTAAAGCAACCTTATATGCTTTGGTTTTGAATAAACTAATATCATTATACCAATCACCTACAACTGCTGCTTCATTTGGTTTTAATTTTAAGTATTTCAGTAGTCTTAATACCCCGCCGCCTTTTGATGCATTTTTCTTTCTGATTTCAATATAATAAATGTTATCATGACGATGTGATTTAAAATATGAGGATTTAAGACCAAACGAATATGGAAAAGACATTCTTTCCCAAATGTATTTCATAAAATTTTTATTATCACCGGCAATTGATATTTCTAAAGTCTTGTCAAAATAGTCATCATAGGAATCTACCTGCTCATATCTAGCTCCAAATTTTTCCATCAGCTGAGTAATAATATAGTTTTCTTCAGTATAATAAATTGCATCTGCATGACATAATGCGATATTCAATGTATACTTTTTAACAAAATCCAAAGCTTTCTTTACATGTTTTTTTTGCACAAATGATTCAAATAAAGTATTCCCTTCAGGATAACTTTTTATCAAAGAACCATCAAGTGAAACCAAAGGAACTTTAAGATCAAGATCTTCAGCCATGTAAGTTATTGCAGAATGCAGTCTTCCTGTAGCAAACGTAAAACGGACATCGTATTCTTTTAATTTTCTAATGAGTGTCCTGGTATCTTCTCCAATGGTTCCGTTATCTGCTAATAAAGTACCGTCTAAATCAAAAACTACTATTTTTATTTTTTTAAGAACATCAGTCATAGAACTTGCATTTACCTTATTATATCTAAATAGAGAATAATATAATATGATCTAAAATACAGTCAAATTTTGAGTTTACAAATTTTTGAGCGGAAAAAATTACACCTGGAATTCAATTCTCAAATATTTTCTGTAATTTTCTGTAGTTATGGGTAAATCCCAATGCAAGCATCAATTTAACACGAGCTTTCTGACCATTCAAATATTCGGCAAAAATGACTCCCATTTTATGAAGATGTTTACCCGCACCGGGATAACTATAAATATCCAATGTTTCACCTGCAGGGCACCTGGAAACAAGGACAACCGGGATTCCCTTTTCAACTGCATACTTAATCCCTTTAAAGGCATTTGGAGGAACATTTCCAACTCCGAGAGCTTCAACTACAATTCCTTCAGTTCCGCTATTTGCAGAATATTTAAAGAATTTTTCATCCATTCCTGCATATACTGTCAGCATATCAACATTAGACACAATTTTATCCGTCTTTAATGTCTCAAGTTTTCTTGGTAACCGATTTAGAATTACTTTTCCGTTTTGTACAAATCCCAGAGCACCAAAATCCAAACTGTGAAAACTATCGATTTCCTCAGTGTAAGTTTTTGTAACTTCGCTTGCAGCATTTATTTCACCATCCAGACAGACAAGAACTCCAATGTTTCTGCAATTTTCACTTTTACAAATATGAATAGCATCCATTAAATTTCTCGGACCATCCCAATCAGGATCAGAACTATTTTTCATAGAACCTATAAGTATAACTGGTATTTCGGTTTGAATGGTTAAATCTAATAGGTAAGCAGTCTCTTCAAGTGTATCAGTTCCATGAGTCACAATTACACCCGAATAATTATTCTTTGAAATTAGTTGCCGAATTTTTTTAGATAATGAAAACATTAATTCAGGAGTCATATGAGGACCAGGATATTTACCAAAATCATAACATGAAATATTTGCTAATTTTTTTGCTTCAGGGATTTTTTCCATGAGTTCTTCACCCGAATATCTTGGAACAGCTCCACCTGTTTTTTTATCAATTTTCATTGAAAAAGTACCGCCGGTAAAAATAATTAGAATTTTTTCTTTTTTCATTAAATTCCCTAATAATTCATTTCTGTGATCATTTGCCTCTTTAAAAATCACTTCAATGATGACTGGCTCAATTTCATTTAAAAACTATTTGACTTGAAGCATTTAAAATTAAGCTTTATTTTTTAGTATTAAAATAAAGAAATGGAGAGCAAAATGTTAATGGTTGAAGATGTAGATTTAACCCCAAATCCACACGCCTTAAAGTTCATTTTAAATGAAAAGCTTCTGAACATTGAAACAAGACAATACTCAAACAAAGAAGAAGCAGAGAAAGATCTTTTTGCAAAAGGTATATTTGAAATTAATGGGGTAGTTTCGGTTTTTTATATGGGAAAGTTTGTAACCATCGAGAAATCTGAAGAGACTAATTGGGGTCAAATCCAGAAACCGTTTATAAATTTCTTAAAATCATTTGATAGAAGTTTAATACCTGCAGAAAAAGAAGTCGAACCATTATATGAAGATGAAAATGAATTGCTCAAAAAGATAAATGAAATTTTAGATCAAAGAGTTAGGCCGTATTTAGCAAGTGATGGAGGAGGTTTACAGGTTTTAGGAATTGATGGTTATACAGTTAGAATCCGATACCAAGGCGCCTGCGGAAGTTGTCCAACCTCAATGTCTGGGACATTAGCTGCAATCGAAGGATTACTAAGAAGAGATATTAATCCGCAACTTGAGGTTGAAGCCGCTTAGATTGTAGTTTTAAAATATATTTTGAAAATGCCGGAATTTTTCCGGCTTTTTATTTTAATTGAAATTACTAAAAGCAAATATAAAATACTGTTCCTATTTAACAATTCTTTTTATAAATTAATTATTGAAACTTGAAGTAAAAAGATGAAAAATAAAGAACGGCTATATTATGCGTGTTCCGAAATGGAGGGATTACATTTCAAAATATTTACTTCACACCAGGGAATCAGATCAATATTTATTAATAAAAGAGATGCACCGCTAAAATCTTTTGATGCTATTAAACTTCATCCCGATGATCCTTATCTATACAACATTTTTCAGCAGTTAGGGCAATATTTTAATGGTGATAGAAAAGAGTTTAAAGTGCCGCTTGATATAGTAGGAAGCGACTTTCAAAAGAATGTCTGGAAAGAACTTCAAAAAATACCATATGGTAAAACTGTAAGCTATAAAAAAATAGCTGAAAAAGTCGGGGGGACAACATACGTACGCGCAGTTGGAAGAGCAAACAGTCAAAATCCAGTGCCAATAGTAATTCCATGTCACAGGGTAATTAATACTAATGGTAAACTGGGAGGGTATTCTTTAGGACTAGGTTTAAAAGAAAAACTGCTTGAACTGGAAGGAAGTTTAAGCCTGGAATTGTTCGTGTAATGTAGCACAGGTTACTAATCTGTGCTACAAAAGAGGCTAAACCATTAAATCGAAATCAACCATTGAGCCTTGTTTGTCTTCTTCTTTTTGAAAATACATTTGTCCGCAACCGCACCTAATAAGTTCATTTAACTCATCCTGATAGAAAAATTTTTCTTCGCCAAAGGCAGGCTGCAAATCGCTAAGCCATGTAGCTTTAGGGTTATATTTAGCGAAGAAAGGCTTTTTGCACCAATCCGGATTTCTTCCCTGAAGCATATTCAGAACAAAAACTTTTTGGCCATTAATTTCTGAAATTCCTTCAATTGCAACTTTCCCTGGTAAAGCTGACATTGAAGGACCTCTAACAGTTCTTGCCATACCGGAAACTTGTTTAAATGCTTCGTTAAATATTTGAAAAGCTTTTACCAACGGGATTTCAAAGTGTTCTTTTGCACCGGTATTTCTTTCTACAAAAAAGTAATACGGTATACACCCCAGCTTCACCTGGTCTCTCCACATTCTGGCCCAAACATCCGGATCATCATTAACATGTTTAATAAGAGGAGATTGCGTTCTGATTTGTGCACCGGTATTCCGGATTCTTCTAATAGCTTCTTTTGCTACATCAGTTGATAATTCGATCCAATGATTATAATGCCCCATAATTGCCAGGTGTTTCCCGGAACTAACAACTTTTTCGAATAATCTCAATATTCCATCCGAATCTTTATCAGTAACAAACCTGTACGGCCAATATGCAACCGATTTAGTTCCGATCCTTATTGTGCGGATATGATCAAATTCAGGTTGAAGCAATGGCTCAATATATTCTTTTAAATTATTCAAATTCATTATCATAGGATCACCGCCTGTAATAAGAATATCGGTTAATTCTTTATGATTTTTTATGTATTCCTGAAATCTTTTTGATTCATCAGTAGCAAACCGTAATTCATTCATTCCGACAAATTGAGCCCATCTGAAACAGAATGTACAATAAGCATGACAAGTTTGTCCGCTGGATGGAAAGATAAGACAAGTCTCCCTGTATTTATGCTGAACACCGGGAACAGGTTCATCATACATTGATGGAACATTTAAAGTCATTTGACCTGCCGGATGAGGATTTAACTCAAGCCTTATTTCTTCAGCAGTTTCTTTAATTTCATATGTTGATGAATTTTTCCTTAATACATCTGCCATCCAATCAAACTGTTCCTTTGACAGCATATCTCTTTGAATAAAGGTAAGTTGGAACATCGGATCATCGGGTATATTATTCCAATCAATTAATTCTTCAACAACATAATTATTGGAACGAAAAGGCAGAACATTGGAAACAACTTTAATTGCAAATCTTTCTTCTTTTGAAAGCATTTGAAGCTGGGGGATGCGGTCAATGTCCTTTAATCCATAAAATTTCATTTTTTTGGGGTTAATCATCTTTAACATCCTCCTTTAATAGTGAATAGATATCGGTAAAAATTAGCTTATAATCTTTTTTTCGAGTGCTTTTCAGAAAAGCTTAAGAAAATAGTGTCCTGGAATGTCCCAAGCATCAGGATATTTTGCAATTTAATAAAATATTTTAATTAATCAAGAGAAAAAAGGAAGAGATAAAAATGAAAGAGAAATAAAAAAAGCGGAATTAAACCGCTTTAATTATTTAATTGTAGTTACTTTACTAATATCATCCAGACGTACAAAGCGTTCGTTAAATTTATAACTGCCTTTTGATGTTTTGATAGTTTTAATCAATTTAACATTTACGCCTTCAGCTTTTTTCTTTGCTTTTGATTTATCAGCAAATGATTGTTGTTTAGCCATAATTGCTCCTTTCTTAGGGATGCAAATATAAAGATAACTTCGGAAAATAAAAAGATATCAAATATTCAATATTTTGTAAAACGTGAGAATGATTTAAATTTTTCTTAAGCTATTACTTTAAAAAACCGTATTTTTTTAAATGAATATATGCCATGTAACCAACGGCAGCCGTTTGAGCCATTCCCAGGATATACCTGACCGAATTAAACTTTGAATCTTCCCGGTATTTGATATTTAAAGGAGTTAACATAAATGATTTTGTTACACCGGGCATTGCTTCTCTCATATAAGATTGAGAAACAGCAAATGAAGTCCATAATCTCATTGTTTTGGAATTATTATTTACTGGAATATAATTAATGTTATTTTGGATATTACTTAATGAAAAATAAAGGTCAAAATCATTTAGCAAATTTAGTTGAGTATTAAAGGTTTGCTTAAAACTAAGTGAATCTGCATTATTTTCCTGGGAAAAAACAGATGCTGGCAATAGAAATATAAGCATTATAATATATATCATTTCACTAAGTTTTAGTTTATAATATTAAATATAAACAGGTTTATTTGTATATGCTATATATTTTTATTATTCTGAATCCTTTTGTTTTTCATTTCATCAAATTGCAGTAAGTTTTAAAAATAAATAAAGTTTCATAAATTATAGAACAAAGGACAAAAGGAGACAAAATGGCTGAACATTTAAATAAAGCAACATTTTTAGAGAAAATTTTTGATTATGAGAAGAATAAGGAATGGAAATACCAGGGAAATATTCCTGCAGTAATTGATTTTTGGGCTCCATGGTGCGGTCCCTGTAGAATGGTCGGACCGGTAATTGAAGAACTTTCTGAAGAATATAAAGGACAGGTTAATTTTTACAAGATAAATACTGATGAAGAGCAGGAACTTGCCGGTGCATTTGGAATCAGAAGTATTCCTTCTTTATTATTTATTCCTGTAGAAGGACAACCTAAAATGGCAGTCGGCGCTGTTCCAAAAGAAAACCTTAAAAAAACAATCCAGGAAGAGCTGTTAATATCCGCAGCATAATTTTACCTTGTTCAAGTTCAAGACTAAGTCCTTTGCCATTTGAACTTTCTATCTTGGACTTGAACATACCTTTTATCTTAATTTCCATTATATAACTTTTTTAGTGAAATTAGAAAACTTTCTTAACAAAAGCTTAGGATTTATGTTCACTAAAATCACACCGCAAGTAATAGTTATACCGCTTATAATTGTTAGAAATGTTATATCTTCATTTAGTATTGACCAGGCAGCGATAACAGTTACAAAGGGTTCAAAATATAAAAATGCCCCAACTTTGGCTGATTCCATTTCTTTTAAAGATTGAGCCCATAAAACATATGCAATTCCCGAGCAAAACAATCCTAAAAATAATAATGCAATCCATATTTCCAGTGAAAGGTGGGCAATAATTCTAAACATCGATTCATTAATATTAAAAGGGATCAAAATCATTACCATTATAATAAACTGGAAAAGAATTGTCATTAAAGGAGGATATGATATGGTAATTTTTTTATTTACCATTGAATATACACTCCAGGTAAAAGCACTGGCTAATATCAGAAAGTCACCCTTGTTAGAGATAAAATCAATTGATAAAAAATCACCTTTACTTATCAGCAATACTAATCCGAAAAAAGCTATTATAATGCCGGAGATTTTAAATAGAGTGAATTGTTCTCTAAAAACAAAAAATCCCAATATAGCCATAAAAACCGGTGATACTCCTATAATCCATCCGGTATTTGAAGCAGTAGTATACTTTAACCCGGTAACCTGAATCCACAAATGAAAAACTGCAATTAAAGCAAGGATGAAAATAAATCCATGGTTTTTCAGATTAATTGAAAAGCTTCTTTTTGTATAAAGAGCAATTATTGATAAAAGAACAGATGCAAAAATGAGTCTTATAAAAATTAAAGAAATAGGATTCAGCTGATTGAGAGCAATTTTGGTAGCAATAAAAGATGCACCCCAGAAACAGACTGCTACTAACGGTTTCCAGTATTTTAACAGATGCCTATTCATTTAAATTTTGATTAAATTTTTTAAAGCTTTAAGATAATCAAAAAAAATATCCTAAATAAATTAGCAATTGATATAATCTTAATTGATTAATTTAAAGAAATGGCTTTCAATGCCTGGCTTTGGAAGGTCGACTTATAATTTTATAGAAATTTTATTAAAACAATTGATTCCCGGTTATTTCCCGTGATCATCCGGTTTTGTTCCCTTTTTCCCTTCACTAAGATTATTATAAAATCTTTGAGTTGGATATGCAAAATCAATATCATCACATTTGGAGAAATGCACTAATATGTCTTCCCATATTTCTTCTTCACTGACTCTTCTTTTTCTCGGATCACAAAGATACCGGATAGTTAACAATACTCCGCTATCCCGAACACTTGTATAGACGATTGGAGTCAACTTAGTATAGAAGATCATAAATTTCTGGGATGCTTCTTTAATTTTCTTTTCGGCAGTTTTACTTAAATGCTCTGCATACTTATTTACTATAGTTAATAGTATATCTTTAGCTTTTTTCCAGTTACTTTCAAAAGTTAAAAGAACAGGTATTTCGTTCCAGATATAATTAAAACCCACTGTATAGTTAGCCTGTATTTCATTAAAGACTTTTCCATTAGGTATATGAAGAATTCTCCCGGTTGATTGTTCGGCATCAACCCAGTTCCCTATTTCCATCAAGGTAAACTGGAATATCCTTATATCAATTACGTCTCCAGAATTATTACCAACCTGAACCCTATCTCCAACAATAAAAGGTTTTCTCCATATTATAAACATCCAACCAGCAAGATTGACTAAAGGATCTTTTAATGCAATTGCCAAGCCGGCAGATAAAAGTCCTAGAAAAGTAGCTAGCGAATTGAATCCTTCGAACCAGATTCTGCCGATTAATAAAAAACCGATTGTAAAAGCAATATAAACCGTAGTTTTTCGCCATCGGTACTGAGTTCTTATATCAACATTCCTGCGGAAATATATTCTAAGGATAATTTGACGGATTAACCACAAGACAAAAATTATAACTACAGAGGTTAATATTTTACCTTGTAGTTCAGGATTAAAACCTAAAGTTTTTTCAAACCAGCCGGTAATATCTAACTTATTCATTAAATATGATAATTTTAATGATAATAAGTTATCAATAATAACTTATTAATACCAAAATAAAAAAAAACGGATAGTAAACTATCCGTCTTAATTATATTATAAGCAATGAAGCCTTAAAGAGAGTCAACTACTTTTTTAAGTTTGTTTCTTACCTCCTCCGCTACAGAAGCAAGCGATTGGTTTTGAATTGCCTGCATCGATGCAACCGGATCAACAGCTGCTACTTCAACTTCTCCGTTTCCCTGTTCAATTACTGTAACATTGCATGGAAGCATTGCTCCTATTTTATCTTCGGCCTGCAGAGCTTTATATGCAAAGGGAGGATTGCAGGCACCAAGGATTTTATATTTCTTGAAATCGACATCAAGTTTTTTCTTTAATGTTTCCTTAACATCAATTTCAGTTAATACCCCGAAACCTTCCGATTTTAGTGCAGAGGTTACTTTGTCAATCACACTATTAAAATCACCTTTAAGAGTTTTATTGAAATAATAACTCATTTTATTTTCCTTTAATATTTTTATTAAATTTATATGAAGTAAGATGCAATAATAATTTCAAAGGTTCAATAAGGTAATTATAATGATTTAGTGCAAATATATTCAGGAAAACTTTATTACTGCAGCAGGTTCTATTATTTGAAAAGTAAATGATTCCATAAAATATAAATTAACACTTTTATGATCATGTGATTGATACCCGATGGATAAATCCTGTCCGACAGTTAGTCTAAAATCTCCTCCTCTTGTCGAAACTAAAAACGCATCATTTATTGCAGGAGCAAGGATAATATTTCCACCTATTAAATCTTTAATAATCTTTTTTAAAGGATAACCATTTACAAAGCTCGAGAGTTTTTCCCATCTGCCGGTATTTAAAATTAATGAATATGGGCCTTCAACAGAAGATTTAACAAACTCACTAATTAATCCGGAAATTATTTTCGGCAAGTTTTCAACTTTTTCAGGATATTCGTCAGATTTGTTTTTATTAACTTCTTTAAGCCCGGTTACATTAGCTTTCTGGAAACCATTATAAATCAGTTTCTCTTCAAATTCGCCGATGTTGAATGCAGCTTCTTCCATTGCATCCAGGTTTAAATCTTTAGCTCCTCTTGCTGCATTATCAAGCTCCCACAACTCAAGGCTGAAAGGGGAACGCGTTTCGATTAGTGGAAGCACTTTATTAATTCCGTATTTAATTTTTCCTTTCTGATTTTCAGATACATCCAGGCGACCCAATGCAACTGCCTCAAAATTTAATCCTTTCGGACCATCTACATCTACAAATCTTCTTGCAGATAAGATAGAATTAAAAACTTTTTTAGCTTGATCATTTATAATATCCCAGGCTTCTTCTGTAATCGGTGCGTGAGATTTTCTTAGTATATTCATTATAATTCCCTCCTTTTTATTGCCCCAATTCCTAAATCTTTCTGCTCTTCGCCCCCGCTATCAATATTATTTTCTATTTTGGTTAGATCTCCTTCTTTATACAAATACATTTTTAATTTTTCATCCCAACCATCCATATTTCTACGAAGCCATTCCAGCATCATTGATGCATGCTCCATTTCCTCAAGTTTATTATGTTCTATTATTTTTTTTAATTGATCATCGGTGCATGAATCAATCCTTTGCTGATACCAGTCTATTGCTTCTATTTCTTCCATTAAAGAATTTAGAGCCCGCCTGAAGTTTCTGGTTTGCGGACTAAGTTCTTCAGGTGGTTCGTGAAATTCAGACATTTTTTTTCTCCCTATTTGTTAGTTATTCGATATAAAATAGGGATTATTGCTGGCTCTGTTTGTGATATAGACAAATGAAAGGACTTAGATCAAATCTGCAAGGTTAGCGTTAGTAATTTTTTGTAAATCATTTGGAGAAATAGAAATCTGCATTCCTCTGATTCCGGCACTTACAAAAACTTTATCAAATAACTGAATTGTTTCTTCAATATAAGTCGGGAAATTTTTCTTCATTCCTATCGGTGAGCATCCGCCACGGATATATCCGGTTACTGAAAGTAAATCTTTAACCTTAATCATTTCAATTTTTTTATTAGCGCTTGCGGAAGCAGCCTTCTTCAAATTCAATTCGGCTGCTACAGGAATACAAAAAATGTTTATTCCGTTCTTATCTCCATTTGCTACAAGTGTCTTAAAAACCTTTTCGGCATCTGTCTCTATTTTATTAGCAACACTTGTTCCGCTTAAATCATTTTCATCTACCTCGTAAGAGACTGTATCATGAGGAATTTTGTTTGCCTCCAGTATTCTTACTGCATTTGTTTTAGACATTATTAAAATGATTTTTTGTTATATTTTAATTCTTCATAAGACAAATCATAATTTTCAGCTTTTAGGAGAAACTTAGTATAAGGATGTTTTGGAGTATTAATAATTTCTGAAGTATTCCCCTGTTCCATAATTTCGCCCTCATATAATATGATCATCTTGTTACATAATTTTCCGAGTATTTTCAAATTATGAGCAATACAAATTATTGTAATATTAAACTTCTTGTTTAGCGATAAGAAAAGGTTGAGAAGATTTAGCTGTGATTCCGGATCCTGAGCTGAAAAAGGTTCATCTAAAATTAAAAGTTGAGGATTAACAGCTAAAATCCTGGCTAAAGCTGCACGCTGCTGTTCTCCCCCACTTAACTCATCTCCCTTCCTGTTCCATAAATGTTCAGGGAAATCAATTACTTTAAAAATTTCTTCCATTTTTATTTCAGGATCATTTTCTTGATCTGCTATAGAAATTGCTTCCTTTATAACATCATTAATTTTTCTTAAAGGATTTAAAATTTCTCCGTTATTTTGAAATAAAATTTGTACAGGATTAACTTTGCTTTTTCCATTTGATCCTTGAGTTCCCATAAAGCTGACTTTTCCATCCGAAGGCGACAAAATACCGGTGATCACTTTAGCAAGTGTAGTTTTGCCGCTACCAGATTCACCCGATATACCAAGGATATCATTTTGATTTATGCTGAAATTTATTCCTTTTAGAATTTGCTTGGATTTCTTGCCTGAATAAATCGAATAATTTAAGTTCTCTATTTTTAATATTTCTTTCATTTGGAAATTTCAGTAAAAGAATTTAAGAATGAATCCAGACTTTCATTTGACGCATTATTAAAAAATTCTGAAACAGGAAGAAAATTTGTCATTCTGCCGTCTTTTAGAAAGGCAATCCTATCGCTGATTCTTTTCGCAAACAAAAGATCTTGTGTTACCAAAAGAATAGAATTATTATTTGTTAAAGCAAATTCCTTTAATTTTAACAAGACTAAACTTGCTATCGGTGAATCAATTCCCGAAGTCGGCTCATCGAGCAGAATTATTTCCGGATGTGTAAGTAAACAAAGGACAAGATTAATTCTCTGAGCCATTCCGCCGCTTACTTCGTAGGGATATAATTTAAACAACTTATCTGATTCGGGAAGAAGAAAGAACTTAAGAAGTTCCTCAGTCTCTTCATTATTATTCACCAGATTATTAAAGTAATAACCTATTTTTTTTAAATGATCAAAACTGTTTACGGCATCCTGGAAGACATATTTTATTTTTTTTCTTCTAACTTCCAGTAATTCATTTTGATCTAATGAGAGGATATTTTTTGAATCAAAAAGTATTTTGCCTTCTAAAGAATAAAATCGTTTATCCAAAAGTCCTGTTAACGATTTTATTAAAGTCGATTTCCCGCTCCCGTTTTTACCTATAATTGTATAAATACTATTTGCTGGAAGTATAAAAGAAACATCTTTTAAAATGGTCTTAAAACTATTTCGTTGTTTTAATAAAAGATTTCTAATAGAAATATCAAGCATCAATTATCTTTCATACGAGTCATTAGTTTTTAATAGTACAAATAAGAATTTTTTTTTGTATTTATTTAACAAAATAATAAATTAAGAACAAAAATATTGAGGAATATTTGAACTTAAAAATATCTACAAAATCATTTTATATTTTCCTGTTTATTGCATTAATATCTTTTCAATCCTGTAATCGGGAAACTCCTGTTGAATCTAACAGAGTTGTTGTAGGATTAACATCAGATGTTTCAACACTGAGCCCTTTGTTTGCTTTTAACCTTGATGAAGGGAGCATAACAGAACTCCTTTTTATCAGCCTGATTCAACCGGAATGGAATGAAGTAAAAAGCAATCTTGAAATTCAACCGATGTTTGCAAAAAATTGGGAATGGAATAAGGATTCTTCTTCAATAACATTCAACTTAAGGGATGATGTAAAATGGTCGGATGGTAAGAATTGTACAGCAGAAGATGTTGTATTTTCTTTTGATGTATATTCAGATCCCGAAGTTCAAAGCCGCCTCTACGGTGAATTCGGAAATTTCTACGTTGATAAAGATAAACACATAAATCTAAAAAAGACTTTTGAAATCATTTCACCATACAGTTTAAAAGTTAATTTTCTTCCAAAATCAAAACCGAATTTATTTGCTATAGCAATTCCAATTATACCTGAACATATTTATGATAAAATGCCGAGGAAAGATTTTGCAACTGCAAAACAAAGTACTGTACCTGTTTGCAATGGACCGTTTCTATTGTCAAGCTGGGAAAAAGACCAATCTTTAATTCTTAAGACAAATAAAAATTCTTTCCTTTATAATCCCGATAATATTTCTGAATTAGTTTTTAAAATTATACCAGATTATAATTCCAGACTTACTCAATTAAAAAATGGCGAAATTGATTTAATGGATCTTATCAGACCTGATGATATTGAAGAATTAAAACAAGCTAAAAACATCAATATTGTTCCGATAAAAGGCAGAGAATATGATTATATTGGATGGAATAATATTGATCCGGAAGTCTACAATAAAAACAACAAGGTAATTCCGAATAAATTTTTCGGAAATGTAAAAGTAAGGAAAGCATTAACTTATGCAATCAATAGAAAAGAGATTATAGAAGATTATTTGAATCACTATGGCGAATTAGCAGTTACCCCTGTTACTCCAATCTTTAAGAGCTCTATAGATTCCAGTATAAAAGCATATGCTTATGATGTACACAAAGCAAAAGAATTATTAGCTGAAGCAGGATGGAAGGATTCAAATCATGACGGGATATTAGATAAAAACGGAGTAAAATTTTCATTTACATTGGATATTCCAAGCGGTAACCCAAGGAGGGAATTTGCATCTACGGTAGTTAAAAATAATTTAAAAGAAATTGGTATTGAGATGAACGTAGAGCAAATGGAGATGAAAGTTTTCCAGGGAGATATTATAAATAAGAAAGTTAATTCATATATGGCCAGTTGGTATGTACCTATTCCTATCGAATTAAAACCCTTCTGGTACTCGGATTTAGAATCTACACCTATGAATTTAGTTTCTTATCAAAACAAAAATATCGATATGCTTCTTGAAGAGATGGGTAGAAAAATTTCCGATAAACAATTGAATGAGCTCTACTTTAAATTCCAGAGGATAATACATGAAGATGAACCGGTTACTTTCCTTTACTGGATGGATGATATAGTCGGCTGTAACAAAAGAGTTAAAAATATTGAAATTAATCCTCTAGGTGTTATTCAGAAGTGCTGGAACTGGTCTATTAACAAATAGGTTGAATGAAAAAAGAGCTTACAAAGGTCCTGATTAAAAGGATTTCTACTTCACTAGTAGTTCTTTTCCTGCTAATTACTTTAATATTCTTTCTTCTAAGAATATCTCCCGGAGATCCTGCTCAAAAGTTTATATCACCTCAACTAAATCCTGCATTAGCCGAAAAAGTTAGGGAATCTTTCGATCTAAATAGTTCTCTTTTAGTTCAGTATAAATCATTCATTGTAAATCTTGCAAAGGGAGATTTAGGTGTTTCCTATAATTACCGGCAGCCTGTTGTATCCGTTATTGAAGAATACCTTCCTTTTACTTTGGTTTTTGCTTCCGCAAGCTTTATCATTCAAATATCGATAGGTTTCTTCTTAGCTTTAATTACGATAAAGAAAAGGAATGGCAGACTGGACAAAACCGTATCCAAAACAAGCCTTGCTGTTTATGCAACACCGTCATTTGTTATTGGAGTAATTCTAATTTTCTTCTTTTCTGAAAAGCTGCACCTGTTCCCTTCTTCCGGTTTAAGATCCCTGGATTCTAGTTCATTTTCAATATTCCAAAGTTTGGTTGATTATTTAAATCATCTTGTTTTACCGATCATTACCTTATCGTTGCCGGGAATCGCGGTATTTTATAAATACCTGCGTGACAATCTTGAAGATGTTTATAATAAACAATTTGTTATGAACCTGCGATCTTTCGGATTTACTGAAAATGAAATTGCCAGAAAACATGTTATCCCAAACGCAATTAATCCATTAATATCTGTTGCTGGAATTGAATTGGGGATATTATTCAGCGGCGCATTAATTACTGAAGTAATCTTCGCATTACCGGGAATGGGGCGATTAACAATTAATGCTATCTTAAACAGAGATTATCCTTTAGTAACAGGATGTTCACTTGTAGCAGGTTTTTTGATTATTTTAAGTAACCTTGCAGCAGACATAATCAGATCTAGTCTGGATAAAAGATTAATCAAGGGGAGTCTTAATTGAATAAAATTAAAAATTGGCACATCATTATTTTACTGTTATTCATTCTGATTGTTCTCAGATTCGGTATAATTATAAGATCTTATATTTTATTCTTTAAATATATTGGTATTTGTTTCTACGATATCTCAACCGCCGTTAATATTTTAGATTTTAACTCTGCAGATTTGATTTCCTCTGCTTTTTTAATAATAGTTATTCCTTTATTAATAATATTTGAGAGAACAAAAAATAATTTATTATCGACAGGTCTAACCAGAGCAGTAAATTTTACTTCATTCACCCTAATAATTTTACTCTCATTTTTTATTTTTGCACCTTTAATAACAAATTATAATCCGAATTTCCAAAAAGATCTTGGTGTAACAAAATTATTACCTCCTTTAAGTTCTGTAGATATTCTAACTTTGAGAAAAGACAGCTCAATAAGCAAAAATAAAATAACATCTTTCTTGCATCTAAAAGATGAGACAGTAAAAAGTTCTTTTAATCAAAATTTGATTTTTGCCGATAGCATAAAATCAGATAATCCGGTTATTTTTTATCAAAAAGGGAGAGTAAAAAAAATTTCAAAATCTAAATTACAGTTAACTAATAATATGCCTCTCGTCAAGAAAAAATATTTTCTGCTGGGAACAGATGAATTTGGAAGAGATATTTTTTCACGATTAGTTTATGGAACACGTATTTCATTATTAATCGGATTTGGAGCTGTTGTTATAGCATTAATTGTTGGCATGTCACTCGGATTTTTTGCCGGTTACCCGGGAGGATTTATTGATACAATATTGAATAGATTTACTGAAGTCTTTCTTGCATTCCCAATAATTTTTTTAATTATTCTTATACTGGCTTTATTTGGAAATTCTTTTTTTTCAGTTATGATAGTCCTAGGCTTTTCCGGTTGGATGAGCTTATTCAAAATAGTCAGAGGTGAAATTATTGCACTAAAGAAAAAGGATTTCTTTATTTCTGCACAGATGATTGGTCTTTCCCGTTTCAATTTAATGACGAAAGAAATTTTGCCGGTTATTCTTGCACCCATAATTGTAAATTTAGTTCTATTATATGGGAATGTTATTCTAGCAGAATCAGCACTAAGTTATTTAGGTTTAGGTGTTGGTAATAATTTCCCTTCCTGGGGAGCAATGATTGAGTCCGGCCAAGCATATATAGATAAAGCCTGGTGGATGATTTTTTTCCCCGGGTTAGCTCTTTTTCTTACTCTTTTTACTGCAAATAGAATCGGCAAAGAAATTAATATTCACTATAATCCCGCTGTACAATCATGATAAATGAAAGATATGTAATTAAAAATAAATTAGGTGAAGGAAGAAGCAAAGTCTTTTTATGTAATGATATCGAAAATCCTTCCGAAGATATTGCTATCAAGATTCTATCCGAGAAAGCAGATATTGCCGAGATAGATAATTTTCAAAATGAATTTATTACACTTCGAAGGTTAAAACATCCAAATATAGTACAATCAATAAATTTCGGAACTATTGTAAAGGGTGAGCTACCTGAAAAAGATATAAAAGCCGGGAGCCATTTTTTTACCTTAGAATATTTTAACGGCAAGCCTCTGTTAGATTATGATGATATTAAAAATGAAGAGGCACTTAGAAAGATAATAATCCAAATTTGTTCTGTTCTTTTTTATTTGCATCAATCTGATTATATCTATTATGATTTAAAACCGGAAAATATCCTGGTGAAAAAAGCTGAAGGAGAACCTCTTGTTAAATTAATTGACTTGGGGTTTGCTGAAAAATTTAATTCTGAACATGACAAATTAAATTCAAATGAATTTGTAAGGGGTACAGCCAAATATATTGCTCCCGAATTATTAAAAAAGGAGAAATACGATAACAGAGTAGACCTATATTCATTGGGTATTATTCTTTATAGAATTGTATATAAGAAATTTCCTTTCGAAACAAATGATGAATTAAAAATATATAAGGCTCATCTTGAAAAAGATTTTATTTTCAAAAAATCTAATTATTCAAAAGAATTAATATATGTTATAAAAAAACTTCTTGAGAAAGAACCAGGTAAAAGATATACAAATTCTTTAGAAGTAATATCTGATTTAGATTTTCCAATCAGTAATAAGCTGGTTAAAGATTGGAGTCCTGCCAAAATTTTTGTCAACAGGAAAGATGTGTTAAATATTTTAGACACATACATAAATGATAAAACCAGCAGTGAAATATTTTCAATTAAGGGATTTGAAGGGGGTGGAAAGACAGCTCTTTCCGAAGAGGTTAATTTTATTTACAAAAATGCAGTTTTAATAAAATATGATAAGTCTAAAAGCGGTTATCAATTTTTAAAATATTTTCTGAACAAAATAATATTCAATGATTTTGTTTTTCCGAACATTTCTGATGAAGTTCAAAAAAACATAGATAATATTTTTCAGAATTCCTCTATTGAATTAATTGATGAACTAAAAGGAATTTTTGCCAATATAACCCAGGTATCAAATTTCATACTAATTCTAGATGATTTTAACAACTATGATAACTTTACCGTAGAAATGTTAAAAGATATCCTGCCGATTTTACAGGTAAATAAAATTAAAATCATTGTTATGGAAGACTCTGATTTTGATTGTGTCTCCGATTCGTTCCATAATGTGAAGGAAATAAATTTAACACCATTTACTGATGTACAGGTTTCAGAATTACTTAATAAAAGCTACAATAAATTCTTTCCTGTTAAAGAACTTAAAAAAATAATCCTGCTGTATGCAGATTTACTTCCCGGAAGTATAGAAGGATTTATAAAAGATTGCCTGCAGTTAAATATCTTTAAATATAATCCCGAACAAATTACAATTGATGTTACAGAAGAAACTGCAAAGCTGCTTAGAAGCTCTCATGATCAGATCTACGAAGTAAGGTTAAGTGCTCTTTCAAAAAATGGAATTGAAGCAGTAAAAATCCTTTCATTATTTGAGTTAAGTCTGAATGAAAAAATTTTATCGGATTTAACGCAATCTGATGAAAATAAGATTTCTTCAATTGTTAAAGAATTAAGAGACAATAATATATTACATAGTTCAAATATTGAGACAAAACTTCAATTTACTTCGGAAGGACTAAAAAGACATGTTTATTTAAAAATAGACAAAAAGAAAGAATATCATTTAAATGCCGGTAAAATATTAAAAAGGAATTACCCCAATTTTGATAGAAACGAACTTTCCCGCCAATTTGAGTTAGGAAAAGATTATAATACTTGTTACGAAATATTGAAGGAAGAGATGAAAGAGGCGGAAAAGGTATCTGCATTACCCTATAAAAAAGGGATATTAAAACACTTACAAAATTTACCATTAGGAGAAAAAAAACTATTTGAAATTAATTTTGAATTAAGCAAGACATTAAAAAAATTAAATGAATACAAAAATTGTATCGAATTAACTAACGAATTGTTAAGGGAAAATGCAAAAGAATTAGATTTAGTAATTCAAAAAGGTATATGTTTAATTTCATTAAGAGAGGTTGAGGAAGGGAAAGAATTATTATTAACAGTGCTACCGCAAATAAAGGATCCAATTGTAAAGGAAGAAGTTAGACTGGAAATAGCTTATGCTGATTTTGATATGAATAATTATAAAGATGCTGAGAATATTTGCGATGAACTATTTAAAAATAAAAAAATAAAAAAGGAAATTAAAGCGAAAGTATTTAATCTATTGGCTTTAATAGAGATATATTTTAAAAATGATCTTAATGGTGCCTTAACATTTTTTAATAAAGGATTAAAGATATTTAAAGAATTAAAAATGCCATTGGAAATGGCAAAGGTTGAAGTAAATATTGGAAATATTTATAACATCCAAAACAAGCATAATGAAGCTGAATTACACTGGAACTCAGCTATCGAGATAAACAGGTCAATCGGAAATATTTTACAGGAGGCATATACTAAAATTAATTTCGGTATATATTATTACAATAATTTTTTCTTTGAAAAAGCTATTGAACAATATAATAGAGCTTATAATATCTACTATAGCTTAGGTGATAATCATGGTGTCGGTATGGTTGCAAACAATTTGGGAGAAACTTATTTAATTATTTGCGATTATCAAAAATCTATTAATTCATTAGAAAATGCAAAGTCAATTTTGTATAATTTCCAGGTTGTTGAAGAAGAATTCGAAGTTCTATTTTTATTAGGGAAACTGTATTTTATTATTGGTGCAGAAGAAAAGTTAAAGAGTATTATTGATGAGTATTTAGATTTGCAAAAGGATATTGCTTTAGGAGAAAAGCATTCAAATTATCTTTATTTTTTAACATATCTTCAAAATTTTCAGCACAATAAAAAAAATAGTCTTAACATTGAGGAATTAGAAAAGATTGCAAATACATTCCTTAAATTTGAAGATGTAAATAACTTTGCCAAGGTTTATTTTCTTATAATAGAAAATTTGCTTTTCTTAGATAACATTAATGAAGCATATAACATAATTAAAAACCAGAAATTTATTGAAATATGTAAACCAAGACCGTTATTTGAAGCTGAAAGATTGTATTTATTAGGTAAAATATCCGATAAAATAGAAAATGAAACCGAAACAAATTCAGTAGATTTTTATAAAGGATCATTTGAGCTTATTAAAGATTTAAGTATTACAGAACTTACCTGGAAAGTCCTTCTCGAATTGGCGGAATACTATTTTCAAAGAGGCAGTTACACAAAAGTTAATGAATATATATTATATGCAAAGTCTGTGATTTCCTATATCGCAGAAAGAATTGAAGATAATCAATTACGAAAAAGTTACATTAACAGCACTGGAAGAAAAGAAGCTCTCGATAGATTAGAACATTTAGAATTAAAAGTTAAATAGATATGGATGGTAAAATAAATATTAATTTTTTTTCGGAATCGGCGGAGGATTATAATATACTGGTTAAAGAATTTAAAAATTCAGATGTGAATGAAATAAATTTTAATCTGTCATCGTTAAAAAAATTTATTATCAATAATGATGAAATTATTATTATAAAGCTAAATAGTATTGAATCAGAAATATTAAAAAAGCTTTCAGAAAATAGAAGGGCTATAAAGAACCAGATAATATTTGTACTAAAGGAAAATAACGCATTAATTGCCAGTTATCTGGTAAAGATTGGTTTTGTTAATATATTTGTTTTACCCCAAGAATTAACAAAATTGATTACTTTTCTTAAAGATATCATAAAAAAAAGAACTTACCTGACATCAATAGATTTTAGTGAAAATACTGAAAAATTTGATAACAGTTTTAATGATATTATTGGTTCATCGGCTGAAATAAAAAAGATAATCGAGTTTTCTAAGAAAGTTTCCGGAAATAAACACTTAAATATTTTGATTCTGGGAGAGACCGGAACAGGCAAAGGACTTCTTGCGAGGTCGATACACAACTTTATGAATGAAAAGAAATCTCGTTTCATAGATATTGTATGTACAGCTATACCAGAAAACTTAATGGAATCAGAATTATTCGGTTATGAAAAAGGCGCATTTACTAATGCTTTAAACCAAAAGGCTGGATTATTTGAAGCAGCAAATAACGGAACTTTATTCCTCGATGAAATTGGGGATTTAAGTATAAATATACAGACTAAACTGTTGAGAGTAATTGACAGGAAAGTTATCCGGAGATTAGGAGGTTTGGTCGATATACCGATTAATTCAAGAATTATTTCAGCTACGAATAGAGAACTCGAACTAATGATTGAAGCAAAAATGTTCAGGCGCGATTTATACCACAGATTAAATGTAGTATCTATTGAATTACCTCCTTTAAGATTACGAACTGATGATATTATTCCCCTTGCTTATCATTTTATAGATCATTTTAACAGAACTTTCGGCAAGGAAGTAAAAGAAATAGATAACGATTTCAAGGAATTTGCCTTAAATTATTCATGGCCGGGAAATATAAGGGAATTTAAAAATACAATCGAAAGAGCTATTCTTTTATGCGAGGATAAAAAATTAAGGTTAAAAGATTTTCTCGACTTTAATAATGTACCAATCAATTTATCTCTTTTTCAAGAAAATTCATTGTTTTTTCCCCATATTATAAAGTTTGATTTGAATTATAAAGAAACTGATATCCATGATTTGGGCAAACTCTATGCTAAAAAAGTACTTACCAAAATGAGAGGTAACAAGTCCAAAACTTCAAAAATTTTAGGTATTTCAAGACCTAAGCTGGATTCATTGCTAAAATAAGTTGTAAAATAATTTTACATCTGTTTAATTTTTACTTATTTTTTAAGTAATTTTTACATCCATGATGACTTTTCTATTTCTCTTTGATCACAAAGTAGATATCGCAGAATCAAATTTTTCAATTACCTATTTTTTGCTAATATAAAACATGGATGGATACGACATACTGAATATAAAAATATTTGATTGTTGAGAAATTTTTAAATTTTTTAATAAAACACAAATAAATTTTGAAAATTGACTTTATAATTCAAGCAAGAAAACTTTTTACTAAATGTTACTTTGTGATGTTAATTACACATTTCAAAATATTAACTTCGATATAAAAATAATTAAGTTAGAAGAATGGCATAATTTCTGTCTCATTATGTTGCTAAGTGCTTAAAAAGTGTCATTTTCTACAAAATGACGAATTTCTATTTCAAGTGTCATTTTCCCCCAAATACACGTGGGAGAGGGAGGACTATGCGTAAATTGATCCTATCTCTGATTCTCTCAGGGGTATTGTGCATTGTGGGCTTTGCGCAAAGCCTGGATAATGTGGAGCAGGCGGTTAGATATCGTGCTAATATTAACGCTGCTACACTTAACCAACCATATTCCTCATCAATAATTGTTTCTGCTGTAGATAGCAGATCTAATTCACAATTGAGTGAACTAGGTTCCATTTACGGATGGACAAGATCTAATTCACAATTAAGTGAACTAGGTTCCATTTACGGATGGACAAGATCTAATTCACAATTGAGTGAACTAGGTTCCATTTACGGATGGACAAGATCTAATTCACAATTAAGTGAACTAGGTTCCATTTACGGATGGACAAGATCTAATTCACAATTAAGTGAACTAGGTTCCATTTACGGATGGACAAGATCTAATTCACAATTAAGTGAACTAGGTTCCATTTACGGATGGACAAGATCTAATTCACAATTGAGTGAACTAGGTTCCATTTACGGATGGACAAGATCTAATTCACAATTAAGTGAACTAGGTTCCATTTACGGATGGACAAGATCTAATTCACAATTAAGTGAACTAGGTTCCATTTACGGATGGACAAGATCTAATTCACAATTGAGTGAACTAGGTTCCATTTACGGATGGACAAGATCTAATTCACAATTGAGTGAACTAGGTTCCATTTACGGATGGACAAGATCTAATTCACAATTGAGTGAACTAGGTTCCATTTACGGATGGACAAGATCTAATTCACAATTGAGTGAACTAGGTTCCATTTACGGATGGACAAGATCTAATTCACAATTGAGTGAACTAGGTTCCATTTACGGATGGACAAGATAGATTAATTGGTTGGTGAGATAGTTATTTAATTAATTATCTTGTAATAATTCTATAAAGCCTTTAATTTTAAATTAAAGGCTTTTTTATTTTGAAAATCAATTTGACCTGCAAAATTTTTAGTTTTAAATACTTAGCAATTGCTTGCCTTTTATTTTTCTTTTTTGGTGAAACTATTACTCTATCTGCTCAACAAGATTCACTAAAAACAAGTATTAATGGTATTAACTGGGAAAAGAGAGAAAGTCAACATTTTATAATCATTTACAGGGAGATCGATGCACCATTAGTTCCGCATATCTTAGAATCTGCAGAAAATGCACTTATCCCGTTAATGAAAATATTTCATTATAAACCTTCCGAAAAAATAATAATCAACACATTTGATATTTATGATTTTGGTTTTGCTTCTACTACAACTGTACCCCATAATTACATAAGGCTTGAAATAGAACCTCTTGAACATGGCTATGAATCTGTTCCGTACAATGATCGGTTTCAATGGATTATCAGTCATGAGTTAGTTCATATTTTAGTAAATGATCAAGCAAGCAATACTGAATCAATCATGAGAACTTTATTCGGTAAGGTTGAACCGGAACAAAATCAGCCATTAACAATTCCTTTCAGCTTATTAACTAATTATAATCGTTATTCTCCACGATGGTACCAGGAGGCACCAGCAGTTTTCATGGAAACCTGGTTAAGTGGCGGATATGGAAGGATTTTGGGAAGTTTTGATGAGATGTATTTCAGAAGCATGGTTTTAAATAAAGATGAATTTCCGTCTCCTATGCACTTGGAAACAATTTCCACACGAAATTCATTTTTATTGGAAACTTTATATTATTTATATGGGGCCCGTTTTATATCATATCTAACATTAAAGTACGGACCAGATAAATTGTTAAGATGGTTTACTACCAAAACCGGTGAATTTTATAAAAGTTTTAGAGGTAAATTTACGGATACATTCAATACTGATTTTAGTGACGAATGGAAAAATTTTATTTCTTTCGAAAAAGAATTTCAAAATGAAAATATTGCAAGATTAAAAAAATCGGAAGTAACACCACTAGAAAAATTAAAGGATGAACCTTTAGGCTGGATATCTGAACCATACGTTGATAAACTTGGCAGTAATATTTTCTTTAGTTATCATCACCCTGATCATTTAGCAGGTATTGCTAAATTAAATTTGAAAAATCATTCTATAAGGGAAATAGGAACATTACCAACTCCAAGCATTCTCCAGGTTTCATCAACTGCATATGATAAAAACTTAAATTTATTTTTTTATACTACAAACAACAATCAACTGTACAGGGATATCTGGGTTTTAAATGCTGCAAATAAAGAAAATAAATTATTATTCAGCAATTGCAGAATAGGAGACTTAACAGTTGCACCGACCACCCATGATCTATGGGGAGTTCTTCATGCTAATGGCAAGGTCTCTTTAACTTATTCTCCTTATCCATATAAGATAATGCTCCCTGTAATTGGTTTTAATGTTGGCGATGAAATTTTTGATTTGGCTGTAAGTCCTTCAGGAAAATTTTTATCTGCTGTTTTAAAGAGAAGTAACGGTAGTCAATCAATAATAGTTGCTAATGCCGATGACCTTAAACATAATAAACCATTTAATTATGAAACTATTTATTCACTTGGCTCGCCCGAAAGTCCATCGTGGAGCTCAAATGAAAATTTCATTTATTGGAGTTCTTATACAAATGGTGTTTCCAACATTTACAGAATTAATTTAGATGATAAAAATATTCAAGCTATGAGTAATACTCTTAGCGGACTATTCAAACCTGTTTATCTGAATAAAGATTCTTTATTTGCTTTTGAATTTACTCCTGAAGGATTTTTACCGGTTATAATTCCTAATCATCCCGCTAAAAAATTATATGCCATTAAATATTTAGGAGAGGAATTACTTAATAAAAATCCGAAATTACAAGATTTAACGTTAAAGCCCGCAAGCCGGCTTAATATAAGACTCGGAAAGATAAATGATTATAACAGCATAACCAATTTATCAATAAACACTTTTATACCCGTTATTAGCGGTTTCCAAAACAAAAGGGTGCTTGGTTTTTATACTCATATTTCAGATCCTCTAATGATTAATGACATCACTATGGAATTTGGAGTATCGCCTTATTTTGTGCAGAATAAGTTTGTGAAAAGACAATTTAGACAAGGCATCTCCAAATTAGACTATCATTTTAAAGGTAAATACACCTACAAAAAAATTTTACAGCTTTCTGTAAACTATAATGCTCCTGATTTTTATGATCTATTTAATGAAAGAAAACGGGGGATGACCGGTACAAATATTACATTGGAACACACACACTACTGGGTTTATGATAATCCTTTGAAAATAAAACAAACTTCGAGCATTACTTATTATCGGGGGATAGAATCAATAAATGACAATTTAATTCCTGTAAGTGAACCGGATTTCTATGTTGCCCAGACTAATTTTAACTCTAAAAATTTACGGCGCAGTATTGGAAGTACTGACTTTGAAAAAGGAAATGAATTCAATGTTACCTTTATGTTATTTGGTGCAAATCCAAAACACCCCCAACTAGCAGGTCAATTATATACCGAATGGGATGATTTTTCTACATATTTAATACCTCACAATATTTTTCACTTAAAAATTGCAGCCGGTTACCATAATAGAAATCATAACTTAACGCAGTCCAGTTTCTTTTTCGGGGGTTTTGGAAATAGAAGAGTTGAAGATACTGAAGTTGACCAATTCCGGAATGTATTCCGTTTCCCCGGAATACCGATTTACAGTTTAGCTGCAGATCGGTTTTTTAAGCTTATGTTTGAAACCGCTATTCCGCCATTAAGATTCAGTAACTTAAGTATAGGTCCTCATTTTGTTGATTATATTGATCTATCATTTTACTCGCAAAATCTGTTAGTAGAATCGGAACAAGGAACTGCATATTTAGATGCAGGTGCACAATTAAACATTGTTTTCAAACACTGGTATAATTTAGAGTCTACCTTTTCTGCGGGAATTGCAAAAGCATGGTATGGTTCCGGAAATTCAAAAGAATGGTTTTTATCTTTTAAACTGCTAAAAAATCTTTTCTAACTCCTTATTTAGTAATTGAAAAAAGCAGATAAAGATATCTGCTTTTCAAAAAATAATAAATTATCTGCACCAACCATATATTGAAAAGTGGGGAATCTGTGCATCTTCTACAATTAAAACTCCATCATTGATAACTAGTTGCTTATATTCAATACGCTGAAAAGAACCATCGGGAGCTAAATATACATAATCCAATTTTTTCTTATCAACTCCATTTAGATCTACCCCATTAATTTTAAGATTAAATATTAATGGTTTATCAAAGGTCTCAGGGCTTGGGTAAAAAATGGCGGTTCCGGTATTACTATTAATTATCATCTGAATATTCTTTTCACCGGAATATGCCCCGGCAGGAACTTCAATAGATGCATCTATTAAAACATTAACAAAACCTTTTACAACATAATTAATATTTAATTCAACAATTCCTCCTGTTTCTCCATCAATAACTTTTGATGCAGAATATTCACTATCTGCAACCATTCCGGGATTTGCCGGTAATTCTATCCAGCTTCTTTTTTGAGCAATTTGATTTGTACTATCAGTCTGATCAGTGTTGTTTATTTGATCTGTATTAGTTTGATTTGCAGTTTCAGGATTTACTATTGAGTCGCTGCATCCTATTAAGATGGGAATTACAACTGCTACAGCAACCAGAATTTTTTGCATTTTAACCTCATTTCAGTAACAAAAATTGATATTGATTATTCAATGAAAATGCCAAACAAGGTTAAAGAAAAATTTACCTGATGAAATTTCTGCATAATTGTATTCGGTAATAATTACTTTAGTTAATGCGCAATAATTACTGTATATAAAGAAAAATCATGTTTAAATTTGAAACATTTATTTAAGAATATTTTTACATAATTATAAATAAACTCTTTCCTTCCCTATTTTTTTAAGATTTTAGCGGTTATTTCAAGGAAAACATATTTTGCATTTCTTTATAAAAGGTTATATTACACTATTAAAAATTAGCTAAATAGATGAAGTTTTCAGAGTTAAAAAATAAAATTGACGATGCCCAAAAAAATTCTGTAACAGATGAAGCTGTAAGGGTTAAAAACCTTGAAGTGATTCTTGATATTGTAAAAAGCATAAACAGGACCCTTATTATTGAAGATGTTCTTGAATTAGTTCTAAAAAATGCAATAAAATTAACAAATTCCGAAAGAGGATTTATAGTTTTGTCGGGGAATTTAGGCAACCTTGAATATAAAATAGGATTAGACGCAGAAGACAATTCACTTCCCGAAAACTTATTCAATGTAAGTACTACCGTTGTAAAAGATGTTTTCGAAACAGGCCAATCAAAATTTATAGAATCTGCACAAAGCGACACAAACTACGATTCCAGTAAAAGTATTTTAAGACTTGAATTACAGACAATTCTTTGCGCTCCTTTAATTACTGATGAAAAGAAAATCGGGGTTATTTATGTTGATAGTAAACAGCTTCATAAAATAAAAATCAGGGAAATAACAGATACCTTTGAAATTCTTGCCGGGCAAGCTGCTACTGCTATTAGAAATGCTCAATTATATAATGGTCAGGTTAACGCTTACAATGCTTTGCAGGAAGCAAATGTACACTTAATACAGGCAGAAAGAAAAGCACTAAAATCAAGCATAGATTCTGAAATCGGACAGTCTCTGCAAGGATTGGTACATTTGGCACTTTTAGAAACAGAAAGTTTGATGAGGACTATTGAGAAAACCAGTAAAGATTTCGAAAGAGAATTGGAAAAAACCGACCCGATAATATTTGATAGATTAAAATTGAAAGCCAAAGTTGCCAGCGACAGTATAAGAAGCATTCAAAAATATGCCCAGGTGTTGTTGGAAACTTCTGTAATGAATCTTAACAAAGACAGTGGTGATTTAAACCGTACAATTCAATCGGTAATAAAATATCTTGCCCCGATGAAAAAATTTAACAAGATTATCTTTAAAACAGAATTCAACACTTTGCCTCCCTGTAATTATGATTCTGAACAGATACAACACTTGTTCGTCCAGCTTTTTACAAATTCTGCCGAAGCTAAACCAAATGCAACTATTTTGACAAGGTCATCCTATGAAAACAGTAAAGTTCATATTATTGTTGAAGATGATGGCCCGGGATTTCCGGCTGGTAATAAAAATTCATTCCTGGAATTACCTTCATCAAATAGAAGCGGTTATGGATTGTTTTTATGTAAAAGTATAACTGATCGGCATAACGGACAAATAAATATTTTAGATATGGAGAATGGTGCTGCAATTGAAATATCATTACCAGTTTAATTAAATCAAAGGCTCACTAGCATTATGCCAATCAACGTTCTTAAATATTTCAATCTACTTTATGACCCGATTCACCTACCAATTGAAATCATTAATAAAGAAGGTAAAATTGTATATGTTAATCCGGCTTTTATTTATCAGTGGGATTATAGTTTCTCTGAGTTAAAAGAATATTCGGTTTTCAATGATTCAGAAATCAAAAACAATAAAATAATTGAAAGTATTAATCATGTATTTGAAACTAAAACAAGTGTTTCAATTGATAATTATACCGATTCTCTTCTTAAAAGCAAACAAATAACTAAACCTATTTTCAGAACCAAAATTTTTTGCATCTCTTTAAACTCTAAGGATTATGTTGTCCTTATGCATGAGGATGAAACCGAAGTTGTGTTGATGAATGAGGAATTCAACAAAGCAAGAGATTCACAAAAAGAAGCAGATAGACTAAAGAATAATTTTCTAAATGTACTTTCACATGAATTAAGGACACCTTTAAATATTATCTTGGGCTATTCCTCCATTATTAAAGAAAGTATGAAGGATAAAATTAGCCCGGAAGATCGGATTTATCTTGATAACCTGTACAGCGGAAGTGAGAGATTATTTAAAAGTATAACACAGATGCTCGAATTTGCTCAAATTGAAGCAGAAAATTATAAGCTTAATTTTGAAACAATTAACTTGGTAACTATTCTGCAAAGCTGTATTGCAACGACGAGAGAAAACACCAAGAATAAAAATGTTGTTATAAATTCAAACTTTAATATTAAAGATATTTATGTTAATGTAGATATTCAAACTGTGGAAAATATTTTTAATAATTTGCTGAATAATGCAATAAAATTTACAAAACAAGGATTTGTTGAGGTAGAAACAAGTCTGCTCCTGGATCGGGAATTAGCTGTTGTTAGAATTAAAGACTCAGGTGTAGGCATATCAGCTGAATATATGGATCATTTATTTCAGCCGTTTAGTCAGGAAGACCTTAATATCGGAAGGAATTATGAGGGTAATGGTCTAGGCTTAGCTTTATCGAAAAGATACCTTGAAAAAATGGGAGGTTCTCTGCTTGTAGATAGTATTAAGGGGGTTGGTACAACCGTTACCTTTACACTCCCGCTTTCACCAGGACACAGCAAAAACAAGAAAATACCTGAAGTAGATAAAAATGTTCATCTGAAGAAAATATTAATGCTTGATGATTCCAGCGATTCATACGGTTTAATTAATGCGTTTCTTAAGAAAAGCTTTGAAATCGAAGTTTATAATTTCGGGGATTTTCAACTTGAAATGTTAAATAAAAAAGATTATAGGATAATTGTATTTGATGTTAATCCAAACAGATGGAATGAGAGCATTGAGATTTGTAAAGAGATAAAAGATTATGACAGCTTTAACCGGCCATTAATAATTATTTCCAGTGAATTTGCCGGAGATAGGATAAGAGAATTTTATGAAGCAGGTGCTGATAAATTCCTCGTTAAGCCTTTCTCTAAAAACGAATTGGTAAAATCATTGGATGAATTAAATGCTTAATATCTTCTCTGCCAGATGATTATCGAAAAAGTTTCCCGGATTTTCTTAAATCTTTAATTAATATGGATAAGACCTGAGGTTCTTAGATGGGGAAAAATAATCCTGAACATTCATATTTTATTCAGCTAAAAAAGAATTGGTTAGATTACTTATCCGGCCGTAATTCATGGGTGGAACTGACTATTACTTTAATTTTGCTAGTAGTCACACTTATTTTTTTCACACATTTTATAAATGCAGTTGAGGCAAGAAATGGAGTAGAGCTAAATGATCCGGTATTAAAATTATTTTATCCAATTGATTTATCGGGTTTTATTTTCAGCGTTATTTACATTTCTGTAGTTATTGGCCTAATTACCCTTCTTACTAATCCAAAGAGACTTGTGTTTGCTTTGCAAGTATATACACTTGTAGTTTTGGTTAGAATTATAACTTTGTATTTAACACCTTTAAATGCCCCGGGAAATATGATCCTATTAGTTGATCCAATAGTTAAAAATCTTGGTACAGGTCAGCTATTAACAAAAGATTTGTTCTTTTCGGGTCACACAGCTACGATGTTCTTTTTATTCCTGGTTTCCGTAAATAAGAAAATGAAATTATTTTTCTTTTTTGGTTTCGTATTAATAGCACTAGCTGTCCTTCTACAGCATGTTCATTACACCATAGATGTAGTGGCAGCACCTTTCTTTACATATACTTCATTCCGTATTATTTTATTAATTAGAAATAAATACCAATTTTAAATTAAGGTCTTGGATACATTTAAATTTTATTATTATATTAGACAAAATTTAAATGGTTATTTAAAATGGAAAAAGAAAATAATTCAGATATTATCGAATTATCCGGAATTATAAACCGGAATTTTTCAGAGATCTCTCCAGGATTTATTTTAAGTGCCGGGGATATCAACAACATTGAAGAGATGAAAAGATATTTATCAGCTAAGATTAATATTTTTCTGGAAGAAAAATATGATTCATTGATCAATATACTTTACAGGATCGATATTGATGATAAAAAGATAGAAACAGCATTTTCCCATGAGAAAAGAGAACACATTCCTGATAAAATAGCGGATTTAATCATAGAAAGACAATTACAAAAAATTCATTTTAGAAAAATGTATAAAGAAGGAAAACTTTAGCAAAACACTTATATAAATTTCCTTATTCTTACCTGAATTATTCGAATCGGCAAATCTATAAAACTTTATGTCAATACAGCTAAAACAAATAAATAAAAGTTATGATAATGTTAAAGCATTAAATGACATTTCGTTGAAAATTGAAGAGGGAAAAACTACTGTTTTAATCGGCTCAAGCGGTTGCGGTAAAACAACATTAATTAGGATTATTATTGGTTTAATAAAAAAAGATTCCGGAGAAGTTATTATTGATAACAGGGAAATATCTTCGGTCGATCTTTTAGAAATACGTAAACAAATGGGATATGTAGTTCAGGATGGAGGACTTTTTCCTCATTTAACCGCAAAAAAGAATGTTTCCCTCATTGCTGAATATGTTGGATGGGCAAAAGATAAAATTGAAAAGAGAATAAACGAATTGTCTGTGCTTACTAAGTTTCCATTAAATGGATTGGAAAGATATCCCGCCGAACTTTCCGGTGGACAAAAGCAAAGGGTTAGTCTAATGCGTGCATTAATGCTTGATCCTAAAATCCTTCTTTTAGACGAACCTCTTGGTGCATTAGACCCTTTAATCAGATATGATCTGCAGGAGGATTTAAAAAAATCTTTAAAGAGCTAAAAAAAACAGTCATTCTTGTTACACATGATTTAAGTGAAGCCAGATTTTTTGGAGATAAAATCGTTCTATTAATGAATGGCAGAATTATCCAGACCGGTTCAATAGAGGATTTGATAAAAAGACCAAAGAATGAATTTGTAACTAAATTCATTACAGCCCAAAGAGCTTTTGAAGTTAATTAATTTATGTAATAAAATAATTACTATATTAATTAACTCACTTGTAAACCTACACAAATGGATAGGTAAAAAACACTCCATTCGGGTAATATCCTAATTCAATATATTTATTTATCTTATTGCAGTAATATAAATAGATGACAAAATTAGGTGTGTTTACATGTCTTATAAATTAAACAAACTGTTTTATTTCTTTTTTCTTTTTTTCATAATAAACTGCATTTCTTTCGGAAAAGGTATTCATGATTTAATACAGCCTCTTAACCTTTCTGCAGGTGTAACAGATACAGTTCTTGTTTCGGATATATTTTATGCTGAAAATTATAATAATCTAACTTTGCTTAAAAGTCCTGTCATAAAAGTAAAATTCAATAATGATAAAACTAAATTAATATTCACACCTTCGGCTAATTTCGAAGGTATTTCTTTAGTCGATTTTAATTTTGATAATAATACATATGAAATACCTGTTAGAGTAAACAGAATGCAGCAAATTACTTTTACATTTAAATCAATTGAAGAATATAAAAAAGTGTATCTCTTTGGAAGTTTTAACAGCTGGGACAGAAATAGTCTTCCGATGCATAAAGAAGGAAACATTTACACAGTAACTATTCCGTTAGAACCTGGAAGATATCAATATAAATTTTTTGCTGATGGAAAAGAACTTATTGATCCTGAGAACTCACAAAAGATTCCAAATGGAATGGGAGATTATAATTCGGTTTTATCTGTTGCACCAAAACATAAAACCGAGCCGTTCCTGCATATTTTGGGTGAAAGCATTTCAGATAACAGAGCAATTTACTCATTCATTTACTTAAACAAAGAGAACAATGATGCACTTTCATCAAATGATTTAATAATCTTAATTAATAATCAAAAAGTCCATGCAGAAAATATTAGTCTGTCAAAAAATAAAATTGCAGTATCATTTGATATATCACAATTAAAAGGGAAAAATACACTGCGTGCTGCTGTATCGAAGAATGATCAGGCTACAAATATCCAAAATGTTATTTTATTTGATGGTAAGCCGGCCGGTAACAAAACTAATTTTACCTGGCATGATGCGATTATTTACTCTGCTTTGATAGACAGGTTTGATGACGGAGATACGACGATAAATAAACCAATTGTACACGATTCGCTTTTTAAAAAAGCTAACTATATGGGAGGAGATTTCCAGGGAATCATTAATAAACTTAACAGAGGCTACTTTGATTCGCTCGGAATAACAACGCTCTGGATTTCACCAGTGTATGATAACACAAATCATGCATTCAGAGAATTTCCGAAACCGCACCGCTGGTTTTCGGGGTATCATGGATACTGGCCAATTAAACCCCGTTCTGTCGAAGAAGAATTCGGAACAATGGGTAAATTACAGGAGCTGGTTAAAACTGCACATGAACATAACATAAAAGTATTATTAGATATTGTTGCTCATCATGTTCATGATGAACACCCATACTATAAAGAACATCGTGACTGGTTTGGTCACTTAAAACTACCGGATGGCAGATTAAATATCAGAATGTGGGATGAACACAGATTAACTACCTGGTTTGAACCGTTTATGCCCTCTTTTGATTTCATTTACTCTCAGGAAGCAGTTGAAGCGGTTACAGATGATGCCATATGGTGGCTGGAAAAAGTTAATGCAGATGGTTTCAGGCAGGATGCCGTAAAACATATTCCGAATAATTTCTGGCGAAAGCTGAATCAAAAGCTGGAAGAAGAAGTAGAAATACCGCAAGACAAAAAAGTATTCCAAATGGGTGAAACTTTCGGAAGTTATGATCTTGTTAAATCCTATGTAAACAATGGTCAGCTGCCAGCTCAATTTAATTTCAATTTGTATGATGTTGCTATTCCGACATTTTTAAACCGGAATGCATCATTCCTGCAGTTAGATAAAGAAATCAAGAAAGGTTTATATATCTTCGGGGAAAACAACTTAATGGGAAATATAATGGACAGCCAGGATAAAGATCGTTTCATGGCTTATGCTGATAGTGATCTTGCAATAAACGATGGTAATTCGATTGAAATCGGATGGAATAATCCCCCAAAGGTTGATCATAAAAGCAGCTATAAAAAAGAGAGATTATATCTCTCATACCTTCTAACAATTCCCGGTATTCCTACAATTTATTACGGAGATGAAATCGGAATGACAGGTGCAGCTGATCCGGATAACAGAAGAATGATGAGATTCGGTAACCAGTTAGATAACAACGAAAAAGAGAATTTAGTAGAAGTTAGAAAACTAATTCATCTAAGAGATAATCATCCTGCTTTACGATACGGAGATTATTATTCCTTAAAAGCCGATACAAATACTTTTGCATATTTAAGATCCGATATGAATGAAAGTGTTTTAGTAGTTTTAAATAAAAATTCTGAAGCGCAAAATGTAAGTTTGGGATTCCCTGATTTTTATAAATCAAATTATATTACAGATCTTTTTACAGGCGAAAAAATTAAATTAAACGGGAACAAAGCCAGTATACCTGTTAACGGAATTGGATACCGGTTTTTCGGTTTATGAAATAATTAAATTTAATGAAGAGCATTATTCAATTCTGTTTAATATTATTAATCTTCGGATTCACGGGTGAAAGATATCAACAGGAGGTAATTCCAAGAGTTCCTGAATGGTCAAAAACTGCTGTCTGGTACCAAATATTCCCAGAGAGATTTGCAAATAGCGATAAGGATAATGATCCGGTTCCACATGATATGGAAGGAGCATGGCCGTTTCAAATCCCTAAGGGCTGGAAGGTTTCGCCATGGACTTCCGATTGGTACAAACTGCAGCCTTGGGAAAAAGCAAATGGACACGATTTTTACTGGAATGCGGGGGTAAGAAGATACGGCGGTGATATTCAGGGAATTATTGATCATCTCAATTATTTACAAAAATTAGGTATAACAGCAATATATCTTAATCCTATCTTTGAATCCCCCTCTCTTCATAAATATGATACCAGGATGTACCGTCACGTAGATAATAATTTTGGTCCGGATCCAAAAGGAGATGAAAAAATATGGACTACAGAAAATCCTGAGGATCTTAAAACATGGAAATGGACTTCTGCAGATAAATTATTTTTGAAGCTTATAAAAGAAGTTCATAAAAGAAATATGAAAATAATTATTGATGGTGTATTTAACCATGTTGGAACTTCTTTCTGGGCTTTTAACGATGTAGTAAAAAACCAGCAGAAATCTCCTTATAAGAATTGGTTCATAATAAAATCATGGGATGATCCTAAGACACAACAAAATGAATTCGATTACCGGGGGTGGGCCGGAATAAAAGAACTTCCGGAAATTAATAAGAACGGGAAAAATGATCTTGCAGATGGTTTTGCAAATTATATTCACCTAATAATTAAAAGATGGATGGAACCGGATGGAAACAGTGCTGATGGAATTGACGGCTGGCGGCTTGATGTAGCTGAAAAGATCAACATTAAATTCTGGAAAGAATTCAGAAATTGGGTAAAAGAAATTAATCCTGAAGCATATATAACCGGTGAAATCTGGTGGGAGGACTGGCAGAAGAATAAAATGTTTAATGCTTTCCCATGGCTGAAGGGGAATTCATTTGACGGAGTTATGAATTACCGTTTTGCCAGAGCAGTAAAAAAATTTGTAATCGATATAAAAAATCAAATAACATCAGAAGTTTTTTCGGATAGTATTCAGACGTTAATTCATGATTACCCAGAAGATAATTTATACGCTTTACAAAATTTAATGGACAGTCACGATGTTGACAGGATTGCTTCACAGATTGTTAATTCAGACAGATGGTATGATCATTATGCAAATCCGTCGCAGAATAAAAATTACAAGGTACGAAAACCAAATGCTGAAGAAATACTTAAGCAATATTTAATTGCGGGAATTCAAATGACGCTGCCGGGTGCTCCCATGATTTATTATGGTGATGAAGCAGGTATGTGGGGTGGCGATGATCCGGATTGCCGTAAACCTATGGTTTGGCCGGAATTTAAATATGAAACTGAATCAACCGATCCCTTAGAGCGTCCGCGACCCGCTGATTCAGTAAAATTTGATACCAAATTATTCAATTGGTATAAAAATTTAATTTCATTAAGAAATAAAACCCTTTCTTTAGGTAATCTGAAATTCTTCTTAATTATTAAGGATAAAAGAATTATCGGTTATTCAAGATCTTTAAATTCAAAGACAATCTTTATTATTATTAACAATAAAAATCAAAAAGACAAAATAACTATTGACCTGGCTGATTTTGAAGTTCCCGAAAATAAATTGACAGATTTATTAAATAAAAATATTATTGATGGTCAGGAGGGCAAATATAAAATTAACTTAAAGCCCTATGGAATTGTTATACTGAATTAAGAATTACTATGGTAGTAAATTCTCGTTATTATAATATTTTATCCATTCTTCACGCGGATATAATGTAGGAACCGCCATTATTTTACCGCCAAATCCGATATAGCGGAAGGTAAGCATTTGTATTGGTGTAACATCAATTTTCTTTAAGTTATTTTCAAAGATCTTAACATTTTGTTCCTTTGCAAGCTTCGCAATAAATTTACTCAGAACTTCATTTTTTGTTTCACTGACAAGGATATCTTTAGCGACCTGTATACTGTTTCTTATTTTTTCTGATGATATTGATGATCGTTTATCCAGAAGTCTAAATATCGTATACTTTCCTTTTATAAAAATCGGACCGTAAATCTGCCCAGTATTCAGCTGTGATAATACTGCACCCATCTCGCTCAATTGCGAAGCGCGCAGCCACATTGCACCTGTTGTATCATCGGCTGTGTTTTTAATCTGGCTCAATCTATTTAAGACTTTTGCAGCTTCATTAATATTGTCAAACGAAAATATTTGGATTCTTAACCGGACATCCTTTAAAACTTCATCTTTATGATTTTCAAAATAATCGTTAATCTGTTTTTTTGAAACTTTGACTGTATCAACAATTTTATTAGTTAACCGGGCTGAGTTGTATGCATCTAAAAAGATTCTGATATTATCTTTTACTTCGGGGGAGTTTTCCATTCCCAATTCTCTTGCTTTCTCAGCCAGAAAATGATTCTGAACAATAAATTTTAATGAGGCATGAAGCGAACTGGTAATTTCCCCTACTGAAGTATCTATGGGTGCAAATCCTGAAGTTAAAAGATTATCAAGGACATAACCTAAAGATAATTCCCCGCCTTTAAACTGCAGCATGGGTGCTCTCGGATCAAAAGAAAATTTTTCCTTGATCGTTAAAATTTCTTCTTTACTTAAATAATAATTAGGATCAAAACTCGCCGGCCTGTGGGTTGCTAAAAGACTCTTTATAAAATAAACCAATGGTCTGAATATTTTGTAATTTATATTTACTTGAACACCTTTCATTACTGATAAAAGGTACTTGTACCCTAATTCATCTTCTTTCCTTCCCTGAATGATTTTCCTGACCATTTCAGTTCTATCACTTGTAGATATGCCGGTAAATTTTTTATTTGGAGTTTCTTTTATGATCTTAAAAATTACCCAGCCGTCAATTGTATAATCAGGGTTTGAAATAAAACCAACATTTCTTCCAAAAAAGGCATTTTCAATATTTTCTGTTGATTCTCCATATCCAATCATAAGAGTATCATGCCTGGTTTTTAGACTATCGGAAAGAGAGTAAATATTTCTTAACGGTTTTTTAGTTGATAAAGTATAAAACTTTTTTGCAGATAAACTATCCGGGAAATAGAATGTGTCAACTATATAAAAGTTGCCGGATATTTTAATTCCCTTTTTTATTTCACTTTGTAAAACTTTTACTTTGGAAAGAACTTCTTTCCTGTAAAGAGCATCTCTTAAAAAGATTCTTTCAACCTCACTTTTGAATAGTTCTTCACTCTGATGCTCACCTTGAATTGAATTACTTTCCGAATTTGACAATAATTTTTCTGCAATCATAGACAGCAGAAAATCTTTTTTATCATTTTCAATATTCTGCTTGCTTTTCCCTGGGTAAATGGAAAGCTCGAACCTGTATTTAAAATCCGAGGCAGTTATAGGTTTTCCATTAACAATTGCCAGCGTATCTGTCCGAGCTGTTAAATATGAATTCGAACCGGAAATGATTAAAATAATTATAACTAAAAGGAGAATAACTTTCTTCATTATCAACTAAATTTTACCAATAGAAAAAGCAAAAAATAAATTTACCTCTTTAAGAATATATAAATTATACAATAAATTATGCACGAAATTAATATTAAAACTTCAAATGGTATCGCTCTTAAAAATAAATTTCGATTTTTGAGCTTAATACTATTTACTATTAGGAAAATCTTCCAAATTAACCGGACGATTCTCCTTATTTCAGCATTATCATTTTCTTTACGTTTATAAAATTGCCGCTCTTTAACCGATAGAAATATACACCGCTGGAAACAGTTTGACCAAAACTATTTCTTCCATTCCAAACTACATGATACCTGCCCTGCTTTTGGATATTATTTACCAAAGTCGTCACTCTCCTTCCCAAAAGATCATATACCTCAAGAGTCACTTTTTCAGTATTCGGTATTTCATACCTTATAGTAGTTGTCGGATTAAAAGGATTTGGATAATTCTGGATTAATTTATACGATAATGGCTGCTGACTTTTCTCCTTTACTTCCGTTAATGGTGAATTACTCAAAATAACAATTTTTGACTCATAGGGAGTTAAATCTACACTATAATTGTTAAAAGAAGAAGGTTCTATCTTAACAGAAGTACTATTCAAAATGTCATTGATGTACCATTCTTTACTAACATCCAAATTCAATGAATCCAGAAGTATCGAAACATTTAAATGAATATTATTATCATACATATTATTAATTACAATGGCCCGGTTGTCACTAGACATTCTGAGATACGAATAAGCAGAATCTAAAGATGAATTCGGAAGTTTAATAAACCTTCCCTGTTGTAATGCAGGATAATTATCGCGGGCTAAAATAAGCTTCTGATAGTAAACCTGAAAATTATACTTATCATTCCAGCTTATCATATCACGCTGGTTTACTTCTCCGGTTTCCTGACCTGCATAAATTAATGGGACACCGGGAAGAGTTAACAGAATTGAAGCGGCAAGCTTAGTCTGTTCAGGGCTAAATTTGGAAATAAACCTGTCTTCATCATGGTTTTCAAGAAACCTGAATGGTTTTATATATGATAAATAATTTGAACCCTGGTACCATTGGATTAAACTATCCAATGAAGCAATAGTTGAATTATGGTTTAATACATCTTTTAGTTTATTAAAGAAAGGCCAGTCATAACCCGAATCAAATTTATCATCAAAATACCTTAACTGATCTGCCTGAGCCTCTGCCAATAAAAAGATATCCGGTTTAATTTCTTTAAGTGTATTCCTGAATCTTTGCCAGAATACCGGGCCGGAAATTCTGTTATCATTTACTCCCCAGGCAACATCACACCTGTAGCCGTCAATATCAAAATCTTCAACCCAGTATTTAACCATTTTAATCAAATAATCTCTGACCCATTTTTCTTCATAGTTAATATTTGGTAAATCCCACCAGTTAAACAGGTATTCATAATCTCCTTTTGCATCCCACTCGTAAAAATTATAGTAAGGGGAATACTGTTTGAATTTATACGCATCCTCCATAAACGGATGAACTGCACTTGTATGATTTATTACCAGGTCCATCATAATTTTAATATCTTTTTGATGGGCTGCATCAATTAAATTTTTAAAATCCTGTTTGGTTCCAAGTTCAGGATTTATATTATAATAATCGGTAATATTATATCCGTGAGGTGAAGCTGCCGGCATAATAGGCATCAGCCAGATACAATTAATTCCTAAATTTTTCAAACGTGATAATTGCGGAATTATACCTGCTAGATTTCCGCCAAAGCTAAATGATTTAGTATATATTTCATACACAACTGATTTATTTATCCAATCTGAGTGCCATGTTTTTAAATTTACTGTATCAGGTGATCCCGAATTAACTACTACAAGCGCTCTTGCCCACGAAGTATCTTTACTATTCATAACTTTTAATATAAAGTAATACTCACCATCGGTAGCTGGTGAAGTGTAGCTGACTACTGAAGAATTGCTGTTTGAAAAGGTAACTGTGGCCGGATTATTCGGATCAGCTTGCCAGGAAAATGAAATTGGCAAATTATAATTATTTTTTGATTGACTTGCATCCAAAGTAACATTCTTACCTGATATATTATATTTAATTACAATATTTGTATTGAAATCAGTATGATAATTGAAAATTACACCTTTACTTATCGAATTTTGTAAATCTTTTGTTACTGATGCACTGATTATATTATCTCCATCTGTCAGATGAAATAGTGCATTAAATATCCCATCAGTTATAGTAACTGTTGTATCAAAACTCAATGTTCCATTTTTTACATGAAATATGGCACTTGATATAGAATTATCATTTACCTTTCCGTAGACCCTAACTGTATCTTGATACCAATCTCCGCCATTAGTTAATAATTCTACTGTTGGTCTTTGGGCTAAGTTTGTATTAATCTGTTCCGGTAATATTCCGATAAAGCCGCGATTTTCGGTACCCATCTTTGCAGGTCTTGGACCTCCGACAAAATATGGTAAAATAAAATTGGAAAGAATACGATGTTGAATCATATCATTTCTGAAAAATGCCGCATCATAAATATTCGGATTTCCGGTTAAGCTGCTGCCGCCTATACTTCCATCGACTTTAATTGCGCCATTAGTATTTCCAAAATATGAATATGCCCCGAAATACCATTTTGTTGTAAAAGAGCCCATTATATTTTCCAGATCGGACAAAGTGATAGAAAATTGAAATTTGCCGGTCGTTTTGGCATTTGAATTAATCTCTATCGATGCACTTTTTTGTAATGGATTATTTGAAATATAAATCGCATTTTCATCCCCTTTCAAGTGATTTGAATTAGGTGCTGCAATTATAAAGAACACTCCATGATTGTTCCAATCAGGTATTTTAATGCCGGCATTAGATGGTGCATCAATATAATTACTATTAAGCTCATTCAGGATTTCTATTGCTACCCTTGAATAATCATCAATAGCTCCCATAGTAACTGTAAATTTCAGAGAATCATTTGATGAATTTGTATTTATATCTATTGATTGTAAGTCTGTCGAATGCTCGGCAGCTACTGAAGGATAAGAATAATTACCTGTTCCGTCATCATCATTTTGAGCATCTATATAGTGATATCCTGTATTAGAAGAATATACACCGATTGTTAAATATTTATCTTCAGCAATATTTCCATGTATATCTTTTCCGGTAAAACGCAAAATATGTCTGCCAGTTGAAAGATTGTTCACATCTGAAATAATTTCGTAGCCATTCTTAATTGTATCAATTGTGATATTATGGGATATTAAATTATCATCCAGATAAACTTTGATAGAGTTAGTATCAATAACAGTATTACTGTCATTAGGAGAAATATAAGCTCCAATGTTTATCATACCTGAAGGATAATCGAAAACAGTACCTTGATGGGGAGTTAAAACATCTATATAAGGAATCTTTATGACCTGTTTAATTACATAAGGATTATAATCTGAACCCAGCTTTGAATTATCGGGATCTGTTAAATAAGCTGTTTGTGCACTGGCACCTTTCACTAAGTATTGATAAGTAATTTTTGATCCTATTGGTAATACCTCTTTAATCTTAAAAATTCCATCTAGATCAGGTCCGGTTAACGGATCTGCACCATAATTATTAAATGCTCCCTGGATAGAAACTGTTGTAATACTGTCTCCAAGGAACTTTAAGCTTGGGCTCAAAGGATCAAATACAAATTCATATGGAGCTGACAAAATTAAATTCGATATTGTGAATGATGAAGAATCTGCACCAACAAATCCTTTATCATTCATAACCGATAATTTTATATTATGCGTTCCGAGATCAAGCGGAGTTGTTATCTGATAACTAAAAAGATGTTCCGTTGAATCATAATAGCTTGGACTATTCTGAATTTCCATCCCGTCAACTTCAAGTTTAATGGAAGATATATTTAAAGGACTTTTAAAACTTGATGCTATTTTTGCAGTTATTAATGGAAGCTTTTCTTTAGTAATCAAACCATCTTTTGGCTGAAGCCTGTAAACATAAGGATCTGTTATATAAAGGATGGAATTGTTATTATCCTGCGGATCATTCCTAGGATTGTATGGATCTGTAATCCATGAAGTTATCGAAGTATCAGAACCGCTAATACTATATGTAACAAATTTGTACTCATAAAATCCGGGTCCTTGATAAGTATAATTTCTTGCAGTATCCGGTAATAACGGAACAGTAACTGTCCAAACATTATCACCATCATTTTTCATAATATAAGGATGCCGGTTATAAAATTCTCCCCAATTATTAAAAGTTCCGTTTATTCCGACCCCGGATTCACCGGCTTGCAATACCCGCTGCAATTTGAATTCAATCGGAATTCCATTAACGCTGTCAACCTGTGAATATAATACCGTCGGCAATAAAGCAAATAAAAGAAGAAGATTTGATGTTATACTTTTATTTCTAACCGGAAATAACCTTTTAATATTTCGCATAGTTTATTCTCCCTTTATTAATCTATAAACGGAACGGTTATGAAATATAGAAATAACTTTATTTATAATATTCAGTAAATAAAAAATAAAACTATAAAGGGTCGCTTTTTCAACGACCCTTTATTTTGATTTAGCAATTCAATAATTAGCAGAATTTACTTCATTAATATCATTTTCTTTGTCATAGTAGAATTATCTGCATGCAGACTGTAGAAATAAATTCCACTTGCAAGATTAACTCCCTCAAAAGTTGCTGTATATTTCCCGGCATTCTGGAATCCCTGGAAAATAGTTGCAACTTCCTGTCCAAGAACATTATACACTTTCAAAGTAACGTTACTTGCTTTAGGAAGTGTAAAGCTAATTTTTGTACTTGGGTTAAAAGGATTAGGATAATTCTGGCTTAAAGTGAATTCAGTTGGAGCAATGCCTGTTTTATCTTCAGTAATACCGGAAACTACCTGATCACCAAACTTATTAAATAATTTGATTGTTCCACCGGTAAGAATAAAATGAATCATATGGTTCAATCCGAAACCTGCTTCGTTATCCAAATAACTTGCACCTCCGTTCAATGTATCAACACCATTGAAAACAGCACTATATTTAAATTCAGCAGGTGTAACGGATCCTGATGGAAATACCTGCTTAGTAGACCATACATTGTCACCGGCAATAGAATCTCCATTAGCTGCATTTCCATCATCATATAACCTGATAAGTGTACCACCGGAAGCTGTATCAGAAAACAACCAGTTTGAAGGCCATTGGAGCGGTGAAACTCCACCACCTACCCATACGCTCTTTAATCCTGTAATTAAAGTGTTATGATATTTTTCTTTAGCACCTGTCATATCAACCCTGAAATATACTGTGTCGTCTGCAGTTGTTAAACCACCTACATCGATAGCAGGAACCAAAGGACCCACTACTGTATCTGCTACCGGGAAAGAAATTGTATGGTTGTCTCCTGCTTCCCAGCCTGTATTCGTAAATCTTGATTGAGGATCTGCGTGGAATTTGAACTGAATCGGAGTTCCGGGATTACCTGTAAACTGAAGATCAACAGTGAATCGAGTAGGATCAGTTAAATCCTGTTGTAACATTTTGCCCGGGCCCCAATCTAAAGGATAAGTATCACCTCTAACTTCAATTGAATCAGTAGCCGGATTAAAACCTTGGTCTAACAGTTTGGACATATCTGCCTGAAATGTTATAGTAACAGTTACACCGGTAGTTGTTCTTCTGTTAAAATAAGTAAGGGGTATAGTCTGGTCGACATCTGAAGTTACGGTATAAGTCCGGTTAGGATCTCCTTCCCAAACATCAGTACTTGGATTACTGGGATTAGGTATTACAAATTTGTAATTAAGGGTTTTACCAACAACAGAATCAGGGAAGGCTACAGTTAAAGTATATATCGAATCATTTGTTCCACTTTGGGAAAGAGCAAAATAATTATGGGCATCTCCCCAGTTTCCCTGACCGACATATTGTCCAAAATCTCCTCTAACCACAACTGTATCGGTTGCCGGGTCAAACTGATTAAGCTGCATATAAATTCCCATATGGATCTGGAAAGTTACATTTACATCAGCAAATGAACTGTTTGTAAAAACAACCATCGACAACGCAAAGACTATAGTAATTAGTCGTTTTATCATATCACGTCTCCTTTTTTGTTTAAATGATAATTATTAATTATTCTATCTACACTAATATTTTTAATTTTCACCTCCTCACTAACAGTGAACTAATAAGAATATTATAATTGTTAAAAACTTACAGATAGAGCAAATTTTTGAATATTTTCCAATTTACCGAATGACTCATAGGCATAATCCAGATTTACCCTTAAATTCAAAAGCAGCTCATAGCTTAAACCAAAACCAAAGGTCAAACCTTCTTCATTATTCGGGATACCTAAAGATTTATAACCCACTCTTGCATAAATCATTTTATTCCATTCATATTGAGCACCTACATTTGCACTTTGTGCATTATCATTTGGATGAAGAGCATCTACCGCTAAAGTAACCCTGTTATCTTCAGAATTAACTACATCCATTGATAATCCAATCCTAAACAACAATGGAAGCGGGTAGGAATCAGTATAATATTCCGCCGGAATTTTACTGTTGCTTCCGGCTTTTGAAGCATCAGGATTATGAGTAACATAAAGATCCTCACCACTCATTCTCATGTCTGTGCCAAAGTTTGATATATCCATCCCAATCTTTAAATCGTTAAATGGAGTTAAATAAAGAAGACCGGCATCCAGCGCAAAACCAGTTGCCGATTCATGCCAGATTTGCTGCAAGATCATTTTTGCTGTACCGCCGATTGAAAATCTATCAGTTAAATTCCTTGAATAACTCAGACCAATTGCTACATCTCTGGCACTCCATTCTTGCCCAGTCCCTTCCGGCAGGTCAATTGTTGTAACCCTTTCACTTCCATAATCAAGATATGTTACACTTAACCCCACAGCATTATTTTCATCAAATGCTATTACCCCACCAAAGAAATTGTAGCTTGTACCAATCAAATAATTTGTATGTTCAACAAGAATTTCGTTATGTCCTTTCCTGGAAATTCCAGATGGATTCCAATAAAGTGCAGAAGGATCATCTGCGACTGCAACGAAGGCACCTCCCATTCCTATTGCCTTAGGACCAGCCCCTATCCCAAGAAAAGGAGCGGCTGTTGTTCCAACTTTATCTTGGCAATAAGTTGTTTTAATTAGAAATATCCCAATTATCAGTATTAAAAATTTCTTCATAAAAACCTCTTACTTTATAATAGCGAGTTTACCGGTTTTCTTTCCAACACCAGGAACATCTACTATATAGAAATAAACACCATACGCAACGTCAATATTTTCCCTGCTTCTCAAATCCCAATCAACAGTACCATCATTTATATTTTGTGTTGGAGACATTTCAAGTTTCCTCACAAGTTCACCTCTTACAGTATAAATATACACGGTAGCGTCTTTAGGTAAATGAATGAATGAGATTTTCCGGTCACCTCTTCCACTGGTTATTGTTGGAGGCAGCGGAGGTTCCTGGGAGGTTGCGGCAAGATAAGGATTAGGTACTACTCTTATGTCTTCTAATTGTGATGAGGCAAGTTTGTTCTCAACTTTCGCACTTTTTGTGGTAATTTCAAGAACATCCTGGTTTGTAAATGGTTTTGTTACTCTTACTTTTAAGGTATCACCTGATGTTGGCTGATAGCTTGCTGTATCAGAACCGGAAGTCTGCAGCAACCATGTAATTATAGTTGTATCTTTCCCGCCGGAAGTTTTAGTATTCTGAAGAAAGATTACCCTATCAAGAGAAGAAAATATTCCTTTTATTCCTGCATCAAGGTACGCATATTGAACTTGTTTGCCGGTTGTTGCATCATAAATTCTAAAATTAGAATTCACCGATGCAATATGATAAGGATTATTATTATATGTTATGGTTAATGCTGTTGACGTATCAACCGCAGTATGGCTGGCATCGAAAACCAGATTGTAGTCACTTGGATAAGCAATACCCTTTTCACTCACATTAGCCAGCGTAAAAATACCAAAAGACAATACATAATCTTTTTTAGGATGGGTCTTATTCCACTTAGTAGCCGCCGTATCTATCTTAACATTCCAGTTATTTTCAACATTAAGATAAACTCCATCAAACAGATATTTATCCTTGTCACCAACCAATGTATCTTTTGATGACAGAGGAGCACGCAGTATCGTATCGGGTAAATTCGGGTTTGAATAATCAATAACAGAATAAGATTTAGTTAGTGGAATAAAATTCTGAATCTGATCCTGGAAAGTAACCCTGTAGGTTTTATCCTTTACATCATTCGGATTAACAACATTTAAATAAACTTTTCCAGTACCAACCACAGGTGTTCCGGGAACATGACCGAGCAAACTCGGAGCTTCCGGCCCGACATATCCGGCTACTGTACTTCTTGGCACAACATATCCGGTATTAACATCCGAACTTACAGTCCCGTTACTATTAACGGCAACAAATTTGGGATCTTCAGCAGGATAAAAATTATTACTTGCATCACCTGAAGTGTAGGCTGTTATTGCATAAAAATATCTCTGTCCGTTCTGAAGTTTGGTGTCAACAAAACTGTGAACTAAACCTGTATTGTTGCCTAAATAAAATCTTGGTAATTCAGCAAGATCCTGAGTAGCAGGAACAAAGTAACCGCTTATACTATCTTTAACATCAAAAGTAGCAATTGGTTCACCGCCACCCTCCGTAAAACCGGGATCGGTTGAACGATATATTTTATATCCCTGGAATGATACATAACCTTCTGCTTTACTATCCCAGACCAGCGTAACCTTTTTATCTCCGGGAATTAATTTTAAGATAGGTTTCGGAGGTGGTTTTAGAAAATCATAGTTTGAATTATAAATTTTCTGGGCGATCTGTTTATTTTTAAAGATATGATTACTATCTGCTCCAAAAACAAGCGCTAAAGAGAAACGTTCTGTTCGATCATGAAGCAGCGGAAAATATCCCGACGAATAAATAAAATCACCATCCTGTGGTAACAGCGGAATAACATCAAAATATCCGGGTTTCATTCTATTCCAGAGGATTTCATTATTATTCATTGGAGGTGAAGCTGTTTGATTAAAAAAGTTAAAACTAGTTAATCCTATTTGATCAGATTCATTAACATCTGTTTTATCAAAATGCGGTTCACCCGCAGTAGGTTTTCCATCACCTTCCCCCATGTCTTTTGTATCCGGAACACCATCCGCTCCTACATCATCTTTAGCAGGATTCCAGTCTCCATTTTCATCTCCCGACCAGTGGCTTTTTATTATGCCCGGATATTTTCCTGTAACAGGATTAGGTGCCTGGCTATAATCTGGTACATACCCTGAAACCATTTCTCCAGGTCCGCTATCTCTTCTTTCATCAATAAGCGTGTTATTTAAGCCCGTACTTGTAAGATAATTCTTGTATGCCAAAGGTCTTGTTTCAGTTTTAATTACTACACCGGTGCTGCTTTTGAAAATCCTTTGATAATGCAAATCATGATTTTCATCTATAATTCCATTTAAATTATCATCCAATCCATTATTGATGATTTCTGTAAGTGTTACTCCATCATAAATTTTGTATAATTGGCCAAGTGATTTAACTATCACTGTATCATTTGAATTCCGAAGCAAAGTATCCAGATGAACAATTGTTCTTTCATAGGTTGTAGGATTAATAAGAACTATTTCATTATCGGGCCAACTGGAATTAGTACCGGCACTCGTTCTCGAAAGAGTACGTGAAGCAACATATGCTTTTAACGATGAATTAAACTCAAAATCATTCTGACTAAAAACGGGACTGGATTGATCCACTGCATCATTATCATTATCAATACCGTCAAAACCATTACCCGGGCTTTCCAGATAAGCATACCCGGCAAATCCTATTTTGGTTCTAACGCCAGGCAGAACCTGATCAATTGGAATCCAAAGAGGATCTGCAGTATTATCATCATTATCCCAGGTATAAGTTAAATTATTATTTAGATCAAAATATCCCAGGTCATCCCTGCAGTCCACATAAGTCTGTCCAACATCTCCTACACATCCGCCAACAACTTCACCAAAAACTACTTTATTATAGTTTGTAGTACCAATATTAGTTATGTCATAAAGCCAGAATAAAACATCCTGTGCCTGAATCTGGGACCATTGCATTCCCCGAACACTTACTAAAAGTCCCATCCCGTTACGGGTTAAATCGGTCGAATCAGGATGGAATAAATTATTTGTCCTTAATTGGGGATTGTTATCCGGGGCATCATCAATTACAAAGAAAGTTTCCTGATCAGCTCTTATAACTCCTTTACCAAAGTATCCATCCCAAAGAGGTTTTCCTGAGGAATCTACCCAATCCGGATGATCAGGCCAAAATGGCGGCCAGGTAGAAGATTTATGGCTTATTGCAACAGTATCCTGACTTTCGTTTACATATCCCGGTTCGGGAGCAAAGCCCTGGAAATGGCCGTCACTAGGATCTGTTTTTGCTGCTTGCCCGTTTCTAGGACCTGTGGTAATAGTAACCGAGTGAAGAGTATCGGGCTTTCCATCACCATTATAGTCACGTACGGGAATTTCAATACCGACTAAAGGAGTAACATCACCAATATATCCGTCCTGCGTTGAGGGGTAAGGCCAATAACCGCGAAGATCACCTGGATTAGTTCCTGCAATAGAACCGTCATTACTGTATGTAATAGCTACCCTGTTCCCGTTTAGTAAACCGAAACGGGTGTAGAGTGCACTCCCCCTGTGAGTTTTTGCCCACTGGATATAGTCGCTTTGCTGAGCAAAGGAAAGTGTACCTGCTAATGTAAAAAGAATTAAAACATAGATTTTATACATATTAAAAACCTGCAACTTTAAAATGAAATTGTAGTACCAAATTCTACTCTTCTCGGTTCAGAATAAAAACCTGGTCTCATATAATAATCTTCTATAGAGGATACATACCTCGGAACATTGGTTTGAGCTTGAATTTGTAGTTGCTGCTGTTCATCAAGAGACCAATCTGGCTGACCAGTATTAGCATAGACCCTTATTGCATTTTTTGTATCCAGCAAATTATTAACCCTCAGGAATAATGAGACTGTTGATGGTCCGAAACTGAAATCTTTAAATAATCTTAGATCAATATTATTATTTGACGGAATAGTTTGTGAGTTGTAAATAAGAGTACCTACATTAGTAACTAATTCAGGTGTATATGGTGTTCCGCTGCCGAATGTATAAACAATGCTTCCGCCCCAGTCTGATGAAGGACTTATATAATTTAAAGTAACATTTAATGTATGCTGCTGATCCCAGTCAAGAGGAATTAACTGAGTTTCAGGCTGAACTCCAGAGTTTCTTAAATTGAATGCATTTGCAGGGTCCGATGCTGTACCTTTGGCAATCTGAAAAGTGTAATCGAGGTTAGCAGAAAATCCCGCACTGAATCTTTTCTTAATTGAGAATACTATTCCACGAATGAAACCAAAATCAGAGTTGACATATTTACTATATACTTTTGAACCGCCAAATACATATTCCAGTTCATTCAAAGTTCCGGCAAGATTTCTTATATCCCTAAAATAACCTGTGATATCTATTGCAATATCATCAGTTAACTGCTGCTGAACTCCAAGCTCACCACTTGTAGTCTGCTGGGGTTTCAGATCGGGATTTCCAATTATACCTAAATTAGAACTTCCCCCCGTAACAGCAAGCTTGTAACCGGGATTTTCATAAAGTCTTTCAAAATTCGGAAGCTGGAAAAATAAACCGTAGGAGAAGTGAATAATACCTCTTTCTGTAATTGGAAAAGAAACACCCAAACGCGGACTAATCTGCCATTTATTGGTTGCATTCTTATACCAATATGTCATTCGTTTCGCTACAGCCTGAGCATGAGTTCCACCGGGAGCTACAACACTATCCTGATTTTGCGGTTTCAGCGGAAGATAAATATTAGGATCGGATGGATCAGCTAAAACCTGTCCGTCCGGGTGGAAATAATCGAAACGCAATCCGAAATTCACAATAAGAGACTGATACTCCATTTTGTCCTGGAGATAATATGAAAACTGCCATGGTTTGTGCAAATACAATTTATTGTCTGGGCTTTCCAATGAAGGAATTTGAACACTTATACCATTTGCATCTGGAGTCAAGAACGGATTGCCATCCAAAATCGGATCACGGTTATTATCAATGGTTCGCATTTGCAGATTTATATCATGTAAAAACAGGCTATACTTTTCAAATAAAATACCCGATTTAATTTCATGATGGGAGCTTATCTGACTTGTTATATCAAATTTTGCAGTATATGTATTTGTGCTGTGAACACCATGAAACATATTATTGCCCCCGGTATAAAATGTACCTTCAGGTTGAACACGTAATTTTGTACTTACATATTTTTGATTAAAAGGGTCTTTCCTTTCGAACAAACTCTTAAGAGAAAATGCGGAAGTGTCTAAATATCTTCTTTCATCCCTGAAAGAATATGAAAGTCCTACTGTATAGAAAGTTGTGCTGCTGAGTGTATGAGTTAAAGTAAATGTATTTAAGTAACCTTTTTTAAAATTACTTATCTGGCCATCAGGATTATATTTATAGTTGAAACCATTCCCTTCATCACCATAATCATAATCTTTTCCTCTTGTATTATCCAAGATATAATTAAAGGCAATTTTAAAAGCTGGGGAAATATGATATGTAAGTTTTCCCTGGGCATAAGCTTCCAGGAAAGGAGTCATTGGAACTATCGCTGAATCGCCAGTTTGCTGTATGTGCCAATTATAAGGATTGGGATCTTGTGCGTTGGCAATATCCCAAGGATTATATTTTCTTACTCCAAAAATATAACCACTTGTATAATAATATCTCGCATCAGCATAAAAGAATAACTTATCATTAACAATCGGACCATTTAGAGAACCTTCTAACCAGTGAATTTTATTGGCAGTCTCACTTGAGAAAGGATTGACTTTGTTTGTCCCGGTGAAAAGATCATTATGCGAAGTTAAGTAAGCGCCTTCATATGCCGTAAAATTTCCATGAAATTCATTACTTCCTGATTTTGTTGCAATATTGACTATGCCGCTCATAGCCTGCCCGTATTCGGCATTGAAAGCACCTGTTACTACCTGCATTTCCTGAATTGAATTGGTGTTTACGTCCACAACAGTTTTACCGTTATAAGCATCGGTAACCGGAACTCCGTCAATCCAATATGAAACCTCACCGGACCTTCCGCCTCTAAAATGAAAATCACCATTATTATCTTTTACAATACCGGCCTGAAGCTGAAGAGCATCCTGGAAACTTGTAATCGGTAATGCCTGTATGTCCTGTGCACTCACAATAGATGTTGAAGAAGTTAAATCTTTTTGAACCAGAGGCCTGGTTGCTGTAACTATTACTTCCTGCTTTAATTCAATTGTTGTTTCAGATAATTGAAAATCAATGTTGGTTGTAAGATCAATGGAAGTTTTAACATTTTCAACTATTTGGGTATTATAACCAATAGCAGAAGCTTTAACCGAATAAGTTCCCGGGGGTATACCAATAATATTATATTCACCGTCTATATCAGTGGCTGCTCCATAGTTAGTTCCCACTACAATAACATTAACAAAAGGGAGCGGCTCTTTTGAATTGGCATCTGTAATTTTTCCCCGTATTTTGCCGGTTTGGGAGAACGAGATAGACGAAGTAAATATTATTGTAACTATTATCAAAAAAAATCGTAAAAAATATTTCATTATCACTCCGATATGAAAATTATCTGTTTAACCGACTATTAAACTATCTGAATCCATTATAAACGTAAAAGAATTTTTATCTCACCAAGAAATACTAAGAATCAAAACCAAAAATATTTATTAAAAAGAGTATTAGAATTTATTGTGGAAAGTTGTATAAATACTTTATTTTCAATCCTTTATATAATTAATAAAACATGATTACGTGAATTAGCGAAATTTTAAAACGAATAAAATGATAATTTTTTCCGGTCATTAAAACCTATAGATTTAAGAGTCTTGAGTCTACTACCTAAATGAAGGTTTTTTTATAATGCACACATTTTCAGCCTAATTTTATACTACCTAAATAGGGTGTTTTTTTTAAAACTAAAAAAATCATTTTATTTCAGCACATTTATGCAATTTTTTATAAATATTTTTAAGTGAATAACGAATATCCTCAACACTTATATTGAGAGAGTCTGATATGACCTTAAAACTATTCCCTTCAACCAGTTTATTTAAAATATCATTTTCACATTTTGTCAACATCGCCTGCCCGTTTATATTATTACTCTGCTTTTTGTTCTGAAAAAAACCGATAACTTTTCTGGCAATATCGGAACTCATAGGTACTCCACCGTAATAAGCATCCTGAATTGCCTGGAGTAATTTTTCAGGCGGAGTTCTCTTCACAATATAACCACTGGCGCCTGCACAAACCCCATCAAAGATAAGGTCATTTTCCTCATACAAGGTTAAAATAATAATAGTCAATTCAGGCAAAGTGGTCTTAATTTTTTTAATTGCCTTTATTACCTGGAATCCTGAAAACCCTATATCAATCAATAAAACATTAACAGCTACTCTATCAATATTTTTGAACAGTAGTTCATAATTCGGATACACTTCTTCGCAATAATATCCTTCAGTTTCATTTATTAATATTTTTAATCCTTCGCGGATAGTATCATTATCCTCAATAACAACTACATTAATCATGTGAACTATAAGGAATTGTAATTAAAAATTACCTTCTATTAATTAGCACAAATTTTAATTCTGCTGGAAATCTATAATTATTGGACGAAGCAATCTACTACACAAATGGGGGTATTTTGGAAGAAAGTACAAAAATTACTACTCTAAATGGAGGGACAAAAAATATATTATGAATGAATTGAGCAACACCTAATAACTGAGGATTTAAATACAGATAAATTAAATCAATCCTTCTTTAATCGCTTTTGCTACAGCTTCGGATTGGGAATGAACATGCAATTTCCTGTAAATATTTCTAAAGTGAAACCTGACTGTTTCTATACTAATAAAAAGTGAATCGGCGATTGCTTTAAAATTATGCCCTTCCACTAAACCGCTTAAAATTTCTTTTTCGCGCGGGGTCAAAACATAATCATTCTTGTGCGGAGATGAAGTTTTTTTATTCTGAAAAAATTCTATCACCTTTCTTGCTATCTGCGAGCTCATTGGAGCACCTCCTTCATATGCCTCCCTGATAGCTTCAAGAAGTTTTGAAGGCGGTGTCTTTTTTACCAGATAGCCGCTTGCACCCGAACATAATGCATCAAAAATCCGGTCATTCTCTTCATATATGGTTAGAACCAGAATAGTCAACTCGGGTAAAATTGCTTTTACCTGCTTAATACCATCCACTCCATCAATACCCGGGAGACCCAAATCCATTAGTAATACATCAGGATTAACCTTTTCAATATTTTTTAACATCCTTTCACATTCAGAATAAGCACCAATACATGAATATCCTTCAGTTCCGTCAATTAATATTTTTAATCCTTCTCTAATTGCATTATTATCTTCTACTACTGCTACTCTAATCATTTTATTTCTCCAGATACCTAAATAATTCTATACGGCAAATTGATAACTATTATAATGTAAAATTTACGAAATATTTCCTTGGAATTGAATAATTGTTCCTTCACCTATTTTAGAATTAATATTTAAACGACCCCCGATTTTCTTAGCTCTGTTCTGCATGTTCCCCAATCCATTGCCGTCTTTTATATCATCTATACGAAATCCTTTGCCGTTATCTTTCAATGTCATTTCAAGTATCCGGCCTCTTACCGAAGCATCAAGATTTATCTCAGTACAGCTGCTGTGAGTAATACAATTGTTAATAGCTTCCTTAAAAATAAGATAAAGATTCTGGCGGTGTTCCATTGAAAGAGATACTTTCTGAAGAGAAATAATATTTTCGGATCTAAAGGATATATTTGTATAAGAAGATAATTCCGAATACGTATCACGAAGTCTTAGAATTAGATCATATAAAGAATCCCTTTTAGGATTAACCAACCATACGATATCACTCATATTATCTACAAGACTCCTGGCATTTGTGCTTATTGCTTTCAGACTTTTTGTAACATCTTTTTCTTCAGTTTTAATTTTTTTAGATATAACTTCACTTAAAATAGAAATCTCTGTTAGACTTGAGCCAATGTTATCGTGCAGATCAGCTGCTAATTTGGCTCTGAACCGGCCTATTTCAATTAAATTTTTAATTCTGAAATAAATAAATAAACCAATAATACCAACAACAGTTATTGAAGCTAATGTAATAAACCACCATGTTCTCCATAAAGGAGGTAAAATTCTAATAGTTAACTGAACTCCTTTTTCATTCCATACTCCATCATTATTTGAACCTTTCACTTTAAATACATATTTACCAGGATCTAAATTAGTATAGGTGATATATCTTCTGTTGCCTGAGTATATCCAGTTTTTATCAAATCCTTCCATCATATATGCATAACGGTTCTTATATGGAGACACATAATCAAGAGCAGAAAACTCAAATGAGAAAACATTCTGGCTGTAGGATAATTCAATTTCTTTTGTTTCAGTTATTGATTTTTTTAACGGCGATTTTTTTTTATTTATTTCTACAGGTTTGTTAAAAATTTGAAAGCTAGTTATTACTATTGGCGGTACATGTTTATTTCTTCTCAGCTCTTCAGGATAAAAATCATTCAAACCTTTTGTGCCGCCAAAAAACAATTCTTTGTTTTTGCTCTTGAAACTGGCACCCCAAAAAAACTGATTCCCCTGCAAACCATCATTTGCATCATAATTTCTAATGTTATTTGATCTTGTATTTATGGATGATAATCCGTTGTCTGTACTCACCCATATATTACCATTATTATCTCCTTGAATTGCATAAATAACATTACTTGGAAGACCATCTTTTATAGTATAGTGAATAAAATGAGGTTCACTTTCATTTTGCTGTTCAGACGAAAGCATATTTAATCCGCCACCATATGTTCCAAACCATAAATTCCCATCCTGATCTTCATAAGCAGAAATTACCCTATCATCACTTAACCCTAGATTGTTTTGAGTATTCCTGTAATGAATAAATTTTACAGATGAAGGATTATTTAATACATTATTTAATTGTGCAGATGTTAGTTTATTTAATCCATTCCAGGTACCGATCCAAAGATTCCCGCTTCTATCTTCTATTATGCATGATTGTACCTGGTCTTCACTAATACTATTAGGATTATTCGGATTGTTTTTAAAAATAATAAAGTTATCATTTTCCCGATTATAAAGATTTAAACCTATTCCTGTACCGATCCAAAGTCTTTTGCCCGAGTCTTCAAAAATTGACTGAATTAAATTATTGCTTAAACTATTCGGAACAGCTGATTCATTTTTATAATGTTTGAATTTCAGATTTCCAGATGTTTTACTTAGAGGCAAAATAGATTTGTTTAATCCGCCCCGCCATGTTCCTATCCACAGAAAGCCATAACTATCCTTAAAAATTGCCGAGACAGAATTATCACTAAGGCTGTATCTGTCAGCAGGATCATTTTTATAGTGAATAAACTTGCTGCTCGAAGGTTCAAGCTTATTCAAGCCGCCTCCTAATGTTCCCACCCAAAGATTCCCGTTATCATCTATGTAAATGGATCTTATAGTACCATAACTTAAGCTTGATGGATTAAAAGAATCATGTGCATAATACTTAAATTTTACTCTTTCTTTATCGAATTTTACTATTCCGTCTTCTGCTGTTCCAATCCAAATCAAATCAGAATTATCTTCATACAAAGAAAGAACATTATTCCCGTTTAGAATATTTGTATTATATGGTTTGATATTAACGGCAGAATGATTTTCAGAATTATCAATTTGAAATAATCCGCTCCCGGTAGCAATCCACAACAATCCATTTTTATCCTCCAATAAAGAATTAATTCTATTTATATTTGAACCATATGGACCCGGTGTCCCCATTAAATATCTTTTGAATGTTTTATTCTTTTTATCAAACTTAATCAGGCAATTCAATGTACCCACCCATAAATACCCGGATTTATCCTCACAAATAGAAAATACTACATTGTTCGTCGACTTATCATCATTCTTTGAATTTAAAAAATAGTTAGTAAATTTATTTGTCTTTTTATTAAATTCACTCAGCCCATCATTATTCCCGAACCAAAGTTCTCCCGAACTATCTTCAAAAATAGAGAGCACAACATTACTACTTAAGCTGTTCGGATTCTCCGGAATGTTTTTATAATGAATAAATATATTTCTCAATCTGTCAAACTTATCCAAACCACCTTCGGTACCAACCCACAGGTTACCTTCCGTATCTTCATATATTGCTCTTACATTATTATGAACAAGTGTCTCGGGATTTCCAGGAATATTTTTATATGTAATAAATTGTTCAGTTGAGCGATTAAATCTGCAAAGTCCTTTGTTGTTAGTACCAACCCACAACGTACCGCTCCTGTCTTCATAAATCGTCCAGATAAAATTATCGGGGATTGAATTTTTTTCCTGCGGATTGTTCTTATATACTTTGAAGTTGTAGCCATCATATTTATTTAAACCATCTTCAGTAGCAAGCCAAATAAATCCTTCTTTATCCTGGATTATTGAATGAACAGTATTTTGAGAAAGGCCATCTTCGCTTAATATGTGGACATAATTTATCCTATCGGCTTGTCCGAGAGACGATTCTTCTGGAAATAAAATAGCTGGAGAGAAAACAATAATAATTAATGAAATTAGTATTAGTTTTTTTGACTTTAGACAAAGTACCTTATGGAAAAAATTCATAATAGTAAAATTGTTTATACAATAACTTATCACTTTTCAGCAAATAAATAAACACGAAAATAGTCCTGAGACAAAAATCAGGAACGTTAAGTATAATTTCTTGCTATAAAATTTATTTTCAATTTTTATTTCAAAAAAACCATTTTTTTTGTAGAAACAAAATTATTCACTTTCAATTGATAAAAATATACACCGCTCGCGAGATTTGAATTGTTAAACCGGATTTTATAAGTCCCCGAACTTTGAAATTTATCTACAAGTGTTTTTACTTCTCTACCCAAGATATCATAAACTTTTAATGTAACAATTCCTCCTTTCATAACCTGGTACTCAATTGTTGTAGAGGGATTGAAAGGATTCGGATAATTCTGTTCCAGTTTATATGATTTGATTGAACCGGCATTATTGTATTTTACATCGGTAGGAACTGTCAAATCGGGTGTCGGTAGTTTTACTGTTGTAAAAACGTGATATTCTCCGGGTTCAAGTGTTATAAATGTATTGCGGTCAGTTATATTGATGCTATCGCCGGATAAATAATCATACCATTTGCCAGTTTGTTGAAAACCTGGATTCATATTAGCCTGATAAACTCCAAAATTTCCAACAATGTCAACTTTCATTGAAGAATCTGCTAATTGAATAAGCTTAAGGGAATCTGCAACAATTGTTGTTGCCAAGGTTTGAAAAACCGGATAATTCTTTTTTAAGTTAATTAAAGCTGCCATCGTTTTATATAATCGTAATCTGTCAGGATTATTTAGATAATCCCATCTGATTGGTTTTTCTCCTGTTCTCCCGTTATAATCAATTGAATAATCATAACCCATTTCCCCAAACTGCCAGATCATTTTAGGTCCCGGAATTGTAAAAAGGAATGCCGAAGCTTCAGCAACTCTTTTTAATCCTGTATTAATATCTTTAATATTATAATTTATCCCATGGTTTCCATAAGTTTCATTTTTATACATTAGTCTTTCTTCATCATGACTTTCCATATATGAAACCAATCCCGGTTTTGACCATCCCCGGTTAATATAATAACCATTAAATAAATTCCAGCTTTTATCATCTCCGGAAGGACCATATCTGTACCCCATAGTTGCCTGACTGTAGTTGTAATTCATGTTTCCCCAGAGTAAAAAACCGAAATTTGACAAAGCTATTTCTTCAGTATTAGCAGCAAAATGTTCCAATATTAATATTGATGATGAGTCAATTTGCCATATTTTATTACCGATTCTTTCAAGGATATTTATTCTCGATTGATCATACTGATTCCATAAGCCGACATTTCCAAGCGTATTTTTTTGTGTAAATCCTTTGGAAAGATCAAACCTGTATCCATCGATGTGGTATTCATTAATCCAGTAGCTTGCTACTCTATCTACATAATATTTGGTTTCGAGGCTTTCATGATTAAAATCGTTTCCAACATTATAATCATGTTTTGGGATCGGATTTAGCCAGGGATTATTGGCAGCCGGACGATTATTAACCGGATCCCAATACAATCTTGCAAGCGGAGATGATCCCATTACATGATTGAGTACTATATCAAAAATTACTGCAATACCCATTGAATGTGCTTTATCTATTAAAGATTTCAAAACATCAGGGGTACCGTAATATTTATCAAGAGCCAAATGAAAATCGGGATTATACCCCCAGCTAATATTCCCTTCAAACTCCATAACCGGCATAAGTTCAATAGCATTTATTCCCAAACGCTTTAAATAATCCAAAGTATCTTCAACAGTTTTATACCAGTGAGTAGAAACAAAATCTCTTACAAGCAATTCATAAATAACAAGATTGGTTATTTTAGGTTTTTTGAAATTTGTAACCTTCCAGTTATACTGCGGCTGATCAGTCTGTAGTACAGAAACAATTTCCGAGGATTTTCCTAAAGGATATGCTTTTAAATTAGGATACACAGTATCTGAAATATAGGGATCATTTGACGGATCTAATATTTTATGACAAAAGGGATCTGCTATTCTTAAATTTCCATCAACTAGGTATTGAAAAGCATATTCTTTTCCAGGAGTTAAATTATCAATTGTTATCCACCAAACAACACTATCTGCTTTTACAGAATCTTTTTTCATCAGGTAAACAGAATCGACTTTCCAGTCATTAAAATCACCAATTGCATATACAAAACTTTTGTAAGGCGCATATAATGCAAGTGTTACAGAAGTTGAAGAATTGTAATTTATCCCAAGCTGATTATCTGCAGGCAACTGCTCCCAGGCAGGTGTTGGATTAATCATTATATCAAATACACTTGTATCTGCTGTTCCGGCTGAATCAATTCCGATTGCAGATATTTTATTCAAATTTTCCTGATATGAAGAAGCAACAAAAGTATATCTCAATGAATCAGCACTTGTTTGAAGTATTTGTGTATCATTTATAAAAAGGGTTAAGGTGGATATTTTTACTCCTAATCCAACAGCAGATGCTTTAATACTCACTGAATCATTCGGTTTAATGAAGTACGGTGATCTCAAAGGATCACCAAATAAATTAGAAACATTCGGTTCATCAAACTTAACAGTTAATCCTTGTTCATAAAGTGGAATAAATATATCGGCTCCGCCAACATCACGTCCGGTTTTGCTTCCGTCGGCATTCCGGAAAACAAAAGCCAGTTTCTGAATATGCTCACTTGAAGGTATTGAATTTGGCCAGTCAGGTGAGTGGTTATTTGCATAATAAATTCTAGGCTTGCCAATTACAAGATGATAATGGTCAGTGCTGTCTCTTGTTAATTTAATATCAGGATAATTTGTAGCCCAAGGTGCCATAACATATTTCCAATCATGACTATCTTTACTTAGATTAGTTATCACACCTGTATGCGCATACACATCACCTGTAAAACCCTTTAATCCGGCATCACCTTTTGTTGCATCAAAGTAGACAACAATCGAATCGTTCTCAGTAGGAAATTGCGGTGAAGTAGTTATCACCTGTGAAAAAGAGAATTGAGCTGTCAGAATGAATAATAAAAATAGTAATCTAGTTTTCATGAAATAAAACTTCCTTTAAATCAAAGCTCAAAAGTTAAAATGAAATTCATTTTTTTAACTTTTCAAAAACTTAATTTTTATTCGATATTTTTAATTTCTGTTTTAGCATCTTTAACCTCATCCACATCGTTAACAAACATTACAAGGATACCAGCCAGAATCATTGAGACACCTCCGAGAAGTATAGCATATATTGCATCATCACCGAATAAATTTTTAACAAACCAGCCAAGTATTGCAGCAGCAGTTATTTGAGGAATGACAATGAAGAAATTAAAGATACCCATATATACACCCATCTTTTCAGGCGGCAATGACCCGGCAAGAATTGCATAAGGCATTGCAAGAATTGACGCCCAGGCCAGTCCAATTCCCAATTCCGAAACCAGTAGAAGCTGAGGATCTTTAATAACATAGAAGGAAAGAAAAGCTAGACCCCCGCAGATTAGGCTAATCATATGAACAGTTTTCCGGTTTGTCTTTTGTGATAGCCAGACTAGAACAAAAGCCATAACTGCAGCAAAACCATTATAAACCGCCATTAAAACTCCAACCCAATCAGCTCCTTTGTTATATAATTCCGATGTAGTATCGGTTGCTCCATAAATATGATGCGTAACTGCAGGAGTTGTATAAATCCACATAGCAAACAGGGCAAACCACGAAAAAAACTGAACAACTGCCAGCTGCTTCATGGTAGACGGCATTTTGTAAAAATCATTAAAAACAGTTACAAATCCCCCTTCAACTTTCTTACTGCCAGTCATTTTTCCGGCAACAAATAATAAAATTCCAAAAACTACTGCGCCCAGAAAAAGAACATAAAGTCCATAATCTGTTTCTTTAAGGATTAAGAATAAGATCGCAGCACCCACTAAACCAATTAATATCCAGTAAATTCCTCCTTTATAGAAACGATTTGCTGAAACTGATTCGGCGAGAATTTTATATTTTTCTGAACCGGAAGTATCTTCATTGTCCTGAGAGAATTTTTTTAATTCTTCAGGTGAATATTCTTTTGTACTAAAAACCGTCCATAAAACTGCAATTAGAAAAACAGCACCGCCTATATAAAATGAATATTTAACCGAGTCGGGAATTTTACCTTCGGGAGCAACATTCGAAATTCCGATCCAGTTTGTCATTATATAAGGTAAAGCAGACGCAATTATAGCACCTGTACCTATAAAAAAACTCTGCATAGAGAATCCGATAGTTCGCTGCTCGGATGGAAGCATATCTCCTACAAAAGCTCGAAACGGCTCCATGGAAATATTAATTGACGCATCCATTATCCAGAGCATACCTGCAGCAACCCACAAAACCGGGGAGTTCGGCATAATTAACAATGCCAAAGATGCTAATATTGCACCTGTTAAAAAGAAGGGCCGTCTTCTTCCAAGCTTTCCCCAGGTTTTGTCACTCATATGCCCGATTATAGGCTGCACAATTAAGCCTGTAACCGGTGCAGCAATCCAAAGTATCGGAATATCATCAATCTTAGCTCCAAGAGTCTCAAATATTCTACTGACATTTGCATTTTGCAAAGCAAAGCCAAATTGAATCCCCAGGAATCCAAAACTCATGTTCCAGATTTGCCAAAAACTAAGCCTCGGTTTATTCATAAAAGTAATTCCTCTTGCTTTTATGGAAAGCTTTCAAATTAAATTGTGTTGAATATAAATAAAATATTTTTGTTAATAACCTCCCCATTTGGGTAGTTATATTATTGAATAATCATTCTTATATTTGCCTCCGAATAAATTCGGAGAGGCATATGTTCGGGAAAAAATTTTCTACCTGGATAATATTTTCATTCCTGGTAATAATCCTATCGTCAACTGTTTTTGCTCAGAAAGTAACAACGGTTGTACATCCTGAATGGAGTAAAAATGCATCCATTTACGAGGTGAATATCAGGCAGTATACACCCGAGGGTACATTTAAAGCATTCCAGAAACATATACCGGAAATCAAGAAAATGGGGATCGAGATAATCTGGATTATGCCTATAAGTCCAATTGGAGAAAAGAACAGGAAAGGAACTCTTGGCAGTTATTATTCTGTAAAAGATTATAGAGCTGTAAATCCGGAATTCGGAACTCTTGATGATTTCAAAAACCTGGTTAATGAAATTCATAAGCAAGGGATGTATGTGATATTAGACTGGGTTGCAAATCATACATCATGGGATAACGTTCTAACAAAGACACATCCGGATTTTTATAAAAGAGATTCTCTAGGAAATTTTGTAGCTCCTGCACCTGATTGGACTGATGTAATAGCATTAAATTATAATAATCCCGGATTATGGATATATATGGAAAATGCTATGGAATACTGGGTTAAAGAATCCGGAATTGATGGGTTCAGATGCGATGTTGCCGATATGGTGCCAACCCCGTTTTGGAATTTTGTTCGAAAAGAATTGGAAAAGATTAAGCCTGTTTTTATGCTGGCAGAAGCTGAAAATCCAGCACTGCAAAAACATGCTTTTGATATGACATATGCCTGGGAATTCCATAATATTTTAAAAGAAATTTATAAAGGTAAAATGACCGTAACTGATCTGGATAAATACTATGTAAGAGAAGATGAGAAATACAATCCTGATGCATACCGGATGATTTTTACTACAAACCATGATGAAAATAGCTGGAACGGAACAGTATTTCAAAGATTCGGTAATGCCGTAAAAACATTTGCTGCTTTGTGCGGAGTAGTAAAAGGAATGCCTCTCGTTTACAGCGGACAGGAAGCCGGAATGAATAAGGCTTTACGATTTTTTGATAAAGATACAATCGAATGGAAAAAAAGCAGCTTTAGAGACTTATACACAAAGCTCATTCATTTAAAGCTTAACAACAAAGCATTATGGAACGGAATAAGCGGCGGGGAAATGGAAAGAGTAAAAACTAATAATGATGATAAGATATTTTCCTTTATAAGAGAAAAAGAGAATAATAAAATTTTTGCAATCTTCAACCTCTCGGCTCAAAATCAGAACATCAAAATAAATGATAATAAAATAGAAGGTACTTATAAAGAACTTTTTGCTGCTCAGAATAGTTCATTAACATCTGAATATAATATTGAGTTGCCTGCATGGGGATATAAAATCTTTATGAAATAAATTATTATTTTATGAGATTTTCCCCTTTTATAAAAATATATTCTAAAGAACTGATTTTTTAGTTCTGCAGAATAAAAATTCGCATCAAATTGTACAAATATTATTAAAATATAGAATAAATAAATGGCGCCAGCGCAGAACCTTGTGTCAGAATAATCAACCCGCCTAAAAGCAGCAGCAAAACAAGAATCGGTGCGAGCCACCATTTTTTACGAACTTTAAGAAACTGCCATAGTTCTGAAAGAATTGATAATTTACTCATAGAGATTAACTTTTTTTATTAAAATTGTTTTTCATATTCTTCAGGTTGCAGCTGTTTTTTCTCCCTGATTTCCCAATAAGAATTTCTGGATTTATCAATTTTTAGTTCAAGAAAACTCTTTCTAAATACTTTTGCAAAAAAAGCTGTAGTAGTCACTACAATATAAAATAAAATTATTAAAATCACCCTGGTCATTACCCATCCCATCAAAATTGCTAATGTCATCCAGGCTTTGTTTAAAGGTTTTAAAATCACCGGTTTAATAAATCCTGCTAAAACTAATAAAAAACCTATTAAACCAAAATATATATAACTTTCTTTTTGCTTCCAGAATAAAATAGCAGCAATAATAACCAGAACTGCTCCTACAGTGATTCCAAATTTTTTGAGATCTTTTTTTGTTTCTTTAATATTTCTTATTTCTTCAGTAATCATTTGGTTAGGTAATACTTAATCCAGAGCAAATTCTTTTTTCCAGTCTTTATCTTCATTAAAATTCTTTTGTTCTGTTTTATCCAGTAAATAATTTCCCATAACCAGGAAATCAATATCAGTACGCATAAAACATTTATAAGCATCTTCAGGCGTACATACAATAGGTTCGCCGCGTACATTGAATGAAGTGTTTATTATGGCTGCACATTTATAATCTTCATCAAACTTTTTGATTAGCTCATAATAAAGTTTGTTTGTTTCTTTATGAACTGTCTGAATTCTTGCAGAATAATCGACATGAGTTACTGCTGGAATATCTGAGCGTATGATATTTAATTTATCTATTCCAAAAAGTTTTTGTTCGTCAGGGCTCATTCTTTTTTGATGATCTTCTTTAATATGTGCAACAAGAAGCATATATGGACTGTTTACTTTCATATCAAAATATTCGTTTACTTTTTCAGCAAGAACTGAAGGAGCAAATGGCCTGAAACCTTCTCTGAATTTTATTTTTAAATTCATTTGAGCCTGCATTTTCGGTGAGCGTGCATCTCCGATAATCGATCTGGCACCAAGAGCACGCGGGCCAAATTCCATTCTGTCCTGAAACCAGCCTATAACTTTTTCCTGAGCAATCAATTCGGATATTATTTGGGGAATTTCTTCATCTTCTATCTTTGCAAAATTAATTTCGTTTTGTTTCAAGAATTGAAGAATATCTTCATTAGAAAATTCAGGGCCTAAGTAAGATCCTTTTTGAGAATCATTTTCAGGATCAATTTTCCGTGGTTTTTCAAAATAATTATACCATCCAACCAAAGCTGAACCCAAAGCACCCCCGGCATCTCCTGAAGCCGGTTGTATCCAAATATTTTCAAAAGGACCCTCCCTTAAAAGTCTACCGTTTGCAACACAATTTAAAGCTACACCACCTGCGAGAGATAGATTTTTTAATCCTGTTTCTTTATAGACATGTTTACCTAGTTTCAGAACAATTTCTTCAGTTACATCCTGAATAGATCTGGCAATATCCATTTCTTTTTGTGTTAGTTTTGTTTCCGGTTTTCTCGGCAGTCCTCCGAATAACTTGTTAAATTTTTCATTAGTCATTTTTAATCCCGAAGGATAATCGAAGTATTCCATATTCATTCTGAATGAACCGTCTTCTTTTACATCTATCAATTCTTTCAGAATAAGATCTTTATATTTAGGTTCACCATATGGAGCTAAACCCATAACTTTATATTCCCCGGAATTCACTTTAAAACCAGTATAATAAGTGAATGCAGAATAAAGAAGCCCTAAAGAATGCGGAAACTTTATATCGGCAATCAATTCAATTTTATTATCTCTGCCAATCCCATAGCTTGTTGTTGTCCATTCACCTACTCCATCCATTGTTAAAATTGCCGATTCATAAAACGGAGATGGGAAAAAAGCAGAAGCTGCATGAGATTCATGATGTTCGGGAAAAATAATTTTACCTTCGTAATTCAATTCCTTTTTTATTAATTCTTTCATCCATAACTTTTCCTTAATCCATAAAGGCATTGCTTTAATGAATGATTTAATACCTTTAGGGGCATAACTCAAGTAGCTTTCAAGCAATCTTTCAAATTTCAGAAAGGGTTTATCATAAAATGCAACTAAGTCTATTTCATTAATTGATATCTTACTGTAACCAAGACAAAAAGTAATAGCATTTTGGGGGAAATTATGATCGTGTTTTTTTCTTGTGAATCTTTCTTCCTGAGCGGCAGAAATTATTTCCCCGTCTTTTACAAGACACGCTGCACTATCATGATAAAAAGCTGATATACCTAGAATATACATAAATGTAAACTATTTTTGCCCGAAATTAAGTATTAAATTGAGATTTAATAACACAAAATATAGCAATATTGACTAAGTTAAAAATCAAAATTCAAAAGTAAAAAGTTATAATTGATATAAAAAGGAATTTGCTATTCCTAATCCCCATATTTTTGATATCTCGAATTTTTTTAATGTTGAAATCGTTTATTTTAACATAAATATCAATCTTATTATTCTTCCGAATCTTTTTTATATTTATTGATTATATAAAAAAAATTATTGAGGTAAAATGAAGGGAATTATTCTGGCTGGCGGTTCGGGTTCACGCCTTTATCCCATCACGAAAGTCTACAGTAAACAGCTGACTTTAATTTACGATAAACCCTTAATCTATTTTCCTTTATCGATTTTAATGCTTGGTCAAATAAAAGAAATCTTAATAATTTCGAACAAGCAAACAATCCCGCTTTATAAGCAATTGTTTAATGATGGTTCACATTTAGGTTTAAAGCTGGAGTATGCTGTACAGGATGCACCAAACGGAATTGCAGAAGCATTTATAATCGGAGAGAAATTTATTAATGGTGATAGTGTCACTTTAGTTCTTGGAGATAATATTTTTTACGGCAAGCTAGACTTTTTTTACAAAGGAATTCAAAATAATGAAGGTGCAACTATATTTGGCTACCAGGTAAGTGATCCGCAAAGATACGGAATAGTGGAATTCAATAAAGAAGGAAAAGCAATTTCTATTGAAGAAAAGCCAAAAAATCCAAGGTCTAATTTTGCTGTTCCTGGGTTATATCTTTTTGACAATAATGTTTCTGAAATTTCTAAAAACCTTAAACCTTCACAACGAGGTGAATTAGAAATTACAGATGTAAACAGAGAATATTTAAAACAGGGAAAATTAAATGTAGAAAAAATCGGCCGTGGTGTTGCCTGGCTGGATACTGGTACACCCGAAGCTCTGCTTCAGGCAGCCAATTTTTTCGGTGTAATTGAGGAAAGACAAGGGCTTAAAGTTGCATGCGTAGAAGAAATAGCTTATAAAATGAATTTTATTAATCGAGAAGAATTTGAAGCTATTATTCAAAACATACCTGTTTGTTTATACAGAAGTTATCTTGAAAAATTTTTAAATGATATTGACGGATTTTAATAATGATAATAAGTGGAACTAATATAAATGGAATTTTAATTATTCAGCCCGATGTATTCGAAGATGATCGAGGTTATTTTTTTGAATCTTATAGCAGAAAGAAATTCTGGGAAGAAGGACTTGAACTTAATTTTGTCCAGGATAATATTTCAAAGTCAAAAAGAGGAACAATTCGCGGCCTACATTACCAGATCGGTAAATCTACTCAGGGTAAACTCTGTCATGTTATTTCAGGAAAAGTTCTGGATGTAGCTGTAGATATTAGATTTAATTCACCGACTTACGGAAAATATATCTCGCAAATTCTATCCGAAGAAAATCATACGCAAATATGGATACCACCGGGTTTTGCACACGGATTTGCGGTTTTATCGAGCGAAGCTATTTTTCAATATAAATGCACAAACTTTTATAATAAAGCAGATGAACGTGCAATTCTTTTCAATGATCCGGAAATAAATATCAACTGGGAAATTGAAAATCCTATAGTTTCAGAAAAAGATCTCAGAGCTAAAAAGTTTAATGATATAGAAAATGATTTCGAATATATAAAGTGATGTCATTTAAAAAGTTTTCTCATTTTAAAAACTAATTTATAGGAAACAAATGAAAGTACCTCTGTTAGATTTGAAGGCACAATATCGAGTAATTAAAAAAGAACTTGATGATGCCCTTATAAGAACTGCTGAATCTCAATATTTTATTCTTGGACCCGAAGTTGATAAACTGGAAAAAAATCTCTGCGATTATTTGGGTTGTGAGTATGCTATTGGAGTTTCATCCGGTACGGATGCCTTGCTCATTGCCTTAATGGCCATAGGTATTCAGCCCGGAGATGAGGTTATAGTTCCAGCATATTCTTTCTTTGCTACAGCTGGAGTTGTTTCCAGATTAAATGCTGTTCCTGTTTTCACAGACATTGATCCTGTAACATTTAATATTCGTACTGATGATATAAAGAAGAAAATAACTTCTAAAACAAAAGCTATTATCCCGGTTCATCTATACGGACAAAGCGCTGCCATGAATGAAATCATGGAAATTGCCGGTGATAAGATAAAAATAATTGAAGATGCTGCTCAAGCTATCGGAGTTCAATATAAAGACGGAAAGAGCGTGGGAACAATCGGAGATATTGGATGTTTTTCTTTTTTCCCTAGTAAAAACTTGGGCGGATTTGGTGATGGCGGTTTGGTAGTAACTAATAATAAACAACTTGCCGAAAAGCTTCACATATTAAGGGTGCATGGAGGAAGTCCTAAATATTATCATAAAATTATCGGCGGAAATTTTAGAATAGATGCTATTCAGGCAGCTGTACTAAATGTAAAATTACCATACCTGGATTCATGGTCCGAAAAAAGAAGAACAAATGCCGAAATTTATAATAATCTTTTTATTGAAAAAGGTTTGGCTGAAGAAACAGGTAAAACAGGATTCGATAATAAAAACAAAGTTTTACTTCCAAAAGCAGTTTATAAGTCAGACTCTTTAAAAAATTATCATATTTATAATCAATATATTATCAGGGTACAGCAGCGTGATAATTTAAGAGAGTTCCTGGCAAAAAATGAAATCATGACTGAGATTTATTATCCGGTTCCTTTTCACTTACAGGAATGCTTTGCAAATCTTGGATATATGAAAGGTGATTTTTCTATTTCAGAATCAATTGCTGATACTTCGCTTGCACTTCCTATATATCCTGAATTGTCCAGGGAGCAGATAGAATTTGTAGTTGATAAGATAAGTGAGTTTATCAAAGATTGATTGAATGGCTGAATGAGTGAATGAAGATAACATTCAATCATTCATCCATTCCTCCCAAAAAGTTTTTAAATAAAAAAATAAAAAATTAGTTTTAAGAGACATGAATTTAAAAGAAAAAAAAATTTACGTTGCCGGCCATCGTGGGATGGTTGGTTCAGCAATAACACGAGAACTTGAAAAAAAAGGATATAAAAACCTTCTGTTAAAAGATCTATCCCAGCTAAATTTAATCAGGCAAACAGATACAGAAGATTTCTTTAAAGTTGAAAAACCTGATATTGTAATTTTAGCAGCCGCGAAAGTTGGCGGCATTCTGGCAAACAATACATATCGTGCTGAATTCATATACGACAATTTAATGATCGAATCCAACATAATTCATTCTGCATTTAAAAACGGAGTTGAAAAATTAATTTTTCTCGGCAGTTCTTGTATTTACCCAAAACTTGCACCGCAGCCGTTGAAAGAAGAATATTTGCTTTCCGATTACCTTGAATATACGAATGAACCTTATGCAATAGCGAAAATAGCTGGCATAAAATTATGCGAAAATTATTATAGACAATATGGGAGTAATTTCCTTTCTGCTATGCCGACAAATTTATATGGTCCAAATGATAATTTTAATCTCGAAACTTCTCACGTTCTTCCTGCATTAATTAGAAAATTTCATGAAGCAAAATTAAATGGTAATGAAAAATCCAAAGTAGAAATATGGGGAAGCGGAAAACCGAAACGTGAATTTTTATTTGTTGAAGACTTGGCCGAAGCAATTGTATTCTTAATGGAAAAAATAAACGCAAAGGATCTGTATGATAACGGAATCTCTCAATTAAATATAGGAACAGGAGAAGATCTTTCCATTTCAGAACTGGCAAAATTAATCTCAGAAGTAATAGGTTTTAAAGGTAAAATTGTATATGATTCTTCTAAACCAGATGGAACACCAAGAAAATTGATGGATGTCTCAAGAATAAAAAACCTAGGCTGGAAATATAAAACGTCTCTTAAAGAAGGGATAGAAAAAACATACAAATGGTTTTTAAAGAAAGAAAGTATGGATGTATGATTGTATGGATGAATGTTGTAATTTCTAATTTATCGTAAATTAAAGGGGGGAGGTAATAATGGAACCGGATAAAGGAAAATCTTTAAAGTTGAATAAAAATATAAATAGGGGATTTAGGGAATTACATGTATGGAGAGAAGCATCCGATTTATACTCATTTGTTAAAAAGAAATTGAGGAAATTGAATTCCATATCTTTTAAAGTTAAAGCTCAAATTGAAGATTCCATTTTTTCTGTATCATCCAATATTGCAGAAGGTTACTGTAGAAGATACTTAAAAGAAAATATTCAGTTCAACTCTATAGCTTTATCTTCTTTGGGTGAAAATTATTCTCAAGTATTTACATTATTTAATGCTTATGAAATAGATGAAAAGTGGTTTCGGGGGTATGATTCCAAGCATTATTCTGTTGAAAACAAACTAATAAAACTAAACGAATCTTTCATCCAAAAAATTATTGGTAAAGAAGAATGGAAAAGTGATTATAAAATTAAAGAAATTTTAGAACCATATTTGCAGAAATCTTAATTTCATACGAACATACAAGTAGGCATTAACAATGAAGAAAGCACTCATCACCGGTATCACCGGACAGGACGGAAGTTATCTAACTGAAATTTTACTGGATAAAGGATATGAAGTTCACGGGATTATCAGGAGAAGCAGCTCTTTTAATACCGGGAGAATCGATCACCTTTATTCAGATAAGAGTATCTTAAATAAGAAAATGTTTCTCCACTACGGCGACCTTGTTGATACAAGCAACTTAAACCGGCTACTTGAAAAGATTGAACCGGATGAAATTTATAATTTAGCTGCACAAAGCCATGTAAAAGTATCTTTTGAGGTGCCGGATTATACCGGGCAGGTTGATGCATTAGGTACACTCCGCTTCCTGGATGCAATAAGAGAAGTCGGTCTGAAGAAAGTAAAATTTTATCAGGCTTCTACAAGCGAGTTATTTGGTAAAGTGAGGGAAGTACCCCAGAATGAAAATACACCTTTCTATCCGCGTTCACCTTATGGTGTTGCCAAACTTTATGGTTACTGGATAATTGTAAACTACAGGGAAGCATACAATATTTTTGCCTGCAACGGGATATTGTTTAATCATGAATCTCCGCGGCGCGGGGAAACATTTGTAACCAGAAAAATAACGCGTGCGGTAAGCAGAATAGCTACAGAAAAACAAAATATTCTGCTGCTCGGAAATTTAGATGCGAAAAGAGATTGGGGATTAGCTCCTGAATACTGTGATGGTATGTGGAGAATACTTCAATATAAGAATGCCGAAGACTTTGTTCTGGCAACAGGAGAGACTCACACGGTAAGGGAATTTACTGAACTTGCTTTTAATGAAATTGGAATCGAACTTAAATGGGTTGGTAACGAAGAAAATGAAAAGGGTGTTATTAAAAATATAAACTGGGATAAAGCGAAATCACTCCTTGAGCACGAAATGCCATCAATAAAAACAGAAAAAATATTTTCAAATAAGTTGACAAAGAATACTCAAGTTGTTGGTATAGATCCGAACTACTACCGGCCTACTGAAGTCGAATTGTTAATTGGTGATCCTTCAAAAGCAAAAAAACTTTTAGGATGGGAAGCCAAAACCAAATTTAGTGAGTTAGTTAGATTAATGATTAAATCGGACCTCAGTAAAGTTCTGGTTCGAGGGTACTAAATTATTTGGTTACTGGCAATATATCTTTTTCTGTGTCTCACAGCTTAAATAACCCGCAGATGTAACTCTCCAGATTTGACTGTTTTTTATCTTCATTTATTTGGGTAAACATTTATTGAATTTATTTTATATTTTAAATCTAACCTTTATAAGAAATTGATTTATAGATGAGAATACCGGAAAATAAAATTGAAGAAATAAGATCTGCAGCAAATATAATTGATATTATTTCCGAATACATACCGCTTAAAAAAAGAGGAAGAAATTTTTTAGGATTATGTCCATTTCATTCTGAAAAAACACCTTCTTTTACTGTTAATGAAGAAAAACAGATCTACCACTGTTTTGGCTGCCATGCCGGGGGGAATGTTTACAAATTTTTAATGGAATATGAAAAAATTTCTTTTATTGAAGCTGTCCAGGATTTAGCCAAAAGAACAGGAATAACACTAGAATTTGATGAAAATGTTAGTGAAGAAAAACAATCTGAACAGGAAATTTTATATGATATCAACACTTTAGCTGCAAGATATTTTTCAGACAATTTGTTAAACGGCACCGAAGGAGAAATCGGCCGAGAATATTTCAATAAAAGAAAAATTAAACCGCAAACACTGCGTGCATTCGGATTGGGCTATGCTTTAAATGGATGGGAAAATTTTATCGAGTATGCAAAAGAAAAGAAAATTGATCTTGAAAAAGCGGTTCAACTTGGACTAATCGGTAGAAATAAAGACGGAAGATTATTCGATAAATTTTCCGGCAGGATTATCTTCCCAATCTTTTCCCCTAATGGAAGAGTAGTTGCTTTTGCAGGCAGAATTTTAGAAAACAGGGAAGGTACTGCAAAATATTTAAATTCACCTGAATCTTTAATTTACACAAAGGGAAAAATACTATACGGTCTCTCCTTTGCGAAAGATGAAATAAGAAGACAGGATAAAGCAATCCTTGTCGAAGGTTATATGGATCTGATTTCACTCTATCAAAATGGAATAAAAAATGTAGTTGCGGTTTCCGGTACAGCACTAACTGAAGACCAGGTTTTACTTCTTTCGCGTTATACTAAAAATGTGGTTCTCCTGTTTGATGCTGATACAGCAGGAATAAAAGCTTCTATGCGAAGTATTGAACTACTGCTGAAAAGAGATATTGAGATTAAAGTTGTTTCATTGCCTTCGGGAGAGGATCCTGACTCATACGTTAATAATAATGGAAAAGAAAAATTTGAAGAGCTAATAAGATATGCTCAAAATTTTATGGAATATCAGTCGTCCTATTATGAATCCCTTGGTATGTTTGAAGACCCGGCTAAAACTACAGAAGCAATTAGAGATCTGGTAAAACCTGCCGCATTAATAAATGATGAATTAAAAAGAGCTTTATTAATTAAATCGATAGCAAAAAAATTTAATCTGAGAGAAAAACTGCTTGAAAAGGAACTGGATAATGCTCTCCGACAAACTAAAAAACAGGAAAAGCTCGAAACAGATAGAAAATTAAAAGAGGAAGCGAAAATTGATTCGGTTGTAAAAAATAAGTCTGTTCCTGAGCATATTTTTCTTTTGGAAAAAGATATGATAAAAATGATGCTTGAAGATAATGCCGAAACAGTACCACTTATTTTAGAAAATGTAAATGAAGAAGAGATTGTTTTTCAATTTCATAAGTTAATAATATCAGTAATTAAAAATTTATATAATTCAGGAAAAGGAATTACAGCAAATAATCTTCTATCTGAAATAAATGATGTAATCGTTCAAAATTATATTAGAGATTTAATTTTAGAGAAATACAGTGTAAGCAAAAAATTAGAAGATCTATATCCCGGTCCTTCAAAAAATGAGATATTACTTAAAGAAACAAAAGATATGGTAAATAAATTTAAAGTTTTGAAATTGCTGATGGAATTAAAATCGAACGAAAGTCACCTTAAGAATACCGATAACCGGGAAGAGGAAGAAACTATAATGCATAATATCCGGGAAATCCATAATGAAATTAAAGTTATATCTAAAGAATATAATTTTAATAATGTTAATCTTGGATTAGGTCTTTCGTGAATCAGCAAATTTCACAGGATTTTTGATTTTTAATCCCGAATAATTTTCAAGATAAAGCTTTTTATTATTTGAGTAAAACCATTTTTTTTGTTGCTGTAAAAGTTCCCGCAACTATTCTGTAAAAATAAATTCCGTTTGCAAGATTTCCGGCATTGAAAATAACTTCATGAGTTCCCGGCTTCTGTTCTTCGTTAACTAATGTCGCAATATCTTTCCCCAGAGTATCATAAACCCGTAATACAACTTGTTGTAGAGACGAAGTATGCTTCGTCTCTACAGGTGGTATATAATATTCAATTGTTGTAGTTGGGTTAAATGGATTCGGATAATTCTGACTTAACTCATATTCTTTCGGTAAAGTTGATTCATCATTACTACCAACAGAAGTCTTGATGTCGGCGTCTCTTACCAGCCGTACATAATTATAAATACGTATCACATCACCCTGCGGACCGTGACCATAAGGATAATCAGCCGGATCACCAGCTTTTGGATCGCTTCTTTGTGCACCGGCACCGTGAACATCCAACAATTGATACTCGCCGGATATCGGATCCTGCATCCAACCCAAGGCCTCACCAAATGCCACATATGCAGCATTACTGCCATGCATCATATTTGCATGTGTTGTACTGCTCCAATAAAACGGGTAATTAGTATTACCTCCTTCATCGGTTATTTTCGAACAATCAAAAATCGAATCTATTGCAGCAGAATTTGTATCTTGAGGTGATCTTGAATAATCAACAATGCTTTGTAATTCTTTAACACTAGGCAATCTCCAGTCACTATGGCCTAAATAATTTTCGGAATTCTTTTGCTGAACCCAGTTAAGAGCTTCCTCCCAGTTAAATCCTTCTTTACTATCACCCTTAGCCCACATAAGCCCGGTAGCTAAATCGGTAATTGTACCATCATTATTATCTGTAAAATCATTTTTACCGTAGTCTGCATTTCCTCTTACGTATAAAACATAAAATTTTTTAATACCTTCCGGACCGGGAGTATGTTCATAGGGATAACCTTTTATTCTGCCATCCGCAAAATTAACTCCGAACATTGTTGGGTTACCATCCATTGTGGTGCCATTATATATTGTTGATGTAGCAAATTGTGCATCTATTATTCTTTCACCAGCGTTTACATCCCCGTAGTTAAAATCAAAATATTTTGTATTTATAAATGGTACTAATAAATCTGTATTAGTACCGGTATAGCCACTAGGATCCAGTCCATAAAACATAATTAATGAATAAAGTTCTTTGATGGTCGGCAGCCGCCAATCTGGATAACCGGCTAAACTAAAAGTATCAGCAATTGCAAGGGTTTCATTATAAGTTAACTTATCATCATAATTAATAATCCCGTCACCATTCATATCGGCAGATTTTTGCCACATTAATCCGGTTACATTATCGGTAACAGTACCGTCACCGTTATCTGTATATGAAGGTTGATTCCCATTATACTGAGCATCCTCACCATAAAATGTTTCCCCCTTGGAAGGTGTGGTTATCTCATCCATATTATCATAAAATTTTTCCTGTCCGGTATCTACAATTGGAAAAGTTAATTTGGATTGTGAATGTAATTGTGAAATTGGAATCATTAAAATAAATAATAAGGTAGCTATAACATTCTTTAAATTTTTTATTCGGCTATTTTTCATCATAACCTCTTTCAGAAAAATACTATATTGTTATTAATTTACTTAGACGGTTTAAATTTTGAAAACTTGCGGTAGGTATAAATAATTTATTCAGGATGGTTGTCAAATGAAAATCACCGGAGACCGAATTCGACTCAAATTTATTTTTATCAACATTCAAACTACTATTCTGGGAATCTTCTGATTTAACCTTGTCAGCAATTCATAATCGGGCTGATTGCTGAGCTCACTAAAGGAAGCCACGGAAATGGAAAGGTCTCCCTGCTTTCCAATAAGTACAGCTTCATCCCCTTTTTTAGTCTCCGGTACATCAGTTATATCAATAGTCATCATATTCATATTGACTATTCCGATAACACTAACCCTATGCCCATTAATAAGCACCCTGCCATGATTGCTTAATTCCCTACTGTAACCATGAGCATAACCGACTGGAATAGTAGCAATTTTCATATCTCTTTGAGCAAGGTAAGATGTACCGTAGCCTATAAATTCCCCGGTTTTTACAGATTTGATACTCATTATTTTACTTTTCCATTTTATAACCCGTTTAAGAGGATCTGATTTATTTTCAAGATTATTTATATAGCCAATAAAAGTCTCCCTGCTTGACCAAAATCCATACTGCATTATACCAATTCTAACCATATCCATTCTTGATTTCGGATATGTCATAGAAGCTGCTGAGCAAGCAGTGTGACACTTTTCGGGAATAATATCATTCCCGAGAAATAACTTGTGTATCCTGCTGTAGTTTTTTAACTGTTTCTGAATCCTGACATAGTTTGCAATACTTTCAGCCCCGGCAAAATGAGTGCATAATCCTTTTACATTTAAAATATCTTTATTCTCTTTTATAATTTTAATTACTAATGGGATATCTTCTTTTGCAAAACCTGTCCGGTTCATACCTGTTTCAATTTCTATATGGATCTTTGCTATACGTTTTAAACGCAAAGCAAATTCTATCGCCTTTTTCAGGCGAGCAATATCAAAGACATAAAACTCAACCCCGGTATTTATGGCCCACTCCAATTCCTCATTTTCCACCATACCCATAATCATTATATCAGACCTATCGTTTGAATATTTATAAACATCAAGTGCTTCATCGGCGCTATAGACTGAAAAATGATCCAAGCCGCATTCTTCTGCCAACGGAACAAATTCCTTTATTCCATGTCCGTATGCATTACCTTTTACAACAGAAGAAATTTTTACTTTTTCTCCCATTTGCTTCTTCAAAAAATTTATATTGTGCTGAAGGGAATCTTTACTAATTTCTATAACCGATGTGCTAAACACTTTATTCTTTCATAAATATGATTTTATAACTTAAGTGTTGGAATTTTACAGTTCCGGAATATAAATTTTGAAATTCAATTATGAATTATCTAAAATTTTCTTTGCGATAGAATAAAACAATTCAATAGATGGTTTAATTATACTATCAGGAAAATCATAATCGGGATTATGCAGATCGGGATGTTCCTTACCAGATCCAACTCCGAAAAGAACTCCTTTATATTTATTTAAGAAATGCCCGAAATCTTCAGACCACCTAAACGGCTGTTTTATTTCAACAACATTTAAATTTAATTTTTCAGAACATTTTTTGACAATCTCAACACATTCTTTATTATTTATAGTAGAAGGAAAATCTTCTGTCCATTCAATTGAATATTTCAAGCCATACTTTTTCGCTTCCTCTTTAATTAGATTTTCAGACATATTAGTAAGAGAATCAAGGTCATCATTTTCAAATGCTCTGAAAGTAGCCATTATCTCACCTTCACCCGGGGTAGTACCAAATGCAATATTACCAACTCTTACATGAATTATGGTTATTAAACTAAAATTCTTTTTATTAGGTATCTGCCCGGGGAGTAACGGAAGTTTTTGCATTATTGAGGCAACTGCCGGAACCGGTGAAATTCCATGTTCAGGTTCCGATGCATGCGAAGTTTTTCCCAACAACTTAACAATCATTCCTTTTGAGGCCGAAGCAAATATCCCGGATTTTATTATAATTGTATTAGTTGGAAAACCGGGAAGATTATGCAGGGCAAAGACGTAATCAGGTTTAACCGAACTAAATTTTTCATCTTCCAGAACTGCTTTGGCGCCTTTACCTGTTTCCTCTGCAGGCTGGAAAAGGAAAATTATTTTGCCTTTTTGCAGTTTATTATTTTTTAATGATGAAGTTAAACCGGATAAGATTGCCATATGACCGTCATGTCCGCATTTATGTGCGACATTGTCGATCAAAGATTTATATTCGAAGCTATTTTGTTCAGAAATTGGTAAAGCATCAAGTTCGGATCTAAAAAGGATTGTTTTTCCTTCTAATTTCCCCTTAAATATAAATGCTATACCGTTACCGGCCATTCCTGAAATTGTTTCATCGGGATTAAACTTAGTTATAAAACCTTTAATTCTTTCTGCAGTATTCTTTTCTTTACCTGATAATTCAGGATTTTGGTGAATTAGTTTTCTGAATTTTATAATATCTTCAATATCTAATTCTTTCACTATTCTCCTTCTTCAAGAAGTTTATAATCTTCTCCGGATGAGAAAGTCGAAATAATCAGGAATGTAACTGCAGAAGTTGTTATACCAAAAATATTCGGATCAAGTCCAAAAGGTAAAGGAATTTTAATAATAATTAATGTAATAGTTGTTATACCGCCAAGCAGCATTGAACTCATTGCAGCAGTAGAATTTCTTTTGTTAAAAAATAATGCAGCAATAAGCGGTACAAATAACCCTGATACCATAAATGCATAAGAATACAGCATGAGTTGAAGTACATTCTGCATAGTTGTTGCGATTAGGAGTGAGAGAAGACCGAGAAGAAGGGTAGCAATTTGTGATATTCTTAAAAACTTTTTATGGTTCGGACCAACGGGGAATAATTTATCGTAAAGATCTGAGACAACATTTCCCGATGAAGCCATAAGACAACTATCTGCTGTAGACATAATTGCAGAGAAATACGCAGACATCATAATCCCCATTAATCCAACGGGCAAAATAGTTCTTAACAGCATTGGAAGCCCCATTTCGGGATCCATTGAAGCTATATTACTGAAACCAAGATAGGCAAATGTGCCGTTATCAGCAGCTACTCTGCCGAAGATACCTAGAAGAACACCCATAAAAGCCATCAACGGCCATTCAAATATTCCGGCAATGAACCAGGCACGTTTAGCTGTTTTTTCATCGCGGCAGGCGTAAATTCTCTGGTACAAAGTCATACCTACAAACCATATCGGTATAATTGTAATGCCCCAGTTTACAAGAGTCTGCCATGAAACATTTGTAAAAGTAAAAAACTCAGCGGGAACAGATTGTGCTATCTTTTCATAACCGCCGAGAGCAAAATAAGTGAAAGGAAGACCAACAAGAATAAGTCCTCCCATTAAGATTATCCATTGAACCGTATCAGTATAAATTACTGCTTTTATTCCGCCAAGTGCAGTATAACCAATAACAATTAATCCCATAATCCAAAGTGCAGTATCCAGATCAAGATTTATAAAAGAAGCTGAAGCAAGTTTTGCACCCGCAAGTATTTGAGAGCTTGTAAATCCCAGGTAACCTATCGCAGATATAATTGCAGCGATGAAGGCAACTTTTTTATTATATAAAGATTCAAATATTTGGGGAAAGGTAAGAAGGTTTTTGAAATTTTCTAATTTATTAACTTTAGGAATTAGAATTACAGCGCTCATCCAGGCACCGATTAATCCTGTGAAAAGCATCCATGAACCGGATAAACCGATCATAAATCCGAGCCCACCCAGACCAATTGAAAAACCTCCGCCAACATCTGTAGCTACAACCGAAAGCCCGACATGAAGACTGCCCATTTCTCTTCCACCGACATAATAATCATCAGCATTCTCATTTTTATTCATAAAGAAAAAGCCAATACCCAGCATTGTTGCCATATATACAATAAATATCAGGAGATCTAAAAAATGCATTAAGTTCCTTTTTTTAAATGATTTTTTTTGACATATAGCGTGAATTCATCAATCTGGCAATAGAAGTATAATTGGGACGAAAGTGTAATTGCCCTCCCATCTTATTACCGTTTAAATTATTTCCAAGATCGTAAACAGTCATATCGGAAGTAGTACCGACAAAACTTATAGAATCATCTTTAGGAAAAATATTGTTTACATCTACATCGAGCTGTCCGAAATCAACAATACAGCGGTATGATTCCTTATTATCATTTTTATCAAACTCAACTGTTTGACCAATATTCCCTTCTCCAATGATTCCATCAGGTACCGCTTCTTTTTTTGAAATTTCTAAAATTTCAGCAGAGAATTCAATAGTATTTGTTGACAGATTTCGGAATGGTTTACCGTCAAGCGGTGAAACACCAAGCAGTGCAGCTTCACCAATTCTAAAGTGATTTAATGCAGCCGGAACTTTGTTCTTATCAATAAGAGGAAGGGTAATCGAAGTTCCACCTGAGATAAGCTCGAGGTTTGTACCGAATTTAGCATCAATAAGATTTTTATACAGGCTTAGTTGAATAAGCTTATCATAAGTCGGTTCAACACCATACATACACCCAAGATTTGTTCCTATCCCGATTATATCAATATTTTCAAGATTAAATATTTTTTCATAGAAATGTAAGACTTCGTCACGCACAATTCCTTCACGCAATTCACCCATTTCTATCATAACAATTATTCTATGTTTCTTGCCTTGAAACCCAGCTTCAGTATTTATCCTTTCAATCGTACTGAATGAAGAATTTAATGATATATCCGAATATTTAACTATACTTGGTACCAGATTGGGTGCAGGCGGTTTAATATACATAGTAACGAGGTCAGGTTTGATTTCCTTAACTACTTTAAGATTTGACAGCCTGGAATCACCTAAAGAATGGAGGTTTTTTATTTCCGGATTGAAGAGAATTTTTTCCAGCACTGGTTTATTACCACAAAGCATTTTAGTAACCAGTGTCCACTCAATATTTTTTTTCGAAAGATATTTATTTAGTTTCTTTATATTGCTGAGAATTTTTTCAGTATTTATCGATAACGTAGCCATAATATCTGCTCCTATTTTATTAAGCGCATCTCTGCATATTTGGTCGTAAATCCGATCCTTTCATATAACCTTTTCGCCGGGTTATCATATTCAACATGAAGTGCTACATTCCCATCAGCCATATCAATAGCTTTATTGCAAATTTCCCTTCCATAGCCTTTTCCACGACATGAACTATCAACAGCAACATAAACAAGAATATTTTCCGGGATATATCCTTCCATCCCTGTTTTATTCATGACAAGCTCACCTATAAGCTTATCATCATCGTATGCAGCCAGAAGAAATCCGCCTTTTCCTTTATTATCTGAAAAGGCATAATCTATAGATTTGGAGATTGCTTCTTTTGTATCTCCAAACTTTTCCAGATGCTCATGTAAAAAATTTATAAATTTGTTTCTGGATAGATCGGACGAAAATTCCGAATCTTTTCTGATTATTTTGTAATAAAGCATTTTAATTCCTTTTTTATTTAAAAGTACACCCGCAGTTATAAGTCTGTTAAACCTTTTTGCAAATGAATTATAGTGGATCAAACGAAGTTTTTCTGAGGATTTTTTTATCTTTTATTTTTATGAACATAATTAAGATAAGATAAAATTATTTAATAAAAATGCAAGTTTTAGCAGTAAATTAGTAATTTGTTACAGTATTATTTTTAATAACTTATAGTTCTTTAAATACTTGCAATAAAAGATAATAAATGTAAAATAAGAATTCTATTTATTTAACTTTTGTAAACAGAAATTTATTGATAAAACTGGGAGACAAACTATGTACGGAATTTTTATCTTCGCTTCTACTGTGTTTATGGGATTCTTTGCAATCATGAATCCAATAGGAAATATGCCGATATTTATTGGTCTTGTTGAAGGGGTTGATAAATCCGAACAAAAGAAAATCGCCTGGAAATCTGTATCATTAGCGTTTTTAATAGTTGCAGCATTTTCAATATTCGGCAGCCTGATTTTTAAAGCATTTGGAATAACTCTTCCCGCTTTTCAAATTGGAGGCGGTTTACTTATTTTTATTGTCGGTTATCAGCTGCTTCATGGTAAAGAATCAGCTATGCACCATCCTTCCGAAGGAGAAAACGATCAAGATACTTCGATTGAAGATATTGCAATTTCACCTTTAGCAATTCCAATATTAGCAGGGCCGGGAACTATTTCTACAGCGATGAATTTTGTTGGTGAAGGTTCGTCCATTTTGCACATTGCTATAGTAATTGGAGTATTTGCATTAATTTGTATTATAACATATTTCTGTTTTGTATTTGGTGAAAAAATACTTTTGCATTTTAAAAAAGGAGTAGTAAAGGTAATAACCAGACTGATGGGTTTAATTATTACTATAATTTCCGTTCAAATGGTTATCGCTGGGATTCATAATGCAATTAAAATGAATTAATAATTTTGTACTCTTATTACATTGTCAATATTCAAGTAGCAGGTAAAGATATTAAGCAGCTAAATCTTAATTATGTAATAGAATAAAAAACCTTAATGCTACTTTAATTAAGATATTTATAAATGTAATGTTGAATTGGTAATTCGCCCTCATAAATAAGTTAAACAGAAAAAATAATTTACTTTTTAAAGAAAGTTTGAAGCATAAAATTTATTGTTTTTATTTTTCAGGAGGGGGGTGTTTTTTAATTCGGTACGAAATCCAGAGTGCTGCAGAACCAACTATAATAAAGAATAATGTAATTGCAGTAAATATTTCAACATCAGCAAATAGCAAACCTGGTCCATTCTTTGACCTTTCAATAAAAGAAATTACGGCATAATAAGCAGACATTATAGAAATAAGTAAAGAAATTATTCCAGCAATAGTAAGTAATGAACCAAGTGTTTTCCTCATAAGAATTTTATGCTGTACGGATTACTTATTTAAATCACTTAAAGCCTTTTTAATTAACTCTTCTAATGAAATCTCAGGCATTGAACTATTGATATCCCTTACTGTTTTTTCAGCCAATTTAGTGTTATAGCCAAGAGTTGTTAATGCGGCAACTGCTTCATTCTTTATATTGAATGAAATTTCTGTCGCTTCTCCTTTTACTTCATTGACTTTATTCTTTAATTCAAGCACCAGTCTTTCGGCAGTTTTTCTTCCTATTCCCGGAACAGCAACAATTCTAGAAAGATTTGCAGATTGGATAGCATGTCTAAGTTCATCGACTCTTATTCCCGACAAAATGCTTACAGCTAATTTTGGTCCTATGCCGGTAATAGAGACCAGCAGTTCAAACATTTCTTTTTCTGCTTCTGAAAAAAAACCATAAAGTGAAATTGAATCTTCTTTAACACTTGTATGTATAAATAATGAAGCAGATTCTTTCCCTGTTATCTGTTCAAAAGTATTTATGGAAATATTTACTAGGTATCCTACTCCATTAACATCCAGCAGAATCTGTGTTGGTCTGCTCGAAATTATTTTACCTGATAAAAAGCCGATCATAATAATTAACAATTAAAATTTAATAATGAATAATTTTGAAGGTCAAAAGTCAAAAATCAAAGGTTAAAAAAAGGAACTATATAACTATTAAGCAATTTAACAATTTTATAAAAATGAATATTAATTATTTATAATATATTGTAGAACAAATTTTTTAATTCTTAACAACTCTTTCCGGGTAAGTTTCAATAAAAGATTTCCAATCCTTGTTTCTTTTTATTGAACCATTGCCTTTGGTAATTCTGAATGCATGACAAATTGCAACAGCAAGGGCATCGGATTCATCATATCTCATCTTCTCTTCTTTTAATTCAAGTAAAGTTTTGATCATATAATAAACCTGCTCCTTTGATGCAGAGCCTCTTCCAACAACAGATTTCTTTATTTCTCTCGGTGAATATTCGCTGGTAGGAATTTTTTTGTGGACTGCAGCAAGAAGGGCAGCACCACGTGCATAACCAATTTTCATTGCTGATTGAACATTCTTCCCGTAAAAAGCAGTCTCAATTGCAAATTCATCGGGCTTGAATGCATCAATTATTTTAACAAGTTCATCATAAATAATTTCAAGCTTACATGGTAAACTTTTATTGGAAGGAAGTTTTATTATTCCGTTTATTAACCGGATATAACTATTATTTTTCTGCTTTATAATACCAAAGCCGGTGTAATTTGTCCCCGGATCAACTCCAAGTATTATCATTTAGGAAACCTTTGATATTGCGATTTTCAAATGATTCCTTAATCTTGGAAATAAAGGATCAAATAAAATCTGCATTGGAATAGACATTCTGAACATCGTCACTGTCTTCCAACGATTCAATTAATTTCATAATTTTTTCTGCATCTTCTCCTTCAACGGAAACAGCATTTTTTGCAATCCACTGGAGAGAAGCATTTTCAATCTCTATACTTTTATTTACCAGGGCTTTTCTTACAGGTTCAAAAGCTTCAAGTGGTGTTTGTACTTCAAAATAATCATCTTCAACATGGAGATCTTCAGCACCATCATCCAAAATAATTTCCATTATCTCATCTTCGGTTCTATCTTTTTTGGGAAGAAGAATTATTCCTTTCCGATCAAACATCCAGGCAACAGATCCATTTTCACCCAAACTTCCGCCACTTTTACTGAATAGATGTCTGACTTCAGCGACTGTCCTGTTTTTATTGTCAGTTGCAACTTCCACCATAATAGCAATACCGCTAGGGCCATAACCTTCGTAAATCAATTCATGATAAGATTGTCCTTCCAACTCACCGGTCGCTTTTTTTATAGCACGCTCAATATTATCCTGTGGCATATTTGCAGCTTTTGCGTTATCAACGGCAAGTCTTAATCTCGGATTACCTTCCGGATCTCCCCCGCCTTCCCTTGCCGCAATAGTAATTTCTTTGATAAGCTTGGTAAACATTTTACCCCTTTTAGCGTCTATTACAGCTTTTTTTCTTCTTGTAGTTGCCCACTTAGAATGACCTGACATCTATCAACTCCCTATTATTATCTTTTACTTTTATATCTTTGAATTTAAATTGTGGAAAAATTCTTCCGTCTTTAAATGTTTTATCAATTGTAAAAATAACATCGAGCAGGGAACCATCTTTATTAATTAAATCGCAATAATTTCCCATATTAAAGCCTATACAATCAAACACTTTTTCAGAACCGTTCTGTTTCAAACATACTATTAAATGATCTGAACCAACTATTCTTGGTATGTTTGCTACTTCAACATTTTCTGCCAAAAATACGGGGCGCATATTTCCCGGGCCAAAAGGAGAAAATTGATCCAAAATTCTTAAAAACTTGGGTGTAATTTCTGAAAATTTAATTTTAGAATCTATATTTATTTCAGGAAAAAGATCTTCATCCGAAATAGATTCTTTTACAATTTGATTAAATCTCGATTTAAATTCATCAATTTTTTCAATTTCCACTGCAAGCCCGGCTGCAGCTTTATGACCGCCAAATTGAATCAACAAATCTTCACATTTTTCCAAGGCTTCATAAATATTAAAATTTGAGATACTCCTTGCCGAGCCTTTGGCTACTCCATCGATAGTAGTTAACATAATTGCGGGGCGATAATATTTTTCAACAAGTCTTGAAGCTACAATACCAATAACTCCTGGATGCCAAGATTCCTGGTGAAGGATTATTGCAAGGTCCTTATCCATATCCAGAGAATTTTCTACTATTTCCAATGCGTTGTCAAAAGTATCAACATCAATTTTTCTTCTTTCATAATTTTCTGTTTCAAGAACATGCGCCAGGTTGAATGCTTCTTCTTTATCTTTGGTTATAAAAAGCTGTACTGCTCTTTCGGCATCTCCTAACCTGCCTACAGCATTAACTCTCGGGGCAATGGTAAAGACAACCTGGCCGGAAGTTAAATTACCCGGTTCCATACTGCTGCTTTTAATTAATGCTAATATTCCAGGTCTTGGTTTTTGATTTATTTGTTCCAAACCTGCTTTAACTAAAATTCTGTTTTCATCCACAAGAGGAACAATATCGGCAGCACCAGCCAACGCTACCAGGTCCAGGTACTGCATGGGTAAATCCCTTTTACCTATTCTCTCTGAAACACCAAGGGCAAGCTTAAGAGCAACTCCTGCACCAGATAAGTATTTAAAAGGATAATTGCATTCGGGTTTTAACGGATCAAGAACAGCCAGAGCATCTGGGATTGTTTCTTTCGGCTGGTGGTGATCACAAATAATTACATCAATTCCCAGGGATTTTGCATATTTGGTTTCATCGACGGCAGTAATACCGCAATCGACAGCAATAAGGAGAGAAGTTCCTTTATTTTTAACCGAATCAATAGCTAATTTTGATAAGCCATAACCATCAGTAAGTCTTTTTGGAATATAATATTCTACATTTGCATCAAGTTCTTTCAAAAAAAGATAGAGAAGTGCAGTAGAACAAGTACCATCTACATCATAATCACCATAAATACAAATTAATTGATTTTCAGTAAGAGCTTTTATAACACGGGTTGTTGCTTCTTCCATACCGTGCATTAAAAAAGGGTCATGAAGTGAATCTAAGGAAGGACGAAAGAAATTTTTAGCCTGAGAAAAGCTTTTAACATTTCTAATGACCAGCAGTTTTGCTAAAACTTCGGAAATATTAAGTGAATCTGCCAAAGATTGAACGGCATATTCATCTTCAATAGTTTTTATTTTCCAACGCTTTTTCTGCATTAAATTTCCATCATAAAATAATAAGAACAAAAGTTCAACCTGTAAGCCGAATCCTGTTTCTCATTTAAAAAAATGAGACGGCAATTATTTGTCTAGTCCCGGAGTTACCCCCGGGCTCGAGCGGTCTACCCGGAATTCCAGCCCCAATAAATCGGGTGCTTCAAAGCGAACAACTTTGTCCCAACCATATGTGAGAAGATTTCCATATTTGACCTTGCTTCGGGTGGGGTTTACCATGCCTCCGATATTACTACCGGAGCGGTAGGCTCTTACTCTACCTTTTCACCTTTACTCCGCAAAAACGGAGAAGTATCTTTTCTGCGGCACTTTCCGTATTTTAAGCTTTAACTTAAAATCCCGGATGTTATCCGGCACCCTGTTCTACGAAGTTCGGACTTTCCTCTTTCTTTCTTCAAGAAAGCAATTGCCCGGTTGAACCTTTTTTAAATTCCTAATATTGTTAAACTTTATTATTCAAAAAAAAAGCTAACATTAATCGTTAAGTGATGAAACTTAAATTATTTAATTAAACAAATATAACAAAATACTGCTCTTAAAAAAGCAGAAAAGTTGTTATACGGTTGTTAAATTTTAAAAATGATAAGGTTTTGGATATTTAGCGGTAAGCAGATATAAATGATTATAATTATATTTTTCCGGAATATAATACCAAGATAATATTAGAATAGTATATTTTATTTAAGGATAAATTACTCTAAAATAAAAATGATCCGGTTACCTTAAGTATCCTAAAGAAAATTGAAGATTTATCTATGATTATTCGGAATCAACAGTCTCTGCAACTTCTGCCGAGACTAAAATCCTTCCACAGTATTCACAAAAGAAAAGCCTGTTATTTCTTCTAATCTCAAGCTGTCTTTGAGAAGGTACAATATTATGACAACCTGAACAGGCAGAGCGTTTAATTGTAGCAACCGCTTTCCCTTTTTTAGCTTTTCTAATACGCATATAAGCAGAATAGTCTGGTTTTTTCGTTTTAGCTTCAATCTCTTTTCGTTTTTCTCTTAGCTTTACTTCTTCTTTTTCGTTAGCTTTAATTATTTCTTTAAGATCCGCCTCTTTAGATTTTAACTCTTCTTTTAATTCATTTAGCTGAGGTTTAGTCTCTTCAATTTCATCAGCTAAAGTTTTACTTCTGTCGGCAAGGGAATCATTTTCAGCTTCAAGTTTAGACATTTGTTCGTCAGTATGATCTATTTCTTTAGTAAGGGCATCATACTCTTTGTTATTTCTTACCTGGTAAAGCTGTGCTTTAAATTTTTTCTGATTTGTTTTAAATTTCTCTATTTCTTCATCATTTTCTTCTCTTTTTTTCAGTGACTCTTTTCTTTCTTTTTCCTTTGAATCGATATCAACCTTTAAAGCATTAAGCTTTTCTTTTAGCGATTCAACGGCATTCGGTAGATCACCCCTTAATTCTTCCAAGTCATCAAGCTGATCATCTATGCTTTGCAGTTCATATAGGATTAATAATCTGTCAATCAATTTCTATTGCTCCTTAATTGTTAAAAAAAATAATAGGATTTGTTGATTTACTATATCTAAAAACTTTTATGTTATCTCTGTTATTCAGAAAAATTGTCAATCTTCTTTCAACTTCATTCAAAGAAGGAAGTTCAGTTTCGTAATGACCTGCATCAATTAAGATAATTTCTCCTTCTGCATCGTGGAAATCATGATACTTAATATCTGCTGTTATATAAACATCGGCACCGGATTTAATTGCATCACGGATATATTCTCCGCCTGAGCCTCCGCATACTGCCACTCTTTTTATTTTATCATGTTTGCCTTTTGTATATCTAAATCCTTTTGCATTTAAATTTTTTGCAATCAATGATAAGAACGCAGGTACAGGCAAATAATCATTAAATTCACCGATGGCACCGACACCATAATTACTATTCGGATTTTTTAGCGCATAAATATCAAAAGCCGGTTCTTCATATGGGTGTACTTCTTTTAATACTTCAATTACAGAATTAAGTTTCCATGAATCCAAGACAACTTCCAATCTGAATTCCTCAACTTTTTCGAAAGTCTCTTTTCCCCCGACTGAAGGATTAGAATATTCGGAACCTTTAAAACTGCTTTCTCCTTTAGTTCTAAAACTGCAGGTGCTGTATTCTCCTATCAAACCACAACCAGCCTTAAATAATTCATCTGCAACCCGATCAACATGGCTCTGCGGAACAAAAACAACTAACTTATATTGATTTGAGTCTGACTTAATAAGAAAATCAATATTCTTTAATCCCAGAGTTTTTGCAAGTTCAAAACTTACACCGTTTCTTGTATAATCCAGGTTGGTGTGTTCCGAATAAAGATTAATTTCTTTTTTAATCAGTTTTTCAATTAATTTAGAATTTTTATCTTTTTGCAGGTCAACTTTTTTTAATGGGTGGAAAAGCAAGGGATGGTGAGAAATGATCAAATTACATTTTTTTTCTATCGCTTCATCAATAACATTTGATGTTAATTCAAGGCAAAGTAAGATATTATTTATATTTTTATCTGCCGAACCGACTTGCAACCCTACATTATCTTTTTGCCAAGCAATTTCTTTTGGTGCCCATTCTTCCAAGTTTTTAATAATCTCGCTACATTTCATACAAAAAAAATGCACCCCGAAGTTAATCGGGGTGCATTTCAAATTTTATAGGTATTTGTAATGATTCACCGAGGAATCATATACAAGTCTTAAATATTTTAACTTTACAAAAATTTTTTCAACCATGTTAAGTTAACAAATATATGCTTTTCACTGCTAACAAACAAATCTATAATTTTTAAAAAAATTCCATTTTTGCAACAATTTGAAAGATTAAAAAAGATTAATCTGGTTCTATCCAATTATTATCTTCTTTAATCAGTTCAATTAATGCATCAACTGCATTTTTTGCAGGTATATTCCGTTTAACTATATCTTTTTCTCTGTATAAGGTGATCTTCCCCACACCCGAACCAACATATCCATAATCTGCATCTGCCATTTCACCCGGACCGTTAACAATACATCCCATGATTGCAATTTTAACTCCTTTTAAATGCCCTGTCCTTTTTCTTATCATTTCAGTTGTTTCCTGAAGATCAAAAAGAGTTCTTCCACAGGAAGGACATGCAATATATTCAGTTTTTGAAATTCTTACTCTTGCTGCCTGCAAAATTCCGAAAAGGATCCTATTAATTATTTTTTCAATGGATTCACTTTTAACAAAGCTTCTAACCAGAGAATCTTTATTAGAATTATTATTGTTTTCATTAATATTATTGCTCTTAGTCCAGACTCCATCACCATAACCATCGATTAATAAAGAACCTAAATCTGTAGAACTAAAGAGCATCAATTGTTCTGATGTAATACCGGAATAATTTCTCTTTATAATAACAGGATTTATAATTTCATTCCTGATTAAATCAAAAAGTACTCTCCTCTGTTCAGCCATTCCATGAATATTGCTTGTTTCAAGTATTAAAACAACTGTATTATCATTTTTTATTTGATTGATGAATTCATCAGTTATTTTATTTATATCAAACAAAACAAAATTAATCCGGCCGGACTTTTCTTTTGCATGTAAATATCCATCAGTACTAAATAACGGAATCTTATTCGATTTATCATTAAGACTTAACCAATAATCAAAATTATAAACCGGATATAACCCGTTCGGTATATCAAATGGAATATCTTTATTCCCAAGGTAAATAATATCCGGAGCATTATCGCTCATATTCCATTTGTCAGTTTCAGAATTGTAAAAATAACCTATATCTTCAAGATCTTTCTGACTATTAATATCTCTTAAACTGTAATCACTCATTACCTGCGGAACATTGTTTCCACCAATAAATCCAACCTGAAAGGAGTGTCTTTTTTCATATTCAAAGGGATTAAATGGAGGAACTTCAATAGATTTTATAGGTTTATGTTTTTCTCTTCCTTTATACCTGTTTACAAGAGTAACTGCAACAGGAGCTTCATATTCGGGGTCTTCAGTTAATGAAACCCTAACCGTATCACCAAGACCATCTTCAAGCAATGTTCCGATACCTAAGGCAGATTTAATCCTGCCATCTTCACCTCCACCAGCCTCGGTAACACCAAGATGAAGCGGATAATTCATTCCCTCTTCTTCCATTTTATTTACTAAAAGTCTGTAAGCCTGAACCATAACCTGAGGATTACTCGCTTTCATAGAAAGAATGATGTTACGATAATTTAAGTCTTCACAAATCCTTACAAATTCAAGAGCTGATTCAACCATACCAAGAGGAGTATCACCATACCTGCTCATAATCCTGTCTGAAAGAGAACCATGATTGGTTCCGATTCTCATTGCAGTTCCATATTCTTTACAGATTTTAACAAGCGGAGTAAATTTTTCTCTTATTCTTTCAAGCTCTGAGATATATGTATCATCAGTATACTCTATAGTCTGAAATTTTTTTCTATCGGCATAATTACCAGGATTAACTCTTACTTTTTCAACAATCCTGGCAGCAATTTCAGCAGCATTCGGAGTAAAATGAATATCTGCAATAAGCGGAACATTATATCCGCGGTCGCGCAAATTTTTTTTTATATTTTGTAAATTTTGTGCTTCAAGCTTACTAGGAGCAGTAATTCTAACATAATCACAGCCTGATTCAACCATCCGTATAGTTTGTTCAACAGTTGCTTTTGTATCCATAGTGTCAGTTATGGTCATGGATTGAATTCTTATAGGATTATTACCACCGCAAGGGATATCACCGATATAGACTTCTTTTGTTTTATACTTTGAATATTCTGTTAGACTATTGCAAAATTTTCTTGTCTTATTGATTGCTGCATACATATTAATTAAATGCTTATTTCTATTTTATTCAGGTTAAATATAATAAATTGTTTTGATGCAAAGAAAGACTCTATTCAGGTTGTGTGAATTCAGTTTAGATAAAAGATTAATCGATAAAATTATTCATTTTAAAATTTGACAACTATGATCAATTCTCCATATTTTTCATGCATAATTTCCTTTCGATCTTAAAATTCCAGAAATTGTTCATTTAACTGTTCGCAATAGTTCTCTTAAATATTTATTATTTATTTAAAAGAGGTATATATGCTTACTGCTAATAGAACTCTGCTCGTCTTAGTCTATTTCATGTTATCAATTTCATTTCCCATTTTGTCACAAGATATGGATGAAATGAAGAAAAATATTGATGACTGGAACAATCAATAATCAGAAGCACTAGTAAAAGGAGATAGTGAGAAAATATTATCTTTTTATGCAGATGATATTATTTCATTGCCAAGCTATCAGCTCATGATGGAGAGTAAAAATGCTTTGAAGAATGCAATGATGATGGATGCCAGTTCCGGAAACAAGTTTACTCAATTCCAAATGACTTCTAAGAAATTGCTTTACGGGGGAAATCTTCTGTAGATGTCGGGACTTACGAACTCAGCATGGATATACAAGAAATGGATGAACCTTATAATGATCGGGGTAAATATGTTACTATTTATGAAAAACAGGAAGACAGAATCTGGAAAATATAAGTAGATACCTGGAATTCAGATAACAATCCATGGATGAACAGTGAAGATATGGAATAAGAAAAAAATGATTTAAAATAAAATTCAATTGGGGAGGGTAATAAATTTCCAAGAATATTTATTATTCTTTCAATTTTTATGCACCTTATAAAACAATTAAAAATAAAAATCTAATCTACTCTGATCTGAATTCACCCTTTTTCGGTTACCTTCCGATCAAAAATAGTTGGAAATAAATTAAAAAACATTAATCAATAATTAAGCTTCCTTTAATCTACTGAATATATATTTACCCTGTCAGACTGAAAATACATTTTTAAAAAATAACCATTAAGGGAAAAATGAAAATCCGTTTAATTGCTTTAACAATCGTTCTTTCTCTTGTTGTTTTGGGCATGGGAAATACATCTTATGCTAAAGGTAAGACGACTAAAAAAGCTCAAACAACTCATGTAGTAAAGAAAAATACTACTGTTAAAACTGCAGATATGCATAAGAAAGAAACCTCAGCAACAAAAAGCAAAAAAGAGGCTGCATCTGCAAAACATCACAAATTTCATAAAATGACCAAATCCTCAAAGACTTGGAAAAGATCTCATAAAGCAACCACAAAAACAAGTAAAGCTTCGACAAAACCAAACAAACAGACCCCAAAATCTGCAAAATAATTTAACTTGTTTTTCTTTATGAGAATGGGAGAGTTTTTAACTCTCCTTTTTTTTTTAATTTTACATTTGTGAGAATTTTAGTTGTTGAAGATGAAAAGAAAGTTGCTTCTTTCATTAAAAAAGGTTTGGAAGAAGAGTATTATTCCGTCGATACCGCATTTGACGGCAAAGAAGGATTTCGCCTTGCATTAAATGAAGAATATGATTTAATAATTCTTGATGTAATGCTGCCATATAAAGACGGATTCACACTTTTAAAAGAACTGCGCTCGAATAACGTTCAAACTCCCGTATTGTTTTTAACAGCTAAGAACTCTTTAACAGATAAAATTGAAGGATTGAACATAGGTGCCGATGATTATTTAACAAAACCTTTCTCTTTTGAAGAACTGGTTGCCCGGGTTAGAGCACTCCTTAGGCGAATATCCGTAAGTAAAACTACCGATCTCAAAGCCGGCGATTTGATCCTGGATACTCAATCACACAAAGTTATAAGAAACAATAACGAAATTACTTTAACGCCAAAGGAATATGCCATACTGGAATATTTAATAAGAAATAAAAACAAAATCATTTCTCGAACTATTCTTACCGAACATGTCTACGATTATCATTTTGACACTGATACAAATGTAATTGATGTTTATATTAACAAACTGCGAAATAAAATTGATAAAGGATTTGAAAAACAGCTCCTGAATACCGTAAGAGGTATAGGATACATGATAAAGGATGAATGACATATTAAATTTTAATGCCATTACCGATATAGTCAATTTTTTTCGAAAAACTTAAAAATATCTCCCTTTTATAACACAACATATGATTGAGAATCTTAAATCTTATATTAGAACTACCCGCTTTAAAACTACACTATGGTATTCTTTATTATTTCTTTTATTGGAGATTGTTATCGGCATACTGGTTTATTTTTATTTGGGGGACAGTATGTATCGTCAGTTGGATACTTCTTTAGGAAGACAGGCTAAATCAATTTACGAATTTGTACAGGATAAAAAATTCAATCTCCAGCATTTTCAACCCGATTCTGTTTATGCATCTCAAGAGGACTTTGTTTATGATCTTATTTTTGATGCAGTCATTTTGAATCCAAGGAATACTTTTGTCCAGGTAAAGTTAAATGATCATTCAATCTTTAAAACAGAAAATTTAAGGAACCATTCAATAAATATTTCAAATACGGAAAGTAATAATGTTGAAATGGATACATTTTCTGATACGACTTTATCGGATTATAAAATGAGAGCTGCGGTTTTAAATAAAGACCAATATAATATTATTGTTGCATTTCCGTTATATCATATAAGTGAAACACTATCGAGCCTTGTAGAGATATTTATTATTATTGCTCCTGTATTCTTTTTATTTTCAATTTTAGGCGGTTATATTATCTCCGCTAAATCATTATCAAGAATAGATTATATAATTAAAAAGACTGAAGAAATCACCACTCAAAATTTAGAAGAAAAAATTGAAGGGGAAGAATTTAGGGATGAATACGGACGTCTTGTAAAAAAGATGAATGAAATGATACTCCGTATAAAAAATTCGATTCAATATATGAACCAGTTTTCCATTTCAGCATCGCATGAATTAAAGACACCCCTTACTATTTTAAGGGGGGAAATTGAAATTGCTTTAAGGTCACCCAAAACTCCCGAAGAATACAGGAAGATACTTATTAGTAATTATGAAGAAACTTTAAGATTAATAAGCATTGTTGATAAATTATTCTTTATATCAAAATTTGATCATTCACTAATAAGGCTTAATAAAGAAAGAATTAAACTTAACCAATTTTTGAATGAAGTAGTGTCGCCTTTAAAAAATTTGGGTAAAGAAAAGAATATCAGTCTATCAACGGATTTGAGTTCGGATGTTTATGTAGAGATAGATAGTGAGCTAATAAGGTCGGCTCTTACAAACTTGGTAGAAAATGCCGTTAAATACGGGTATGAAAACCATACGTTAATTATAAAAACCGAATTAATGAATAATAAGAAAATTAAAATATCCGTTATTAATCAAGGAGAAGGAATAACTGCCGATGTATTACCCAAAATATTTGACAGGTTTTATAGAATTGAATCATCGAGAAACCGCGGTACTGGAGGTGTAGGTTTAGGTTTATCCGTTGTCAAATCAATAATAAACTGGCATGATGGAGAAGTTAATGTCATTTCGGAACCGGGAAAGGAAACAGAGTTTTATTTTATTCTAAATACTGTTTAAATACCTACTTTGCTTCGGCAGTTTACATACAAAACAAAAGTGTCTTTCTAATTATATTAAATTTATTTACATTATTGTAGTATTTTACGGGGAGGTAATATGAATGCAGTAGTAAAACTCGAATCATGGGCAGATCGCCATCACCCAAAATGGATTGATATATTGAGAGTTGTTCTTGGCATCATCTTTATAATTAAAGGTGTTGCTCTAATTGAACACAGAGAACAAGTAATCATGATGATGGAAAAAAGCAATATAGACCTTTTCACTTTCAGCTTATCTTCTCAATATGTTATTGCTTTTGATTTAGCCGGAGGATTGTTTATCGCTATTGGACTTTTAACAAGATTAATTGTTTTATTCCAGCTGCCGATAGTGGTTCTGTCGATCATCTTTATAGATTATCATCAGAATTTGTTTGCTTTAAATTCAGAGTTAGGGTATTTAATTCTTATCCTGGCTTTGGTTATATTTTTTCTTTTTTATGGTTCAGGTCCTATTTCTGTAGATAACTATATCTCAAAGCGGAAAGAAAAGTAGAGCATTATTTCAAAATAAGACAGATTATTTTTTAATGAAATAATTTATTCTTATATATTAGGGATAAATATTATCATTATGAAAAGTACTCTGCTTCATTTTTATTCAAAAACAAAAGTAAATTACCATGAAAAAATATTTAAAAATTATTGGGATAGTATTTGTTGTAATAATTATTCTTATGCTTGTTTTACCCCTCTTTTTCAAAGGTGAAATAGAAGACATTGTAAAAACTGAAATAAACAAAAAGATAAATGCGACCCTGAACTTCAGTAGTGTCGGCTTAAATATGTTTGAACATTTTCCGGATTTCACTTTATCTATAGATAATATATCAGTGGTAAACAAAGCACCTTTCGAAGGAGATACTTTATTAAGTGCTAATTCATTTAGTACAACAATTGATTTATGGAAAGCAGTTTTTGGCGGACAAATTGTTATAAAAGGATTAAGTATTGAAAAACCTAATATTTTTGTTTATGTATTAAAGGATAGCAGTGCTAATTATAATATCTATGAATCAACCGGAACATCAACCGATACATCAAAATCAAACTTCAGTGTTGCACTTCATAATTATTCCATTGATAATGCTAATATTGCATATATTGACCAGACATCCGGAATGGTTGTTGCGATTAAAAATCTAAACCATAGCGGGAGCGGTGATTTTACACAGGATAATTTTAATATCGATACTAAAACAACAATTGATGGATTAACATTTGAAAATAAAGGAATTACTTATTTAAATAGAGTGAAAGCCGCTTTGAACTTAACTCTAAATGCGGATGTTCCAACAAAAAAATTTACTTTAAAAGAAAATGAATTAAGCATAAATAATTTAAAATTAAAATTTGACGGCTCAGTTCAGAATAAAGAGACGAGCACAATTATTAATTTGACATTTGAATCTCCGCAAACAGATTTTAAAGACTTCATTTCTTTGATACCGGCAATTTATTCTCAAAACTTTAACGATTTAAAAGCATCAGGCAAACTGTCTTTTGGCGGAGATGTTAATGGTACTTATAGTGAAAATCATTTACCCGAATTTAATATATCTCTCAAAGTCAATAACGGAATGTTCCAATACCCGAAACTTCCTACACCGGTTAATAATGTAAATATTGATCTGGCAATTAATAATCCGGGAGGGAATCCTGATAATACAATTATTGATATTAAAAAATTTCACCTGGAATTAGGTAAAGAACCTTTCGACGCTAAAGTTTTAATTAAACAGCCGCAATCCGGTCCTTTTGTGGATGCCTCTATGAAAGGGAAGATAAATTTGGGACAGTTAAAAGATGCAATTCATCTTGAGAATGTTAACAAACTAGAGGGAATTATTAATACGGATTTTTCGTTAAAAGGAAATATTGCCGGTATTAAAAACAAACAGTATGAAAATATTAATGCTTCGGGTAATATTTCAGCAAGCAACATTTTATATGATGGTAAAAATAGTCCTGAGGTTGTTAAGATAACAAGTGCATCTTTAAATCTGACTCCTAAAAGTTTCAAACTTTCAAACTTTAATATGAGTTTAGGAAAGAGTGATTTAAGGGCAAACGGCGATTTAAATAACGTTGTATCGTATTTGCTAAGTAACGGTATATTGGAAGGCAGATTAAATATGTCTTCAAGTTTTTTTGACGTCAATCCTTTTATGGGTAAAGGCGAGCAGAAAACCGATACTTCAAAAATGCAGGCTGTTGATTTGCCTGAAAATATAACTTTTACCGCAAATGCAAATTTTAAAAAATTAATTTACGATAATCTTACATTGGATAATGTTAAGGGAACTATTGAATTAAAAAATCAAAGATTAAGCTTAAATAATCTAACAGCAAACTTGTTGGGTGGTTCTTTAGCTGCCACCGGGTATTATGATACGAAAGGTGATAAACCAGATATTTCCTTTAATATGAATATAAATAAATTTAATGTTCAGAATACTTATAAGAGTTTTGTAACTGTTAAGCAATTCGTTCCAATGGCCCAATATGTACAGGGAATATTCAGTTCAAAATTGAATTTAACATCTACTTTAACCGACGGAATGCTTCCTAACTGGGATTCGTTCAACAGCAAAGGAAGCCTTGATATCTCACATGCGGAAGTAAAAGGGTTTAAACCATTCCAATTAATCGGAGATAAATTGCATCTTTCCGAGTTATCAAACCCGACTTTGAATAATGTTGCAACTACATATAAAATTGAGAACGGAAGATTTTATCTGTCACCTGTAAATTATAAAGTTAGCAATTATGATGTAACCCTGTCCGGTTCTAATGGGATTGATAAATCATTGGATTACAAGATGGGAATTAATATACCTGCAGGTAAATTAAAAAGTAATGTGAACCAGGCGGTAAGCAGTTTACTGAAGAAAAATGTTAATGTAATGTCCTCAAACAATATTAAAGTTGACGTATTAATTAAAGGGCAAATAGATTCTCCAAGTCTTTCTTTCAGCGGAGGGGAAACAACTAAGGGAGTAACTAAGCAAGTACAAGAAACTGTAAAAGAAGAAGTGAAGCAAAAAGTTGAAGAGAAAAAACAGGAAGTCCAAAAGCAAGTAGAACAAAAAGTCGATACGGTTAAAAAGCAGCTTGAAAAGAAAGCAGAGAAAAAACTTAAAGATCTGTTTAAGAAGTTTAAATAATACAGGAGTGTAAATAATTTTGTGTAAATGGTTAAACAATAACTTTGAGGATAAGTGCTGCGTAGCGGAGCAGCACTTATCCTCTGCGCCCGAAAGCGATTTACCCAATAGCGGTATTGCTTTTGGGAAAATAAATAATATGTTTAACCTATATCCAAAAGGAGTTTACACATATGGAACTAACCGATGAAATGATCGAGCAATTAAAAGCCGATCTTGCCAAAGCCAAAAACTATGATGATTTAATGGGTAAGGATGGAGCTATTAAAAAGCTCATGGCCAAAACCCTGGAGCAAATGCTTGAAAGCGAACTAACCGAACATCTTGGGTACAAGAAGTATTCACCTGCCGGTAGAAACAGTGGAAATACCCGGAATGGGGAAACCCGTAAAACTTTGAAAAATGATAATGGCCAAATCGAAATAACTGTTCCCAGAGATCGTAATGGAGAATTTGACCCTGTAATTGTCAAGAAATATGAAAGAACCACAGGTCCTATTGAGGATAAAATAATCTCCATGTATGCAAAAGGGATGACTACCAGGGATATACAGTCACATATACAAGAACTTTATGGCTTAGATGTCTCAGCTACACTGGTATCGAATATAACAGATAAAATCGTCCATATTGCAACTGAGTGGCAGAACAGACCGCTTGAAGAGATTTACCCAATAGTTTTCTTTGATGCCATCCATTACAAGGTTAGAGATGACAGCAAGAAAGTCACTTCAAAAGCAGCCTATACATGCCTTGGAGTTGAACTCAGCGGCAGAAAAGATCTCCTTGGTCTTTGGGTGGGAGAAGCAGAAGGAGCTAATTTCTGGCTGAGTGTATTGACTGAACTGAGGAATCGAGGAGTAAAGGATATACTTATTGCATGCATTGATGGTCTCAAGGGATTCCCTGAAGCGGTCAACACGGTTTTCCCTAAAACCGAGATACAGCTTTGTGTAATACATCAAATCCGTAATACTCTTAGATACATTGCCTCGAAGGATCAAAAAGAATTTATGAAACAGCTTAAGCCGGTTTATACTGCTGCTACTGAAGAAGCTGCTTTAGAAAACCTTACCCAGCTTGAAGACAGATGGTCAAATAAATATTCACTGGCTTTAAAATCATGGAGACAAAACTGGGATAATCTTGCTACTTTTTTCAAATACCCCAGGAGATAAGAACCGTTATTTATACAACCAATGCAGTAGAATCAGTTCATCGTCAATTTAGAAAAGTTACTAAAGCACGCTCACTTTTTCCGAATGACGACGCTTTGAAGAAAATGCTTTATTTAGCTTACAGAGATTTATCAAAAAAATGGACCATGCCGATAAGAAATTGGGCAATTGTTCTTTCTAACTTGCCTACCAAAGGTAGGTTTCTATTATTTTTGAGGAAAGACTGGAGCCTTTCCTCTAATGAAAAAATCATTTACACAAATTATTTTACAGACTCAATAATACTCAGGGAAACCTCCGAGGTCTTTTAAGACTTCGGAGGTTTTTCCAATTCTACAAGCTCAGTTTATCCTTAAATTTAATTGCCTGTCTTCGTGAGACTTCTATTTTCATACCCCCTTTTAATTTGACGAGAAGACCTCCATTCAGCCAGGGTTCAATATTATCAATCCATTTTAAATTTATAATATGTTTCCTGTTTGCTCTGAAAAAGCTCCTGTCATCAAGTCTTTCATCCAAATAATTTAAAGTGCGCAGAATTAAAGGCTTGTTCTCATCGAAATATAGCCGGACATAATTCCCTTCCGATTCAAATAAACGTACATTGACCAGCTTTACAAACCAGCATCTTTCACCATCTTTAACAAAAACCTGGTCGCTTTCTGTTAGTACTGATTGTGAATCTTCGGAAATTTTATCTTTTTTATTTGTCTCAATAATCTTTTTTATAGCATCTTCCAGGCGTTTCGGTTCAATAGGTTTGAGTAAATAATCAAGAGCATTATATTCAAAGGCTTTTAAAGCATATTCATCATATGCTGTTGTAAATACAACTCTTGGAACAGAATCTAATTCTTCAAGGAGTTCAAATCCATTCTTCCCCGGCATTTGAATATCAAGGAAAATCAGATCAGGATTCAATTCTGAAATTTTTGTAAGAGCATCTTCAACATTTACAGCTTCTCCGACAACATTTATTTCTTTAAAGGGAGATAGTAAACGCTTGAGCTCAACTCTTGCTAATCTTTCATCATCAATAATTATTGCTTTCATTCTTACTCCTCCTGTTAACCCCGAAAGCCAACGGGAATATTGAAATTAATGGGAATTATTATTTCGGCAAGAACCTTATCTTCCGAATCATTATTTATTGTAAAAGATGCTTTATCTCCGTAGAGTAAATTCAAACGGTGCTTAGTATTGCTAATTCCAAATCCCTTTGATTGCTTTAACATTTCATCTTCTATGCTACCATTGTTTTTAATTTTTATATGGAGTTCGGAATCAGTAACTGTTGAACAAATTGATATTTCTCCGCCATCGGTTCTTTTCGAAATACCATGTTTTATTCCATTTTCAACTAAAGTCTGAATCATCATTGGCGGTATCTCAACATTTAATGAATTGGGAGAAATTTCCATTTCAAATTTCAATCTTTCTTCAAACCTGATTTTCTCAAGTGAAAGATAATCAGAAACTGCTTTCATTTCATCTTCCAGAGGTACAGTTTCAATTCTTTCCATCTTTAAAGAATATCTTAAAATATTAGATAATTTAGTAACTGCTGTTTGAGCACTTTTAGGATCTTCATCAATCAGAGCTCTAATGCTATTTAGTGCATTAAACATAAAGTGAGGATTAAGCTGCGATTTAAGAGTCTTCAGCTCAAAATCTTTTACAGCTGCTTCCCAGATATAAGATTCAATTTCTGCTTTTTTATAATTCTCAAAGTAATGGACAGAGAAATATATCAGTGTCCAAAAAAGGACTACGCTGCTTAAATTTAACACTCCCATAAAAGGAGTGGAAAATCTAAATTCCAGTAATTCAGTTCCCTCTAATACTGTATGTGAAGAATATAATATTACAAATAATATAATTCCAATTGAAACACTGGATAATAATACTTTAGGAATAATTTTATTAAGCGGAGAATCAGGCCAATGCATTTTATTAACATAAAACCGAAGTATGTGTGTTAAAAAAATTCCGGCAAGACAAACAATAAACCAAACTAAAATTAGACTCAGGGAAAATCCTTCCAAGGAAGAATTTACAAAAATATTAGCAGATCCAAAGATGGACCATCCGGTAATTTGACTAATCCAATAAACTTTCTTTCTTCTCAAAATATTTTTATTACCTGTTAAATCTTTTCCCGAAGAAGTATTACCGAAAAAATATTCAATTAAACCATTATCAACAAGATTATAATAAGTATTCATTGCAAATATATAGTTATAGTTTCTAAAATTGCCAGTTTTTAACGTTTCTCAAGAATGAACTTCAAAATGTTTAAAGATTTTCTATCATATTTTCTAACGAACTTCAGCCATTATATGCAATAATGGGATTCTAAATTAATTTGAATGCCCTAAAAAGACATGAATATTATTAAAAGAGGCAGATATAAGGGATGGGTGGGCTTGTAAATGGAAATAGAATTAATAAAATAAGCTGTTAAATTAATAGCAGTGGATGCAAATTTACATCCACTATATGAAACCAGAAAATTACTGTTTTAAAGAATACAGTTATAGATTTATAATATCACTATAAATAATAAAAGCCATCAGCAAGAGCAGTATAACAAATCCGGTATTCTGAATAGCTATTTTAACTTTTATGGGAATTTCTCTTCGCATTGCACCTTCCACAAGTATAATTATTAAATGTCCTCCATCGAGAACCGGGAAGGGCATAATATTAATAATTGCCAGACTTAAACTAAGTATTCCCAGGAACACAAGAAAACTCGAGAATCCGTTTTCAGCAGAAGTGGTTGCAATTTGAGCAATTTTGATCGGTCCACCAAAAACCTTTCCAAATTGTACTTTACCTTTAAAAACTTTTGCAATTGTACTAAAAGTTAAATCCGTTACTGTTACAATATCTTTCCAGGCATAATAAAATGATTCGAAGAACCCGGACTTTTTATAGAGAACCGGGCCTGAATCACTAATTCCCACACCTATTTTAGCATCGGTACCGGGTGTTACAGACAATTTAAGAGTATCTTTTCCTCTTAATAAATCAACAAGCATCGGATTATTCTTATTACTTGAAATGATGTCGATTGCCTGCCGGCTGCTGTAGAGCTTGACTCCGTTTAATTTTAAAAGAATATCATTAGTTTTTATTCCGGCTTTTTCAGCGGGCAAGCCAGGCATTACTTCTCCAATTTTTGGCTTAGTTTTGGGCGATAAAATAGGAGATGTAGATTCATCCGGAATTTTTTTACGCGGAATTGAAATATCTTTAATTTCCCCATCATAATTAACTTTAATATTAAGATTTTCACCTAATGTACTTACATAAATATTATTTATTACTTCTTCCCAATTGTTTACAGGCTTGTTATTAATGGTTAAAATTTTATCTCCAGGCTGAAAGCCCAAAGAATCTGCTAAACTATGGGATTTCACATAACCAACTGTAGTGGTATTTATTATAACCTGCTGTTGGAAGTAATTTCTTCCCCAAAATATGAGAAGAGCGAGCAGCAGGTTCATAAAGACACCTGCAGAAATAACTATGATTTTTTTCCATGCCGGTTTCGCACGGAACTCATAAGGCTGGGGTTCTTTATCTGCAAATTCTGTGTCAAAGCTTTCATCAACCATTCCTGCAATTTTTACATAACCGCCAAGTGGAAGCAAACAAAGCCGGTAATCAGTATTTCCCTGCCCATCAAAATCTTTTGGAAGATCACCAAAGGTAAAACCGGAAATTTTATTCCAGCCGAATAATCTCTTTCCGAATCCTATTGAAAAAATATCGGCTCTCATACCTGTAAGTTTCGCAGCAGCAAAATGTCCAAATTCATGAACGAAGACTAAGATACCTATAGTGATTATAAAATAAATTACATAATCCATTTAAAAAATATCTCCTTATGAGGTGTATTTTAATTCAAGTTATTTGCAAACTCCCTGGTAAGCTGATCATACTCAAAAATCATTTCCAGGTCAGGCTGTTTATGGTTCTCAAATTTATCCAATGCCTTGCTTATTATCGCCGGAATATAAGAAAATTTTATCTTTCCGTTTAAAAACTTTTCAACAGCTACTTCATTTGCAGCATTTAGAATGCATGGAGCAATTCCCCCTGTTTCCAGAACATCATAAGCAATTTTCAAACATTCAAATTTATTTAAATCAGGTTCAAGAAAAGTTAAGTTACCTATTTTTTGAAAAGAAACACGGGGGAAATCATTTGCCAATCTCTTAGGAAAACTAAGTGCATATTGAATCGGCAGTTTCATATCGGGTAAACCAAGCTGTGCTTTAATAGAACCATCTACAAATTCAACCATCGAATGTATTATAGACTGCGGATGAATTACTACCTCGATTTTAGTTTTTGAAATCCCGAAAAGCCAATACGCTTCAATAACTTCCAATCCTTTATTCATCATTGATGCAGAATCAATTGTAATTTTATTTCCCATGTTCCAGTTCGGATGATTAAGTGCTTGTTGAACTGTTACGTTGCTAAATGTTTCTTTGCTGGAATTTAGAAAAGGACCGCCGGATGCAGTTAGAATTAACTTGCTTACCTGGTTATCTTTTTCTCCAACCAAACATTGATATATCGCCGAGTGTTCAGAATCCACCGGGATTATTTCCGCGTTATGCTTTTTACATAACTTGGTTACCAGTTCACCTGCAACAACAAGTGTTTCTTTGTTTGCCAGGGCAATCCTTTTTCCTCTTTTTATGGCTTCAATTGTAGGAGCCAAACCAGCAAACCCAACCATTGCCCCGATTAAAACATCATATTCAATATTAGCAGCTGCGGAAAGCAAACCTTCTTTACCGCTTAGAACTTCACATTTACCTTTAATTTTGCTTTTAAGTTCCTTCGCAAATTCTTTGTTTTGAACAACAACAAGTTCAGGTTTAAATTCTTCTATTTGAGGTTCAAGTAAATCAATTCTTTTATTAACTGTAAGAGCTGATATTTTAAATTTATCAGGGAATTTCCGTATCACATTTAAGGTGTTTATTCCAATGGACCCCGTAGAACCTAAAATTAAGATTTTTTTCATAAAACTTTACACGAAAATAATAAAGGTAATTAAGAAACCCCTATGAATCAATGTAAAAGATTGACGAATTTTACTCAAATTTCAAAGTTTTTTGATAAAAAATGAATAAAAAAAGCAAAATGTAGAATTCAGAATGTATTAATAAAAATTTTTATAAAAAATCCTTTGCATCTCTTTTTATCCTCTGGATAATGCCGATTAGTCCCATATTCTTCCGGGTAGATAAACCTGCACCAAAAATTTTATTAACAATATTTTCATCAATATTAATTATATTTTCAGGAGTTTCCCCGGATAGCGTTTTATCTAAGATAGAGGCCAATGCTTTTGCTGAAATTCCCTGTGGATTTTCGACTGCAAAATAAAACTTTAAAGTATTGTCATTTTGTTTTTTAGTCCACACATACGCCCCTGATTCACAAAAAGGAACTTTATTTTTTTCCGGATAAGGTTTCTCTGCAATATCAGGAAGTACTTCTTTAAATTTTTCGGCATAATCTATTAATATATTAATCCTTTCATTCTCATCAGGTAAAAGAGAAATTGTGTCTATAAAATCTTGAAGTTTTTCAGGGTATGAATTCATTAATTCAAAATCCCGCTATCTGATAGTTTATAAGGTGGTTTTTGTTTTAGTATCATCCGGTAGATTATCTTTTTTCATTTCTTTGGCTGCTTCTTTTTTAATTTTCTCGGTTCTTTTCTGTTTATTGAAGATGCTTGCCAGGATAAATCCAAGAATCAACCCTACTAAACCGGTTAAAGAAATAAGAACAATTTTGGACATCTGGAATTTCCAGAAGAAAGCATTTATTCCAACAATTTCTGTATTTTGAGATACAAAAAAAGTGAATAAAACTATTAAGATCATAAAGATAATTACTTTTGCTTTCATTATTATTTCTTATGTTATTGAGATGATTGAACTTTAAATTCAGTATTTTTTATATGCAAATCTCTTTGGGGGAAAGGAATTTCAATACTATGTTCTTTAAATTTTTCGAAGACTGCATAATAAATCTGGCTTCTTAATATATTTGGTCTGTTATTATAGTCCCGCGTCCAGACACGTAAATTGAAATCAAGTGAACTGTCTCCAAATCCTTTGAACAAAACATCCGGTTCAGGCGTATTTAAAATGCCTTTATTTTCAGCAACAACTTCAAGTAAAAGTTTTCTCACTTCCTGCGGATCTTCATTATATGAAACTCCTATAGGGAAATTAAATCTGATATTCCTGTCCGTATGACTCCAATTAATTACTTTGCTGGAAATAAAATCGGAATTAGGAACAATAATAGAAATATTATCATTTGTAACAATTGTAGTTGATCTCATCGAAATCCTGACAACATCACCCGAAACATCTCCTAATTCAATACGATCTCCAACTTTAATAGGACGTTCAAAAAGTATAATTATTCCGCTTACAAAATTATTAGTAATATTCTGCAAACCAAAACCAATACCAACACCGAGAGCACCGGCAAGAACCGTAATTGCGCTTAAGTTTATCCCGGCCGATTGAAGGAAAACAATAATTCCTATTATAAGAACTATATACCGTATAATTGTACCTACGGCTATCCGAACACCAATATCAATTTTGCTTTTAGCAAGTAAATCGTATACTATCCATTTACGTAATTTTGAGGTAACATAAAAAAGCAGAAATAAGAGAATTAAGAAATAAAGCACCGACCACAAAGTAACTTGCGCACCTCCTAAATGAATCGGGACATCAAGAACGTTTTTAACTGCATTTATAAAATCGTTAAATGTATGCACTTTCTCTCTTTATTAGCAAAATTATTTTAAGAAATGAAATAACCAACTGAAAAGATATCATAAAAATTTAAATTAAAAAATGATGACGATATTTGCAGCTTAAAATTTCTAAATAATTAAATAATAAAATGATTTAATGTCAATTTATCCTGGATAACAGGATAAAAATTACTTTTCCGCTATTTTCGTTCTTAGCTCATCAAGTTTAGAATTAACTTCCTGATTTTCAGACGGATTTAAATTCAGGTTTCTAATTGAGCTAAATTCATCATATGCTTTCTGATATAAATTTAACTGCTCGAGTAATTTTGCAAAATAAATTCTATAATACGGAATATTTCTGGTTTCAGGATACTTTCTATATGTTTTTTCGGCAGTAATCATAGCAGAACCCGAGTACCCGTTTGCAGCTAATTGCATCGCACCATTTAGTCTTTTAACTCCGTAGCCATCTGCATGATCAATGGGCATACCTTCCCCGTTTTCTTCGGTTCCATATACTGCCGTATTATTAAAGTTATTTTCATTCTTATTTTGAGGAGCATTTATCATATTTTCCATTGCAATTGCAAGTAAAATATCATCAACTGACATTTTTTTGATATTCGATAAATTTAATACTGCTGGTCCTGTTAACGAAAAAGTAGTATTTAAGTTTTTTAATTGAACAACAGAATTTTCATTGACCATTATTGTAGTATTTGCACTTACAACATCACCTTGTTTTAAATCAAACCAATTTTCGGAAAAGTTGGTTTGGGCCTGGGCATTTCCGGTTAGTATTGCAACAGTATAAGATTGTGCTGCCAAGGACCCCGTTATTAAAAAAACCATTAAAAATATTTTTTTCATTTTATTCTCTAATATTGTTTTTCAATAGCTGTTTATTAAATTTGACTAATTTATATCAACAATCTCTACTTTTCCTTTAGCCAGACCTAAATTGTTAATTGCATCTTTATTAAATTTTTCCATCCCAATGTCCTATGCAGAATTAAAGTTTGATAAAGATGTTGTTTCAACTACAATCCAAACCTGGTCTACTCCTTTGCCGTTTTTTCTAATTAAATATTTATCATCATTTTTAGTAATTAAACTAGCTTGCTCAGGAAAAAGTTCTGTGTTTACTATAACATTAACATGCCCGATACCTGATCCCGGCTTATAGTCAACCAATGCGGCTTGTATTCCTATGCTTTCCAGGAATGAGCTTTATAGCACACTTAAATCATAACAATCACCACCTTTCAATTCCATTGTTTCTTCCGGAAATCGTATATATTCTGCAGATGTTTCAATTATTCTCTTCTTCTTTCCATTGTTTACTCCTTTATTTTTGATGATTGATATTTTTTTTCAAAAAAATTCTTTAACTTAAAGCTTATATTTTTGTGCCATTCGAATTTTTCAATATCTCTTTCATTACAGCTTAATTTGATGACTTTAAGGGTTTTATAAATTGCCTGGAAATAGAGTTTCAGGATTATTTTATCTATATAATTACATTTAAAACATTTTAGGAGGGTGGATCATGTGGAAAGAATTTAAGGAATTTGCAGTAAAAGGTAATGTAATAGACATGGCTGTCGGTATTATAATCGGTGCAGCATTTGGCACCATTGTAAAATCATTGGTAGCTGATATAATTATGCCGCCAATTGGTTTGTTACTTGGTAATGTAGATTTTTCCGAACTTTTTATCCTGTTGAAAGGTGGTGCAAAAGCTCTTCCACCCTATAATACTTTGGCTGATGCTCAAGCTGCCGGTGCAGTAACAATAAATTATGGAGCTTTTATAAATAATATTATTAGTTTTATAATTGTTGCTATTTCAATTTTTATTGTAATTAAAGGAATAAACAGTCTGAAAAGAAAAGAACAGGAAATACCCCCGGCAGCACCGACAACAAAAGATTGTCCTTATTGTTATTCAAAAATTCCATTAACCGCAACACGCTGCCCAATGTGTACTTCGCAACTTGAAGCTCATTAAAATTAATTGCACCAACTGTTTTGTACAAACAAAAAAGCTGTCTATTTGAAAAGAATAGACAGCTTAAAATTTTACAGCTGTCTGAAAATTTGAATAATAATTCGATTTTTTACTCAAGCGAAGAATACTAACATTTATTTTACATTCAATTCTCCTCTTAATCTTATATCTTTACAGGATGATCCTACCATAATATCAAAGAGCCCGGGTTCTACAACTTTTTTCATTTCAGTATTCCACAAGGCGAGATCTTCAGGTGTTAGTTTCATTGAAACCTTTTTTGTTTCACCTGGTTTTAATTCAACTCTTGAAAAACCTTTTAGTTCAATTTTGGGCGTGGTTACAGAACTAAATTTATCGTTAATATAGAGTTGTACAACTTCTGCTCCTTCTCTATCTCCAGTGTTTTTAATATCAACTGAGACAATAGATGTTCCATCAACAGGTGTATCAGCAGGTTCAATTTTTAAATTACCGTATTCAAAACTAGTATAGCTGAGACCATGTCCGAATGGGAATAAAGGTTCATTATCACCATCAACGTAGCCCTTCCTGGCAGAAGGTTTGTAATTATAAAATATCGGCAGCTGTCCGGTAGATTTTGGGAATGATACAGGCAGTTTACCGGAAGGATTGTAATCGCCAAACAATACATCAGCAACTGCCTGACCACCAAATTCACCGGGAAACCATGCTTCAAGAATTGCAGTGGCATTTTTTGCCAGCCAGTTAATTGATAAAGGTCTCCCGTTTAATAAAACAGTTGCAGTTGGTTTACCCGCTGCATAAACCGATTCAGCTATTTTTTCCTGTGCTGCATCTAAATCAAGATTTGATTTATCTTTTCCTTCACCGACAACCTCACTGGTCTCACCCAAGACAAGAATTGTAACATCAGATTTCTTAACAGCATTTAATACTTTTTCATTTACAGAATTTAAAGATCCGGGATCAGGCTGAATCAGTTTCCATTTTAAACGGATACCAGCATAATCAACTTCCTGTCCTAATTCCATTTTAATTGGAACCGGTTGCCCTGCAAAAAGATGCACTTTTTTTGTCATCATTACATTAATCTTGTATGGTTCCCAATTATCAATAATCAATTTATTATTTAAGTATAACCTGCCTTTATCATCGGTAATAATTCCTATTTCATAAAATCCGCTTGCAGGTGCAGTAATTGTTCCCGTCCATCTTACTGTAAAATGATCTGCCCTGATTCCAAAGCCCGGTCCAATATTATGATAATAAGGTGCCATATTTGTCTCAATCCGTTTTAAACCGGGTACTCCTTCGAAGTTTGAATTATTAAAATATTCAGCAAGTAAACCATTATGTTTTTTACAGGGTGCTTGAAGGAAAGATGAATCGATAACAGTTAATGTTTCAATCGGCAGTAAACCGGCGGCATAATTAATCCTTACTTTATTACCGAATTTTTTGCGTATTCCCTCTAAAACAGTTAGGGCATTAACATCTTTAGGAGAGTAGCCGCCTAAAGATTGAACATCTGCCAACGGTCCAACTACTGCAATTGATTTAATATCTTTGCTAAACGGCAGAAGATGGTTTTCATTTTTTAATAAACAAATTGAATTTCTGCCTGCTTCCAATGCTAGAGCCTGATGTTCTTTAGAGTGATGATACTTAGCTACCAAGCTTGTAGCTGTGTATGGATTTTCAAACAGTCCTAATTTGAATTTTAATCTTAATACACATCTAACCGCTCTATCAAGTTCATCCATCTTAAGTGTGCCATCTTTAATTGCTTCAATAATTGATTGCTGAAACACTTCATGCGGGAAATCCATAAACTGCATATCTACACCTGCTTTTATAGCAGCAACAATTGCTTCTTTGGGAGTTTCCGCTGTAAAATGATTCGTATTAAGCATTCGGATAGCCCCAAGGTCAGATAACACCATGCCTTGAAAGCCCCATTCATCCCGTAAAATTTTCTTTAGTAAGAAAGAATTAGCTACACATGGTACACCGTCCCAATCGTGATATGCAGCCATAACTCCTAATGCACCGCCTTTTTTAATAGCAGTTTCAAATACATAAAGAAATGTGGTCCGTGCTTCCCGTTCTCCTACATGAACCGGAGCAGTATTGGTCCCGCTTTCCGGGACACTATGAATAGCAAAATGTTTTGGTTCCGATATAACAGCATCTTGATCTTTTAAACTATTCCCCTGCATACCTTTAATAATTGCTAAACCTGTTTGTGCAGCCAGATAGGGGTCCTCACCATATGTTTCCTCTACCCGTCCCCATCTTGGTTCTCTTGCTAAGCCGAGGACAGGGGAAAGCACAAAGTGCACTCCATGTGCTCTTGCTTCGGTGCCAATAACACGACCAACTTTATGCATTAAGGTTGTATCCCACATTGTTGCTAATCCTATAGGTGCAGGAAAGCAGGTACCTTTTGAACCCTGATAACCATGCAGGGCTTCTTCAATCATTAAAACCGGAATACCAAGACGTGTTTTCTCAACCATATATTTTTGAATATCATTTGCAACCTTTGCACTTACAGGATAAAGATCATGTAGTGAACCAATTCCGTTATTGCCTGCAATGCTATCAATTTTTTCTATGTCAAGCTGATTATCAGTAGTGATTTCTGCTCCGGTATACATATCCAATTGACGTACTTTTTCTACCACTGTCATCCGTTCTAACAAATCAGTTATCCTGTTTTCTGTATCTGCCCTTGCATCTTTGTAAGTCGGCTTTCCTGTCTGTTTGCATGAATACAAGGAGACAACCAAAGTTAATAAACTTAATAAAACTGTTTTTTTCATATTACCTGATTTTATTATTAGTTTGATTTGAATTAGACTTTCAATAAAAAAAATAAAAATTTAAGGATGAAAGCACTTGTTTTTTTGTGTGATATTTTAATTAGTCTTTAATTTTTCAATTTCAGTAGGTGATAATTCTCTTGTTTTCCCGGGCATTAATTCATCAAGTAAAATATTTTTAATCCTGATGCGGATTAGTCTTAAAGTTGGAAATCCTATTTTAGCTGTCATCTTTCTTACCTGCCTGTTTCGGCCTTCAATTAATGTTACCTTCAGCCATGATGCAGGTATAATTTTTCGTTCTCTTATAGGTGGAATTCGTTCCCAAACACGGGGTGCATTTATTTTAATTGCTTTAGCTTTAAGTGATTTAATTTCTTCTATTAAAAGACCTTCTTCGAATAACTTTAGATCATTATCACTTGGTTCACCTTCCACCTGAACCAGGTATTCCCGCTCGTGTTTATTTACTGGATTAAGTAAAAAATCAGTTAAACTTTTATCATTAGTTAAAAGCAGCAGACCTTCGCTGTCCATGTCCAATCTCCCAACAGGATAAACATCCTTTGGAAAACTGAAAAAATCTTTCAGGGTTTTTCTACCTTCTTTGTCGTTAAACTGAGAGAGAACACCATACGGCTTATTTATAATAAAGTATCTGAATTTATTGGGGTACATAACTATTTGTCAGGCTGTCGGAAAGTTCCCGATGATAAATATAGGTAGGGAGATCAAACTTTTGAATATTAAATTTTTTCTCAGCTCTGATTATTAAATCAGAATCTTCACTATATTCCAAATCTTTAAAACCGCCTAATTCAAGAAATACTTTTCTTTTGCCGAAGAAAGTCCCGCCAATAAAGCAGTTAGAGAGGTGGATATAATTTTGAGGATTATCTTTGTCCCGGACAAATTGATTTCCTATAATTTCTACTCCGCCATATAAAAGATCAATATCAGGATGATCATTCAGGAATTCTACTCTCTTTAATAAATGTGATTTTGAATATTCATCATCACTATCCAGGAACGTTGTATATTTTCCTGTAGAAAGAAAGATCCCCCTGTTTCTGCTTTGAGCTATTCTTTGATTTTCCTGGTGTAGTATTTTAATATTCGGAAAATTCTCTTCATATGCTCTTAATACATTCAAAGAATTATCTGTACTTCCGTCATCGATTGCAATTAATTCCCAGTTTGAAAAGCTTTGGCTGATCAATGAATCAATACTACGCTTTAAATAAAGCTCCCTGTTATAAACAGTCAGTATTACCGATACTTCATATTTAATTGAAAAATCCGACAATTAAATCCTTTTAAATTCGATTAACTCAAAATTATATTTCTATTAGCTGCTTAAATTATTATTTATAACTTTATTAGAATTTGTTTGATACTCCGACGGTGAAAAACCAAAAAGTCCTTTGAAACATTCTGTAAAATAAGAAGGATTGCTAAAACCAACTTCAAACGCAATTTCGGAGATATTACCTTTTTTTGCCGATAAAAGTTTCAAAGCTCTCTTTAATCTGAAATTTCTAATAAACTCACTTGATGATTGATCGGTTAAGGCATGCAATTTCCTGTGAAGCTGCATCCGACTTAATCCGGCTTTTTTAGAAAATTCATCCGATGTGAAATTTTCATTTGCATAATTTTGTTCAAGTATTTCCAGAATACGGCTTAAAAATTTTTCATCAGCAGAAGCTACTTTTATATCTTTCGGTTCCAATAAAAATTCTTTTCTGAATAGCTCTCTCAATTTCTTGCGTTGTTCTATTAAATTGTTAACACGTACCTGGAGTTCCTGTATTTTAAACGGTTTTGTTATATAATCATCCGCACCAGTTTCCAATCCTTCCATCTTGTTTTCCAAAGTCGATCTGGCGGTTAAAAGTATTACAGGGATATGATTTGTTCTTTCATCAGCTTTAATTTTTTCGCAAAGTTCTATTCCATCCATTTCGGGCATCTTAATATCACTGATGATTAAATCGGGAATAATCTCAAATGCTTTTTCTAAACCCTCTTTTCCATTTGAAGATTTATAAACCGTATACCGTTTATTTATATTCTCATTAATAAAGTTCAATAAATCTTTATTATCCTCAACTACCAATATTCTTGGGGAATCTATATTGATTTCATTTTCTATTTTTTCTTCCTCAATTTTTTGTCCGGTTGTTTTTGGTTTTAATTCAACTTCGGGTTTACTTGTAATTAAAAACTTTTTATAAAGATCTTCCTGCTGCGGAATTTCAATATGAAACTGAGTCCCTTCATTAATTTTACTTTTAACTGAAATAGTTCCATAATGAATTTCAACTAGTTCTTTTACCAAGGCTAACCCGATACCTGTACCTTCCTGTACTGATGAAGATTTTGCTTTATAAAAACGATTGAAAATATTTTTCATATCCTGTTCTGCAATACCTATTCCGTCATCTACTACAGATATTTCAACTTTTGAATCTTTCTTGAAAACTGAAACTGAAATATGTCCATTTTTATTTGAGAATTTTAAAGCATTAGACAAAAGATTGCTGATAATTTTTTCCATTTTATCTTTGTCTATATACAGTTCAAGACTTTCTTTATCTGAGTGAAATTCAAGCCTTATTTTTTTGTCTTCGGCTAAAGACTGGAATGAAGCCAAAATTCCTTTTATAAAATTGATCAAATCAACAATCTCTATTTCCAGTTTCATTTTCCCTGCATCAATTGTAGAAAGATCGAGAAGCTGATTTATTAGTGATAAAAGTTTTTTTGCATTTTTATGAATTAAATTATACTCTCTTTGAACACTTTCAATTTGATCATCATCCATTAACTTTTCCAACGGACCAATTATCAATGTTAACGGGGTTCTGAACTCATGGGAAATATTGGTAAAAAATTCTGTTTTGATTCGATCCAGTTCCAGTAATTTTTCCGCTTCCTTCCTTTTTTGAAATGTCTCTTCCTGGAGCTGTAAATTTTTTATTAATTGGCTGGCCTGAACAGAAATTATAGAAAGCAAAGTAAGATCATTTTCCTCAAAATGCATTTTATCTTTTTTATTAACAACTATCATCAAGCCCATTATTTTGCCTTCGAACCACATAGGCACACACAGGACAGAATGTATCTCATTCTTTTCTTCTTTGGAAGCGTTAAATCTCTTATCAGTTGCCAGGTTTTCTATTATTAAGGGTTCCTTATTAAGCAATACCCAGCCAGTAATATTTGATCCTATATGATATTTATGCCGCAGTTTACTTGTATCATCCTGACGGATATAAGTTGTGAAAGGATCGTTTTCATTCTGGGTAACAAGAAGAATAGAACCCTGTTCGGCATTTAAAGCAACAATTGATTTCTGAACAATGATATTAAGCATCTGATCAATATCAGTCGCTTTCCTGGCAGCCACGGCGATTTCATTTAATACTTTTAATTCCTCAACTGCTTCCCGAAGCCGTTTTACTTCATCTTCAAGTTCTTTAATTTTTGCAGAAGATTTAGCCATCTATTTCACTTTAATTAAATATTAAATGCCGGATAATTTAGCCCTGAATAATAATTTCGGGATTTGAGTTGCTTTCAGCAAAATCCCTTGAATCTTTATGGTAAACTGCATAAAAATAACTTCTCTTTTCACCTTTGCCCGGTTTATCCACAATCTTTAATTCAATATTTTTTCCTTTAGGAACATCAAACAATCTTTCTTGAGTACCAAATATTACAGATGCTTCGGGAATAAAAATTGTTATATCTGAATCGTGTTCTTCCCATGAAATAGTATCATCATAAGCAGCAATAACTTTATCTACAAAGGCTTTTCCACGAAGCTTTACTTTAGCGCTTCTTCTATTTCCCATTTTTACCTCCAAATTTTAATTTTTTGATGGTGACAAATTAGAAAATTCTTTTTTAAGAACCTCAAATCGTTTGTCTTTAATCATATCTTTAAGGTCAGGTGATTTTTCCAGTTTTGAGATGGGAAATCCTTTCTGCAGTATTTCGCGGGTTAATTTAAGTGCTTCGTTTCGTCTTCCTAAGGTTTCATTTACTACTATACCTTTATCAAGTATGTCAACATCTCCGGGAGATAATTCAAGTGCTTCATTTAAATATTTAATCGATTTGTCTTTTTTCCCAAGCATAGAATAATATGATGCCAATGAAGACAATGTAGATGAATTCCGGGGATTTAACTTTAATTCTTTTTCAGCAATATTAATTGCACGGTTAAAATAATAACCCGCTTTATCTTTGTCACCAGGTATTTGACAATATGCGGAAGCAATGTTCCCCCACATTAAATAATTGCTGCTGTCAAGCGCTAAGGCTTTGTTATACATTTCGGCGGCATTTTTAAAATCTTCATCATGAAAAAAATAAATGCTTCCCAGGTTTGAATAAGCCGAATAATCTGATTGCAGTTCAATTACATGTTTAAAAGTTGATTTTGCTTTTGCCCATTTGCCAAGGTACATATATACGGCACCCAGATTGTTTAATCCGAATGTATTATCCGGGGTTAACTCAACTACTTTCTGAAACTGTTCAAGGGCTTTATTAAACTTTCCGTACGAATAATAAAATATTCCCAGCTTATTATAACCTACCCAATATGCAGGTTTCAAATTAATAGATTGCTTATAAATTTGCTCAGCTTTTTTATTGAGATTAAGGGATTGATAGGCAATTGCAAGTCCATTATATCCGTCAAAATTAAACTTATCTTCTTCAATTGCTTTTCTAAACTCTGCAACTGATTTTTCGAATTTTCCTTTCTCATTGAAAATCATACCGGAAGCTATATGAACAAAAGGTAAATTTTCATTCAAACTTTTGGCATTTTCATTATATATTGAAGCGCTATCTAGATAAGTTGTATTTTTTTCATATTTAAACTTTTTTATATATGCTTCAGTTAACCCTGCAAATGCAAGAGTGTATTTTGAATCTTTTTCAAGTGCTTCATTGAACAGCCGTATCGCATCATTTATATTTTTTACAGACCAGTAATTTTGCAAATATCCTTTTCCCTGTGTATATAAAATATATGCATCTATATTTTCTGTTCCGCCTCTATTAATCTTTTTTATTTCTTCGGGTTCCAGATTAACCGCTAAAATATGCGAAAGCTTTGTAACAACATCATCCTGAAAATTATAAACATTAGATAAAGTGTAATCACTGCTTGTAGAGCTGATTTGACGCAACGATCTTGTATCAACAAGATTTAATATCAATCTAATTTTATCCGAATATTTTTGAATGCTTCCAGTAACTGCCAGATCGGCTCCAAAAATCTGTGCTGCTTGTTTTGCACTAGTAATATGCCTAGCATGAATTTCCGAAGAAGGTATGACCTGTATCGATGTATTGAACTGTGGTAATTGTGTAAGCTGGCTTGTAAGTGTTTCTACCAGGCCGTCACAAAATGCTTTGCTTCTAGGATCATTCCCTATATTTACAAAAGGAAGAACAGCTACTTGTTTCGGTTCCTGTTTACTGCCGGAAATATTTAAATTGTTAAATATGAACCAGCCCAGGACAGATAATAAAAGGATTACTACCACTACAAGAACTGTTTTTGACTTATTGTTACTAACTTTTTCTAATAATCTTCCTTTTTTTGAATCTTTATCTTTTATTAAAGAAGAACTAGAGGTCAGGTTAAATTCGACCAGTATTTCATTGATTGAGAAATACCGGTTGACTGACTTTTTTTGAAGACATTTGGAAGCGAAATTTTTAATTTTTTTTGGAACGTCAAGTTCATCGGGTGTTTTATTCAAAATTGAATAAATAATAGCCTGATCATATTCCCCTTTAAACGGAAGATTCCCTGAAACCATTTCAAAAAAGACAACTCCCAGAGACCATATATCTGTTCGTTGATCTACTTCATCTCCTTTGGCTTGTTCAGGAGACATATATGCTGTTGTTCCGATAGTAGATTCAAATTTTGTAAGATGCGACTGACCTTTCATTTTTGCCAGGCCGAAATCGAGTATCTTAACTATTCCATCCTTTGTAATAAATATATTAGCCGGTTTTATATCTCTATGAATGATATTTTTTTCATGAGCTTTTTTGAGGCCCTCACAAATTTGTAAGGTAATATCCAGGGCTTCATTGAGTTCGAGTTTTCCCTTTTTAAGTTTTTCCTTTAGAGATTCTCCTTCATAATAATCTATACAAATAAATAATTGCCCGTCTTCGGTTTCATTTATTTCATGAATTGTACAGATGTTATTGTGCTGAAGTTTGGATACGGCTTTAGCTTCATGCACAAATCTTTTTTTAAAATCTTCATCAAATGAGAATGAATGTGGAAGAAATTTAAGTGCAACTATCCTGTCGAGCTTTAAATCCACTGCTTTAAATACTACCCCCATTCCGCCTGCACCCAACTTTTCTAAAATTTTATAATGCAATATATTTTTACCCATCATAATCATTAGTTAAAAATATATCCTTCCGGATAAATATTTGCCTATATTTTTCAAAAAAGATTTAACACGCATAAGTAAGTATATGCAGCAGGAATATTGTATATAGTATTAATAATTAAAACAGAAATTATAAAAGGAAATTATTGTATAGGGTAGATATACATCTTCTAAAGCTCAGCTTAAAAAGCTCACACCAAGGTATTAAATCAGGCTTCTATTTTTAATGGAAGTTCCATAGCCAAAGTGTAAAGAAACACTATCCTATAAATAAATTTCTGCAAAAATATTTTCAGATAAATAATATCAAGAAATGTTAATATTATCGCTCAATACAATTTTTATCAACCAATATTGTAATTTTTTCTCTATTTAAAGTCAATTATTAAATGTAAAAAATAAAAAGCCCTCTTAGAATGAGGGCTATAGCGAGATGTAGTGTGCAGGTTATGAATAATTCTTGTTTTTTTAGTCAATCCTGCCTTTTGTTTTTAAACAGTAATCCTGGTACAAATGACCAAGCATGCATCTGATTCCATCACAATTACCAATCTCGCTTTCTCTTTTGACAAGAAAGACACCCCTTGAATCACCAATTTTTAATAAGGACCATGCAGCAACCAATTTCGCTCCATCATTTTTTTCATTACGGAACATCTTCATTAAAGGTATTACAGCCTTATGTGATTTCATATCGCCTAGGAAATATGCGCTGCTGACCTTCAAACCGTGATTGTTGGAATTTAATCCGGCTAAATAATTAGCCTCAATAGCTTCGTATTTAGCAGATACTGTAATTTCTTTATTCGCCTGAGCGAACGACACAGTTGCAATTGCAACGACAAAAATACAACTTAACCAGCTGCGAAATAAAGTTTTCATTTTAACCTCCTTTAATTTGTTCACTTCAAATTTCATAAATAAAAGGAGGGTTCCCTACCATGGAAGTAACAAATGATGGGACTGGCGTAACAAAAGTAAATTTTATTTTCATGTAAAGAAAAAGTGAACGGAATTCTAAGATTTTATTGAGTGCAAAAATTGCGGGATCAATTTATTTCTGGACTATATCTTGCCTTTGGCAGAATCCCGAACATACTCGGAAGGTAATACACCAAACAATTTCTTAAAACATTCAGAAAAATATGAAGGATTATTAAAACCTACATCATAAGCAATTTCACCTATATTACCATGTTTACCTTTTAATAAATTAGCGGCTCTTTTTAAACGGAAATTCCTGATATAATCACTAGCAGCCTGGCCGGTTACCGCATTTAATTTTCTATGGAGCTGCATCCTGCTCATACCAGTTTCCCTGGCAAAATTATCAATGGTAAAATTGTAATCTGCAATATGTTTTTCAATTACATTTGAAACACGGTACAGAAATTTTTCATCGGCAGAAGTGACTGCAATATCTTTCGGCTCTAGTAATATTTCTTTTCTAAAACGCTCTCTTAATTTTCTTCTTTGTTCAATTAAATTATTTACACGGACTTGAAGTTCAGAAATATTGAAAGGTTTTGTTAAATAATCGTCAGCACCGGTTTCCAAACCTTCCAGCTTATTCTCAATAGAAGATTTAGCAGTCAATAGAATAACCGGAATATGACTTGTTCTTTCATCAGTTTTAATATTTTCACATAATTCAATTCCATTCATCTCCGGCATAATTATATCACTCACAATCAAATCCGGAATATGCTCAATTGATTTTTTGAGCCCATCTTTCCCGTTGTCCGATTCCAGAATTTTGTATTCCTTCCCAAGATTTTCCTTAATGAAATTCCTTATATCATCTTCATCTTCAATAATTAGCACTATAGGGATATTATCCTCAGAACTTTCAATATATTGATCTGGTTTTATAATTTCTTCACTTGTTTTTTCTTCTTTTAATTGTTCAACTTTTTCTTTTTGTGAAGCAGCTTCGAACTGTAGATTCTTATAATATTCTATTTTTAACGGAAGAATCATTTTAAACTTAGTGCCTTTTTTGAGTTCACTCTCTACTGAAATTTTACCTTTATGAAGTTCGACTAATTCTTTGACAAGCGCTAACCCGATTCCGGTTCCCCCAACAACTTTTGAACTTTCCACCTTGGAAAAACGATTGAATATATTTTGAAGTTCGGCCTTAGGAATACCGATACCATTATCTTCTACAATTATTTCTATATTGTCATTACTGCTAATTGAAATCGATATATAAATTTTCCCTTTTTCATTTGTAAACTTTATTGCATTGGAAAGAAGATTACTTATGATCTTTTCAAATTTATCTTTATCAAAATAGGTATCCAGCTGCTCCAGGTTTGAAGAAAATTCCAATTGAATATTTTTTATACTAGCTAATGGACGAAAGGATGCTGTAATTCCTTTAATAAAAGTAATTGCATCAGCTTTGTCCATGTTTAATTTCATTTTACCTGCATCAATAGAAGAAAGATCGAGAAGCTGATTAATTAAGTTCAATAAACTATCTGCATTTTTGTGAATTAATTGATATTGTGACTGAAGATATTCATCATTATTCTCCCCCATTAATTTTTCAAGCGGACCAATAATAAGTGTAAGCGGGGTACGGAATTCATGTGAAATGTTTGTGAAAAAATTTGTTTTTATTCTGTCTAATTCCTGCAGCTTTTCTGTTTCCTTTATTTTCTGAAAGGTTTCTCTTTGAAGCTGCAGGTTTTTAATTAATTGACCTGCCTGAACTGAAATTATAGAAAAAAGAGTTAAATCATCCTGCGAAAAATGCTTCCGGTTCTTTTTATTTATAGCCATCATTATGCCGATAATATTTCCTTCAAACCAAATAGGGACACATAAAACAGAGTGAATATCTCTCTTTTCTTCTTCTGTCGCCTGGAATCTTTTATCTGCTAATAAATCCTCAATAATTAATGCTGTTTTATTTAAAAGAACCCAGCCTGTGATATTTTCACCTACATGATAATTTCGTTTTAAGCTGCTTCTATCATCCTGCCGGATAATAGTTTTGAAAGGATCTTTCCGGTTTTTTGTAACCAGGAGAATTAAGCTTTGCTCGGCATCAAGAGCTTTAATCGATTTTTTTACAATAACGTTTAACATCCGGTCCACATCGGTCTCTTTACTTGCTGAAACAGCAATCTCATTTAACAACCTCAGTTCTTCAACCGATGTTTTTAAACGTTTTATCTCACTTTCTAGCTCTTGAATTTTTTTTGACGATTCACTCATTAATTTGAAATTTTTTAATTAATAAAAAATTCTTTGATATTTTTTACTCAAGCATTGCTTTTGTTTTATTAGTAACTACAGATATTAACAAATAAATTTAACTTCTAATAATTATCACAGGATTAGAATTTCCACGTGCAAAATTTTTAAGTCCATAATGATAAACTGCATAATAATATTTATCTCCCTCTTTGTTTTCTGAGCCTAATTGAACTCTCAGTTCTTTATGGCTGCCTTTCAATATTGTGCCGAGAGACTCACCAAAAAGATTCGGATCGGGAAAGAAAAATGTAACATCGGAATCGATTGCTTTCCAAATGATCCGATCTCCTTTGCGAACTTCAATAGGTTTAATGTAAACGGAATCCTTTACAATTTCTATATGTATCACATGTTCCGTTTCTTCTTTTGCTCTTCTATTTTTTTCTTCCATTCTTAAAATCTCCTATTAATTGTTTAGTATATTTTATTTATTGGTATTTGAAAATTTTACTTTTAGTTTTTCAAATCTTTTATCCTTAATCATATTTCTAAGGTCAGGTGATTTTTCAAGGTTTGAAATAGGATATCCTCTTTCCACTATTTTTTCGGCGAGCTTAATTGCTTTACCGCGTTCTCTTAAAACTTCATAAGCAACAACCCCCCGTGCCCCGATTTCAACATCATTGGGAGCTAATGTTAACGATTTTTCCAAATACCGGATAGATTTTTCTTTATCATTAAGCATCGAGTAATAAGATGCTAAATTAGAAATTGTACCGGGATCGTTTGGATTTATTAAAAGTGATTTTTCTCCAAGATCAACTGCCCGGTTAAAAAATTTATACGATTTTTCTCTGTAACCGGGTATTTGATAATAAGCCGAAGCAACATTTCCCCAAATAACATAATTACTGCTGTCAAGCTTCAAGGCTTTCATAAACATATCAGCTGCAGCCCGAAAATTTTCATCATGAAAGAAATAAATACTTCCCAGATTTGAATATGCACCGTAATCAGGTTTAATATTTATTAAATGTTTAAATGCAGTTTTTGCATCAGACCATTTTTCCAAATAGATATATACAGAACCTAAATTATTCAATCCGAAAATATTATTGGGTGTTAGTTCTACAACTTTTTTAAAATATTCCAAAGCCTTATTATATTTTCCGTTCATATAGTAAAAGACTCCGAGGTCATTATATCCTACCCAATAAGATGGTTTCAAATTTATAGCCTGTTTATAGGTATCTTCTGCTTTACTATTTTGATTCAAAGAAAGATATGATTTGGCTAAACCGTTATATGCTTCAGAGTTGTATTTATCCTGTGCAATTGCTTTATTAAATTCTAAAGCAGCTTCTTTATAGTTGCCTCTTTCATTTAAAATTTTTCCTGAAGTTAAATGAACAACAGTTAATTTTTTGTTCAGTTTTTCAGCATATTCACTATAGTATAAAGCACTGTCTATCCATCTTGTATCATTTTCATTTTTATATTTCCTTAAAAAAGCTTCACCAAGCCCGGCGTAAGCATATACATATTGTGGATCAGTTTTTAAAGCTTCATGAAATAGTCCAATTGCATTATCGATATTTTCTGTATCCCAATATCTTTGCAAATACCCTTGTCCCTGGATATAAAAAACATATGCATCGGTATTATCAGAAACTCCATCATTAATAGAAGCTACTTCACCGGGATCCAGTTTAACTTTCAGCATACCAGCCAGTTGATTTACAACCTGATCCTGGAATTTATATACATTGGTTAAACTATAATCATCTATTGAGGAACTAAGCTGCCTTAACGATTTGGTATCGACCAAATTCAATATTAAGCGTATTCTATTATTACTCTTTTGAATACTTCCCGTAATTGCCAAATCCGCTCCGAAGGTTTGAGATGCTTCCTTTGCACTCAAAATTTTTCTTTCGCGTATTTCCGACGACGGGATAACCTGCAAAGTAGTATTAAACTGAGGCATTTGAGTTAACTGACTAGTTAAAGTTTCAATTAAGCCGTCACAGAATGCCTGATTTGAAAGATTATGCCCTATGTTTATTAAAGGAAGTACAGCAATTTGTTTTTGTTCCGGATTGTAAGACGATAATAGGGGATTTCTAACAAAGTACCAGATAATTAAGCTTATTAAAAGTATGATAATTAATCCGAAACGTTTTGCAAACCGCAAAATTTTAAAAACTCTTTTATCTTTAACAAAAATTACCCTCTTAACCGAGTCAGGTGTTATCAGATTAAATTCAACAAGTATTTCATCTATTGATTGATACCTGTTCACGGGTTTTTTTTGAAGGCATTTATAAACAAAATTTTTTATTTTTTTTGCTGTATTTAATTCTTCAGGTGATTTGTTTAAGATTGAATATATAATTGCCTGATCATATTCGCCTTTAAATGGCAGTTTTCCCGAAAGCATCTGATAAAAGACAACACCAAGCGACCAGATATCAGTTCTCTGATCTACATTTTCTCCTTTTGCCTGTTCCGGCGACATATAAGCTGTAGTACCTAAAGTAGAACCGGCTTTTGTTAATTGCGTTTCACCTTTTATTTTGGCTAATCCGAAATCAAGTATTTTAACTATACCATCGTTGGTAATAAAAATATTGGCAGGCTTTATATCCCTGTGAACAATATCCTTTTCGTGTGCGTTCTTCAGTCCTTCACAAATTTGAATTGTAATATCGAGTGCTTCATTTAATTCAAGTTTGCCGTATTCAAGCTTTTCTTTTAATGATTTACCTTCATAATAATCCATACAGATAAATAATTGTCCGTCATCAGTTTCATTTATTTCATGAATGGTGCAAATGTTGTTATGCTGAAGTTTGGAAACAGCCCTCGCCTCTTGCTCAAATCTTCTTTTAATTTCATCATTGGAAGAATATGAAGGAGGAAGGAACTTAAGCGCAACTATGCGATCTAGTTTCTGATCAAGCGCTTTAAATACTACGCCCATTCCGCCTGAACCAAGCTTTTCAATTATTGTATAATGAGATATGGTCTGTCCAATCATTAATTTTTCCTTATATATATCCGGATACTAACTAATACAAGCTTAATTACTTTCGATCACTATTCGATGATATTTAAATCGCGTACTTAATAAAAGGAACCGGAAATATTGGCCTGGTACTGAACAGTAAAATTTATTGAGGGAATCTGTTTTGTAGAATAAAATTTTTATCCCTCAAAACAATATCCGAAAAGTTCTGATTTTATATGTTTTAACTGAAGCTATATACATATTTACAAAAAAGATTGTCCATTTGCAAAGAGAATCATTCTTCTATGTAAGTTATGATTAAAATTAAAAATGTATCTTTCAGCATTAGTAAACACACAGAGGTTATATCAATAACTTTTGGTAAATGATATAACCTCAATGGGAAATTTTATTTTTGTGAAATTCATTTTTTATTCGGCTTTTCCTTTGGTTTTTAAACAAAAGTCTTCATATAATTGATGAAGCATGCAACTAATGCCGTCACAATTGCCAAGTTCGCTTTCTCTTTTTACAAGAAATACACCGCGTGAATCACCTATTTTAAGTAAAGACCAGGCAGCTACAAGCTTAGCTCCGTTATTTTTTTCATTCCTGAACATTTTCATCAAAGGAATAACGGCTCTGCTTGATTTCATATTGCCTAAAAAATAAGCACTGCTCACCTTTAATCCCTGGTTATCTGAATTTAATCCTGTCAAATAATTAGCTTCAATAGCTTCATATTTAGATGGGGTTGATATTTCCTTATCAGCCTGTGCAAAGGATACTGTAGCAATTGCAACTACAAAAGATAAGCTCAGCCAGAGAAATAATAACTTTTTCATTTAAGACCTCCATTATTTATTTGTTTAATTTGTTCATACCAAACTTCATAAATAATAAGAGGCTTCCCTACCAGGATGGTAACAAATGATGGGACTGATGTAACATGAGTAAAATTAAAAATTGAAAATGAACAATTAACAATTACTCAAATACAGGTTTGCAAATCTATAGATATAAAGTGATTTGGAATGATTATTCTTCCAACCTTCGCAATTCCTTATATAATTACTCTAATCTCTCTGCTCTCTTTCGATATCTCCATATTTTTCCACATAATAGTCATACAGGTCTTTTTGTTTTTCAACTATTGTTTGAAATCTTTCATTGCTTCTTAGTTTATCAAATATTGGATCGTTCAGTAAAATTTTATAGAAACAAAAATGGTCCCAGATAAAACATGCATCTATATTTTTCTCCAGCATTGTTAAGGCTTCATCTAACATATTCAATAACATATATATCTTAAACCGTTGGGGAGAAAAAATTTTATCTATTTCCTTAAGTGCAAGCTTTCTATCTCCTTGTCTGGCAAATTCAACTGCTTCGATGCTTTTTGCGTTCCAACCCGATAATTTCTGAATTAATTTTAATTTAACCGCTTCATCACTCCGGTTTTGAGAGTAGAGGAAAAAGAAATACTCTGCACGACCAACTAGGCTTAAAGTATCCACTTTAATTGATTGAATAAAATCTTTTTCAGCCTCAGCGTACTTTCCTAATCTATAGTACGACCATCCCCTTTTTGCATAATTAAAAGAGACAAGCGGATCTTTTTCTATTACGATATTGAATTTCAGTATCGCTTTTTCAAACAAGTTAATATTATGATATAACCGGCCAAGCTTCGATATTGCTTCGGTCGAAGAGTGATTTAACGAATAGGCATATTTTATATCCTCGAAGTAATCTTCCTTTTTACCATAGTAAATGTCAATATCTGCTTTGATTAAATAAACTTCCTGAATTCCCGGATTTATTTGAATTGCCTTCTCGATATATTTTTTTTGAAGTAATGCATAAGTTTTATAATTAGGATCCCTTGGCGGTTTGTTATCAACATAAGTATTATACAGGTTGGCAAGTTCAGCATAAGAAAGCGCATAGTTGGAATCAAGTTCTAAAGATTTTTTTAGCAGATTCTCACTTGTATAAAAATCTTCAATATTTAAACCAACGAAATATTTATTTATATGATAGAATTTACCTTTTAAATAATACTCATATGCTTCTGAATTCTTCGGCATATAACCTTTTAAATCTTCAGATTCTTTTGGGGAAATTTTTGTCAGCAGTGCTTTTACTATTGAACTTGATATATCATCTTCTATATCAAATATATTTTTTAGCTCTTTATTATATTCTTCAGACCATAAGTGGAAACCATCTGTAACATTGATTAGATTCGCAGAAACTCTTATTTGATCTTTGTATTTTCTTACACTTCCTTCAATAACATTATCTATTCCAAGCTCATTGCCTATTTCTGAAATCGTCTTATTAGTATTTTTAAATTTTTTGACTGATGTGCTTGCAATGACCTTTAACCTTTTTAATTTAGATAAATTAGAGATAATTTGTTCTGTAATACCATCACACAAATATTCCTGGTCTTTTTCAGGACTTAAATCATTAAACGGTAATACGGCAATTGAATTGCTTAAATTACTTTCTGCCTCCTGTTGAAATGAACTATCTTGGAAGAATAATGACCTTGCAACAATAACCAAAATGACGACCAATAATAATATTGAAAGGCCAATGAGAAAGTGTTTTCGTTTTTGATCATTTGTAAATCCTAGTTTACTAAAAGTTGACAATGATTTTCTCGAATTTAAATTGTCAGAATACTTCTTTAGAGCTAAAATCAGATCATTAATGCTTTGATAACGTTTCTCTCTATCCTTTATCAATAATTTATTTACAATATTTTCCAGTTCTACTGGAATATCGTTTCTTAATCCACTTATCGGTTTTGGATTAACATTGATGATAGAATATACCACTGCCTGCTCATAATCTCCGCTGAATGGTAAAGCCCCTGCCAGCATTTCATAAAGTACTACTCCAGCCGACCAGATATCTGTTCTTTTATCAACCATATTTCCCAATGCTTGCTCAGGAGACATGTAATCTATTGTTCCCATGGTTGATCCAATTTGTGTCAACTGCGTTTGTCCCCTCGTTTTCGCCAGTCCAAAATCGAGTATCTTTATTATTCCATCTTTTGTAATAAATATATTGGCCGGTTTTATATCCCTGTGGATAATCCCTTTCCCATGAGCTTTTTCTAAACCTTCACATATTTGAAGAGTAATATTTATTGCTTCATTAATTTCTACAGGTCCTTTTGATATTTTTTCCTTAAGAGTTTCACCCTCGTAACGCGGCATGGACATAAACAATTGTCCATCTTTTGTCTCTCCAATTTCATGTATTGTACAAATATTAGGATGCTCTAATGAGGAAACCGACTGGGCTTCATGGACAAATCTTTCTTTAGCTTCCTGATCGGATGAAAAAGAAAATGGGAGGAATTTAAGGGCAACAATACGTTTTAATCTAGTATCTTCTGCTTTATAGATTTCCCCCATTCCGCCTTCGCCAAGCTTACTAATTATTTTATAATGAGATATCATTTCCCCAACCATAAATACCTTAAAATTTTATAGGCAGGAATTTGAAGTAGTTTTATTAGAAAGTAAACCCATTAAAAGTAAATTGAATTCGAAAAAAGATGAAGGAAAATATTGCATAACATCCCGGTGTTAAGAAAATATTAATATAATATTCTTAATTTTTTTAATAAAAGTCAATTATATTCTTACTTAATTAAACTGAAGTGCAGAACTAAAACTGCGAGATAAAAAGAAGGTTTTTTTATCATTAATATATACTTTATTTTTTGTTTTTATTATTAATATGTCATTATTCGTTTATAAGGATTAACATATATAAAAACGTCAATAAATTTAATTTTTAAGTACCAATTATAAAATAATTTCGCCTTCCATTTCCGTTGGTTTTTCAATATTTAATAAATTCAATATAGTGGGTGCAAGATCAATAATACGATATTCTTTTTCGAAAGTTGAATTTGCTTTAAAATCGTTTCCAACAGCTAAAAAGAATCCTTCAAACCTATGGTTCCCGCTTCTTCCATCGGGATTTTTCCCGGGCTGCGGCCATTTTAATTCACCGTATTCAGATGAAATAATTTTATCGTAACTTGCTGCAGGTTTTAAATTCCATTTAACAAGTATATCAGGTAAATTATTAAATCCGGTTCCTTTATTAAATAAAAGATCGCTTCTTTCTATAATTTCGATTACGGGTTCCTGGTTTTTTTCATCTTTATATGTTTTTAATCCATCAATTATTTTGGTGCAGAGATTCTCATATTCTTCTCCTTTCTCAACTATACCTTCTTTTTCTCTTCCTTTAAGATTTAATCTTATATAACCCTGTAAATCAGAGAGCATATTAAAAATTTTTGTTCGTTCCCATTTTGTTCCTCCCATACGCCAGTAAGCAGTCAGCTTATCCTGAATTTTCAGCGGTAATAGCCTCTTAAAATTTGACCTCCATTCCAGGGGAATTTGATTCCTTATCTTTTTTATAAAACCGCCCATATTATTTTTTTCCTGTTTTCCGTTTACGATATCAGAGATCATTTGGGGTAAAAAATATTCTGAAAGAGAAGTATTTGCTCCCATTCCATGTAATGAAAATACAATGATAGTAACATCTTTAGGTACAGTTTCCAGAATTTTACCAACAGCATTATCGCACTCCTTGTAGATATCTTTGAGCCAATTATTAAATATCAGCTTTTGTTCATTATTCATGTCCTCTTTGGAACTGGAAATATCCCAGAATTTATGTCCTCCGCGATGGGTTGCAGAAAAACAGCACAGAAACAAGTCCCACTCTTCCAGATTCATTAAGTTAATAATAAGTTCAGCTTCTTTTTTAGTTGCAGTGATCAATTCTTCTTTTATATTAAAAAGCTCCTTCAATGTTTGAAGCCCCCCCATTTCATTACTAATGGGAGGCTTACCAAAGTTTTCAATAACCCATTCTATTTTTTCTTCCGGGAAAGATGCAGTTGGATAAATACCATCATGTGATGCCCAGCCTGAAATTTCTATTCCGTTAAAAGGAGTCGGCGGAAAAGTTAGCGGCATATCAACAGAAATTACTTTATATTTTTCTTCCAGATTTCGCCAGAAAGGAGTTGCATTTATCCAGTCAGGACCAGGGCGTTCATATTCCATTTTATCACTTCTCCATTGAAGGTAATGATAAAAGCCGTGTTCACCCGGATTAACTCCGGTGTAAAAAGTCGGCCAGACAGAACCGGCAAGCCATTCGGCTGTGGAAGATATTTTTCCAAATTTACCCTTACGACGTAGAGAAGCTAAATTTTTTAAGTGTCCTTCCTCAATCCACTTTTCTATCAGATTTGGCTCCGCAGCATCTAATGCTATAGCCAATACTTTCTTACCAGTCTTTTGATTATCAGGATTTGAATTCATCTAAAAAGATTTCCTTCCCGTTATTATTAATTGACCTCCGGGCAGATTCGACTGCAAGGATTGACGAAATTCCTTCGTCTATTCCCGGTTCCGGAATTGTATCTGATTTTACAAAATTAAAAAATTTTCTCAATTGAACTTTATAAGATATATTAAACGGAAATTCTCTTCTAAACAATTTTATTTTTACCCTGTCATTTATGTCCAGTGCATTTCGTATGAATCCGGATTCAGGTAATATTCTTATAGATTTTAATGAAATAAAAAAATTTTTATTTTCAGTTTTTATTCTGATTGTTCTGATTGTTTCACCACCATAAGCAATACTGCACCGGATGTTTGCATTCTCTTCAATTTTAACTTTTAAATTGATTTCATTCTTACCGGGTTGATTAGCAGTTACGGAAACAATTCTTCTTTCAAATATATAAGTAATTAAATCAAATAGATGCGGACCTAAATCGTCTAGCGGCTTACTTGTAAATGAAACCGGATTCCATCTGCTGTAATCGCTTGTAAAAATCATTTCCGAAAAATTTATTTTCTCTTTGTAGGATAATTTTTCTTTCAGTTTAATAACAGGTACCCAGTATCTATGGTTGAATCCCATCATAAGAAAAGCCTTTGAGAAAGATTCAATTTCCTTTAACTCTTTTGTTCCATCCGAAGACAAAGCCAAAGGTTTTTCAACTAAAACATATTTGTCCTTTTTAAGAAATTCCGCCGCTAAACTTATATGAGAATCGGGTGAAGTAGTAATTATTGCGGCATCAACATTATTAAAAAGATTTTCATCAATTGATTTATAAGGAATACATTCCGAAAAATTTTCGGAAATTAAATTTCTTCTTTCTTCAATTTGATCAACAGCCGCCGTAATTTTAATACTATTAAATTTTTTTAAGGCAGGCACATATATTCTTTCCGCAGCTCTTCCACACCCGATTAACGCCAATCTTAGTGAACCCTCTATTTTAACATCCTGATTAAAAACTTTCATTCATACATTTCAGGTTTATTTATAATAGTTGAACTGGTTTGTGATGATCTTTCTGAAAGATACTTAGACTGACCTTCACAAAATCCTTTTATCCAGGAAGATATTCCAATAATTAAAACAGGAAAAAAGAAAATTATCCTTATTAATCCGGCCGGGTTCCATTGTAAAGTACGAACCGAAATATAAATTATTCTCCTGAATCCTAATAAGACAGGATAAAAATAATTTTTCCTTAATTTATTTTCTGCAGATGATTTTTTAAGATTTAAATATCCTTTATAAAAACCGAAACTCTCGTGGTGTTTTTTGAAGCTTGTCAAATCTTTTCGTCCGCTATGTCTCACTATCATCTTTTTGTTGAAATAAATTTTCCCTTTCTGTATTGCCGATTCACTGAATTTTGTATCCTCGGCAATTTTCATATCTTCATTAAAACCGCCGACTTTCTGATACAAACTCCGGGTAATCCCGAAATTACATCCGGCGAAATTTTCAAATTTTTTTGAACTACGAAGTTTTTGAAAATCAGAAAATAGGAATAAGTTATCAACAGAAGCTACAGGATGAAATGGGTGCAAATTAATCACAGGACCTATTACCACATCATAGTCCTTTTTTAGTGAAGAATAAATTTCTGTAAGCCAGCCTGTCACAGGGACACAATCAGCATCAATAAAAGCAATTATATCTGCTTTTGAATTTTTTACCCCGGAATTTCTTGCCTTTCCCGGGTACATTAAAGAAGATGACGAAATTAATTTTGCATTATATGAAGAATTAACCAGCTCTTTTAATCCGGTATCATTACCGCTTTCCGCTATAATTATTTCAAACTCCTGCTTACATGTTTGGTTTCTTAATCCTTCAAGACATCTTGATAGGTCATCCTTATTACCGTAAAAAGGTATGACAACTGATAATTCAGGAGATTGAACTTTAGTATCAGTTCTTATATAATCATTTAATTTCATTTTAATTTAGATTTAAACAGACTAAAAAATCCTCGCAATTGAGATGATATTGCATCAAACTCTCCCCTGAAAACTTCTTGAAAAAACTTTAACACTATCTTAAACGGAAGGATTATACATAAAATACACAGCTGAAAAAAATTTGCATGTTTCTTAAACAGGTAAAAATAATTATTTACTTTAGATGATTCATATTCCGAAACTGTTTTTCCTCTTCCTATTTTACCTCCTTTATGATAAACAACAGCTTTGGGATTATATAATATTTTATAACCGGATTTTCCTGCTCTTAATGCAAAATCAACATCTTCCCAGCCGTAAGGATTAAACCTTTCATCAAAGCCTTTTATTTTATCAATTACTTCTTTTTGAACAAGGCATAAACCACCGCAGGCAGAAATAAACTTTGTCTCTTCAAACTGGCCGGAATCTTTTTGTCCTCCGCCGATATCTTTGATGCTACCCGTAAAAAAATTGATGTACATTCCGCCGGCATATTTAATTATCCCGGGTTTATTCGTTACATAACACTTAGGGGATACTATTCCAATATTCTCGTTGGAATTAATAGACTTAATCATTTCCGATAATGTATTTCTTTCGATAGTAATATCATTATCAAGAAAAAAAAGATAATTATAATTAAAATTTTCATTAGCATATTTGAGTGCTAAGTTGCGTCCTCCTGCGGCTCCCAGATTTTTCTTGCTTTCAATTAAATGAATATTTGGGAAATTATCCTTTATGGCCGTAGCTGAAGTATCAGTTGAACCGTTGTCCACCACAACAATTTCGAAAGGAGAATAGTTTAGTTTTGTAACTCTATCCAGGCAGACTAAAGTATCTTCTTTATTATTATAATTCAGAATTATTATAACAACAAGTTTTTTTTCTACCAAATTTATTCATGCGATCTTATGGAAAAATTATTTTTATGAACAATTCAAAATCAATTCCCGGCAAATATAAATAAATACCTTACCGGATAATTTATTTTAATTCAGGTTCTTACTAATTAAAATTTTTTAAGATTCTTTTAAAAAAAGTCTCGATGTTTTAAGAGTGTTATCTACCAGCATTTCAAGAAAAATTCCGGTATCCAAACAAACCGTTTTCAATCCTTCTAATTGTATCATAATATTTACCGAGCCGATACCTGCACTAATTAAAACAACATCCACATTTGGATCAACTAATTTATAGCTGATTTTTTTCAATAAAGATTTATCCGGCAAAATTTCATAAAATAAAATTTCCGGATGATATTTTGATGAGAAAATTTTTTCTATTTTTTTAAATTTATTATTTGAATTTGATGTAATGATTAAAATTCTTTTGTTACGCAATAATTCAACAGAATCTTTAACTGACAAAAGAGCATAAACAAAATAAAATGAAATATAATTAAATTCATTTAACTCAATAGCATTCCGTTTAAACCAATTGCACATTGGTTCAATATATATTCGATATTTATCCAGCGGTGCACCCTGAACAAAATGCAAAGCCAGAAATCCCTGTTTGGAAATCTCAATTAAACTTTCGTTAAAACCTGGAAAAGCCCGTCCAATTTCTTCTTTACTATATCTTTCTCCCCAGCATGTAGTCGAATAAGTATTATTAAACTTTAAGCCGCTTAATATCTTTTTCTTTAAGGTTGTTTTTCTCAAACAAAACCGGAATTCACCATCGGACATCCGGTAAACAGGGAGATAAGTTTTATTTATGGAGTTAATGACTTTTTCTTTAAATAGATTATATTGTTTTTGGAAAGCATCATTATTTAATGATAAATGAAAAAGTTTCTCCGGTTTAAGTTCTATATTATTATACCACAAAGAATCAAATCCGTCAAGTTTCATTGAAGTCTTATATTTTAATGAACTATAAACTAACATAATTGTTCTTTATTAATTCTGTTAAATTCAATTAAAAGCATTAATTATTTTCTATTCCTGTTCCGGATTTCCCTTTTTCAATTTCTTTTGAACTAATATTTACTTTCAGTTCTAACAATCCTCCCAGAAGCGCTACAAATATATTCCGGGAAAAGAGCAATAATGAAAGAGCAAATGCCACATCCGGTTTAATACTGAATTGACTCAAAAGGAATATTAATGTTCCCTCTCTTACTCCAATTCCGGCAAAAGCAATTGGAAACATTGTAGCAATTGAAGTTGTTGAAGCAATCCAGCTGAGTATCCAAAAACTTAGATTAATATCAAGTGATTTTGCCAGGCAGAAAAAAGAGATTATACCAATACCATGATAAAAAAATAACAAGCCCATAATTTCAGAATGATCTTTTAAACTCAAATTCTGAAATTGTCTTATTGCGGTAATAGATTTTTCAAAAGCTTTATTTATTAATTTTGGTAAATGGAAAAGTGAAATGGTTTTTTCAATAAAGTTTATTCCGGTTTTATTTAGCAACATTAGATATAGAATGATCATAGAAATAAATATCAATACCAGAAGAATAAAATACTCCTGATTTCCTGTAGAATAAAGAATAGTAAAAGAAAAAATGAGTGCTATAAAAATTGTCATTAGTATTTCTAGGAACCTGTTGAATACTACAACTGCTGCTGCTGAAGCTTTATTGCCATGTTTCGAAAATTTGTACCATTTAACTGCACCTCCTGAGATAGTTCCCGGTAAAAAGAAACTGTAAAAACTGGTGGCTAAATGTATCTTCAGAATATTAAATGTTGATAATTTTATCCCCTGAACTTTTGTAAGGTATCTTGTTTCAAATGCAGAAAAATACGTAATCGAAATTCCTAGTACTACTCCGACTATTACCAAAATAATATTCGCTGATTCAACTGATGATAGAATTTTTGAAAAAGGAATAAGAGTAAAAAGATATACCAGTAAAACCCCGGATATGATAAACTTAAATAGCAGAGAGATTTTATTTTTCATTATAACTTATCAAAACTCAGTTACTTAATTTTATAATTAGTTCTGAAAAGGAATCATTTTCATACTTAAATGAACTCAGAGCCGTATTTAATAAACCATAACAGAAAAAGATCTTAGTTTAAAAATTAATTTTGATTTATAAAAAGTTCGGAATAGCTGAACAGACTTGATGGAGAAATAATTCAAAAATAGAGTTCTAAATATTTTTGGGCAATTTTTTCCCAGCCAAATATTTCTTCCGCTCTTTTTCTTGCCGCAAACCGGAGTTTTCCGATTAGTTCATTATTACCCATTAATTTTAGCAGAGATTGCTTAATTGCTTCTGAATTTTTTGAATCAATTAATATTGCAGCATCTCCAACTACCTCAGCACATCCCGTATCATTTGTAGTAATAATAGCCATACCGGAAAGCATCGCCTCAAGGAGAACAACCGGAAAATTTTCAGATTCAGATGTAAATACGAATATTTCGGATTCTTCATAAAGTTTTCTGAATTGATCGGAATAATTATCAAGATATCCCGTGAAATTAATCTTAAGGTTATTTTGCATGGATATTCCTTTAAGGGATTCCAAATAAGGACCATCTCCTACAATATTTATATGATAATCATGTTCCAATCCTTTAACAGCCTCCAGAAAATACTGTACACCTTTGCGTTTAAACATTCTTGTAACAATAAGAATTTGCTTTTTCTTGATAACATTTAGAGAGAATTTATTAGGATCTATTCCATTAGGTATAATTGCTGTTGTTAATTTGGGATTTATTTTTTTGACTAATGTCTCCAGATTTTTACTTGGTAAAACTATCTTTTCTGCATTTGAAGTGACTAATTTCCAGAGCGGTATAAGAATTTTATGAAGTAATTTAAATCTATCCGGATTATACCCGGGAACATCGGAACCATGCGCTGTAATAATATATGGAATCTTCTGCAGTATTTTAACAGCGAAAGCTAAAACTCCGTCAGGAAAAATGAAATGAGTATGATTTATTTTATAATCATTTTTTCTGGCTAATTTAATAATCATGGGAAATGCTGATAAGATATATAAAAACATTTCCGGGAAAGTACATAAATCTTTTTTGAATCTTATGCATCTAACTCTGTATATATTTAGATTACCAAGTCTTTCAAAATCAGGAAGATTTTTGAAACCCATTGTTACCAGGTCGATTTCACAGTTTTTTTTATTTAGTTCGTTTATTAATCCATGAACTACTTGGGCACCGCCGCCGCCAATCGGAGGGTATTCGTAACAGAGTATTAAAATTTTAATATTTAATATTCCTCTATTATTATAGAAATTTTAATGGAAAGTAATTAGGAATAGTTATTATTAGTACGTTAATATATCGAACATATGATTTTCAAAATAATATGAATGTGAGTACGAGCAATCCGGCAGTAGTTTATATCTAATTATTATAAAGTTAATGTTCATGCAAATGTCATCCTTGGCACATTTAAGATACTAATTTTTTTATAGTTTTGTTAATCAAAAATCAATATATCTAATCTTTTTTAATCTTTATTATTTAATAATTAAGAAAAATTTCATTTTTTATTAAAAAAGGAGGTCCATAAATGGCTGAAAAGAAAACAATTGCTGTTGTTGGCGCGACCGGAGCGCAGGGTGGTGGATTAGTACATGCAATACTGAATGATCCCGGTTTTGAATTTGTTGCCCGCGCAATTACAAGGAATCCTGATTCTGAGAAGGCCATTGAACTTTCGAAAAAAAGTGTTGATGTAGTTAAAGCTGATCTGGATGATGTGGAAAGCCTGAAAAAAGCATTCAGCGGAGTTTATGGCGCTTTCTGTGTTACAAATTACTGGGAACATTATTCACCCAAAAAAGAAAAACAGCAGGCAAAAAACATGGCCTTAGCTGCAAAGGATGCGGGTGTTTCTCATGTTATCTGGTCTACGCTCGAAGATACAAGAGAGTGGATCCCGCTTGATGATAATAGGATGCCCACTCTGATGGGAAATTACAAAGTTCCGCATTTTGACGGGAAAGGAGAATCAAATAAATTTTTTGAAGAAGCTGGTTTACCCGTAACTTTTCTTGTTGCTTCTTTCTATTGGGACAATCTTATTTATTTTGGAATGGGTCCTAAAAAAAATCCGGACGGTAAATATAGTATTACATTTCCTATGGGTAATAAAAAACTTGCCGGTATTGCTGCTGAGGATATTGGCAAATGCGCCCTCGGAATATTTAAAAATAGTAATAAATATATCCATAAAACAGTTGGTATAGCAGGAGATCATTTAACAGGAAATGAAATGGCTGAGAAATTATCAAAGATTTTGGGTAAAAATATTATTTATAATGAAGTGACACCTGAAGTTTATAGGGGCTTTGGTTTTCCCGGAGCTGATGATGTTGGAAATATGTTTCAGTTTTACCGTGATTTCGAAAAGGATGGGCTTGCACTTAGAAATCTGGAGGAATCAAAAAATTTAAATCCTGCATTGCAGAATTTTGATATGTGGCTGGCAAAAAATAAAACACACATTCCAATTGAAGAATAGTATTTTAATATTCTCAATTAAAACAATCTTAAGAAAGCACCATAAAAAGTTTTTATTTTTTATGGTGCAATTACTCTTGAAAAATTAAACATAAACTATCCAAATTTATTAAATCATAAAAGCTGCTATAATTATTCCCGGTTCTAATCTCCATCATTAAGTTTTTACTCCTTATAAAATACTTCAAATAGAATATTAAATAATCTAAAAATTTATTTTACTCTTTAGGAAACATTTTGTAGCTTTTTTGCATCTCTCTTGTAGAGCGGGGTAAATGATTTGAATAAGAACCAAAATCAAATAATTGAATTTACATTACTCTTTAATAAATATAAGAAGAGATTATTTAATTATGTTCTAAAAATGTCCTCTGATCGTATGCAGACAGATGATATTGTTCAGGATGTTTTTATAAAGTTATATCAGAACCTTGATTTGATAAGAAATAAAGATAGTATTTTAGCCTGGCTGTTCAAGTCTGCGCGAAATGAACTCTACTCAATATATAGGAATACAAAATTGAAAAAACTGTATATGGAATCGGAAGATTATAACGAAATAGATAAGGAAGCTGATTATTCAATTCACGAAGAAATTGAGAATAAAGAATTGAATGAAATAATAATGAAAGAACTTGAAAATTTAAATCCCGATCAAAAAGAGATATTTATATTGAAAGAATACTCCGGGTTATCATATAAAGAAATTGCAGTGCTTGTTGAAATTGATGAAGAACTCGTTAAAAGCAGGCTATATAAAGTCAGGCAGAAACTAATAAAAAGAATTTCAAAACTCATGCAGTAATCTAAATAAATGGTGTTAAAATGGATGATAAAAAAATTATAGAAATAATTAATAGATATTTTGACGGGGAACTTGTGAAAGGAGAGGAAACGCTGCTTTTCACTCAGCTTTCTTTAAGCGATGAAGGAAGAAAATATTTCAAACAGCTTAACAGGATTAGAGCAGCAGTTGACGATTCCATTGAAGAATTCCCGGAAGAGGTTGAAAGAGACATTCTAAGAACTGTCGGGAGTGCAACTGTAAAAAAACCCCGTTTTTTCACTTCACACACAATAGTAACTTCAATTTCTTATACCGTTGCACTCATACTGATTATAATCAGCGGATATCTTCTATCGGAAGTTAAAGGATACCAGGATAAAGTTGAAAAACTTTCAGGCCGAATGATAAAGCAGTCACAAACAATTGAAATGCTATATAATAGTCTTCCTGAAATCCAGGTTAAAGCATCATCAAATAATGAAATAATTGTAAAACCAAAAATATGAGGCATCAAAAATGAAAAAGATTTTTATGCTGATTTTAATAATGATTTTATTTTCTTCATGTAATGAGACCAGGAAATCAGAATTAATCAACACAACGGAAAAAGATTCCTTCATGGCATCAGAGAGATTAGTACCGGTACTTGAAGGAGGTTTTAAATATAAAAGCCCCGAATGGGAAGATGTCGATAGTCTACTTAAAATACTGACTGTAAATGAACCTAATAGATTTGAAAATACAGGTTTTACTTTTAAATCTTTAATTTATTTTTCAAAAGAAGGTAACATTAAAAAGATTATTCAGCTTGAGAGTATTAATGATAAGATTGACAATGCAATATTAAAATTTATTCGAAAAACGTTTAAGATAATTCCGCCGGAAATTAATAACAAACATGTTAAGCTGCATACCTACTTTACAATAAATTATAATATTGATGGATTAAATTTCTTACCGCAGACCGATAATTCATTTATTCCCAAGGAGGTTCCTGAAGATATGTACCATGTTACTGTTGACGAAATGCCTTCTCCGGTTGGCGGAATGGAAGATATTGTAAAAAGGATAAGATATCCCGAAGAGGCAAAAGAGCAGGGAATACAAGGAAAAGTGATTGTAAGATTATTTATTGATGAGTTTGGAAATCCTCAGAGCTGTAAAATTATTAAAGGTGTTAATCCTTTATTAGATGCAGAAGCTAAAGACGTTTTAATGAAAACAAAGTTTTACCCAGGTAAGATAGACGGTAAGCCTGTAAAAGTACAGGTTGCAATCCCAATCGTCTTTAAACTAAAATAATAATTAACTATAAATTGAAAGAGGTCTAAAATGAAAAGAATTTTTTCATACCTGCTTCTAATATTTTTTCTTGCAGGGTTAAGCACTTTTGCACAAGAAAAAGAATTGGATCAAATGCCTACCCCGGTGGGCGGAATTGCTGCCATCGCACATAATGTTGTCTATCCTCAATCTGCGAAAGAAAATAAAATTGAAGGAAAAGTAATCATAAAAACAGTCGTTGATGCAAAAGGAAATGTTGTATCTACAACGGTAGAAAAAGGCCTTAATGCCGAATGTGATAAAGCAGCGGAATCAGCAATTAAGAATACAAAATTCAATCCCGGAATGAAAAACGGAAAAGCTGTTGAAAGTGAAGTTACTATCCCGATCATGTTTAAACTTTCATAGTATATGATATAGATAAAATAAATTCATGGCCCCTTCAAAAGAGGGGCCTTTAATTCCTAATATTGAAACTACATATATACTCTTCATCTGTAAGTTTTTCACATCCGATTTTTTCATTATCTGTTTTTAGTAAATATTTAAGATTTCTTTATGGTAGCTAAATTGACGATACCAACCGGTTAAAATGGCGTGAAAATGAGAAACAAGTTTTTACCTGTTTTTATTCTGATTTGTTTATTTTTAAATAAATCCGTCCTTCCACAACATACATATTATGTATCTAAAACGGAAAAGATTCAAATGATGGTTTCAGTATTAATAATGCTTTCTTAACTCTGCAGAAAGCTGCAAATATAGTTTCGGCATGAGATTCTGTTATTGTTTTGGAAGGTAATTATACTGGATTTGATATAAGAACAAGTGGATCAGAAAATTCTTCCATTGTTTTCAAAGCTGTAAATCAAAATGTTATTGTAGATGAATCAAATTATAAAACCAGCGACGGGATTAATATTGAAAACGCAAACAGGATTGTTATAGACGGATTTAAAGTAATCAATCAACCCAGTGCGGGGATTTGTGCCGCTGTTTCTGATTTCATTGTAATAAAAAATAATTATTGGGGAATCTTTACCGGGTTCACCAATGACATTCTTATTGAAAATAGCATTTGTTCTTATAGCATTCAGCAGCATAGTTATATGTCTCAAACAGCGGGGATAGGCCAACTGTCAGAAACAATGAATGCTTCGGTAATAACGGATGCGGGATACAGCTTAATGCAGATGCTTCGCAAGGAGGAGACGGTATTATTCGCAATGCAGTAATTAATGGAAATATACTTCATGATAATGGTGCCGGCGGAGGTTCGGCTATAAATCTCGACAGGGTACAAAATTCAATTATTTACAACAATCTTATATATAATAATCATGCAACCGGTATTGCTCTCTTTATGATTGATGGAGCAGAAGGATCAAAAAACAACAAAGTATACAATAATACTATCATTAATCCCGCTGATTCAAGATGGACAATGCTCATTAATAACGGATCAACGGAAGATACTTTATACAATAATATTTTTATTAATGATCATTTCTTCTATGAATTTGCTTCATTGCACAATATTATAATACCTCCTGTCTTATATTACTGCTGCTATAACTAATTAAAAATCATCACTCATGATCCGGTTTTTTTTTCTCTTAGAAAATCAATCTATATTTTATTTAAAATCAATAAGTTGGAGACGCTATGAAGTATTCACTAATTATACTATTAAGCTTATTCATATTACCCGGATGTTCAAAAAAGAAAGAAAATAATATGAATGAAAATACATCCATTGTTACTAAAGAAGTTACTTATTCGTCAGATGGAACACCTCTGAAAGGGTTTTTAGCCTATGATCAAAATAATGAAAATAAAGTACCTGGAGTAATTGTTGTCCATGAATGGTGGGGTATGAACCAATATGCTAGGCATAGAGCAGAAATGCTTGCCAAGCTTGGATATGTTGCACTGGCAATTGATATGTATGGAAACGGAAAAATAGCAGAACATCCCGAAAATGCAGGAAAATTTTCTTCCGAAATTATGCAGCATATGGATACGGCCAGAGCAAGATTTGACGCTGGTCTTAAACTACTAAAAGCACAGCCTCAAACAGACACCAGCAACATTGCAGCAATCGGATATTGCTTTGGTGGCGGCATCGTTCTGCGTATGGCTCTCGAAGGAGCTGATCTTAAAGGAGTTGTAAGTTTCCATGGAGATTTGCCAACAGAACCTGTAAATAATCCTGCTCTGGTAAAAGCTAAAATTCTTGTCTGCAATGGAGCAGATGATCCTTTTAATCCGCAGAAAAAAGTAGATGCTTTTAAAGATGGAATGGATAAAGCTGGAATAAACTATAAGTTAATTAATTATCCCGGTGCTGAACACAGCTTTACAAATCCTGCCGCAGATAGTCTTGGTAAAAAATTTAATTTGCCTTTAGCTTATAATAAGCAGGCAGATGAAAAAAGCTGGGAAGCAATGCAACACTTTTTTAACAAAATATTTAAATAGCAGAAAAACACATTCTTAAGAGAGGACATCTTTATTATTTTTATATAAAGATGTCCTTTTTTTATCTATCTAAGTTAACTCAAAAGAAGGAAATTGAATTTTACTTCCTGATTTTAAACAATTTGAAATCTTTTAATTATTTTTAAATATGAACGGTAAATTATATTTGGTTTCAACTCCAATTGGTAATTATGAAGATATCACTCTCCGTGCTATAAGGATTTTAAAAGAAGTAGATTTTATTATATGTGAAGAATTTAAAGAAGCAAGGAGATTGCTTTCACATTATAAAATTGAAAAGGAATTAGTATCATTAAATGAACATAATGAAAGTGAAGTCGTAAATGACATAATTTTAAAAATTTCCGGTGGAAAGTCTGCAGCAGTAATATCTGATTGTGGAACCCCGCTTTTTTCAGACCCGGGCCATTTGCTAGCAGAATTATGCATTTCTCAAAACATAGATGTTATCCCGATTCCCGGTGCAAATTCTTTACTTCCCGCTTTAACCGGTTCAGGATTAGAATTTGAAAAATTTTATTATTACGGCTGGCTCTCTCCTAATAAACAAATCAGGCGGAAACAACTAATAGATTTAAAAAAAATAAAACAAGTTATTGTTATTCTTGATACCCCTTATCGTCTAAAAAGTTTAATGTCTGATATAGTAAAAGTTTTAGGTAAAAATATCTGGACTATACTAGCCTTTCAACTCACAATGAAAGATGAAAAATTTTATAGGGGAACCGCTGAGGATATATTGAAAATTGCAGAACTAAAAAATCTGAAGGGGGAATTTGTGCTGATTCTGGATAATAAATATTAATAAAAATTAGATTTTCTTAGAATAAAATTCTAATATTATATCCTTTCAAGCAAGGCAACATTTTCAATATGAAAAGTATGGGGAAACATATCAAAAGGTCTTATCTTAATTAACTTATAACCGTTTTCAGCAAACAACTTAATATCTCTAACCTGTGTAGCAGGATTACAGCTAACATAAACAATCTTTTCAGGACTTAAACTTATTACATCCTCAACAGTATTTTTGTGCATCCCGCTCCGGGGAGGATCCAAGACTACAACATCGGGAGAAGATAAATTATTATCTTTTACAAGAGGAAGAAATGTTTTATAAAGATCTGAAAGGATAAATTTAACATTATCAATCCGGTTTAATTTTAAATTTTCTTCAGCATCTTTTAAAGCCGATTCAACACTTTCAAAAGCAAATACATTTTGGGCAAATCCGGAGACAAAAATTGCAATTGTGCCTGCACCTGAATATAAATCATAAACAATTTCGTCTCCCTTTAATTCTGCAAATTCAAGTACGGTTTTATACAGGTTCTCAGCTTGCAGGGTATTTGTCTGGAAAAAAGAATTTGCACTGATTCTAAATTTATATTTATCAATTGAATCATAAATCAAACCATTACCATGAAATACCTTTTCAAAATCGCCGGTTGCAACAGCAGCTTTTCGTAAGTTAACATTGTTTACAACTGTTGATACCTCAGGAAAGTTTTTAACAATTGCATCAGAGTATTCTTTAAATAATTGATCATCTTCATAGAATGTTACTAAGTTAATCATTAAATCTTCCGTGTGTTCCGATTCTCTAATAACTAAATTTCTTAAATAACCCTGGTGAGTCTTCGTATTATAAACAGGGATATTTTTTATTTTAAAAAACCCTCTTGTAAAATTTAAAATTTTGTTACTCAATTTAGATTGAAGAAAACATTCATCAATATCCAGAACTTTATCATAAACATTAGGGACATGCAGCCCAAGGGCAAAGTTTCTGTCTATTGCTTCTCCGGATTTTATTTCTTCTTTTGTTAACCATCTTTTTTCAGAAAAAGAAAATTCCATCTTGTTCCTGTAATAAAATATTTTTCCGGAAGGAATAATAGGTTCGATAGTAAAGTTGCTGAAGCCTCCCATTTTTCTAAAAATGTCTTCAACCTGTTTCTGTTTGTAATCCAGCTGTATCCGGTACTCAAGATCCTGCTGTTTACATCCACCGCAAACTCTAAAGTATTTACACCTGGCTTTTATCCTGAAATCTGAGGGGGATAGTATTTCATCAGCTATTGATTCGGCATAAGATTTTTTGATCTTTCTAATTTGAGCTTTTACTTTATCACCGGGATATGCATTATCAACAAATACAATATATTTTGTTTGTTGTTGAGGAGATCCGGGTACAATTTCTTCTTTGTTGATTTTCGCTATTCCTCTTCCTTCAAAAGCATACTCTTCAACATTCAATTCAATTAGATCACCTTTTTTCAAAATTTACACCTTCTTCATTATTAAAACTTTAAATCCGATGTGAGTATTGCCGCCAAGTTTTAAATAGACATTTGATTCATGACTGATTTGCTTTAGCAATTTCTTATAAAAACTTTTTTCCTCAACCGGAAGTTCATTGAACTTATCCTTCAATAAATTATTGCTTAACAGATAAAAGTCATATAATGTATCTGAGATATCATTTGACAAAAAAATTTCAAAGCCTCTGTCCTTATAATAATCTTCGAGTTCTTCCGTAAAAAGAGGAGAAACATTCGAATTATTCCAGATATCTTTCACAAATTGAGGCGGTGATTTGGTTAGACTTACAATTTCACCAGCACAAAAATAACCGGCGGGTTTTAAAATTCTCTTCATTTCTTTTATTACTTTATTTCTTTTTGAAGATGACACTGATGCCTGCGCATAAACCAGGTCAAACAGAGAATTTTTAAAATCTGTGTTTTCATATTCCATAATCTTCACGGAAATTTTTTTTGAGGATGATAAACTCATTCTAGCTCTCAAAAGAGAATCTTCATCCTGAACCAGCATAATTACTTTTGAGGTTCCTTGTGAGAGGATATTTTTTGATATTTCTTCACTCCCCTCCCCAATAACAAGGACAGAAAGATCCTTTAAATCAAGATTTTTAAGGAGAATATCTAATTGTTTATCTGTACCAGGTAAAAAATATTTTTTACTCATGAACCTTTCATTTGAATCAGCAAAATTTCAATTATCAAAAATAAGATCTAATCATCTTTAAATTTAATACTGAACTTACATTATTTACTAAATCTAACTTTCAAATTTAGGTTCATTTGGTTAATCATAAAAGTCAAAAGTCTCAATTGATTCTGATTATAACCACCCTTCTGTTCTTTGCTCTTCCTGCTTCGGTTGCATTACTGGCAATAGGATAATCCATTCCCATTCCGAAGACTTCAAATCTATTACGTGCTAAATCCTTTGAAATAAAATAATTCAAAACTGATTCAGCTCTTTCCTTTGAAATTTTAAGGTTGCCGGCTTTACTTCCTGTATTATCTGTATGTCCTTCAATTCTCCATCTTGAAAGCGGGTTCTGCTTTATTACTTTAACAAGTTTATCCAATTCCGGATAAGCTGAAGGCAATAGAGTAGAACTTCCGGATGCAAAGTTTGCTCCTGAACTTAAAGTGAATTCTTTTACTTCTTCCTTTAATGGACAACCTTTTTCGTCCACTTGAACTCCCGCTGAAGTTCCCGGGCATTTGTCAAGATAATCGGGAACTCCATCTTTGTCGGAATCTAACGGGCAACCATCTTGATCTACTTCTACATTTGGAGGAGTATTGCTGCACTTGTCTTTGAAATCAGGAACACCGTCTCCATCAAGATCATAAGGACACCCAGATTTATCAACCGGTATATTCTTTGGAGTATTTGAACAAAGATCCAAATAGTCGGGAACTCCATCACCATCGGAATCCAAAGGACAGCCGTTGTTATCAACCAAAACATCTTTGGGAGTATTCGGACATCTGTCCAGATAATCAGGTACTCCATCTTTATCAGAGTCCAATGGACAACCAAAATCATCAACTTTCACACCCAGGGGCGTATTCCCGCAAAGATCTTCTGAATCATCTACCCCATCTCCATCGCTATCCCGGTTAATAAAAAATGAAAAAGAAACACCTGCAAGTGCATTAACAATAAAATCCTTATTGGTTCCAACAGCGATATCATCAATATAATCATGTGAACCAAGCTGAACTCCCCCTATAAGATTAAAACTTAAATTTTCAGTTGCAAGAAATCTTATTCCGATTTCTCCCAGATAATTTATCTCGTTTTTTTTATAAATTCCGGTATTGTTATTTTTAAGCAGTACATCATTTTCACCCCTAGGATCAAACCACATATATGATACTCCTGCAAACAAATAGGGAGTAACAATATCACTAAGAGACAATGCATACACTAAACCGCCGCCAGCAAATTCAAAACTTGTTCTAAAAATTTTAGGGTTCCGGTTTGGATCTTTTCCCCTTACATAGCCTCCTCCCCCTATTGCTCTTATACCAAAAGTACTATTTGTAAAAGAGGGGAAAAAATATTCAATTGAGCTTCTTCCCATGTAATCAATTTTTTTATTTTTATAATCAGTAATTCCTAAAGTTGCCCCTGCATCCAGACTTAAAACAAAAGAACCGGAGAAGGCTGAATATTTATTTCTATGAAGCTGCTGAGAAAAAGAAAGGTTAGCAAAAATGAGAATTAAAAGAAAAGTAGAAATTTTCATTTAGTGATTTCCCTTTTTTTTGAAAATATTACCACTAATTTAGGAGGAATTTATCGAATTGAAAAATTCAGGGAAATTAAAAGCATGTAGGGAATGTAAAATTTGCACTCCCTACATCAGTTCAAGAATTTAAAGTTAATGCTCAGGGATTATTTCTACCCTTCTATTCATTGCTCTTCCTTCTGCAGTTTTGTTTGATGCGATCGGATTGCTTTCACCCATTGGGATAACCATAAGCCTGCCTGCATTAACTCCCTGGCTTATCAGATAATCCGCAACTGCTTGAGCTCTTTTTCTTGATAGTTCCATATTATAAGAGTCTGAACCGATTGAATCAGTATAACCTTCAATTCTCAATTTTGCTTTTTTATCTGTCTTCATACTTTCAGCTAAAGTATTTAATACCGTATAAGCATTTGGAAGTAATACTGCTTTTCCCGATTCGAAATTAGTATCACCGCTTAAACTTACTTTAACTGTATCTCTTTTTATTTCACACCCTTTTTCATCAACTTCTCTACCTTTAGGAGTATTGGGACATTCATCCTTATAATCTGGGACACCATCTCCATCAGAATCTTTAGGACAACCTAATGAATCCACGGGTGCGCCTTCAGGTGTATTAGGGCATTTATCTTTATTATCATAAACACCATCACCATCTGAATCGGGACAACCCTGATCATTTACTTTCATTCCTGCCGGTGTATTCGGACATTTATCATATTTGTCAGGAACTCCGTCATGATCTGAATCAATTGGACACCCGTTTTCATCTACAGGCATTCCTGCTTCAGTATTCGGACATTTATCTTTATAATCGGGAACTCCATCATTATCTGAATCAATTGGACATCCGAAATCATCTACCTTAATTCCAGGTGGTGTATTCGGACATTGATCCTTGGAATCCGGTACTCCGTCTCCATCTTCATCTGTTTGTGTAAAGAATGAATATGAAAATCCTACCATAGTTTGAATAAGCATATCGTTACTTCCTTGCGGCGGCAGTCCATCCCAGTGATCACCTGAACTGAGTTCTGCTCCTATATTCACATTGAGACTAATTTCATTGGATAATAAAAACCTTAGACCAAACTCTCCATGATAATCTACCCCTGATATTTTAAAATTTCTTGGTCCGTAACCGTAAGGGAGGGTAATGCCATTGTTGTCTTCAGGGTTTACCCAGCCATAAGATGAACCCAAAAATATATAGGGAAACACACTCTGTTTAATTGAAAATGTATAAGATATACCTCCCCCTATTCTGGTTATTGAAGCTCTGAATTCAGTTGGATATTTCCTTGAATCTTTACCCCCGACATATCCTGCACTTATAAATCCTTTTAATCCAAAAATGCCACTGGATGTTGTTGGGAAAAAATATTCCACCACCCCCCTGCCAACTACTTGAGGTTTTGTGTTAGAGTAATCGGTATAACCTAAAGTCAATCCAACGTCTGTACCAATCATTAATGTTCCGGAAAAAGCATGATGCTTTTTTCGTAATGAATAATCTTGTGCATTGGTTAAGAAAGGAAGGAATAAGATTATGCTAAATAGTATTACAATTTTTCTCATAAGTTCATCCTTTTTTTTGTTAAAGAATTTATCTGTAACTTCTTTATATTTCAATAAGATATGGGAACGATACTTATAAAGATGTGATTATATTAACAAATAATATAAGCTTGTTAAATATATTTTATTCTCGTTTAATTACCAATATTTCGATAATTCAAAGCAAATATAAATTTGAGAGAATTAAAAAAAGCTGCTGCTCCGAAGATGGTTCATTTTTTATATTAATTAAAGTAAAGAAAAATCTTAAATTGCTATTTACTTACTGTTCAGTAGAATTTTTGTTATAATAGAAATATTGAATTGTAAACCTCAAAACATCGAATACAAATCTTAAATTGAGTAAACAAAATTCTTTTCAATAAATTCTATTTAGGCGAGATATCTTTTTTATAAGTACTGATTGAATTAGGTTCCCAGTCAAGGCCTTGGCAGGGAAGAAATTCCATTGTAGGATGTTTATCATATTTCATACAAATCACAGCTGTTTTATCAAAGTGTTTGCAGGTTGAACACAAGGTAGATTCAATTATATCTTTATTTTTTTCTTCAAATAATTTATAATGGATTATCGCAGGATGAATTATTACGATGTAGATAGCAAGAATATTTAATACCCACCAGAATTGAAAATTAATATAACTCTGCAGGATCCAGATTATAGGAATTAAGACTGCTGTTCTAATAATTGTCCAAAATACTATAGCACCCATATATTTGATCTATTCAGTTTTGACTAATCATCAAGATAATTATTTTTTCTTAATAAGAAAATTCATTTGGCAATATTATTTTTTATTCTCATACTAATCCAGGTTTTACTCAAAAAAAGTTTTATGTTAAACTTAAGGCAGTACAAAAAGAGGAAGAAAAATGACCAACGGCAACTATTGGAATATTATTAATGGCTATTCTTTACCAGTTAGATGATTCATTTGCCGATTGTTTCATTGGAATTATAGTGATTGTATCTTGTATAGCATGTCTGATACACAATAAAAATATCGAATGAAATACAACAAATTGAATAGAAACATTAAATATCAAATCATTAATGTGACAAATTTCCTTAATTTTCCCTAATTTTTTTTATATTTGTAAAAGAATTAAAAAAAGCTGATTACGTGAACCATAATAATCGGTTTTTTAAGGGTAAAATTTGTGGTAAATTGTACTTCGTTTGGGGATTAAGACTTGCTGTTATTTATTTTAAATGTTAATATTGAATTTGAAAGATTTTTGGGTATAATGATGAATGAGTTGAATTACAAAATGATTGTGAGCGCGGGTGGTCTCGAACCACCGACCCTCTGCTTAAAAGGCAGATGCTCTACCACTGAGCTACGCGCCCTAAAAATTAAGAACTACAAATATATAAATTTGGACTTTTTATTCCAAACACAAATAAACTCATTTATAAATTATGAATAGTATGAATAAAAACTCTAAAATTTTAGTTTGCGACGATGATGAGACGCTTTGTTATTTATTAAAAGAACAGTTGCTTGAGGAAGGATTCTCAGTTGACACAGTTTATGATGGTGGTGATGCAATTGAAAATATTAAAAGAAAGAATTATGACCTGCTGCTTCTTGATTTGAATATGAAAGAAGTTTCAGGTGAAGAAGTTTTAAAGTTTACTTCAGATTACAACTCATCGATTCAAGTAATAGTTTTAACCGCTCAAACTGAAGTTAGAAAAGCTATCGAATGTATGAAATTAGGGGCTTATGATTATATAACTAAACCCTATAATTTTGATGAGCTGCTTTTAACTATTAACAGGGCCTTAGAACATAAAGATTTAATTGTAAAAACCACTATTCTTACTAACCAGGTTAACAAAAAACTTCCGCACAATATAATCGGTGAAAGTGAAGAACTTCAAAGAGTTATAAATCTCGCTAATAAATCTTCTATTTCCGATTCAAATATTTTAATTGAAGGAGAAACAGGAACCGGTAAAGAACTATTTGCAGAATATATACATAAACATTCTGAAAGAAGAGATAAACCATTTGTTGTAGTAAACTGCGCTTCTCTTCCTGATCAATTAATTGAAAGTGAGCTTTTCGGACATGAAAAAGGAGCTTTTACCGATGCAAAATCTATTAAACAAGGACTGGTAGAAATTGCACATGGAGGTACTCTTTTTTTAGATGAGATTGGAGAGCTAAGCCTTACGCTTCAACCCAAGCTTCTTCGTTTTCTTGAAAACGGTGAATATAGAAGAATAGGAGGAATTACTAATCTTACTTCAAATGTCAGGGTAATTGGTGCTACTAACAGGAATTTATTGGAAGAAGCAGATAATAAAAAATTCAGAAGAGATTTATTATTCAGACTGAATGTAATTACTCTTACTATTCCTCCATTAAGGGACAGGGAAGAAGACATAATTATTCTGGCAAAACATTTCCTGGAATCAAAATCACCTATCAGATCTCCTAAAAGACTTTCTTCAAGAGCCGAAAAAGTATTATTTAACTATAGTTTTCCGGGAAACGTAAGGGAATTGGACCACATTATTGAACGTGCATTGATTTTTGCTGATAAAGATTTAATTGAACCCGAAGATTTGAATCTGCCCAGCAGTGTTACGCAGACCATTCAAGACTCATATCAACAAGTTAACAATGATGATAATGGGCAGCAGGAATCTGTTTTAAGTATGGAAGAATTGGAAAGGAAACATATTGCCAGGGCTTTAAAATTAAATAGGTGGGATAGAACACAAACGGCTTATCAATTGGGAATTAGCCCAAAGACTTTATATACTAAAATAAAAAAATATGAGATTAAACAGGACTAAATTTATAAATGCTCAAAGAAATCATTTCTGAATATGCACTTTCAGAATTGTTGGAACAAAATGGTTCTGGATTAGCTATTGCGGATAAGGATAAGAAAATAATATGGTTCAACCAAAGGTTTAAAAAAAATTCAGGGGAAAAAAGATTAAAGGGAAGGGAGATTGATTCTGTATTTAAAGATATAGATCCCTTTTACTTTAATAAAATAAATATTAAAAAGTCTGTTGAAATTACACTACCGTCCTTAAGTAATTACTTAAAGATCACACCGCTGAGCTCTAAAAATAAGTTAAAGGGTTTTGTACTTTATCTTGAAAAGCTTAAAAAGGAAATCCCTGCTTCATTAGATGAGTCACCGCAAAAGAATCTCTTATTTCAGAAAGAATTCCAGAATATTCTTTCCCAGTTAGTTATTGAAAAATCTCTGGATATATTATCTCAATCAATTTTAAATAGTTGTATAAAAATCAGCAGCAGCAGTTTTGGGATCATTGTTTTTCATGTGGAAAATCAAAAATATGAATTTTTATTTAATGATCCCGGAAAACATCTTAAAAATACAGAAGAAATAAAAAAAGAAATAAGTGTTAATTATTCCTTTATTATAAAATGGCTGAATATTAATAAACGTTCACTTTTAGCCTTTAACAAAACTTATAATATAGGATTTAATTTAACACAGGTTTTGTTAAGTGAAGCTTTAATAGTTTCTCCTTGTTTCTTTAATAATGATCTCATTGCAACAATTGTTTTGGGAGGAAAAGAAGTTTATAACTCTTTCGAGATTAATCATATAGAACAATTTGCATCACTTTTATCATTTGCTGTAAGCAGTATAAGAACCAGGGAACTGAATGCGGCTTTGGAAAGCAGGTTATTGCAGTCGCAAAAGCTGGAGACTATCGGAAAGCTTACAAGCGGTATGGCTCATGATTTTAGCAATCTGCTTTCAAGTATTTTTGGTAGTTTAAACTTGTTGAAGAAAAGAGTACCGGAAAGTGAGAATATTTACAGATTATTAGATAACATAGAAAACTGCTCTATAAGAGCCAAAGATTTAACCAAGGGATTGTTATCTTACGGAAAACCAACACCAAAAAGAAAAGAATTAATTAAGCCAAATTTACTACTCTCTGAAATATCAAAAGTTATCTCTCAAACTTTCCCGAAAATGATCAAGCTGGGAACAAATATTGAGAATAATCTCTATGATATTTTAGGCAACAGTACTGAAATATACCAGGTACTTTTAAATTTAAACGTTAATGCAAAAGAAGCAATTGAAGGTAATGGTACGATATTTCTTTCGGCAAGGAATATAACAATCGATGAAAAGAATATGATAAATTATCCTTTACTAGATAAAGGAAACTATGTTAATTTCACAGTAAGGGATACCGGCAGCGGTATTGATGAAGAAAATTTACAGAGAATATTTGATCCTTACTTTTCCACAAAGATAAAAGAGACAGGTTCTGGATTGGGCCTTTATGTAACCTACGGTATTATAAAAGCTCATAAGGGGCATATCGAAGTCTCAAGTACTATAGGTGAAGGAACTGCTTTTGATGTTTTTATTCCTGCCTTTGAACCTTCACACGTTGAAAAGTCTTCTTCAACAGAGAAAATTGTTCTTTTGGCTGACGATGAAATGATGCTTAGAGATCTATTGGCCGAACTTTTAGAATCTAATGGCTATACTGTTATAAAAGTAGGCTCAGGGGTCGAAGCCTTGAAAGTATTAACAGAAGAAATAAAAGTAGATCTTGTAATTATGGATTACAGCATGCCCGAGATGAACGGACTTGAATGTGTTAATCGAATAAGGAAATTAAAATTCGAAATGCCGATTATTCTTTCTACAGGAAGCTTATCTTTGGAAAAAGATTTTAATCCTAAAAAGATGGGAATTAATAGTCTCTTGGCTAAACCTTATGAATTCGATACTATGCTGGCAACTATCCAACAGTTAATTTAAGCTTAAAATAATATTTAATTATTCCTTCTTATCAACATCAATCATTTTTATATTTTTCACATATTCGGAAAAAACCGGCTGCTTAATGGCATGCATTTTGTTTAACACATCGTTTATCTCATTAACTGCAATTTCAATATATTCCAGTTTTTTTAATATTGCTTCTTTAGATATAGATTCTTTATTTAATTCTCTTTTTACTGCGGCTGCGGTTAGAGTAATAAGTGTTAATGGTTGTTTTATTTTATGGTTTGTTGTTACAACAGTTGCAGAAAAAGTATTTTTCTTTTCAACTTCCAAAACAAGTTTATGTGCTTCTGCTAATTTTAATGCAGAGTTTATACGCGCCAGAAGTTCAACTTGATTAAAAGGTTTTTTGATATAATCGAAAGCACCTGCTTCAAGCCCTTCCCTGGTATCTTCGGCATCTGATTTTGCTGTAACCAATATTATTGGTATATCTGCAGTAGCATTGTTTGCAACAAGAGTTTTACAAACCTCGATACCGGTAACTTCGGGCATCATAATATCAAGTAGAATTAAATCCGGATGTTCATTTATTGCCTTACTTATTCCGGATTTTCCTTCATAAGCTGTGATTACTTCGTAATCTTCATTTTCCAGCCTATCTTGAAGCATAAAAACATTTTCAGGTAAATCATCAATAACTAATATTTTTTTCATTTTCTGGTATAATTATTTGATTAAATATTTTTTTGAGCTTATAACTAATTAAGATTGAATTTACAGGCTTGGGAATAAAGTCCTCAAACCCGTGCTTTAGAATGATTTTTTTATCATCACTCATTGCTTTTGCTGAAACCGCAAATACCGGGATATCTTTTAATTTAGGATTTTCCTTAATCCTTTTTATTGTTTGAAAACCATCCATTTCAGGCATCATAATATCTAACAAAATTAAATCAGGAGTCTTGTTTTCAAGTACCTTCAGACATTCAATGCCATTTTTTGCCAAAACAGTTTTACAATTACATGCCTGAATTAATTCACGCAGAGTATATAAAACTTCAGGCTCATCATCTACAATTAAAACTTCCCCGTAATATTCACGATTTTCTTCATCTATTAAATCATCAACAACTTCTCTGCCAATCTTTTTATCTTCCCGCTTATGTTGAGAGGAAAATTCTTCCTGTAATTTTAGACGATCCCTAACTATTTTCAGTACATCTAAGGGATGATTTCTTCCTTCGATGGTAATATTTTCCACAATGTTATTTAGCTCACCTTTTTCTTTTTCAGAAAATTCTTTTTCGGTGCTCAAAATTACAGGAATATTTCGCGTCTCTCTGTTAGTTCTTAACTGATGAGATAAAGTAATGCCATCCGTGGAATCCATTAATAAACTAATAATTACTAAATCGGGTTGAAGTTCAACAATTTTCTTGTAAGCACTATTGTCATCTTGAATTGGATATAAAAGAATTGAATCATGAATAAATTCTTTCTTATATCTCTCAATTTCTTTTTTATCACTATCAACAATAACTATTTTCTTAACTTTCTTTTGGACCAGGTTTTCCAGCTTATTGAAAGCAGACAGTAATTTCTGTGCAGATATGGGTTTAACAAAATATTCAAAAGCACCAAGCCCAAAGCCTAAACTTTTGTCACTTATTATTGAAATTAAAATTACCGGGATGTCTTTAGTAAGAGGATTCTCCTTTAATTCTTTTAAAGTACTCCAGCCATCTTTCTTAGGCAGCATAATATCTAAAGTGATTGCAAAGGGCTGATATTTTACTGCTTCAGCAATTCCCTTTTCACCATCATCCGCAAAAATTACTTCGTATCCTTTGGAAATTAAATACTGCCCAATTGTGTATCTTACTTCCTCGTCATCATCAATTACAAGCACCGGATTTTTTTTGTTTTTTTCCAGTACTTCGGGATTTATTTCTGAAAAAATATTTTTAGTAATGGAATCTTCAAAGTTAATAGGAATTGTAAAGCTGAAGATAGACCCCTTACCGATTTCGCTTTGTACGGTAAGTTCCCCACTCAACAAATTGGCTATTTTCCTGCAAATTGATAGACCTAAACCAGTACCATTATATTTACGTGTACTGGTTCCATCAATTTGCCTGAATTCTTCAAAAATAATTTTTTGGTCTACTTCAGAGATACCGATACCGGAATCAATAACATCAAATTTTAGAATTTTATTATCTACCAAAGTAACGTGTAATTCTACTGTACCATTTGCAGTAAATTTAACAGCGTTACCAATTAAATTCATTAAAACCTGAGTTATTTTTCCCCGATCAACATTAAGAATTATATTCGTATTTGAATGTTTAAGGATTTTAAATTTAAGAGATTTTTTATCAACCAATGGCTTTACAATAGTTTCAATCTCAAGCAGAAAACCATCCAGAGTAACTTCTTCCGGATGTATTTCCATCTTTCCGGCTTCTATCTTCGATAAATCAAGGATGTCATTTATCAGACCTAATAGTCTTTTACCACTAGTTAAAACTACCTGTAATCTTTGCGTATTTTTAGGAGAAAGCGAAGATTCTTCTAAAATGAGTTCTGTAAGTCCCAGAATTGAATTCATTGGAGTTCTCAATTCATGCGATATACTGGCAAGAAATTGAGATTTTAATAATGTTGATTCTTCAGCTTTTTGTTTTTGTATGGTTAATTCTTCAGCTTTTTCCTTTAGTTGATTGTGAAGCTGCAATAATGCTTCATTTTGTTTAGTTACTTGTTCGTTCTGTTTCTGGTAATCTTCATTTAATATTTTTAATTCATTTACTAAATTTTCAAGTTGTACCAAAGCTTTAGCATTTGTCAAACCAATCGCAAGTTGTTCTTGTATATCAGTAAGATACTGTTTGGCTTCATCCGAAGGTTTGTCAATTGCTCCTAGTTCAAGAACAGCTATAACTTTGTTATTATAAACAACCGGTTTTATTAACAAATTTTTTATTTGTAAAGAAAATATTCCGGTTTTAACAACCGGCATTTGATCGGTAAAATTGAATTCTATTACTTCTTTGTTTTTTATTACCGGTTCAAAGAAAGATGACCTGTCGGCTAAGGTATAATTCTTCTCCAGTCCATATGAACATATTAAAGAAATATTTTTATTATCTACAGTATAAATAGCACCGACAGTAAAATTACAAGTCTGAATTATTTTTCTTAAAGCTGCCTCGGAAATTTCATTTAAAGTAGGATTCTGATTAATAAGTGTAATAAAATCAGAATATTCATTTCTCGCCTTTTGATTTTTACTTAAAACATCCATCATATTATTAAAAGCATTTGCGAGTTTACCTATTTCGTCATTGCTTTTAATATCAATTTTATTTGTAAATTTTCCCTCTTTAGTAAACTCAGTAGCTTTACTAAGCTGAGTTAAACGCTTCCGGATACTATCAGTTAAGACATAAGTTAATATTAGAGAAAGTATAACACCTGCAATACCAATTATTATTAAAATATATTTTAAATTATTTTTTAGATCTGAAGCTTCATTTAAAGTAGTAAAAATTATAAATTTAATCTGATTCCGTTTACCGACATCGGGAATTGTTTCGTATAAAGAAGCTAAAATATCCGTAGATTCCGTACTCTGGGAATAAATTTTAGAGCTATTGGCTGAAGAAAGATTTTTGTAAGCCTGAGATAAGGCATAAATATATTTCTGGTTTTGTGAATTATTTGAAATTTCTAAAGGTGTATCTTTCCATATAACAGCTATTTCAGCCCCGGTTTTCTGGGCAATTTCATCAAGCAATTTTTCATTTATTATTCTTCCATAATAATATTCCATACCATTTGGGGATTTATAGAATTTAACAACAGCGGCCGGATTTCTTTCTAAAAAAGTCTCAATAGAAAATTCGTTTTTGGGAATATTTATATCTTCTTTACATAAAACAGTTTTTAAATAACTAGAGTCTGTACTTAATTCAAAAATAAAATCAATATTTTTTCCGGGATATTGCTGGGGTAGTTTTTGAAATTTTTCGGTGAGTTTCTCATTACTATTAATTAGAAATAAAAAATCATCCTCCGAATTCTGAAATACTTCTCTGTATAAATAAGAAAAATTACTTACTGAATTACTAAGATATTTGGATTGTTGAGAGGATAGTACGTTGTACATTATTGAGTAAAAGGTAAATGCAGAACTGCCTATAATCAATCCCACTACAGCAAAGGTTATAAAGAGTATACGGTAACTGATTTTCATGACTATTCATCTGACTGGAGGACTTTTCTAATAGTTATTAAAAGCTCATCAAAATCATAAGGTTTACTTATAAAATCATTTGCACCCATTTTTGCAGAGTCAATTGCACTTTTAACATCCGCATAACCTGTTAATACAATAACTTTCATTTTTTGCTCCCTCCTTCCCAGTTCTTTAAGTACATCAAAACCGTCATGCTCAGGCATCTTTAAGTCAAGAAGCATTAAATCGACTTTGTTATTCGATATATAATCGAAAGCATAAAATCCATTGTTAAAATATTCGACTTCGTAACCAACCTCTGTAAGCTCTTCTTTAAGAACTGTACAGAGGTTAACATCATCATCAATAATTAAAAGTGATTCCATTTTATACTTACTTGGTATCTGTTTCTGCATTAAATTTATAAATTCTCATCCTTTCACGCTGTTTCAACAATTCATCTTTTAATGGACTCTCAGAACGCACACCAGCTAATCTTTCTTTTAGTGTAGGTATGAGATCGGCTTTCAATAAAATTACTAATTCTTTTTTAGTAGTTGCTATATGATCGCTTCCAAATACATATCTTAATCCGAAGAACCACCATGGAAGATCTTTTAGAAATGGCACACCAGCTCTTGTTTTCTGATTCTCATTAACAAACAATCCGCCGATTGCAGTTTCTTCTCCATCCAACATTACGATTTGTGTGCTAGCCTGTGTTTTGTTTATAATTGTTGTAGTAGGATCAGGAACAAATGAGCTTCTTTCCACATTGATATTTAACAAAACATAATCTACGCCATCTTCTTTATAAATATATGGGATCACATCAATGATTGAACCGGTAGAAAAGAATTTTTCAACCACGTTCCCAGCAAAATCTCTTTGCTTAACTGAAATATCCTGGCCTACCTGAATTCTTCCTTTTTGTCCATCTCTTACTGCTATATTAGGGCTCGCAATAATTTCACCAATACCTTGGTTTTCAAAAAATTTGAATACAGCAGTTGCGTGACCAAAGAAGCTGCCCGAGGAAAAATCACCATATCCACCTAAAGTTGCGGTTTTTTGGCTCGAAAGATAAGGAGTGATCCCGACAGAGTCCCCTGATAAAGCGCTTAATCCAAAACCTTTTCCAGATAACATAGCCTGCCAGTTAAGTCCCCTGTCTTTGGCTAACTGATCATCTAATTCAAAGAATACTGCTGAAATTTTTACTTCCCGAACATCAACCGAAGCATACGTATCGGCAGAACGTTTTTCTGTTGCCTCATCTTTCTTCTTAACCACAATAACATTGTCTTTATCTTCATAAACTAAACCAGCCATCTGGACAATAATTACTAAAGCTTTATCATAACGCATGTTTTGGATTTCTACTCCTATCGGCGTATTGGAATCAACCGTAGAGACAATTTTCTTTCCTGTTGTACTTTCGCTTACTTTGCTTAATAATGCAATCGCTTTATTAAAAGGAAGATCCGACGAAAGGGTAACCAGTTCATTAGGATTCGTATACTCCTTAAGATCATTCTCTAAATACTGCTGTGAGAATGCAGGAAGAGTAATAAGCAGTACAAGGATTATGGAGGTTATAATAGTTTTCATTTTACTCTCTCTTATTTCTTTTTGTTTTTATTATCTTCTTCTTTTTGTAATTGCAGATCAACTTTATCAATTATACCCCCTTTATTTATAATAAAGTGAACTAATTTATTATCATAATCTATTTTAGTTAAATAACCTAAATAAACCGGTTCTCCTTCCCACAAAAGATAAGTACTCCCTTTTGCATCGGATAGGAAAGCGCCTTCAGGAACGAGTGCGAGTAATTTTGCTCCCTGCACATCTAGAAGGTTATCCAAATTAGGTGGAATTTCTTTTCTTATTAAGGGATAAAATGCATCATAAACATCTCTCGTGCGTAAATCATTTTCAACAAGCTTTGCTGTTGCAAACCTGTCATTTTGAGAGTAGTATACTTTTACCATCATGCTAAACTTAACATCAAAGTACGGCATTCCATCATCATCTGTTGAAATTAAATTGCTCATATTTATAGATGATAATTTCTTTAATTCCTTGCTTTGTTCAACTGCATAAATTAATTGATAAACTTCAGAATATTTACCGCTTCCTTTCAGATTATATTGGTAGAAAGAAAATTCCTTATCCTGACCATTATCTGTATATTCGACATCTACATGAGTCTGGGGAGAAAAACCGGAGGTAACATCAGTTACAAAATCAAAAAATTTAATTGAAGAAAGATTTTGGGGTATATTAAATTCTCTGCTTGCTAATATTGAATCCAACGATCTTGATTTGACTACAAGCCCCTCGTACTGTTTAGCCAAGCTCTCTTTATTATATGCATGTGCCTTTAACTCATTCAGCTGATCCCTTTTATCGGAAATTTTGCCGCGCTGAATTCCAAAGACAAAAATACCTCCGGCAATTAATATTACTATCAATACGCCTAAAAGGGCTAACGTGTTTTTAAGTTTTCTATTCATTTCTTTTCTTTTTCAAATGTTGTTAAATTAAAAATTGCATTAAATTTATAAACATTTTGTTTTTGCATTGGTTCATAATTCACTGATTTTAGCTCTGTTGAATTCACGGAATAAGCAAAATCAGTTAATACTCGTTTTGATAAGGCATATCCTGAAAGTACAAGATGAGTATTATCGGAACTTAAATTGGTAAGCCATATATCTCTTTTTCCATCGAAAAAGTCAGAAATATGTGCAAGTACTTTAGTCCATATTTTTGTTCCGGTATTAGCCGAATCCAAAATTGCTTGTGTTTGGCCAAATCCACTTATTTTTGAGTCCAGATCTGCAATTTTAGCAAGAGTCTTCTGATTCTGCCTTTGAAGCAAAGTTTGTTCAGCAACCTTTTGATTTAATGAACTAATTTCTTTGCTGTTATTCAGAAACTGTAAAGTAAAGAAAAATGTAGCAGCAAATAGCATCGGTATAAGTGCATATCCATGCCACCCGAATTGAAATACTTTCTGATCTTCTTTTACATATCTTGGAAGCAGATTAATTCCTTTGTGTTGATTTTCAAGGTCATCGTAATAATCCACTGCTACTGCTAAGGGAATGCTGAAGCTTGAGATTGAATCTTTATTGCTTTGACCCAGTGATGAAATATCGATATCATCAAATTCTAACTTGGAAACGTTTGCTTCGGGAAAAGTTCCATAAAAAGATAATATTAAGTTTTCAGAATCATCTTCACCGCAAACAATAATATTATCCAGAGAGTTAATTCCACCATTTTCCATTTCAAGCAGAATTTTCGAAAAATAAACATCATAAGTATGAAGGTTTAATGTACCAATATCCAGTGTAGTTCCAATATGCTGAAGCTTTCTTCCGTGTAAGAAGATTAATTTACTATATTCTTTACCTATATATACTATAAGAGAATGATCCTCGGGAAAAAATTTCTTTCTTTTAGCAACATAGTAAGCCAGTGAAATTTCAGAGCTTTTCACCGATGGAATTTTGTAAGTTCTTTTTCCATTAGATCTTGCCAAAGAATTTACAAGCTGAATCGCATGAATATCACTGCTGCTAAGAAAGACTGATAATAATGATTTGTTGGAAAGTTCTATATAACCGAGATCATCTTTACTAACTACAACATTTTTTGTCCTATGAATGTCATCGATGATCTCCTGTGTTATTTTAGAAGATTTTTCATCTTTGTTTCCATCAAATACATGGTAATAAATTGAAGGTTCAGTTAAAACAGGAATGAAAAGCGATTTATTTAAGTTAACGCCTATTAGTTCTGAACTTAATATGTTTTGACTTGAAGAAGTGATTGTAGAAGCGCTATCATTCTTTAAATTTTGAAGAGTTAGATTTTCACCTTCAATATTTAAATCAGATACACCGTCTTCCAGCTGCAGCGCAGGTTGAAGAACATCGACCGAAGCCGTCTTCAAGACTTTTATTTTGTCTTTTTCCTTGTTTACTACAGCAATTTTGGTATCGCTGCCTTCACAATATATACATACTAGTTGTTTCACTTTACACCGCCGTTAATATTTGTTGAATCCTTGTTTTTTGATTTGCATAAGCAATTGCATTTTCCAAAGAAATTTTTCTCTCCAGGTAAAGTCGCTTCAAATCTTGTTCCAGTGTGATCATGCCGCTTTTGGCTCCCTGGCTAATCATCATGTAAATTTCACTTGTAGTATTATTCTTAATTGCCGCTTTTACACTTGGAGTAACAATAAGAACTTCTTTTGCAAGAACCCGCTTTCCATCAAGACTTGGGACTAATTTTTGTGAGACTACAGATATTAAAACATCTGCAAGACGATTTCTAACACGCTGCTGTTCGTTAGGGTGTACTTCAGCAATAATTCTATCTATTGATTCTACAGCGGAAGAAGTGTGCAGTGTTGAAAATACTTTGTGCCCGGTATCCGTAACTTCAAGTGCAGCCATAATAGTTTCGGGATCTCTCATTTCACCTATTACTATTATATCAGGGTCCTGCCTCAAAGCCTGTACAATACCATCTTTAAAAGAAAGTACGTCCCTACCTACTTCGCGATGTTTAATTATCGAAACATCCGATTTATGAACATATTCAACCGGGGAGGCTATTATTACAATATGTGCAGGATCGACTTTATTATGACTATTTATGATTGAATCAAGGGTCGTTGATTTACCTGAACCAGTAATACCTGTTACTAAAGAAAGTCCGAATTTAATATAGGCATGATTCATAACTCTAATTGCATTCGGATGAATTCCTAAAGAATCAATATGTCTAATTTCAGAACTTATGGCTCTCATATTAAGGGCAAGATTATCTAAATCGAAATATGCATCTGCTCTAAACCTTACATCAATCTTTCTTCTTTCATAAAAAAATGTATAGCTAAAATCGATGTTGCGATTCACTAAAAGCATTTTTCTCTGGTTAGTAGTCAGTAAATTTGCAATTAAGACAGTAGCTTCTTCATTTGTAAATGTGGGAAGATCATTTACCCGTTCTTTGTTTCCATAAATTCTCATCCAGATGAATCCGCCATTACCATACCCGCCAATTTCAACGTCGGAAGCATCCCTTTCTATCATGCCGGTTAAGATTTTATTTACATAATTTCTTAATAAGAGACCATTTTCCGGTTCAAGTTTTTCTAAATGTTCTATTATGTATTCAATTTTATCAGCCCCATAATAAGATTTGGGAATGCTTTCAAGAAAATTTACGAATGCTGATTTTATTTCAGATTGTTTCAATTTGTTTTTTCCCTGTTATTAAACTTTTTTATTTTAATTGACAGTTATGGTACACACCGTCTAGTCAACTTGACAGTCATGGTCCTTACCATGACTGTAATATTTTTATACTACAACCCCAAGGCTTTCTGCCATGAAATGGTTCATGACAGCCCTGGGAACAATATTTTTAAGTACTTATAACTAGTCTTCAGTAGTTCCTGCTAATACTTCTTCAATTGAAGTTAATCCCAGTTTTACCTTTTCAAGTCCAGAGTCCCGTAAACTTAATGATCCATCTTTCTTTGCCTGAATTCTAATTTTTTCTTCATCTACGTCAACACCCGAACCAACTATTGCCTGCCTTATCTCTTTTGTGAAATAAAGCGCTTCATGAATAGCCATTCTTCCTTTATAACCGGTTCCACCGCATTTTTCACAACCTTTTTCTTTAGCTTCATATACCGTATAAGTTTTCCATTCTTCAACGTTTAATCCTAATGCTTCCATATAAGCTTCATCAAATTTTTCAACCTTTACTTTACAATCATTACAAAGCTTTCTAATCAATCTTTGTGCAACTATAATATTAATTGCATATGCAATTAAGAAAGGCTCTATCCCCATTTTGTAAAGACGAGCTACGGCACTTGGGGCATCGTTAGTATGTAAAGTTGAAAAGGTTAAGTGACCTGTATTTGCTAATTTGATTGCTACCTCAGCCGTTTCTTTATCTCTCATCTCACCCACAAGAACTATATCTGGATCATGACGAAGTATAGAACGAATAGCTTGCTCAAAATTCATTTTATATCCGATTTTTAACTGGCGGGCACCTTCAATAACATACTCAACAGGATCTTCAACAGTTAGAACATTAACAGTCGGATCGATAACCTGGTAAAGCGCTGCAACTAGGGTAGTACTTTTACCACTTCCTGTTGGTCCGGTTAGGATTACCATCCCCTGCGGTTGATTTATTGCTTTGGTAAATGTTTTTTTGGAATAACCGGTTAAGCCTAATTTTTCAAGGTCTCGAATAACTTTTCTATCGTCAAGAATTCTTATAACAACACTTTCAAATTTATTTTTCAATTCAGTTCCAACCATCGGGAGCACAGAAACTCTGAACCGGATTACATACCCGTCAATTTCACGCTGTATAAAACCGTCTTGAGCTCTTTCCCTTTCAAACCTGTCCATTCCTTTTGATCTATCTTTTACAACGGCAACAACAGCTTCGGGTAAAGTTCCTTCCTGCACATGCCATAACTTGAGGTTTCCATCAACTCTCATCACAATATCTGTTCTATTTCCCCCTTTTGGGACAAAATGAATATCGCTAGCACCCTTTCGAACACCTTCGACCAAAGCACCTTCTACCAGGTTTATTAAAGCACTTTTATTTATTTCGGCATCTAATTCGTCTTCATTAAAAGAATTATCATCTGTCTCAATGTGCATTTCATGATCGGCCTCTTCCATAGCCTTTAAATAAACATTTTCAGGAGGGAAGATAGACTGAACTATTTTTTCATAATATGATTTTTTTATATAAGCTACTTCATATTTCCTTACATCAAGTCCAAAAGCTATTTTGGGTATATTTCTATCGGTTGGATCAATCGCTGCCAGTATCAGCTTGTCTTTTATTCTTTCATCATATTTATATGGAATTATTTTATGTTCAAGTATTTGTTTTTTTAACTGTTCGCCGGCATTATTAATAGTTTTTTTAATGAAGTCAAGACGATTTGGGGGAATTTCATCTACTGGAGTTTCTAATTGTCTAAACGCATAAAGGATAGCAACTTCACCAAAAATCATATCATGATCAAATTTAAAATCTTCAACTAATATTTGTGCTAGATTTCTTTTTAATTTATTTTGATCATTAATTTTTGCATTTAGCGCTCTCTCAAGCGTTTCAGCATCAATAATTCCTTTCTTAAATAATAGATAACCGATTTTATCGGTCATCTCAAGAGACGTGTCGAGCATTTATAATTACCTTGTGTATTATATGTGCCAGTCACCTCAAAAGTGACTGGCACATGCTTAATGTAATTTATTAATTAAAAATTTATACTAAATTCCTTTCAACGTGTACAACATTACTCCCCATACCTGGGGTTTTCGGTCTTACAGTAGCAGTTTCTGCTGAAACAAGTGTTAATGCAATCATAACTACCATTATGATCATTGCAATAAAAACCTGAACCATCTCAATAAAATTCTTTAATTTATATACAGTTTCACTTTCATAATAATTTGCCAACTGAAGTGCAGTATTCTTAATAGTACCGGTTTCTTCTCCCGAATGAAATCTTGATAAAGCTGTTTCGGTAAATACACCGCTTGCTTCAAAAGCTTCTGTAACACCTGTACCTTTTTTAACCATCAAGGGTATTGCTATATTCTTTATTCGATCTTCAAAATATGTATTGCCGGTAGCCTCGGCAGCAATTCTTATAGGTTCAATACTTTCAGCTGAACCACTATAAAGAGTATAAAACACACGACAAAATACTTCAATTAATGTTTTATGAATTAATGTTCCAACCATGGGTATTTTTAATAAATATTGATCTTTTATATAAGCACCTTTTTTTGTTTTAGAATAATACCACAAAATAACAGGCGGTATAATTGTTACTGCCGAAACAAGCCAGATATTACCCATTAAGAAGTCACTAATTTTTAGTGTAAACGCTGTCATTGGCGGGAGCTCAATTTTGAACCTGACAAACAATTTAGCTGTTTCCGGGAATATATATCCTACATAAAACATAACAGCTAAAAAGAGTACAAAGATAGTAACCATCGGCGTAATTAACGCACTTCTCAGATTCTTTTTAAATTCTTGTCTTCTTTCTAAGAATTTAGCAGTGGCTCTGTAAATCTCTGTCATATTACCGCTTTTAGATGCTAAACCAAGCATATAAGCAGTAAACTTTCCAAACACAGACTGGTATTTTAAAAAAGTCACTTCACTGTCAGCACCTTTTTTCAGATCATTATTAATTTCTTTTAGTGTTTCTTTAAGCGTTTTATTCTGAGTATCATTAATAAGAAGAGTTAATATTTCCTGGTAAGCTAATTTTTGTTCAAGCAGTTCTGCACTTATTTTAACAAATGTAACTATTTCTGACTGCGGAGGTTTTTTCTGGAATTCCAGCAATTTTTTGTTTACTGAAAGGACTTCAAAACCTAATCTCTTCAGAGCATCTTCTACCTCTTGTTTGGTAAAAGCTTTTTGTTCACCACGAACAGGTTTATCTTTACCCCTTCTAACCCTGTACATGAAGGTAGATTTTTTTTCAATGATTGTAACTTTAAGCTGATTCTTTTCTGCCAGTCGTCGAATTTTTTTCTTTCCGTCAGCTATACTATTTGCAGATAACGCACCGCTTATTGCTTGCCCATTTACCTTTGCTGCAGTAAATCTGAATTCTACCATTAAACACCATATTTTTTAATATTTTACATTTTGCATATTCGCAACAATTCTTATTCCAAACCCTATAGATTGCATAATACTTTATTTTCGCAACAAATAAATAATTTTTAGAAAGATTTACACTTTCAATTAGGTAAATATTTTTAAGGAGTTAAAAATTGTTAGGTGTTAATTTTGAATTTATATGGCTGATTTATTTTTATCGCAATATTTAATCCTCAATACTATTTTTATAAAAAAATTTGACGAATTATTAATCTAACTATAGATATTGAAACTGTAGACAGCAGAACATAAATTCGCGGACATAGTTTGATTGGTTGTAATTTAAAAAAAGAGTTCCATTTATTTACAATATTTTTTATTAAATGTTAATTGTGAGGAGATTTTTAAAATAAACAAAGGCTGCATTTTTATACAGCCTTTGTTGGATCATATAAAATTTTATGAACCAGGTACAACTTGAGATTCAATTTGAGTTGGGGTTACTTTTGTTGTTACTGTCCAGTTATAGCTACCATCAATTGGTTCAGCTGTAAAAGTAATTACACTATCATTATTAGTAATCGAGGGTGGGGTTTTTGTCCAATCAGCATCGGTAGACTTTACTAGATTTGCTGGTAAATTCGGCCAAACTTTTGTATCAAAATTTGCAAAAGAATTTCCACCACCACCCATTGAGGTTGGTTTTTTATAATACTGCTGAGCCATTGCACCAATATTAGTTCCCTGAGAAACCAATGAATCCTGTGTAGAAGTTTCAGCATTTGCGTTAAATAAGTTAATACCTACAACTACAGCGATACCGACTACGATAACGCCAAGTACGATTAAGAGAAGTTGTTGTTGACCCATTATTGAGCTCCTATGTTGTTGTTAATGTTATTTATGATTCTTGTTTCCAAACTCTATAAACCTTTCTGAAGGTTATGTGTAAATTTACAAGCGCTCTTAATAACTCTTAAAAAACGTGCCATAAGTGCTTTTATTTATTTTTGAATTAGATGCTTAAGATTTAACGCTTGGGGGTGTAAAAACTACAGGTAAGTATTGCTCTGTATAGTGTCAGTTATTAGTAGTAGGTTGTAAATTGTATATTGTTTTGAATTTTTAACAGTTTTTTAGACTGTGTACTTTTTACATTTTGAGGATGTAAAAAAGTAAATATTATCCCTAGATTAAAAAATAAGTATTATAAGTTCTAAATGGTTGCTGGAAAAAATTACCGCGGGCAGGTATTAATTACTTATAATTTTTATTGGGGTTTTATCCATTTCTAGATTATTCATTACAAATTATTTCTCATGAAAAAATCTTTTTACTTACTACAATGTCGAATTACGTATCATGAACAACACTTATTTCCATATTTATATTCTGAAACAGTTTTATCCCAGCTGTCATAGTCCATTCCATGACAGTAAATTTACCATTGAGTTATAGATATTTAATTTCAAACTTTAAAATGAATGAACTTTCCGTCAAGGAATGGTCCTTGACAGCCCTAGGTTGCTGCAGGTATGCACATATTTAAATTTCTACTATTGTGCATATTAGCATCAGTTGTTATTATCTCTAACCCCTACCTTTAGGACGCCGAAACTCAAGCTCGAAATGTCTCGGCTGTTATGGTTCATATGATAGCAGGAATCCTCTCGGTTGTCATGGTCCATACCATGACAGTATACATTAAACCACACTGTTGGAACGTCAGACATCGTTTTTTCCTACATGATCGAAATTCTTCTACATGTAATCCTCTATAAAGGATTAGTCTCTGACAGCGATAGGTTATGCTGTTTTATATGGTTGGGATTAGAGCGAATTTTAAATCTCAAATACGTCCCCCTTTCCTGGAAAATAAACTGAACAATATCCTTTGT
>CAVRQC010000026.1:0-368117 GCA_963723205.1 uncultured Ignavibacteriales bacterium
CCCAAAGTTTCTAACCAGAACCTTTGGGGTTTTTTATGGAATTTATATCTATTTTCAACCTACTGTCTGCTATTATTTTAAATATTATATTTCCCATATTGGTGCATCTTTTTACATATGAGGTAATCTTCAGGTTTATTTTTCTTGTTTTAATTCCAGGTTATTCTTCCGGAGATTATTTATTATAAAATTCATTAGCTGTGTATTTGAGATTATTAGGATTTGTGAGATATTTAAGTCAGCTATTCTGTAGCTAAAACTATTTCTAAATAAAAATCAGAATAAATAGAATGTTAAAAAGAGTATCAATTTTTGTAGATGTGCAAAATATTTATTATACAGTTAAGCAGATATATGGCTGCCATTTTAATTATAACAAGTTCATTCTTGATGCAATTAATAGCCGGGAACTAATAAAAGCCATAGCTTATGCAATAGATAAAGGAGATAACAAACAGATTAAATTCCAAAATATATTAAAAAATATGGGTTTTGAAGTAAAGCTTAAACCATTTATACAAAGAAGTGATGGTTCAAGAAAAGGAGATTGGGATATAGGAATAACAATTGACATTCTTGATTTTGTAAAACAATCGGATATAATAGTTCTGGCATCCGGGGACGGTGATTTTGGCTTGCTGATAGATAAGATAAAAAAAGAGTATAATGTTATTGTCGAAGTATATGGTGTTCAAGAACTAACTGCAAATTCCCTGATTGAAAAATCCACAAAGTTTATTCCAATCAAAGGCGACTTATTACTATCATAATAATTATTTAATAACAAAATTTAAATACAACTCTTAAAAAAGCTTAAGCAAATCAGTTCTAAGCGGTCGATGTGTACTGAACGTAAAAAAAAATTCCATATTTCTCCATGTCCTTTTTCTGCACTTCTTCTTCTAGTATATCAACTTCGCATTCATTTTATTTCAAGAGGGAGATATACATAAAGCCATAGCTACAATCGATGAGGGATTGAAAACCACCCCAAATGATTTATACCGAAATTACAATAAGGCTTTATTTTTATATCAAAATAACAGGAGAACAGAAGCTATTGAACAATTACGTGATATTATCCGGATCGAACCCAATGAAGTGCGGATACAACAATAGCTTAGCAAATGGTTAAAGGAGGAAAAATAATTATGTCTTTGCTTCTATTCAGTTAGTTGCCATTCTTAGCCAATAGCCATTATAAGGTAAGTGCTTGGTCTTTATCTGTTGATGTAACCTAAAAATGTTGAAAATTCTGGTTAATAATATATGGCTGAAACTTATATGCATGATTGTTATATGACAAAACAAAAATGAAAGGGAGAAAAAATAATAACAGTTATTATTATCGTTTTTAGGAAATATCATTCAGTAATTTCAACATTTCAAACCAGCAACCAATTATTTAATATTTTTAATCTCAATCTTTTTTTGATTATCTTCGATGGAAGCTTTGTTATATAATTAGCTGTTTAACAATACTGGTTTCTAATTGACATATAATATGAAGTATCCAATCAAAAAGGAGGATATCCAATAATGTCGGATAAATTTTGGACAAATAATATTTTTATAAAAATAATTTTCTCTTTATCCCGATATTCGTTAGCTGGTTTACTTGCTCTTACCGGACTATTTTTAATTTTTACTTACACATCTTTTTGCCAGCCAAATTCAGTATCCAACCTTAATGAAGAATGGGTTGGTACATGGAGTACTGCACCTCAGCTTGTAGAACCTCGTAATAATCCGCCGACACCTGGATTGAGTCACAATTCACTCAGGCAGGTAGTTCATGTATCACTTGGAGGTGACAGCTTGCGGGTGAGATTCTCAAATGAATTCAGCAAAAGCCCGGTGACAATGAATGCAGTAAATATTGCAGTTACTGAAGATAGCAGCGTAATCGTTCCTAACTCTGACCAAACGCTGAAGTTTGATGGAAAGCCGGAGGTTACAATAAAACCAGGTTCTGCAATTATATCCGATCCTTTCAGGTTCAAATTAAAACCATTAACTAACTTAACAATAACAATTTATTTTGGTAATACATCGCCTGACGTAACCGGGCATCCAGGATCAAGAACAACTTCCTATATACTTCCTGGAGACAAAGCGTCAGCAACGGAATTTAACGGTGCTGTCAAAACAGATCATTGGTACATCATCAGAGGTATCGATGTATTAGCACCAAAGTCAGCGGCTGCCATTGCTATTCTTGGTAACTCTATTACTGACGGACGCGGTTCAGGTACAAACAAACAGAATAGATGGCCGGATGAATTAGCTCGTCGTCTCCAGGAAAATCATGATACTAAAGAAGTAGCTGTTTTGAATGAAGGGATTGGTGGAAATTGTGTGCTTCGTGCTTGTTTAGGCCCATCCGCTCTAAACCGCTTTGAACGTGATGTGCTTCATCAAAGTAAGATACGCTGGTTAATTATCCTTGAAGGAATTAACGATATAGGTCAGGTTCACTCAGCAGAAGCCGCTGCATCAGTTGCAACTGCTCTTATAGCTGCTTATGAAAAGATGATCGAAAGCGCTCATGCTAAAGGTATTTTAGTATATGGAGCTACATTACTTCCATTTGGAGGTTCTTTTTACGATAATCCGAATAGTGAAGAAGCAGAGAAAAAAGTCAATAATTGGATTCGCAGTAGCGGCAGATTCGATGCAGTTATTGATCTTGATGCAGCCTTAAGCGATCCTTCAAATCCATTGCATCTCTTGCCTGACGCTGATTCAGGAGATCATCTACATCCGAGCGAGAAAGGGCACAGGATGATGGCGGAAGCAGTTGACTTGAAACTTTTTAAATGAAGGAGTATAAAAAATAGTACAACTAAAAGATCAATACTCTGATAAGAAAAGAGTTCATAAATATTTTATATAGTCTGAATATAATTTCTTCTATTCATTAATAATTGGGTAAGTTCATGGTTATAGTTAGTAAGTTAAAAATTTCTCTTCTGGTTCTATTATTAACCGTAATTAACCAGGCGCAATTTTTAGATTCATGTAATAAAAAAAATATTGAAGGCTGGTTCTTTTTTACTGGCGACGGCTATGCTAAAATGGATTTTGTTCAGAAGGATGGCTTTGCCCGAATATTGATTGATGCCACAAAAGATAAAGACAATGTCTATTGGACATTAATTAAACGCGATGTGACAAAATTTTTGGATCTTAGTAAATTAAAAGATCCAAATTACCAGCTGCGTGTTGAAGCAAAAGTACGTATTCATAATGCTCCACACCGTCTTAATATGATGGTTAATACTAACAGAACAACTGATTTCCACATTGATTTGATGGAGTTTGATATTCCAGATACAACTAATTGGCATGTTATAAGTATGACTACAAAAAAGTTTGATGCTCATCCGGGCGATTCAGTTTATGTACAATTGTGTGCAACTGATTATGGATTAGGAGAATACTTTGTTGATCTCGATTATTATCGTGCTGATATAGTAGATGTTAATAAAGCAGGTCCGGATAGAGGAGAACTAGTCCCTTATCATCCGCCAATTCCGGAAGTAAATACTTTTTCAAATCATCTTGATGTTTCCCAGGATTGTTTAATTAATTCTAATTTCCCTGATGTGAACTTTAATAACTGGCATGTTCAGGAAAAAGATGGTGAAGCAAGAGTACTAACAGTAAATGCCAATCAATGGGCTATTTTGAGATGGGACTTTGAAAAATATAAAAATTTAAAAGTTGCTGGAGCTGGTTTATTGGAATTAACTACTCAATCTGTACCAATGGGTGGAAATTATATAAAGACTTTTGGTGAGGATTTCGGAATGGAGTTTGAAAAAGTTAGGGTAATCGAAATATTAGGAGGTGACACCAAGTGGGAACAGGATAAAGTAACATATAACAATTTAACGCAGGGAAAATCTTATTCTGATGTTTTTAATACCCAGATGATTTATGATACTGAGGTAGGGGTAAAACAGGGAAGTAAAAACTTCATAACAATCTCAAAGCCCGTATTGCAGCGTATGATTGATGGTAAAACAAAAGGTTTACTAATTCGTCCTCTTGGTGCTATTGATGCATCTTTTTATGCTTTGGAAAACGGAAATAATGGTCCGAAGCTACATTTTAATATTCTAGATTAAATTGCAGCTTATCCAAATGACTAATTTCTTAAATTTTGCTGTTTCATATATTAAAGTATTGAAAGCTATTTATGTCCGACAGTAATCATAATTTTGAAAGTATTTCTCCTTATATATACGGAACGACAAGACTTGGTGATGATAGAATTTCTCGTAAGGAAAGAATTGAAATTGCCATTTCAGCCATGAAAGCCGGTGTCTGGTTTCATACTTCAAGAATGTATGGAGATGCACTTGAAATACTCGGAGAAGCATTCAAAAATAACCCAACAATGATTCGGTTAATAGTAAAAATTGGATGGGAAAATGTTAATCAACTAAGAGGAGTTATCGAAGAAAATCTAAAACCTCTGGGAGTAAACGAGATTCAGTTAGGTCAATTATGCCTGGGTGGAGAACTGGCAAAAGATTTCGCTAACGGCGGGGAATGTTTTAAAGTCTTTCAGGATTTAAAAAGTGAAGGCTTAGTGAAAGATTACATTGTTGAAGTATTCCCTTGGACATCAAATGCTCCGCTAAAAGCTTTGCGTGCAGGATATATCCAAGGAATAATCAAAGGATTTATTTTTTATTTAAATCCTCTCCAGCGGTTTGTTACAAATGAACTCTGGGATGAGATTATTGATAGACAAACAGCAGTAATTGCTATGCGTACTGTTGCTGGCGGACCGGTCCATAAACTTCGTGACATACCTGGTTTTGCATGGAAAGATTACCTGCAAAAACGGGCTGTGCAAATTGCACCGATATTTGAAAAATCAGGTGTTGCAAGCTGGACAAATTTTGTGTTAGGTTTGCACATAGTTTCCCTGAAGTCAAAGCTACAGTTGGTTCTACAAGCAAAATAGAAAATCTTAATGAATTTCTTCTTGCAAAAAATAATCTTGAGGCCTTACCTGAAGAGATTATGAATGAAATTCAGAATTTACAGTATCAATGGTCTGATGAACTTGATATTCATGCAGAACCATGGACTATGTAATAATGTATCTATTGAAATTAACTTTAATACAAGTGGTCAGTTTAAAGATCAAAAATAAACTCACAATAAAAATAATTCATAGCTATTCATAATGCAAAAGAGACGCCTGAAGCCAGGCGTCTCTTTGAGGTCAATTTATTATTTTTTAGCAAAATCATTTTTTACTCTATCTGCTGCTTACCAAGAATTTATTATCAAGCTGTTGCGTTATTTGTCTGAAAATATACTCATGGTCAAATACATTATGTTTAGGTTCAACAGTTATAATATTATTTGAATTTAAATAAATACTAGCCAAATGTGCTTTAGCTCTGATAGCAGGATCAGCATTTCCTTTTGATATATCATTTAGCTTATCTATTATTTCACTATAATTACCTTCAGGGTAATAATTCTTTACAATAATTGCATTATATATTGATGATTCCACTACTCCAGGTATATTACTTTCCAAAGAAGACGGAATTGTTTTAAAAGCCATCTCAGCTCTCACTTCCTCTTTAACTACTTCCTTCCCTCAAGCATTTATATTTGAAGAAAATACAAGGACGGAAAAAAGTAAGATCATTATAACCGATTGTAACTTTTTCATAACATACTCCTTATTTAAGTTGATTATTGATTCGGTAAATAATAAACAAACAGAATGCCAAAGAAAGGAAATTCTAAATAAATGCCAAAATAATTAAATTTATGTATTTATTGTACATTATAATATAAGGCATGTGCCACCAATATGTGCAAATAAATAAGGTCGTATTTGTAAATTATTATATTATCAATAGTTGTGGTTTTATACTGATTGTGGCACCTGGAAAAAATGTGGCAGGTATTTAGATATTTGTTAACATTAATTTAACATTGACTGTTAGATAAGAAAATAATCCTAAAACAATATAATGTTTTGCAATATGTAATTGGTTATATTAACAAAATAATGAATTATAAAATAATAGATATGTTTGACTTGTTAGAAATTACTATTAGTCGTTTTTATCATCTGCCCGTCGAAGCCTGTTACTTAAAGCCCTTCTTGATATTCCTAAAAGATCTGCAGCAATAGTCTGGTTTCCGTTTGCTCTTTTTAATGCCTCCTGAATTAAAGAATCCTCTGTTTCTTTTATTGTAGGAAATTTATCGGGAAAATTAATAAATACACTTTCCTCTTTCGGAACATCTGTTTTCTCATCATAATTATTAACATTATTATAGCCGGAAATATTATTCCTTATAGATTCAAGTGATAAAATCCCGGATTTATGCTGACTAATGGAATCAAATATTATTCCCTCTAATTCACGAACATTTCCCGGGAACGGATAATTATTAAGTAAAGTATAGAGTTCTTTCGGTACAGTAGGTCTTTTTTTATTCAAATGATTTGATGCTTTTATAATAAAATGATCTATTAAATAAGGAAGATCTGTTTTACGCTCTCTTAAAGGAGGGATGTTTATCTGGTGTGATTTTAACCTGTAATAAAGATCCTGCCTGAACTTATTATTTGCCTGCATATTTTTTATATCGCGATTAGTAGCAACAATAATTCTTGCGTCCGATAATTTTGCAATATCTGAGCCAAGGGGATAATAATGTCCGTCCTGCAATAATCTTAACAATTTTACCTGAGATTCGATACTCAAATCACCTATTTCATCAAGAAATAACGTCCCATTCTCGGCTTTTTCAATTAATCCTTTTCGTTCTATATCAGCACCGGTAAAAGCACCTTTCTTATGTCCGAAAAGCGTATCTGAGAAAAGATTATCATCAACGCCGGCTACATTAACAGGGATTAGGTCTCCTCTTCGACCGCTTATTTTATGTATTGCTCCTGCAAATAACTCTTTACCTGTTCCTGTTTCACCCAAAATCAACACAGGTAAATTTGTCTTTCCGATAGCTTCTATATATCTGAAGATAGATTCCATTATACTGCAGTGAGTAATAATTTCACTAAATGCTTCAGGATTTTCCAGGTTCTGTCTTAAAAAAGATTCCTTAAGCATTTCATTTTCATTTCGTATTTCAGCAAGTTCAAGTCCGCGTTTTATTGTTGTTACTAGACGTGTATTATCAATTGGTTTTACAAGATAATCGAAGGCGCCTTCTTTCATACAAAATACTGCGCTTTCAACATCATTAACCGCAGTAATAATAATTACAGGGAGATCAGGGAATTGCTTTCGTATTGCAGGCAGAAGATCTAATCCGGAGAGATGCTGCATATTGATATCTATAGTGTACCCCAAAAACTGGACAAAAAAATAGCATAATTTAATGTGGCTATTTATAAAATAAATATATAAATAAGGAGCCACAAAAATGACAAGAATAAGAAAAACCTTCAGTAATGAATTCAAAGCAAAAGTAGCCTTGGAAGCAATAAAAGGATACAAAAGCCTAAATGAATTGGGAAAAGAGTTTAAGGTACACCCAAATGCAATAGGCAACTGGAAGAAAGAAGTACTTGAAGGTCTACCAGAGATATTTAATAGCAAACGAGGTCCAAAGACAGAAGCTAATTCAGAGCTGATAGACCAGCTTTATAAACAAATAGGAAAACAGCAAGTAGAACTGGAGTGGCTTAAAAAAAAATTTAATTCTATCACTTGAAGAAAAAAGAGAATATATAGAACCTGATAATTTCCTTTTAACAGTCCAGAGACAATGTTCTTTGATAAATTTGCCCCGCTCGAGTTATTATTATTCTCCGTTAGGTATAACGGAAGAAGAACTTGAGATAATGAGCCGGATAGATAAAATATATACAAAGTATCCATTTTTTGGAGTAAGACGCATAACTGATGCATTAAGGAAACAAGGCAGCAAATATAATCATAAAAGGATCTACAGGTTGATGCAAGTCATGGGAATAGAAGCAATTAGCCCTAAAAAGAATTTGAGTAAATCCGGGAAGGATCATATAGTATATCCATATTTACTGAAGCATGTAAAGGTAACGCTCCAAAATCAAGTATGGTCAAGTGATATTACCTATCTGCCGATATACAGAAACTTTGTATACCTAGTTGCGGTAATAGATTGGTTTGTCGATATATATTAAGTTGGGAGCTTTCCAATAGTCTTGATGTATATTTTTGTTTAGAAGCTTTAGATAGAGCCTTAAGGCAAGGTAAACCGGAAATATTTAATACTGATCAAGGCAGCCAGTTTACTAGTAAACTTTACACAGAAAAGGTTATAGCTAATGAAATCAAAATGAGCATGGATTCAAAAGGCAGAGCATTGGATAATATTTTCATTGAAAGATTCTGGAGAAGTTTGAAATACGAAGATATTTACTTGAAAGACTATCAATCAATTTCAGAACTCAGGGATGGATTAAAAAATTATTTTTATTTTTACAACAACCAGAGAGGTCATCAGTCTTTAGGATACAAAACACCAGCAGAAGTTTACTTTAATTTAAATAGGAATTAATTAATTTTAGTACACATTAAATTATATATAAAATCTGTCCAAGGGATGGGGTACAATTAAATCTAATACAACCAGAGAATATTTTTTTGTGGTGAGAATATCCATAACTTTAGCACTATCCTTACAGGTTTCAATATTTTTTAGACCCTGGGAGGAAATAGCTAACTCAGCGCTTAGCAAAAAATGCTCTTCATCGTCAACCAGTAAAATAGGGTTGACTGGTGTTGATATTATTTTCATTTCCAATATTCCGGTTTTTATATTTCAGGGACAGGTAAAGAAATATTTACTTTTGTTCCTTTACCAACCTCACTATTTAATGTTATAGTTCCGCCATGATTTTCAATGATGCTATACGAAACCGATAATCCTAATCCTGTGCCTCCAAGATTTCTTTTAGTAGTGAAAAACGGATCCATGATATATTTAAGATCATTTTCATTAATGCCGACTCCTTCATCTTCTACAATTATTTGTACAACTTTTTCTTCGGGTTTATAATATGTGGAAACTTTGATTGAGGCAGTTTTTATTCTCAAAGATTGACAAGCATTAGTAATCAAGTTAATAATTACTTGTTCAACCTGCTGCTCATTACCTTTTAACGCCGGAATATCCTGACCATATTCGACAATAAAATTATCGGTTGATTTTTTTATCAGGTTGTTCGTTATAAGGATAGCCATCTCAACAACTTTGTTAATATTAACCGGCTCATTAAGATCTCCGCTATCGGCTTTTGCATATTCAGTTAAGCTTTTGGTTATGTTTTTTATTCTTTCAGATCCTTGCAAAATTCCATCCAGGGACTGGGAAATTTTTTCTTTTGATCTGCTGTAAAGCATTCCAGCGAGTACGAAATCTCCGTTTTTACTATAATATTCGTCAAGAATGGGTGTAATGTCTTTCCATATTTGTGAAAAGAGATGAACATTTAATAAAATGAAATTATTTGGATTATTTATTTCGTGCGCTATACCAGAGACTAAAATACCAAGTGATGCCATTTTATCTGCCTGCATCAACTGACGGTTTTTAATTTTAGTAGCAATTTCTGCTTTTTTTAATTCAGTTATATCATTAATTAAACCGTCATATGCAACCGGAACACCATTTGTATCTTTTGTAACAACAACCTGGTTTTTAACCCACCTTACAGAACCGTCACGATGTATTATTCTATGCTCAATAGAACCGACCTCCCGGCCAAGAAGTGCCAGCCTTGCTTGTTCCAATACTTTTTCACGATCTTTATTGTGAACCATTCGATACCAAAGTTCCGGATCTTTTTGATAATTCTCAGATGTATATCCTGTTACCGAAACACATCCAGGACCATGAATTGTCTCAACAGCTATACCGTCTTTAATTTTAACAGTATAGATATAATCCGTTAAAAAACAATTAAATTCTGATACCTCGTTAATTCCATAATTATCTAATAAAAATAAATCAATTAAATTAAAATTAATATTTGAGCCAAATTATTAAAACTGTCAACTCTTTTGGTTTTAAATAACCAAATTTAATATTTTTTACAGGGTTAATCTATTTAGCTATGCCTGTAAGCACTTTATACTGGTGTGTATTAAGGATTCCTTAAAAGATATTAAATCTTATAATCAAGATTTTAAATTTAAAATTTCAAAACTAAATAATAAAGGACATATTTTTAAACGGATGGAGTATACTAACTTGAGTTTTATAGTAATAAGTCAGACTATCGCAGAAACTGCTGCAGTTATATGTCTTATCATTTCTGTAATTATGTCAATATTTCAATTACTATTAGCATTTGGAGCACCACTTGGAAACTTAGCATGGGGAGGTAAATACAAAATATTGCCTTTCTCTTTGCGCATTGGAAGTTTTATCTCAGCTCTTATTTTTCTTTTTGCCGGTATAGTAATACTTGAAAAAGCAAATTTTATTACTATTATAAATTCATCTGGTTTTGTCTCGACTTTCACATGGTTTTTTACCGGCCTCTTTGGATTAAGCTGTGTAGGAAACCTAATGTCAAAAAGCATATGGGAAAAAAGAATAATGTTTCCAATTGCTTTGATTTTATTTATCCTTTGTCTTATTGTTGCAATTGGTGATTAAACTGTAATATCTTTGGCCCAAGGTAAAAAGAAGCATTAAAGAAAAAAGAGAAAATTTATTGCTTGAACCAGGAAAGGGCTTTCTCTCTATCATATGTCATTAACATGCGGGCACCTTCTTTTGTAGCGACATTCTCTGCAACCTTGTTAACAACTATCGATTTAGTTACAACAGCTAATTTATAACCTTTTAATTTTTTAGCTACGTCTTCTCCAATATTAAAGTGTTCTATAAAATTTAGTTTGCCGTCAATTCCCGTAAGATCTACAAGAATGTTTCTTATTTCCTGTTTTTTCTCAAGAATTATTTTAACTTTATCAATTAAATTCATTAAACCCTTACCGGAAACAGGTCCGGAACATGCAATCTCAATTATATTTCCTGATACTTGAATTGTTGATATTTCCATCTATAAATATCTTATTTGATTATTGAAGTTTTTAATTTGAATTTTCTTTCTGGAATCAGATAATGCAAATATATTTATTTTCATAATTTATACAAGTCTTTGTTTATTTAGATAAATATTTTAACTTTAATCGACGAATTTCGGAATAATAATTATATGTTATTTTCATAGTAATTCGGATACAATTAAATTTATTTTAATAGGGTAATCATTTCTTTTATTATGATTCGGGTTAAAGGGAAAATCTGTAACTCTAAGAATTTAAAATCAATAATTATATTATAACTATCTTTTTCTCATCACTAAAGGGAGATTTATATGAATTATAAATCGAAAAGAATTTTACCTATAATATTTTTTATTCTTTTTTTATTCACTTCACTCTATTCCCAATCAGTAAAAATTGATGCCGGTAAAAACCAGATAATTAAATGGGAGCAAACTCATTCCGCAAGGTCGGATGGTAGTGTACTGCCTGAAGGTGTTAACGTAATATGGTCATGCCAGGCGAATAGTGAAGTGAAATTCAATAAACCGTCAAATCTTAAGACAGAGGTAACATTCCCACGTCCGGGATATTATTTATTAAAGTTATCTGCTGTCGGAAAAGATTCGGAAGCTAAAACTGTTATAATTAATGTATTTAAAACTCATTCTTATGAATCAAGATTGAATGATATGATAAATTTAATGACAGTAGAAGAAAAAATTAGTCAGCTTTCTAATCAAGCAGATGCTATACCAAGATTAGGTATACATAGATATAATTATTGGAGTGAAGCTCTCCACGGAATTTTGGATCGCGGTGTAACTTCATTTCCACAAGCAGTAGCACTTGGGGCAACCTGGGATCCTGAATTATTATACCAGGAGGCAAATGCTATTTCAGATGAAGCGCGAGTCAAACATGTTACTGAAGGGAAAGGTTTAACATATTGGAGTCCTACTATAAATATTGCGCGTGATCCAAGGTGGGGAAGAGATGAAGAATCTTATAGCGAAGATCCTTATTTACTTTCTAAAATGGCTGTTGCTTTTGTTAAAGGAATGCAGGGTGATGATCCTTATTATTTAAAGACTGTTTCTACTCCAAAACATTTTATAGCAAATAATGAAGAGGATCGAAGACATTCCGGTTCTTCCGATGTTGATATGCGGAGTTTGCATGAATATTATTTACCTGCATTTAAAGATGCAATAGTTGAAGGAAAAGCATATTCCATTATGGGAGCTTATAATTCTTTAAATGGAGTACCCTGCTGCGGCAATTACTTTCTATTAAATGATCTTTTACGAAATCAATGGGGGTTTAAAGGTTATGTTGTTTCAGATTGCGGTGCAATTCATGATATGGTTACAGGGCATCATTTCTTGAAAACAGGTGCTGAAGCTGCTGCCAGAGGTATTCTTGCAGGATGCGATTTAAATTGCGGTGAATATTATCGAAATTATTTACATGAAGCACTCAAGCTCGGATTGTTATGTGAAAAAGATCTTGATCGTTCCCTTAAGAGAGTTCTCTCAGCAAGATTTAAATTGGGAGAGTTTGATCCTCCTGATGAAGTACCGTATAGTTCAATTTCAAAGAAAACATTAGACAGTAAAGAGCATAGAGCTTTAGCTCTTAAAACGGCACAGGAATCTATGGTCCTGTTAAAAAATGACGGAATATTACCTATCAAAAAAGATAAAGTTAAATCAATTGCTGTTATAGGACCAAATGCCAAAGAAATAGAATTGGGTATTTACAGTGGATGGCCGAATATTACAGTCAGCCCATTGGATGGAATAAAAAGCAAGGCTGCTGGATATGGTATTAAGGTAGTATATACAAAAGGTTCTGATTTGGGCGGTGGAATTCAAAGACCTATAGATGCAAAATATTTTGGGGAGATTGATCATTCCGGTAAAACAGGCATGAAGGGAGAATATTTTAATAACATGAATTTAACCGGTTCTCCTGTTTTAATACGTATTGATTCAGCAATTGATTTTTCATGGGGGGCCGGTTCTCCTGGACCCGGAGTAAATATTGATCAATTCTCTGTCAAATGGACAGGAAAAATAATACCTCCTGAAAATATTCATGAAATTGGAACAAGAACCGATGACGGAGCACGGTTATATTTAGATAATAAATTGCTTTTTAATGATTGGACGGATCACGGAGAAAAGCCTAATACTGCTAAAGTAGATTTATTAGCCGAAAAGGAATACAATATTAAATTTGAATATTTTGATAACAGTCTTGGAGCAACTGCCAGGTTAACCTGGGATTTGGGCCAAAAGGATTTTGAAGAAGCAAAAAAAGTAGCCAAGAAAAACGATCTCGTTATCCTGGTTCTTGGAACATCTCCCGGTTTATCTGCGGAAGAACACGACAGAACTAAAATTGAATTACCTGAAGTTCAGAGAGAACTGGTTAAACAAGTTGCTGAGGTAAATCCGAATATTGTTATTGTCCTGGTGAATAATGGTCCTTTAGCACTTGCAGGAGCCGAAAAATATGCAAAAGGAATAGTGGAAGCCTGGTATGCCGGTGAATTATCAGGAACTGCAATTGCCGATGTACTTTTTGGTGATGTTAATCCTGGTGGGAAATTACCGGAAACATTTTATGCTTCAACAGATGAACTTCCGCCTTTCTGGAATTATGATATAATCAATTACCCCAGAACTTATATGTATTTTGAGAAACCCGTGCTGTATCCATTTGGATTTGGACTCTCATATACCACATTTAAATATTCCAATTTAAAATTGAGTTCAGATAAAATAGATAAAAATGGTGAAATTGAAGTTCAATTTGCTATCCAAAATACAGGGAAATATAAAGGAGATGAAGTAGCCCAGGTTTATGTTCATGATATCAAAGCCCCGGTAAAAGTTCCTATTAAGAAGTTAAAAAGATTTGAAAGAATAACACTTGAACCAAATGAGAAAAAAACATTATCATTTCAAATACCGGTATCTGAATTATCATTTTATGATATTAGAACAAATAAATTTAAGGTGGAACCCGGAGAATTTGAAATCCAGATAGGAAGTTCTTCACAAGACATTAGATTACAACAAAAATTTATAGTTGAGTAGATTGTGTGTAAATAGGAGTCACAATTTATACAAAGTAATAAATAAGGTATAATATAGTAACATATAGTTAAATAAAGAAATAAGTAATTAAATATAAGGGAATTTATAATGCAAGTATTCTTAAGATTTCCATTCTTCTTATTCATAATTTTAATCAGCGGTTTCTTCTCGAATTATAGTAAAGCTGAAAATTCTTATAAGATTCATGTATGGGAGATGAAAGAAATTATTTTGAAGGCTGAAAAAAATTATGATAATTATTATGCAGATATTGACTGCTGGATTGAACTAAAGGGACCTGATTTTGACAAACGTGTATATGGATTTTGGAATGGTGAGAATAATTTTGTAATCAGGGTGGTTGCAACAAAACCGGGGAAATGGGAATGGAAAAGCGGTTCGAATCAACTTGATGATAAAGGTTTGAATAATCAGTCCGGGGAATTTACTGCTGTAAGCTGGACAGAAAAAGAGATCGAACAAAATCCAAATAGACATGGATTTATTCATGCTACTCCAAATGGACATGCTTTGCAATATGCTGATGGAACTCCGTTTTTTATAGTAGGGGGTACATGGTTAGCTGGTTCAACATGGCGTTTACCATTTAGAAATGCCCCTGTTTCTGAAAATTATGTACCCGCACCGGGAATGGGGTTTGAAGATGCTGTAATGTATAGAAAAAGACAGGGTTTTAATTCCGTAAGTATGATTTCCTGTTTTCCGAATTGGGAAGCGGATTATAACGCATCCACATATGCCGATTCAAATGGAATATATGTTAGGAATGCCTGGGAAAAATTCGGATATTTTACAAAAGACGGTAAACTGACTGCAAAAGATATGTGCGATGAATATGGAAACAAATCATTTGCGATGTCAAAAGAGCACCCGGGTGTTGCTGATTTTAATCATATCAATCCGGAATACTTTAAAAGCCTTGATAAAAAAATGCAGTATCTTTCCGACCAGGGATTTGTGCCGTTGCTTGAAACAGTTCGCAGAGATATGTGTCCCACATGGAAAGCTTACTTCAATTTTAATGAATCTTATTCAAGATTTGTACAATATTTGGCTTCAAGATATGGAGCATATAATTTTATTTATAGTGAAATACACCTTGATTGGATTCCCAAAGAATACAGCTTAACGGCAGATGAGTTTAATGAAGCTTTAAAATATCATTTAAAAGAAGTATGGCCCAATGCCGTTTGGACAACCGGTAACAACTCTTATAAATAATTCAACTTATCTGCAGTTTGGTCATGGAAATGATTGCCCCTGGCTGACTATGCAGAGTGTAGGGAATAAACCCAGGGATCATAGAGTTTCATATGCATTAAAAACATTATTCAACCTTAAACCTCCTTATCCTGCTATTAATTTTGAACCGTACTATACAGGGTGGGACCATGAAATTAACATGCCTGGCGGTGAACGTCCACCTGCAAACTCAAAACGGGATAATTATTTTTCACGCGCACAAATGTACGGTTCAGTTTTATCCGGTGGATTATCCGGGCATGTTCACGGAACTGCTGCATATGATATGACCACAACCGGTGAACCTGCGGGAATGCGGCCGCATGTCTGGGATGCTTTCAAATATGAATCTGCAAATTATATGAAATATCTGGATAGGTTTATTTTATCGGAAGGGAAAAAATACCAGGATCTTACACTTGCAAGAGAAGATATTCAGCCTTCAAAAGCTCCCGGAAGTCCTGAAGAAGGTTTGGACGGATGGTCATATATGATGAGAACTCCTCAAAAAGATTTTGCATTACTTTATTTTGAAAATAAATCGGTTGTTCCGGTATTGAAAAACTTTAAATTGAATACTGAATATTATTTTCAGTGGTATAATAATATCAATGGTGAATGGGATAAGAAAATTAAAATCAAATCTGATAATGAAGGTTCACTTAAGATACCGGAGTTTCCCGATGGAAAAAATCCATCTTCCAGGGATTGGGCCGCAAAGATAATTATTGTTGATTAATATAAGTATCTAAATTTTATAGTAGTCTAAGAACTATTAATTTATTTATAAAGATAAGTTATGATTTTACCTGTAATAGCATACGGAAATCCTATATTAAAACAAAAATGTAATAATATTGCATCTCGTCTGCCCTGGGTAGATAAACTAATAAAAGATATGTGGAAGACTCTGTATGCAGCAAATGGTGCAGGACTAGCTGCTCCTCAGGTAGGCAGACCAGTAAGATTATTTATTGTTGATACAGTTCAGGTTTACGACCATAGTGATATTAAGGAAAAGGAAATGTTTATTGGGGATACAGGTATCAAAGAGGTTTTTATAAATCCTAAAATTATTGAAACATCCGGAAAGCTATGGATTGAAAATGAAGGCTGCTTGAGTTTACCGGGATTAGCTCTTGAAATCGAGAGGAATATAATGGTTACAATTAAATATTATGATGAAGATTTTATAGAGCAGGAGAAAACTTTTATCGGAACTACTGCCAGAACTATTCTGCATGAATATGATCATATTGAAGGTGTGCTGATTTCTGATTATAAAAATTATGAAGATATTAAAGATAAACTTACAGAAATATCCCGGGGACGGATTAAGGTTAACTACAGGATGAAGTTTAATAAGTGAGACTAAACTATATTAATTCTTTTCCGCGTCGATTACTGCAAAGGGGACAGAAAGTATAAATAAACCATCTGTTTCAGCTTTACTATTCATTCTCAATTCTATTTCATAAAAAATTTGAGATTGTCTCTCAACTGGTATAATCTTTTTCCATTCATCAAAAAATGCTAATCTTATAAAATAATGGTTAAGCATTGTTGTGCCATCTAAAAATTTATAATCAAATTTATTTTGTTCAACGTCTTTAATAACGAATCCTTTCTTCTCAATCTTTTCTAGAAATTCATGGAGTGGTTTTCGTTTTTTATAAATATGCATTTTCATTTTTTGAAGTTCAGATTCCATATTTAATTCGGACAACAGCGATTCAAATATTTCATAGAATTCAATCATTGTTGAATCTAAATTAATAGTCTGGATAAATTGTCCTTTGTTTATAATAATTCTGGAACATTCGGTTATAGCTTGTTCCAGATTATTAACATTGTTTAAGCCATTATTACTTACAATTAAATCAACAGAGTTATTATCCATCGGAATATTTTCTGCAGAACCTTCAATGATTTCAATATTTTTTATTCCATAAAACCTTATCTTTTTATTTGTTCTTCCGATTGCTGCCTTCCATGGATCTATTCCAAAAACCTTACAAGAATTTCCAAGTCTCATTGCCAATTCTGTGAGCGGAAAACCTGTTCCAAAACCAATATCGACAGCTGTAATTCTTTTTTTAAAATTTATCTTATCCAGCAGTTTTAATCCGAAAGGAGCAGACCAGAGTGGCAGTTCATCTAATAGATCAATTGATTTTTCAGAATTTAAATTAAAATTTGAATTCAGATATTCCGTCATTTTTACCTTACTAAAAATTATTTTTCAATCTTCCTTTTATAATCGGTGATTCTAAAACAAATGTCCTTGCCATAATTGCAGTTATTATAATTATTCCGCCGATCATTGCCATAAAAGATGGAATTTCTCCATAACCTAAGAAGACCCACACAGGATTGAGAACAGGTTCAATCATAGAAAGCAGTGAAGCTTCAATAGCGAGAACTCTTTTTAGCCCGTAGCTGAATATTATATATGCAACACCGATTTGAAAAATTCCAAGATACGAAACCATCAAAAAATTATTTAAAGACAACTCCTTCATATCGAACATATATGGTGTGCAAAATAGAAAAACCAGGATATTACCATAAAAAATTGCGCTAAACTGGTACTCTTTTTTATTTTTTCTCATTCCCAGCATGAATGCTGCAAAAGCAATTCCCGATAGAAGAGCTGTAATATTACCCAGCATATCTCCCGGAGAAATTTCTCCTATGAAGAACAATAGCATACCCAGGAAACAAATAATTATAGTTATAATATTAATTTTTTCATAATTAGTTTTATTTATTAAAGGTTCAAAGATTAGGACATAAATCGGTGCAGTATACTGAAGAAAGATTGCATTTGCAGCAGTCGTTAATTTGTTGGAAACTACAAATAAAATCAGTACTGCAGCATAAGAAATTGCATTTATGATTGTAAACAGGTTAGCATAAAAAACTTGTTTCCTGAAAATCACGGCAAAAACAATAGCGGCCCAAACACATCTGAAAAAAGAAATCTGCATTGCATCTAAAGTAACCAGCTTAATAAACAGGCCGCCGGTGCTCCACAACATTGCTGCTGCTAAAACTGCCAATAGTCCTTTTTTGTGCTCAGGTAAGTTTTTCATTTAATAGAATTAGAAAATTAATTTGAAGTAGTAAATATAAAGAAGTTGGATGTAAATTATATGCGTAAGTTCAAGTTCAGGATTAAGTTCAAGAGCAAGTGCAATGATACTTGAACTTGAGCTTGAATATGAAATTAAGATGTGAATCTACATTTTAAAAAAATTCTTATTAGTTTAATATTAGTGTTAAATCTAAATAATAAAAATCAGCATGTCCTGGAAGTACAATTTTATCGATCATACTGCTGATATTGCAGTAGAAGTTAAAGGTGATACAATTGAAGAACTTTTTACTGCTTCAGCTTTTGCATGGCGGGAAAGTGTAATTGAAAAAGATAAAATAAATTTATTTGATCAACAGGAGATAAATATATATGAAATCTCGTATGAGGAACTGCTTGTTCATTTTTTAGATGAACTGAATTATTTATTCTTGACCAGGAAATGGATTATGTCTGGGATCAATAAAATTGAAATTCAAAAAAAGAACGATAAACTTAAATTAAAAGCAATTGTAACGGGAGAAAGTTATAACGATAAGAGACATCAGCTAAAAGTTGAGATTAAAGCGGTAACTTTTCATCAAATGGAAATAAAGAAGGTGAACAATGAATATTTCACCAGAATTATTTTTGATATATGAGAGGGAGGTTCAAGAGTAAAAACGGAAATTGGTATGATAATCAATGGAATTGAATTAAACAGAGTAAGAAATAACCTTTGGGAGATTCCAAAATCCGGCGATATGAATGTATCGGGAAGAATTTACATCTCAAGAAAAATGATTGAGAAAAATTTATCCAATGATGAAGCATTAAAGCAGGTTATAAATGTCGCACATCTTCCCGGAATTCAGAAATATAGTCTTGCTATGCCGGATATTCATTGGGGATATGGTTTCCCGATTGGCGGTGTTGCGGCTACAGATATAGAAGAAGGAGTAATTTCTCCGGGTGGTGTTGGTTATGATATAAACTGCGGAGTAAGACTTGCAGTAACTTCATTAGAGTACAAATCAATTGAAAATAAAATCGGAAGTTTAATAAATAATTTATTTAATAATATTCCTACCGGTGTTGGAGCAAGCGGTGCTATTAAAAGACTTTCTTCAAAAGATATGAAAAAAGTTCTAACACAGGGTTCTGCCTGGGCTTTGGAGCACGATCTCGGACTTCCTTCAGATATAGAATTTACTGAAGAAAGCGGTACATTAAAAAACGCTGATTCAGATTCTGTAAGTGAAAGGGCTATTGAAAGGGGAATGGACCAGGTAGGAACTCTTGGTTCAGGAAATCATTTTTTAGAGATAGATGTAGTTGATGAGATTTATAATGAAAAAGTTGCTGATGTTTTTGGATTAATTCAAGGACAGATTGTAGTTCAAATTCATACTGGTTCCAGGGGACTCGGTTACCAGGTTTGCGATGATTATTTAAAAATTTTGGTCAGGGAAAGTAAAAAATATGATTATTCATTACCTGATAGACAATTGGCTTGTGCTCCGATAAATTCGAACGAAGGGAGAGAGTATTTATCAGCAATGCAGGCTGCAGCAAATTTTGCTTGGAATAATCGCCAGGTAATAATGCACCATGCAAAGAAAAGTTTTATGGATACTTTGAAAATGACTGAATCAGAACTAGGCTTTAAGCTTGTTTATGATGTCTGTCATAATATTGCAAAAATTGAAGAACATAATATTGATGGTGAAATGAAAAAAGTATGCGTCCACCGTAAAGGTGCAACAAGAGCTTTTCCTCCGGGCAGTAAAATGATTCCTGCAAAGTATAGAGAAGTCGGCCAGCCTGTTTTAATTCCAGGCGATATGGGGAGATATTCATACGTTGCAGTAGGGACTGATAAAGCAATGGAAGAAACATTCGGCAGTTCATGCCATGGTGCCGGAAGGAATTTAAGCAGGCACAAAGCGTTGATGGAAGCAAAAGGAAGAAACCTTGTCGAAGAATTGAAAAAGCAGGGAGTAATAATCCAGGCAAAAGGTTATAAAACCATTGCTGAAGAAATGCCGGGAGCATATAAAGATGTTTCAGATGTTGTGAATGTTATGCATGAAGAAGGGATTACTAAGAAGGTGGCAAAGTTGAAACCCTTAGGCGTCATTAAAGGGTAGTTCCGTACAGTGTAGAGACGAGGAATGTCTCCTCTCTACAAACAGTACATTGATTATAATTTCTGATAATTGAGGATAATAAACAAGTTTAATTATAATTTTTTATAATTAAGGGAAATTGATTATGTTTAATTATAATTTTTTATAATTAAAGGAAAACATCGAGAATAGATGAAAATAGAAGATTTCGTTTCAGGCAAATATCTAAAACAACAGCATTACAAAAGTTTCTCTCCCATAAAAATCAATTGTTCCTGGACATGGGAAGATGTTAAAATCAATACTCTTTTGTCTGAAGCCAACAGGAAATTGGGCGCACTTGATGCGTTTTCTCAGCATATTCCTGATACTAATATTTTTATCGAAATGCATGTAGTAAAGGAAGCAACTAAATCGAGCAGAATTGAAGGAACACAAACTAAAATTGAAGAGGCCGTAAAAAAAGAATCACAAATAGCACCTGAAAGACGGGATGACTGGCAGGAAGTTAGAAATTACATCGATGCAATGAATTCTTCAATTGAGAGACTTAAAGCTCTGCCGATTTCAACAAGACTACTGAAAGAAGCTCATAAAGTATTAATGCAGGGGGTAAGAGGTGAGCATAAAAATCCGGGTGAGTTCAGAACAAGCCAGAACTGGATAGGAGGCGCAACAATTAATGATGCAATTTTTGTCCCTCCGGTTTATACAGAAATAAATGAATTTATGGGAGACTTTGAAAATTTTCTTCACAACAATGAGATCGATGTACCTATACTTATAAGAGCGGCAATTGCACATTACCAGTTCGAAACTATTCACCCCTTCCTGGATGGAAACGGAAGGATAGGGAGATTGCTCATAACTTTATACCTTGTTGGCTCAGGAGTGTTAACAAAACCATCATTATACCTGTCAGATTTTTTTGAAAGACATAGAACTTTATATTACGATAACATTAATAATGTAAGACTGAAAAATGAACTAGCGCAATGGATTAAATTTTTCCTGGCCGGAGTAATTGAAACAAGCGATAAAGGAGTAAAAACATTCAAATTGATTTTAAAACTGAAAGAAGAAATAGAAGAAAAGAAAATAATATCTCTTGGAAAGAAATTACCGAATGCAAAAAAACTTCTGAAATATCTATTCAAAAAACCAATAATTACTGTACAGGATATCCAGGAAGAATTAAAAGTATCTTTGCCAACGGCAAATTCCTTAGCAGCCGATTTTGAAAGATTAAAAATATTGAATGAAAGAACTGGTTATTCAAGAAATAGAGAGTTTGAGTTTAATGAGTATATAAGGTTATTTAAAGATAATTGAGTTTAATAGAAGTGGTTTTAAAATGAATATTGCATTTTTATTTGGGGCAGGAGTTTCAATACCCTCGGAAATGTATAGTACGGAAGAGCTTACAGATAAAATTTTAACTGGTGCAAATGTTTTTAGAAACTATTGTGATGGATATGAAGTTAACTATCAAATTAATAATTGAATTGTTCAAGTGCAATGAATATAGCCGAGCAAAATCAACATAACCTCTATCCATAACATAAAAAGCTCCAGCTTCAGGAATAAGTATATCAAGAATATTTACATCGTGAATCACTGCCGGAGTCATATAAATAAAGGTTGGAATGCTTGTTTGCACATCTAACAATGTATGAAGTTTTATACCTCCTTTATGCTTTCTGAATTTAGCCCAAGGAAATAATGATAAGCATAAATCTATGGTCGTGGAGTCCAATGCATAAACAGTTTCATTAAGTTCTTTCTCAAAGTCTTCGGTGGCATATAGTTCTCTTGCTTGGGCAATAAGTATTTGAGCAAAGTCAGCATATATATGCCAGTCTCTTTTTTCGTTTGCATATGCTAATGTACTTTTTGATACTTTGCTTTTTATTCCCATATGATAAAGTTTTCCTTGCATTGCTCTTAAACAAGTTTCAATATCTCTAAGAGATTCACGATAAGTAAGTTGTGCAAAACTCATGCAGAGGAACTGATCCCAACAACTAAAAGATTTTATTTTATAGTTACCTTTATATCGTTTTACACATTGATTGAATTTATGTTGAGGTAAATGTTCCATCAATTGACTGAAAATTGTTTGCCCTAAATTCATATATGCTCCGGTTGTTTAATCAAACGGAGCGAAAATTAGTTCTTTTTTATTTCAAATCGTTTATGACTATTTTTCCTTATAACACTTTATTTATTATATAGTTACAGATTTTTACTCTATCGTATCTTGGACAGTAGTGAAATAGAATGATTAATTATGAAGATTACTATTATATGGTTGATTCTATGCATACTGATGAGAACATGGAATATGAGAATCCAATTGTAACATATTTTAGTGATTATTTGTTTAAAGTTCATTCTTACCTTTTTGAACCGATAGAGGAAAATTATGCTCCTCTTAGATTAATAGATTTAATGAAAGAAGCAAAAAATTATATAAAAGATTTAATAGCTTTTTATTTAAATAAAAAACCAAAAACTTTAAGACAATTTATTTCTCTTAACGATTTAAATGATGATAAAGAATATTCTGAGGTTTTCATTTTTACATTAAATCATGATACATTAGTAGAACAATACCTGACAGGAAATAATATCAATTTTTCAGACGGTTTTGTTTTAAGAGATAACAATGTTAGAATTTGTGATTCCAATTCATTTAATGAGAGAATTAATCTATTTAAATTACATGGTTCAATTAATTGGGTAAATTTTGATACTGCTGATCCATATGAAAAAAAAGTATGTATTTATCTTCAACCTCAACGTGAATTTTTTCATCCAGTCATAAACCTTGGGAGTTTTAATAAATTAAATGAATATAAAAAAGGTATAAACTTTGATTTACAATTTTTATTTGCAAAGAATTTGAATATGTGTGATCGTATAATAATTAGTGGTTACAGCTTTAGTGATAAGGGGATTAATTCTAGGTTAATAAATTGGTTGTATGGTAAACGTGGAAGAAAAATAATTATTATACATAAAAATGCAAATGAACTATTTCAACAAGCTCGTCCAGCAATATCTAATATTCAACATTGGAGTTCTAAGGAAAAAACAGACTTAATTAGAGTTATTCCAAAATGGTTTGAAGAAACAAGTTGGCAAGAAATAAAAGAGAAAATTTAATACCTTAGATAGTTTACTTGTTGAATAAATCAAAAAAGATCTAAGTTTAGCTTTCTTAAAATACTATAAACTCTTAAACTGATATTCAATAATTCAATAACATTCAGAATATTTTCACTCTGCCACCAAATACCTATAATATTCTATAACAGGTTTAAAAACATTTCCTTTTTGAACCAGGAATACTGAGTTTTCTCCTTCTTCACCAGCCCATGTCCGGGCAATTTGATATCCATCCTGTGAATAAAATAAGGCAATAACGTTTATCGATTGAGGGCTGATTTCTCCGCCATCATCCACTCTCCAAACGGAATATTCATCCTTTAAATTACCGGGATAATCTTCAAAAACAGATAAGTTATTTTTCATTAGAACAAGACTTGCCAAAGCAGTATCTTTTCTAGGTTGAAATAAAACTAAAGCTATAATTATTCCATCATCAATTTTCCCCATCTGCCAGCTTGATTTTATTCTTGTACATTTTGCATTTTCAATTTGCTCTATATATTCTGAAGTTAAAGGTACATATGGAACAGGTTCAATTGATAAACGGGAATGCTGAGAGAGATAATTAGAATTGGCAATCAGGTATGTCTTGCCGGGGTTGAGTTTTATATAAGGGGACTGAAAAAGAAATCTACCCAAATTATTAAAATTTCCCGCGGTTTGTCTGCCAGTGCTTTCTTTCTTTTCCTTACGCTCTTCAATAAAATCCAGTTTAAAGATTTTCTCTGAAGATATTACAGCATAGTAAGAGTTTCTCGAATGCGGGTTTATTTCAGATGCCAGCAAATATCGTCCGGAACTATCTGCAAACCCAAAACCAACATCTGCTGAATCATCAGCTTGAGATTTATTTTCCTGCTTAAATGTATTTACATCAGCCGGTTTACAAATTGAAAGGCTGTTATTTGACAAAGGAGATGTAAAAACTAATATCAAAAGAAAAGGGAAGTAGTATTTTCTTTTCATGGTTGTTTTTTTAATTTATTCTTAAATCTAAACCAGAACACAAGAATAAAAATGGCAATAAAAAAGAAGTAACTAACTTCAAAAGTCCAATCTGCGGGACCGGAATGTCCTGAAGCTTCAATGCCGAAGCTATTTTCAAACCAGAGCCAAAACGGATTTAATATTATATTCATTATAAAAGTCAGCGGAATGCTGATAACCAGGATAGAAAAAATTGTTATTGATATTTTGAATACAGGTTTATGCATTTTTTGTTAATAAATAGCTTCTGATTTTCTCTATTTTATTTAATACACTATCAATTGGAAGCTGCAGCATACATTCATGGTTGTAAGGACATTCTAATAAATTGCAGATTATACAAAACAAATCTTCCTTTATAACATAAGTCGAATTTTCGGAATAGGGACCATGTGCTTTGGGATTAGTCGGACCGAAAATTCCCAGTGTCGGAATATTTAATGCTGCTGCAATATGCATTGGTCCGGAATCATTTGTTAAAATTATACTGCAGTTTTTTATGTAACCGCTCATTTCGGATACTGTTGTTTTTGGAGCTAAAACTGAACCGGGCAAATTTTCTTTTATATATTTTGAATCATTTTCATCACCCGGTCCCCAGATAATTAATATATTTGAATTATATTTTTCATTAACTGCCTTTCCAATTTCAACCCATTTGGATGCATCACATCTTTTGGATGGCCATCCGCCGGAAGGAATGATTCCTATAATTGTTTTACTATGATTGAAATTCTCAGTTATAAAATCTTTGGCAACAAGATCATCCTTTTCATTAATATAGTAATGAATTCTTTTTGAAATTATAGGAACATCGATGGCTTTCAGCAATTCAAGATTATGCTCTGCGGAATGATGTTCTCCTTTACTCGAAGTAGCAAGTAAATTATATGCATATTTTCTCCCACGGTATGCAAAACCGACTCTGTATTTCACTCCTGATAAGAAAGTTATCTGTGCACTTCTGGGATTTGACCATAAATCAAGAATCATATCATATTTTTCTTTACGGATTTTTAATGCGGCTTTAAGAGGGAATTCTTTTTTATCGATCGTAATTACTTTATTTACGAGAGGATTATTTTCAACTGCTGATTTCGCAAATCGTTCTGTAAGATAATCTATTTTTACGGAAGGGAAGTGAGCTTTCAGATTATCTAAAACAATTGTAGAAAGGACAATATCTCCGATCCCGCGGGGCTTAATGCAGAGGATTTTGTTTACATTGTTGATCATCTGTGTTTTATTGTTTTTTCGATTTATTGCTGTACGGTTAATTCAACTTAAAAATACTGCAATAAACAATCCTTCAGGTCCAAAAATCCGTAATTCGAAATCTAAAATCCGAAATTATTTTAGTGTGCATCCAGCCAGTTATCACCGACTCCTGTATCGACTTCAACCGGAACATTTAACGGCAATGCATTTTCCATCAATTCTTTAATTAAAGGACGGAGAGCATCAACTTCATCTTTATGTACATCGAATACAAGTTCATCATGAACCTGGAGGACCATTTTAGTTCTTGTTTTTCTTTTATTCAATTCATTATAAATATTTATCATTGCCAGCTTTATCATATCTGCGGCGGAACCCTGGACTCTCATGTTTATTGCAACACGTTCTTCAAATTGTCTGACAACCCGGTTGCTGCTGTTTATGTTTCGTAAAAATCTTCTTCTGCCCATTAAAGTCTCTGCGTATCCTTTTTCCTTTGCCATCATAACTGATTCTTCCATAAAATTTTTCACATTCTTAAAAGAATTAAAATAAGTATCTATAATTTCTTTGGCGTGAGTTTGAGTTACCCCTAACCTGGTTTTTAAACCGAATGGGCCGATACCATAGAGAATTCCGAAATTCACTTCTTTAGCTTTCCTTCTCATATCAGGAGTTACATCTTCAGGGTCGACCATAAATACTAATGCTGCTGTGCTCCGGTGAATATCTTCTTTATTTTTAAAAGCTTTTGTTAAACCTGGATCGCTTGAAATGCTTGCCATAATTCTTAATTCAATCTGGCTGTAATCGGCGCTTAAGATAACATAGTCTTTATTACGCGGTACGAATGCTTTTCTTATTTCTTTTCCCAAATCAGTTCTAATTGGTATGTTCTGGAGATTCGGGTCGTTGCTTGATAATCTGCCTGTTGAAGCAACCGTTTGATTAAAGCTTGTATGTATCCTTCCTGTTGAAGGTTCAATTAGATTAGGAAGGGCATCTGAATATGTTGATTTTAACTTGGAGACCTGTCTGAAATCCAGGATCATCCCGACTACTTCATGTTCACCTCTTATACTTTCAAGCGATCTTGCATCGGTTGAAAAACCTGTTTTAGTTTTTTTCCCTTTCCTTAAACCGAGTTTTTTAAAAAGAATTTCCTGTAATTGTTTTGGAGAATTAATATTGAATTCTTCATCACAGCATTCATAAATTTGCCTGGTGTAATTTTCCATTGCTGTTTGAAGATCATTACTTAATGCGTTTAATGCTTCTACATCTATTTTTATTCCTTCTCTTTCCATGTCTTCGAGAACAGGAACAAGAGGGAATTCAACTTCATAAGCCAGTTTAGTTAGATTTTCTTTCTCCAGTTCTTTTTTTAATTTATTATATAACCGGAAAGTAATATCTGCATCTTCACTTGCATAATTAGAAATAGAATTAAGATCAACATCGAATATTTTTGATGGATCTTTTTTCTCTCCTATTAAATCAGAAATAGGGATAGGTTTATAATTCAGATATTTCTGTGAAAGTTCGTCCATACCATGTTTTTGATCAGGGTCAATGCAGTAGCTGGCAAGCATTGTATCAAAATAGAAATTCTTAAGTTCGATTCCGTAATTCCGGAGCACAGCTATATCAAATTTCCCATTCTGGCAGACTTTCTTAATTTCTTTATTTTCAAAAACAGGCTTAAATATCTTTACAAAATCATTAATAGGAAGCCGGTCCTTTAAATTCTGTTTAAATTTCCCGCCTTCATGTGTATATGGATTTATGGCCACATAATAACCTTCATTCTCTTTTGTTGAAAAGGAAGCTCCGGCTATATTCAATTTATAACTATTTAAATCATCTGTTTCAGTATCGAATACAAAGAGAGACTCTTTGCTAATTGTTTTTGCTAACACTTCTGCTTCTTCAGCAGTTGTTATTAATTTATAATGTGCCTTCTTTTCATTATAAGTTGAAATTTCACTCACAATTTCTTCTTCAATATTTTCCTGTTTACTCCACATGCCGTAAATAGTTAAGAGTCTGCTGTACTGGCTTTTAAATTCCAGCCTGAGGAAAAGGTCACGCAGCTTATCAAAATTCGGTTTTTTTAATTTTGCAGCTTCGAAATCAAATTCGAGAGGAACTTCACAATTTATTGTTGCAAGAAGTTTGGAGAGGACAGCATCATCTTTACCGGCAACCAATTTATTTTTTAAAGCTGCTTTGGAGATTTCATCTATATGTTCATAAATTCCTTCAATCGAACCATATTGCTGAATAAGCGGAATTGCAGTTTTAGGACCAATCCCGTCAATCCCCGGAATATCATCAGATTTATCACCAATCAAAGCCAGATAATCAATCATCTGGTTCGGTTCGAAACCAAATTCTTCTTTAACCTTTTCAACATCATAAGTAACTATTTCTTCAGCGGTTTTTCCGGGTCTTATTAATTTTACTTTATCGGTCACTAGCTGGTTAAAATCTTTATCCGGTGTAATTACATAAGATTCAAGTCCATGCTTTTCAGCCATGCAAACAGCAGTACCGATAATATCATCCGCTTCATATTTCGGAAGTATATATATTGGAATATTGAGAGCATCAATAATATCTTTTATCGTTTCTATCTGAGGTTTCATATCGTCAGGCATAGCAGAACGTGAAGCTTTGTATCCTTTATATTGTTCATGGCGGAATGTTTTCCCGTACGAATCGAAAGCAACTGCAAGGTAATCCGGTTTAGTATCTTCAAGTATTTTTATCAGCTGATTTAAGAAACCGTAAACTGCTGATGTAGGTTCACCTTTAGAGGTTATTAAAGGACGGTTTATAAATGCAAAATAGGCTTTATAGGCAAGCGCCATCGCATCAATAATAACAAACTTTTTACTCATTTAATTACTTTTATTAATAAATAGGGATTAATTAGAATATTGTTTATATGTGTGCAAATTTACAAATAAATAAACGAAGTCGCATTATGCAAGGGTCAAGATAAAAGATAAAAGTCCTTAACGAATCCGGGTAATAGAATACTGAGAGAACTGACCTGCCTCTTAAGCAGTTAAATAAAACAGATTTTGGCAAATATTATTTGGCCCAATTTCACTCCGGAATAGTATGAATGAACTTGATTTAAGTCAATAATTTTGAGCTAATAAAACCGATATTCGCATCAAAAACATCAAGTGTAAAAAGCACCATCTTGATTAATTCTTCTTTTTAAAGAACGAATCAGACACGGAATTAATTACTACCTTTTATCTAAGCCCTAAAGAATAAGAAATTATATAAATGTAAGTTCAGAAATATCGAAATATTTTTGCTTATAACTTTAATTTTCTAGATATTTATAAAAAGCAGAATGACCAAAGCAATAACTTAAAGAATTTTACAGCCTGGCCGCATATTGAAAAAAATTATACTTAAAATTGCAATAGTTGTTTTGTTCATAAATCATTTTAATCTTTATGCACAAAAAAACGAAAACAGCATTTACGGTTTTGTAACAGATAAAACTACCGGCGAAGTTTTAATTGGAACAAATATTCTTCTTTACCAAGACAGCATATCAACCATTCTTCCTCCTTTGGCCGGTGTTGCAACAAACAGGTATGGCTATTACATATATCCAAAACTACCTGAAGGCGACTTCTTTTTAATCTTCAGGCAAGTAGGATATAAAACGACGATTAGAGAAGTTAAGCTAACTTACAAAAGAGAAAAACTTGTCTATGGTATAGGATTGGAGCCTGAAACCATAAAGCTTAAAGAAGTCGTAGTTACAGGGCAAAAACAGGAAAACGCAACAAACGTTTCAACAATAGATGTCTCACAGAATGTTTTAAGCAAGCTTCCGAGTTTAACCGGCGAAGTAGATTTATTTAAAATGCTTCAAACTCTTCCCGGTGTGGGAATGGCGAGTGAAATATCAAACGGACTTTACGTCAGAGGCGGTTCACCGGATCAGAATTTAACGTTGGTAGACGGAGTGATTGTCTATAATCCTTCTCACCTTGGAAATATTGCTAGTGCATTTAACTCAAACGCAATCAGTGATATTAAACTTATTAAAGGAGCTTACCCTGCAGAATACGGGGACAGACTTTCAAGTATTCTGGATATTCGTTTACGATCCGGAACAAAAGAAGAAAACAAAGCTACACTCGGGTTGGGACTTATAAATTCATTTGCAACTCTCGAAGGACCGGTCGGCAAAAAATCTACTTATATGATTTCGGGAAGAACAATGTACTACAATATGCTTGTAAATAATTTTAATAAAACCAGTTCCATTCCCCGGTACAGCTTTAGTGATTTAAATTCGAAAATTACTTACAACTTGTCAGAAACAAGCATACTTTCGATAAGCGGTTTATATTCCAAAGATAAAATAACAAACCCTGCAGGTGCGGAATATAATTATGATATAGAATGGAGCAATGAATTCTTAAGTCTCGACTGGCTTCATATCAATAAAAATTCGGTTTTTATAAATTCAATTCTAAGCTACATCGATTATGATTTCAAATCGATTATTGGCTTAAGCCCTGGGCAGTTAACCACTTCAACATATTTCGCTTCATCACGGTTGAGAGATATACAACTTAAGGAACATGTCGAGTCGAAATGGAATGAAAATAATACTTTTAAAGGAGGATTGGAGCTGACATATCATATTTACAATTTATTATACAGCAATGCTTATAACTCATTGCTGGAAGAAAATCCGTTCGCAGGTAATAGCTTGAATTCATTCGAAAGTGCAGTATACCTGGAAAATGAAAGTAAATTAACATCTCTGTTTACAGCTAACGTTGGTACAAGGTTATACTATTTTAACCTCCAGAAATATTTTTATGCCGAACCTCATATTTCATTTAAATATGCTCTTACAGAAAACAATTTTCTAAAAGCTGCATTTGCTACATCACATCAGTATTTACATTTGATTGACAGAAATGATATATCACTTCCAACGGATTTGTGGTATCCTTCAACAAAACAAGTCCTTCCGGCAAAATCAAACGAGTATGTTTTCGGTATAGACGATTATATTTCCAATCAAACTTACCTGCTGTCGCTTGAAGGCTATTACAGGGACATGAAAGATCTATACGAATTTAAAAACAATGCAGTATTAAATCCGTTCGATAATTCAATTGAAAATCAATTTGTTAAAGGGAATGGTGAGGCTTACGGTATTGAATTGTTCTTTAATAAACGGAAAGGTAATTTAAACGGATGGATAGGCTACACGCTTTCTTGGACGAAGAGACAATTCGATGCTCTTAACGCAGGAAAAGTTTTTTATCCCAAGTATGACAGAAGACATGATATCTCCGTAGTTATCTCCTATAAAATTTCCGATGCATTTAGCACTGGGCTTACATGGATATATGCAACAGGTGAAAGATACAATTTACCTGTAGGACAGTATATATTTCAGCAGGTTAACACAGGAAAATATGAAGAAATTTATTTAAACCACAAAGGATTAAATGCAGATAAATTTCCTGCATACCATAAGCTTGATCTAAATTTATCATATACATTTACATTAATGAAAAATAAAATGGAAGCATATGTAAATATTTTAAATGTTTACAACAGGCAAAATCCTTTTGCTCAATATGTAACCACGGAAACAAATCCCGACGGAAGTCAGAAATTAGTAATAAGAAGAATTACGCTTTTCCCTATAATTCCAACTTTGGGATTAAAAATAAATTTATAACATGAATAAATTAAAATATCTTTGTGTTATCAGCTTTTTTCTTTTTGCATACGGCTGTGAGAAATCAAGTATTGTTAGCATCCCGGTACCATACGAAGAGGATGTAGTAGTGGAGAGCCAGTTGATTGCAGGTCAAAATTTCCAGGGAGTCCGGATTACAAGGACAGTACCAGTTAACGAAATCTTCGACATAAATAAATCTGAGGTTAAGAATGCGGTTGTGTACCTCAAGGTAAACGATGTAAAGGTAATTCCTCTTCATTTAATTTCATACGGAATATATCTTCCGACTGCCAACTTGCATGTAGATTACGGAAGCAAATACGAATTATTCGGTAAAGTTGAAGGGAATTCTTTTTACAGCCAAACAATAATACCGCAAAAACCTGTTGAAGTTAGTTCGGACTATAATTCAACAGGGAATTATATGGAGTCAACCGTCCGGTCAAATCCCGGCGAAGTTTACGGGGGTATCTGGAGCATCGACAGGCTGACTAAAACATCAGCTACGGATTTTTATTCTATTGTTTCACCTAGCGATAATCAAGCAATTATATCGACCAGGTCAACTACACTACCCCAGGAGTACCGGTCAGCAGACTATGAAGGCAGGAGATTTATCCAGGTTTATGCATTCGATAAACAATTCAAAGATTTTTTTAATTCCAAAGACAATAACCAGCCGTTCAGCAATTATTTTGCACAGGGCGGCGGATCGATAGCATGGAACGTTTACGGTGATCACGTAATAGGATTATTTATAGGTATTGCAAAAAGTCGTTTATGAAAAAGATTAGTATCATAGTTTTTGTATCCGTTTTAGTCATCTTATCATTTAACGGATGCTTAAAGGATCTGGTTACCCAGCCTATTATGATAAACCTCGATACCAATGCAGAAGTTCTCGAACTTCTCGAATCCCGTAACAATTTCATAAATACCGATAGCTCACTATCTTTAGTAAATTCAGTTGAAGTGTACAACAACCTTAATAATTATTTAATTGCAGATGTACGATCGCATGATGATTTCATAAACGGACATATTCAAAATGCAATAAATATAAGGCCGGACAGCTTATTATTATTTATGAAATCAAATGAACAAAACGGCTTTCCCAAAAAAATAATTGTAAGCAGCACCGGGCAGTCAGCTTCATACTATACAGGTTTATTGATCCTTGACGGATATCCAAATGTTTATGCGATGAAGTACGGAATGGCGTCGTGGAATAGTGCTTTTGCTTCGCCATGGCTGAATGCTGTAAACAATTATTATGCAGATACACTTAATAAAATTCAATATTCTCTGGCAGAACTTTCATCTCTACCGTCTATAACTTCTTCAAATAGAAATTCAACTATAAAAACTAAAGTTGAAGAGAAGATTAATTCTTTACTGAAAGAAGGATTTGAAGACGATTTTAAGCTGTCGTATTCGACGCCGGTAAGTGATTTTAATACAGTTGCACAAATTGTAGGCCCTGATATATATTTAGTTTGTATAGGCGATGAAGATTTTTACGGTCAGCGAAGTTCAGGTTTAGAACATCCCCGCCTTTCAGTAAATTATTCTTATACGAAATCATACTCGTATTTTGCATCTGCAAATTATCTTCAAACATTGCCGGATGACAAACCAATTTATTTATATTCTTATTCCGGACATATAAGTGCTTTTATTACTGTGTACTTAAGAATTTTAGGTTATAATGCAAATTCAATTTTGTTCGGAGGAAATAATTTATTACACAGTCAAATGCTTCATAGTGCAATGCTTTATCAAACACCTTATAATGATTATATTTTTACATCTAATGATATAAATAATTTTCCTTATGTAACCGGTAATCCTAAATGAAAAATATGAGATTCAGATCTTTTCCCTGATAGTTTCCGCGATAATCTTTATATCGTTTGATTTTTGAATGATAAGTTTTATATGATTTAGTATTAACACTTATATATTAAAAACAAAGGAATAATATGAAATCTGAAGAACTGCGTTCTATCCAAGCACCTTTGAAGGAGCAGTACAAGAAAGAACCGCGAGCTGCGTTGGTTACTTTAAAAGCGAGCGGTCACCTGGGTGATGGAATTACATGTAAAATCGAAACGGGCAAAGCTATTATTGATGCCGGTTTACATCCTGCTACGGGAGGAGACGGTTTTCATATTTGTTCAGGTGATATGCTGCTTGATGCTCTTGTTGCGTGTGCCGGTGTAACTCTAAATGCAGTAGCAACGGCAATTGGAACAGATATTAAAGACGGTATGGTGTATGCCGAAGGCGATCTTGATTTCCGGGGTACCTTGGCAGTTTCAAAAGAAACACCGGTTGGTTTCAAAGATATTAGACTTAAATTCAAACTGGAAACAGATGCTTCGGAGCAGCAGCTTGCTGATCTTTTAAAACTAACCGAAAGGTATTGCGTAGTCTATCAGACACTTCGTAATTCACCGGCAATGAAGGTTACTTTAAATAATTAAATATTGCTGAAAGAATTTTTTGACCACCTTTTGAATAAACCGTAAAAACGGTTTATAGAAATTTTGTCTTTTGTCTTTTTTCCAACAGTTAAAATCTCTGGTTAATAATATTTAAGTAGAACATAATATTTTTATTTCTATAGATTTATTTGCAGAAGCGGATTTGTTACGAATGAAGAAGGCAATAAGGTAAATCCTGACTAGTGGTTTACACTAAATTAGTGCTTAGCCGTAGTGATTTTTTTCATTTTGTTATCAATTATTGTAGAATAACAATTGATAAGAAAATAAATATTTGAAGACTAATTATCAATATTAAATTTACTGGTCTTCCCGGAAATGAAAAAGCCAAGAGCAAGTAAAGAAAAGATAACGACAAACAGCCAAAGAGATTTGTCGTGACCAGGTAGTGAGCTAAATTCTCCGATCCTACCAATTATATCCAGTATAGCCCAAAGTGCAAAAAGTGAACCGTATCCATAAGCGAGTGTGGTATGCGTTTTCGATGCCGGGCCTTTCCGAACCGACCACGCAACAACACCAAATACCAGTTGGGCTGTACCAATAATCAAGAAAGCGAAAGCCGTTGAGATATCAGTAGTACCATAAGAGGATTTAATGGAAGGAACGGCCCAAGACAACAAAGCCATCGTACCTAATAAGATCAACAATACCGCTGCAATAGTAAACATAACATTAAGGTTTAGTTTTTTCATTTTTTATATTTTAATTGTGAAAAACATTTACTCGGTTTCAATGAGGTGATCAAATTGGTGCGTTGGGGTTTTCAGTTATTAATTTATGATTATAAAAATAGTTATTTTATTGTGAAATAAAAATATCGGATTTGTAATTCAAGCAATTTATTATCAGTCTTTCCAAAATGAACCACAAAGTGTTTGTAAATGCAATTGTTCTTTTCTGTCCAAATTAGCGGTATAAGCACAATTGTTTATATATTTCTTTTATAATAATACTAATCCTGTAGAAATGTTGCTAATGATATGCATCTATGCTCACCTTCACTTAATACATCGTTCAGTGATACGTCATTAGAATTAGGCTCATCAAGCATTAAGTAACGATATTGTTTCTCTCTGGCTTCTCTAGTTTGGGTCTCTATTTTTATACTATTAAATCCGAGCTTTCTTAACTCAAGTTTAAAACTATCTTTCAAATTATTAGTAATATATGAAGCAGCTAAGTCATTACTAAATAATAATGCCACTTAACCTAAACGAGGACGTCAGTTCATCTTGATAATGACAGTAGCCTTCCAGATTTAATGAAGTATAATCATATATTATCAATTAAATTTAAATTGCCATCCTACAAGAATTGCATAGCTGTTTGCCTGGAATGACTGGGCTCCTTTTATATCTTGTTCCCTTTGGACAAAATAATAAACTATCTCACCAAAAAGTCCCCCGCTTTGCCCAAAATTTATCTCTAAACCGGCGCCTAAATTTACTCCGATTGCATATTTTACATTAATTGTAGAATCCTGTAATGCAAATCCGTATTGTGAAGCTAGTTGTTTAAATTGATCTGTCCAGTTAATATCAATATTCCCGCTGACTAAACCCGCCCCGGCTTTGGCATAAGGCACAATAGGTCCTGGTAAAAGCCTGGCTTTAACAAATATATCCATCATAAGTTGATGCACTTTTAACTCAGAAATCTTCATATTTTGCCCTAAAACATCTGCACTTACATCAAAAGTAAACGGAACAGCTGCATAATTTACATCTGCACCAAAAGTTAAAAGAAATGGCAGACTGTATGTTAATTGCGCCCCTATAGGAATATATTCAGCTTGAGAGAAATCGGCTAAATCAGTAATAGAATTATTAATTATATTTTTATCAAAAGAAGATCTGCCGACACCTGAATAAATAGAAAGAGCCACCTGTGCATTGACAGTAATGAACATAAAAGAAATTAAAACGGCAATAAAAAGAACTTTTTTCATTATTCCTCCCTAAATATTTTTAATAATATAATTAGAAAGCTACACTCCACGAAAATAATTAAGGGCGCTGTAAATTTCTTTATCACTTACAATCGTGAAGCCCCGATACTATCCCTCCATGGGATAGTATCGGCTTATCATATTCTTATTTCACCAGCAGAAGCTTTTTTGTTGCAGTATAGCTGCCCGCTTTCAGTTGATAGAAGTACACACCGCTTGGAACATTAACTGCATTCCAAGTAACCTCAAAGGTCCCAGCAGGTTTTTCTTCATTAACTAATGTTGTTACTTCTCTTCCAAGTACATCGTAGATTTTTAAGCTGACCAAACCGAAATCTGAAATTCGAAATCCAATTTTTGTACTTGGATTAAACGGATTCGGATAGTTTTGATATAATTTAAATTCGTTGACTTTTGCTTGAATATCGTTAATACCAGTAGGGGATTGGGTGATTAATATTTTTTTTGAACCGCGGATAAAAATTTCTCCGAGACCTAAAGGATTAGTTGTTACAGAAGGCATAATCTCCTGAACAATCCATTGATTTGCTGCAATCCACACAGTATCCGGGATTGTAAATAATGAGGAATAACTTCCAAATAAATATACTGAAACATTATAATTAACCACAAATTTTTTACAATTATAATTCTCCGCTTCAATTTGTATATTTTGATCTGTTACCCGTGTTCCCACGACTTCAAATCTCGCTTTTAATGGTGTCTCTTTATAATTGACAGTTGTATCCAATATATAAATTTGATAGGATTGATTTTCTGTTTGAGCAAACTTGTAAAAAGAAAACCATCCCTCCTCATCATTAGTATTTATTTTTTTTGATAACATTTGAGAGGAAGATAATGAACCAATCAATGAATCAATATTAAGTTTATAATATATATAAGCATCACTTCCTTCTAAAGAAATAAATGTGGAATCAGGCAAAGGATTTAAAGGTGTTGTAAGAGAATGGCTGGCCATTGATACAATAACATAAGCTGATTTTCCTCTATAATTCTGAGTAACGGCAAACGAATCAACCTGGTAATATGCTGTGGAATCATTTATATTATTAGCAGAATCTAGGCGAAATATTTTATAATTCCATGTGTATCCGGGAACTGCCGGAAAATAAGTAGAAGCATCCTGCGCATATGAACTGATGCAGAAGAATAACAATAAAAGTACAACTAAATTTTTCATACCGACCTCTTTTTTAATTTAAGCAAAATTTCGTTTTAACTACTATTGTGATATAATGCACCTCATTATTTCCTATTCTTTTGATTTTTTCAAAATTTCAAACTTTTTCCTAATTACTTTGTTTGTACTATTCATGATCATAAGCATACTAACGATTTCAATAAAGCCGGGAAGATTTGTTGATGTTAGTAAACCTAAAAGCCAAAACATGATTATAATTAGTCCTAATACATAACTCAAAGTATAAAACACCATTTTTCACTTAATTATTAAATATTATGTGTATAGAGGCCTAAAATAATCGAATAGATTAATATTATTATTCGTGATATATATAAGAAGATTTCATATAAAAAAATATAATCCTAAGGATTGAAAAAGGGATTAATACCTTTTAGTAAAAAATCAATATTCGATTCCTGATCACTTATTTATATTTTTCATTTTAACTTTTACAGTAAGAAAGAATTCCTAAACCCACTTAACATAAACAAGAGCATCAGGTCACCTGCCCCGCCCAAATTTCTGATTTAAATATGGCTATTGTAATATTTGGCGGGGACTAGAAATTATCAGCCAGATTTACAACTTGTCTGCCTCTGGCAGATAAGGCAAACTATAGTACATAATAAACATCTTTACTAACATTTGCTGCATGGTCCGGATAGAAGCGGAATAGAAAAAATATCAGGTGAAAATTGGAATAAGATTTATTTTAATTGGATGAGGAATTGAAAGATATCGTTGAGATTATTAAAGATCTGCAATATAGGTGTAGATGTATATTTAAATGTTAATAATCACTATGAGGAGGGGTGTGCCGATGACGATTGAGAAAGGTACATAAATTATTATAACCAAATATATTTTATTAAATTATTTTATTAAACTTAAGGAGTTTATATGATTTTTGCTTTTTCTAAAAACTCTCTCAAGAATTTTTAATTAAATTTTTTGTTGTATATGTAAACCTTCAGGTAAATCCAAACTATTTAATTTTCTGATTGCTTTCGAATTGCTGCATCCTTTGGAATTACTTCTGAAGATCTAGCAAGAATGACTCCGGTTGAAAAGCTGCATGCCTTGATTCAGGTGTGACTTCTATTTATATTTAGATCATTCTGGAGGCTTATTGTTTTTTGCCCTGTGACTGATTATATTTTTTTACCATGAAAAAAATCTTTACAGCGGTCTCAATCTCGTTACTGATTATTCTTATCAGTTTAAACAGCGGATGCGATGGAGGAATTTCACCCACTTCCGCCAATAATTCACTTCAGCAAGCAGGATTCAGCGGTACAATTACATTTATGGGCACGTGGCCGGATTCAGTTACGGGGACATATCTCGTTGTTTTTCAGAACGAACTAAAATCACTTTCAGACTTCAATATTCTTAATATTAAGTATGTAAGTATTGAAATACCTTTTGGTTTAACTACATTTAATTACAGTTCGCTTGATTCGGCTTATCTGCCCCAGCAAGGCCATCTAGCCGATGGAGAATACGAGTATGTTGCAGTTGCACAATTAACATCTCCGACTATTTCCGTAAACAGGAAAGACTGGAGAGTTGCCGGCGTTTACTATGCAAACAATGATTATTCACATCCCGGAAAACTAGTAATTCCGCCGGATACTTATGTAAGAAATATTAATATTATTTGCGATTTTAATAATCCGCCGCCTCAGCCGCCGTAAGAGAGATGAGAATATTTAGGAATTTTTTATTAAATGTACAAAAATTAGAACACAGCTTACACTGATCGGCAAGGATAAAAATAGAATAAATTATTTTTATGTAAAAAAATTTGAATAGGTAATGAAATATATTTTAATCCTGTTTCTTTTATTATTTAATTCATTTTACATTTTTGCTCAGACTTACAGCATAAGCGGAGTTGTAAAAGATGAAGACGGCAAACCACTGATAGGAACGAATGTGGTAATAACCGGTACTGGTCGTGGTGCTGCCACAGATGAAAACGGTAAATACGAAATAAATAATCTGGACCCGGGAAGCTATACTCTCGAATTTTCAATGATGGGGTACAACAGTGTAACAATAACCGGTAAAAAAATTACAAACAGTTCTGTTACGGTTAATGTTCGCATGATTCACGGGATAATCCAAACAAATCAGGAAGTAGTTGTAACGGCAGAAAAATATGAGCAGAAAATTTCTGACCTTCCGGTAAGTGCAACGGTAATTCCTTCAAGAGAATTTTCAGAAAAATATTTTAAGTCTTTAAGCGATGCATTAAGGTTTGCCCCTGGCGTACAGATGGTTGGTGACCAAGTAAGTATCCGGGGCTCTAGCGGGTATAGCAGGGGCGCAGGTACAAGAGTGCTTGTCGAGATAGATGGTTTTCCAATTTACTCGGGAGACACAGGTGAAATTACTTGGGAGATAATCCCGGTTACGGAAATTGATAGGGTCGAAATTATTAAGGGTCCTGCAAGTTCTCTTTACGGATCAACTGCTTTGGGCGGAGTTATAAATGTTATTACAAAAGATATATCCAATAATTCCAGAACTTACATCAAGACAGGCATCGGAATTTACAGCAAACCATATTACAGTGAATGGGACTGGTCATCAAAAACTAGAACATACAACACTCTTACCCTTTCGCATACAAACAGGTTCGGTAAGTTCGGCTTTACAGCCGCACTTACAAGGCTAAACGATATGAGCTACGAGAAGGGAGCTTATTCAACAAGATACGTTGGATATTTGAAAACCGTTTATAATTTTTCCCCCACATCATCTCTTTCTTTCTTTGCAAATTCATTAAATGAGACCCAGGGAGATTGGGTATTCTGGAAAGATCTTCAGAATGCGCTAATTCCAATAAATGATTATGGCCAAAATGTCACTTCAGAACGTTACATGCTCGGTATGAAGTATAATAATATTGTGAGCGAAAACTTTTCATTTGATTTGAAGGGAAGCTTTTATAAAATTTTCTGGTATGATAATACCAGAGCAAGAAATGCATCTTATGCCGATATTTACAGACTGGAGGGTCAATCAAATCTTCTTTTAACCGATAAGATTGTTCTTGTTACCGGCTTTGACGGTTTCGGCGCATTGGTTAATTCAAATGTTTTTGGAAAGCCGTCTGGCGGCGGGCTGGGTGTTTATTTCCAGATCGATTTTAAAGTTGATTCATCCTTAACATTAACAACAGGCGCAAGGCTTGATTTTGCCAAGCTCGATACGCTTAAACCTGTTGCCGCTGCCGCTCCAAAACTAGGTCTAAATTACAAGCTCACCAAAAATCTGATTTTAAGAAGTTCATTCGGAACCGGGTTCAGAGCGCCCTCGCTAGCTGAAGTTTTTACTTCAGCTGCATTCACCGCCGGTATTAATTTTAAGCAAAATCCGAAATTAAAACCGGAAAAAAATATCAGTTTTGAAGTTGGTGCCAACTATCAGCCTTTCAGCCAGCTGAGTTTTGATGCTGCACTGTTCAGAACGGAGTATTATGATTTCATCCAGTGGGCCGTTGATGTTGACGGTGAAGCATTTTTTGCAAACGTGCAGAGGGCAAGAATTGAGGGTGCTGAGTTAAATATAAATTCCGGAATGTTCAGCAATCATCTTTCTTTTAAATTGAATTACACATATCTCTGGGCAAGAGATATTCAACAGCATATAGCACTTAAATACAGGCCTCGCCATCAGCTTACCGCAAACATTTCTCTCAACCTGGCAGATTTTGAACTTGGCTCCGACTTCCGCTACTGGAGCAAAGTTGAGCAAATGGATTTCGAGCTTGCTGATCTCGGAATTATTCCTGACGGAAGGGTAAGAGTCCCGGTTTACGTTCTTGATTTTAGAGCCGGATACAATTTCTCTGATCTTGGTTTCCCCGCCAGAATATTCTTTAATGTGAATAACGCCCTCAACTACAATTATGTTGAACTCATCGGTAATATTGCTCCAATCAGGAATTTTTCTTTATCTACAGAATTTTTATTCTGACAGAAGCCGCATAGTATTATGATTAAAGTAGTCTCATTTAATCCTATAATTTAAATCCGGTTAGTAGAATAAAAAAAACTATTGACCAAACCAATCTCTATGAAAGTGTTGAAAAATCTCAGCTGCATCTAAAATATAGGCGATCCATAATATTCCTAAGCTAGTACTTGTAATATAACATCGTCTTCCTTTTTCATTAAACATGTTTTTATTTACTGACCATAAGCCTTTGGTATTGAAAATGACATTCATACGTTGGTCCGAATATTCTTCGAGTAATTTTTTGGAAGCTAATACCTGGAGAAGTTCGCTTGTAAAAAATATAGAGAAAAAGACAATTAGTGGAACCAGGTATCTCATTATGACTACTCCTCGTTTTGTTCGTTAATTACCAACTAATTTTGATGACGGTTTCAATTTATAATCAAATGATTATTTTTTAAAGGAATTATTTTAAAAGAAAATTTTTTACTAATTAGGTTTGCTGAAAAAGAGATGGAGGAGAAGATTAGGAGGATGGGGAGGGAGAACTAGCTTGTTGATGATAGTGCAAAAAGACTAATAACTTTTTCTAAAAAGAATCGGACAAAATACAATAAAAATATACTCCCAAAAAAACCTCACTATATTTGTTAAAAATCGCATAAAATAAAACCTGTCTATCTTAAAATGCTTATCTTTGTAATAAAGATAATTTAATTTAGCAAAATTGCATGCATGATTTTTTTGATAAGATTGTTCATTGGTTTCAGAGTTATCCTATCCTTTACGATAACCTGAAGTTTATAGGTGTCTTTGGTTTATCAGTAGTATCTTACTTTATTTTAAGGCGTACCGTTTACATAATCGTCAAAACGATTACTGCTAAAACAAAAACTAAAATAGACAATCTTGTCTTTAATGAAAAACTGATAAGACGCATTTCAATTATTGCTCCCGTTTTTGTACTTAATAGATTTTCTTACCTTCTTCCCCAATTCAAAAATGAAATAGAAATATTATCATTAATACTCATAGTATTAATGTTAATGCTAATAGCCGGATCGTTTCTAACTTCTTACAATGATGTTTACGAACGTTTAGGTAAAAGTGCTGATCGCCCGATTAAAGGTTACTTGCAAGTTACAAAAATATTTATCTATTTCTTTGGTGCAATTTTTATAATTGGAATTATTACCGGGCAAAATGTTTGGAATTTATTTGCTGGTCTTGCAGCTGCTTCCGCTTTAGTCCTTCTCATTTTTAGGGATACAATACTTTCTTTTGTCGCAAGTGTCCAGATAAGTTCATACGATCTCATACGGAAAAGGGATTGGATTGAGATGAAAAAATACGGAGCCGACGGAGATGTTATTGATATTTCTCTGAATGTGATCAAAGTTCAAAACTGGGATAAAACGATTGTTGTCATTCCAACGTACAAACTGCTTGATGAGTCATTTATTAATTGGCGTGGAATGCAAATGACGGGAAGCAGAAGAATCAAACGCTCAATATTAATTGATGTAAACAGTGTTAAGTTCTGTGATGAGGAAATGTTGAATAGATTCAAAGAATATCAGTTAATTTCAGAATATCTTGAAACGAAGACTGAGGAAATAAAAAAACATAATATTGAAAAGAATGTTGACGAAACACAATTAATCAATGGGAGAAGATTAACTAATCTTGGCACATTCAGAATCTACCTGGAAAATTATTTGAAACAAAGACAGGATGTGAATACAGGATTAACTTTTATGGTTCGTCATCTAGATCCAACTCCTACAGGAATCCCTATTGAAGTTTATGTTTTTGCTGCAACAACAGACTGGGTAAGATATGAAGGAATTCAGGCTGATATCTTTGATCATATTTTTGCTGTCGTTCCATTATTTGATCTAAAAGTATTTCAGACTCCAAGCGGGACCGATTTCAGGTCTTTGAAAGAATAGCCCTCACAAAATTTACTCATATTAACCTTACTGTTTATTTGGTTTATTATACCATTCAAAGAAAGATTTGAATATCTCTTAAAATGAAATTATGTCTTCAGCCCAACGACTTTGCTTCTACTAAGAAGAGAAATTGCCCAATTTTTCAACAAAACTCTTTACAATTACATACAACTTTTGATAAACATTTCAAATTATTTTGAATAAAAATTATTTCCAACAAAAATCTTTAAATAATCTAGTAATTGCAGAATGTAAATTTTTGTGTTTTTCAAAAAAGAGGATTGATTATATTTGATGAAGTTTTGGAAGAAGTAGGTGTGCTGAAAGAAGAGATGGATGAGAAGATTAGGAGGATGGGGAGGGATAATCAGCTCAATATTTTTAATTTTGTCTTATTAAAAAAAATTTTTCGAAAATTTGAGGTATTTATGAATGAACACATAGAACAAGAATTAACAATTTTTTTATTAATTCAAAAATAACAAAACATCTTAGAAAAACATGGCGATCTTCCCGTTTATGATTGGATTGGTGATTTTGAAAATGAAATTAAACATGATGTAAATTTTCAACTAGAAATCCGGAGTGCTGATGGAGCTCTACCGAAAAGATTATTGTTGTAAATCAGGAATAGCTACCACCTCAATATCAAATTTCTTACAAAGTAATTCCATCTCACAGTCAGGTTTTCTAAAAATTGCTACTGTCTTAATTGATTTTGGTTATTATCTTTTCATTATTTCCCAGTTGAAAAATGCTTGTCCCATCAATTACATCCCAAGTCGATGTGATTTAGTATGAATGATAATTATATCCTTATCTTTAAAATCATAATTACCACCATATATAAGTATTGATATCTGCATTCATACATTTGTTGATACTTTCAGTTGTAGGTATAGCGCCAGTCCAACCTGTGTTAATACTAAGACTAGCTGGTGGGTTGCCGCTATTTATCAAATAATCTGTCATCCAGACTTCTTTCCCTTTACTTCCAGTACGCGTATAATTTTCAATCATCCCACCATAAATATGCGCCAATTATTGAAATGTTTGCAGAAGATGTGGGATCGTTTAATATATCATCTGAAATTGATGATTAAAAATTGCAGATTCAGAAGCAATAATTTTAGTCACGATTACAGGTGCAATTTCTTTTACGAACCTTAACATTTGTGAGGCATTCCAATCACAAGATTTATAGTTTACTGTAACATCGGGTTCATTTTGTACAGAGATATCATGCAGAGGAACACCATTTTCAGACATATAATCGACAAAAGATTTTAAGTGTTCGGCATTAGAGGCATACGGAGTATCATTAAGTCTGCCACCTTCTGTATTCTTGTTCGTTTTCATCCAGGCAAGGGGTGACCATGGTGATGTAATTATTGTTACTACCATTGAATAAGCTAATTTTGAAGAAGAATGTTAAGACTAAATTCACTTGTGTCCGAAGGTACACGAAGACAAAGAATTGAAAAAATATTAATACTGGCTTATTTTTGTGCTATGAGCATTCATGATAAACCTCCGGTCTGGTTATTGCTGGCTCTCGGAACATCTAAAAAGGATATTGCACGAACTATTTCCTTATAATTTTAAGCTGGTAACAGATGTTACGGGCAGCAGTTTGTTGATCTCCTAAAATTAACTGAAAGGTATTGTGCAGTCTACCAGACGCTTCGTAATCTACCGGCAATGAAGGTTACTATAATTAAATAATTAAATATTGCGGAAAGAACTTTAAATGGAAAAATTTAACTGGGATGCTAAAGATTATTCAAACTTCTCTTCGGAACAGCAGAAGTGGGGAAGGGAACTAATAGCAAAATTAAATTTAAAGGAAGATGATGAAGTCCTGGATGTAGGCTGCGGTGACGGTAAAATAACTGCAGAAATTTCTCTCAAGGTAAAAGAAGGGCATGTTACAGGTATAGACAATTCCGAACCGATGATACAATTAGCTAAAAAGAAATTCCAGTCTGAAAAATATCAGAATCTTTCGTTTGAAGTCTGCGATGCTAAAGAGATTTATTTTCATGATCAATTTAGTGTTGTCTTTTCAAATGCTGCTTTACACTGGGTTGATGATCATGAAAAAGTATTAAATGGAATTTATAAAAACCTTCAACCAGGTGGAAGGGTACTGCTTCAATTTGGAGGAAAAGGAAATGCTGCGGAAATATTAAATATCCTGGATGAAATGATAAAAGATGAAAAGTGGATTCAATATTTCGGTAATTTTAAATTTCCATATAATTTCCCGGGAGACAAGGAATACACTGAATTGATAAGTAAATCTGGTTTACTGTTAAAAAGAGTTCAACTAGTTGGAAAGGATATGATTCATGAAGGAGAAACAGGGCTGGCAGGCTGGATAAGAACCACCTGGCTTCCATATACTTCCAAAGTCCCTGAAAACAAAAGAGAAGAATTCATTGATATAATTACTAAAAGATATATTAATAAATTCCCGCCCGATATAAATGGAAATGTTCATTTAAATATGGTAAGATTGGAAGCAGAGGCATTAAAATAAAATTAATAAATTCGATAATTATTTTTTCTCTTTTTTCTTAACAAATATTTACTGCAGATTAGTGGAGCAATTAGATTATTTAGAAGAACAAAGCTCCATAATCGTCCTTTCAAAATATTATAATCTGCAAATAGTTTTTCCCATGAATGGTTCATTACATAATGTCCGAAAATAAATTCAAATGCGATCGTAAGAAACAACCAGAACATCCCGATAGAAATTAATTTCTTTGTATTCGTTATAGAAATCTTCCTGATAAAAAAATATATAACTATGAATTGTAACAGCAAAAAAATTATAGTCCCGGCAACATGTGCTGCCTGTTCTCCCAGAGCAGGGAGGATAAGGAAAGTACGAATTGTTCCGTTGGCGATGGCAAGAGCTGCAAGCAAAAACCAGATTCCTAATGCTTTCAGTAGCAACATAATACCCCTGAATGTTTTGGATATTCAAAACTACAATATGAGTTATAATTTATCAATAGTATTCCAGGTTTTATAATTTTAAAATAATCATGACAATAATAAATCTTTTAAAAGTTTTTAAAATATACTTGCTTGATTATACCATTGATCAATAACTTTGGCTGGTATTATTTAGAACTTACCTAAGAGCGGCATAATAAATTTCAAAAAATAAATAAGAGGCGCATTATGAAAAAAATTGAAGCAATTATTCGTCCCCACAAACTTGAAGCAGTTCACCATGCATTACGGGAAGCAGGATTTTACGGCTTAACCGTATCGGAAATAAAAGGTTACGGCAGACAAAAAGGACATACCGAAGTATACAGGGGAAGTGAGTACAAAATTGAATTTGTTCCTAAAGTAAAAGTTGAATTAGTATGTCCTGACCATAAGCTTGAATCAGCAGTATCAATTATTATAAATAATTCTAAAACCGGTGAAGTTGGTGATGGGAAAATTTTTATTCTTCCGGTTGAAGAAGTAATAAGAGTTAGAACGGAAGAAGTTGGTGAGAGCGCTCTTTAAGCAGATAAAAATTTTTAGTATATATCAATAGGAGGAACAATTAATGAAGTTTTTCAGAGTAAGTCTGATCCTTTTGTTTGTTTTTGTAGGTTTTCAGTTTATTTATGCAGGAACCCAATCGCATCCTTTACCTGTAGATGCAGGTGATACTGCATGGCTTTTAATTTCAACAGCACTTGTAATGTTAATGACTCCCGGGCTTGCACTATTTTACGGAGGTATGGTACAGCGTAAGAATGTATTAACTACGATTCTGCAAAGCTTTATAGCTCTTGGAGTTATTTCTGTTCAATGGGTGCTGATCGGTTACAGCCTTGCTTTCGGTCCGGATATCGGTCATTTCATCGGCAGTTTAAATTGGATCGGATTAAATAACGTTGGACTTACTCCTAATCCTAATTATGCAGCAACTGTTCCACACCAGGCATATATGATGTTTCAAATGATGTTTGCAGTTATTACACCTGCACTTATTACAGGAGCCTTTGCAGAAAGATTTAAATTTAATGCATATTTATTATTTATTTTACTCTGGTCTACATTTGTGTATGCTCCGATTGCACATTGGGTATGGGGAGTTGGAGGATGGATACGTAATCTTGGTGCACTGGATTTTGCCGGAGGTCTTGTCGTTCATGTTAGTTCTGGTGTTGCAGCATTAGTTGCAGCTATAGTAATTGGTAAAAGAAAAGTCTATGAAGGGGAATTAACACAACCAAACAATTTAACAATGACGCTAACAGGTGCTGCTTTACTATGGTTTGGATGGTTTGGTTTTAATGCCGGAAGCGCTTTAACATCGGGCGGATTAGCCACTTCAGCCTTTGTTGCTACACATATTGCGGCAGCTGCAGCAGCAGTTTCCTGGCTTTTCACTGAATGGCTGCATCATGGAAAACCTACGGTATTAGGAGCGGCTTCGGGAGCTATTGCCGGACTGGTGGGAATTACTCCTGCTTCAGGATTTGTCGGGCCTCTTTCTGCACTTATTATAGGATTGTGTGTCGGAGTATTGTGTTACTTTGCCCTAGGATTAAAAACCAAATTCGGATATGATGATTCGCTCGATGTTGTTGGTGTACACGGTGTCGGAGGTACTTTTGGTGCATTGGCAACAGGATTATTCGCTTCTGCTGCAATAAATCCTTCAGGAAGTAACGGCTTATTCTTTGGAAATCCTTCTCTTCTTGGAGTACAGGCATTAAGTCTTGTTGCAGCTATTTCATATTCATTTATTGTTACCTGGATTATACTTAAAGTTTTGGATTTGACTATTGGTATCAGGGTGAAAGAAGAAGATGAGAAAGACGGACTTGATTTAAGTCAGCATGGTGAAAGCGGGTATTCACTTTAAAATATTCCTGACTTTTACACCGGGACACCAAAATAACATTCTAATTGGATTAAGAATTATCTTTAAAGTAATATTTAATAATATTACTAAAATAATTTATTTCCTTTTGTCTTTTCTCTTGAAAGAAAAGAACATAAAGTTCAAAACTACAAATAAATTCCCTGCCTGTTGGGCAGGTAAACTAAAATTATACTCCGTTCTGCTACAGAAAAATAACTCGTCCTGCTTAAATCTTAATAGCATTGAGCGGGACTCGAACAGGATTTCCTGTTATACGCTTCACTCCACATAATTTTTTAAAGGAATTTATTTGAGGTCGATTGAATATACCTTGAGACAATAAATTCAAGCAAAAAATTATCTTTATATTTTTTAATCTCTTAGATATTATTAGTTGTTAAAATTTTATAGAACCAAGATTTATGCGAAATGGATAAAGTATTCTGAAGTTTGTCCCTGAAGATGAGAATTCTATTGCCGGTGCAGGGAGTTTTATGAAATTTAAAGACTGCCTTGCCCAATTCCAAAACCAGCCTCCGGTTGGTAAAAGTTTGACTAAGTTATAATCCAGGCCAATAACAAATCTTCTTTGAGAATATTGATCTGGAGGCCCATTTGGATCGGGATTCGCATCAATTGCATCGACACCATAACCAACAGCAATATTTAACCACGGCAGCCAATATTTCTTCATCTTTTCCGGGAGAATATTATAGACATTTACCGACCACCAGAATGTTGAACTATTGTAATCATCAAGAAAAGTTCTGGGTCTTTTTATTACAGGTTTACCTGTCAATTCCGAAGGAACAAACTGCCATTTGGGTGTTATATTCTGCAGAGCAGGAACATAATGCTGCGATAGGAAAAATATTGGTCCGATAGTATCAAAGTACCAATCAGAAGGGCTGAATCCCCAGTCCTTTGCAAAACCATCTTCGGTTTCAACATAAGTTTGATAGGCAATGCCAAATACAGTTCCCCATAGAGTTGCATCATCCCATGAAAAACCTGCTGCCATCATTCCTTCGCTCATAACATAAGCTGTCATATATCCGCCGAAAGCATGCCCGGCCTTATCAACCTGCATTGCAGATACCCAGTCTTCCTGGAAATGAAAGCTTCTCCTCTGACCGCTCCACCATGCATTCTGCTGATGTATGTGAAGCCAGACTGCGGTAGTTAAGAAAATACCTCCAACTATTACCGCAGTTGTTGGTTTTATTTTTGTTTTCAAATTAGGTAATTCACCGTTAAGGGTATATCTTCTATCACCGGCATAGACGAACAGGGAAGGGGATAATTTTTTTGCAGTTTCATTAAAATCCTTTTCGATTTTTATTGAATCAGGATTTACAGCATTTGTTTGTGCAAAAGTATATCCAGTCTGAAATATAAGTAAAAATAATAAATTTATAATTGTAAAATATTTTAATGAAAATCTCATCAACAAATTTCTTATTTAAATTTTAATTTAAAAATATTTAATATTAACCAACTGACAAACTACAGCTAACAACCAAACAGCCAAATCAGTAACTCCCCAATTTAAATATCAAACCAACAGATGGTCCTGTCAGATCATCTTTACTGAGTCCATAAACTACACGGTTATAACTGGTAATTATACGGTATGACACATTCAAATCAATATGCAGCCAGCTTGAAGAGTTAAATTCAATATTTACCGATGGTTCATACACTAATAAATCAAGTTTTGAATAGCTGTTATGAGGAACAGATTTATCGGATACTCCAAAATATAAACCTCCGCCGGCTAAAAGTATTCCGACCGAACCATGTATTGCTGAATGAGGAAATAAAATATATTCCAATTCCAGTCCTCCGTAATTCATATTTAAAATAATTTTTTGTCCGCTTGGCCCATCAATAAAATCAGTACGAATTCTATTAATGTTCCCATAAAATCCGCCGCCTATAACAATGCTTTCATTTATAACCAAACCAAATATCCCGCCTAAAATTAAAGCATTTTGATTTGATATTGATGTGTATTTGATGACCGGAGCTCCGAAAGCGCTGTAAGTATTTTGTGCAGATATAATCGTTGTAAAGCTTAATAAAAATATAATGAATGAAATTCTGAATAAGATCTTCATAAAGCTGTTTCCGGAATGATCATATTAATTAAGTTCTCCTCAGAATCTATTCATTTAAGGATAATATTGAATAAAAGATTTTCTATAATTTTAATACTACTAATTTAATACTTTCAGCATAATAATCTCCACCCGGAAAATAGAACTATTGTTTTTTGATAAAATACAAGATGGAAATGAAGTGAAGTTTTTTCTACTATGTTAACAAAGATAAGAGGAAACGGGGAAGAAAAATGTAACTTTGTTATTTCTATCTCTTCTCCGTTTCCTTTGAAAATAAAATATTATGAGAGTCTCTTATTTTAATAAAACTAATTTTTTTGTTAGTCTGAAATCACCTGCCTGCAGTTTATAGTAATATATTCCGCTTGGTAAATTCTTTCCATCAAATGTAACCGAATGTAATCCGGCATCCTGATATTCATTTACTATTGTTTTAATTTCCCTTCCGAGATTATCATAAATTTTTAATATGATGAAGTTTCCTGCAGGCAGTTTGTAGCTAATTTTTGTTAAAGGATTAAACGGATTAGGAAAGTTCTGGAGTAGTTCAATTTTATCAGGCAGAACAGGAGCAATATTTATTGCTGTTAAAACACCTCCATTTGTAGTTTTTAAAATAATACCGCTGTCGGCTACTACAAATCCTGTCGTTGAATTTAACATATAAATACTTTCGAAAACCTGGGACATATTCATAGTTATTGGCTGCTTCTGCAACAACCACCTTACACCACCATCAGTAGTTTGAGCGATACTTAATCCGAAACCGCCGACCGCCCACCCAACCTTAGAATTTATAAATTTCACACTTCGGAAATCTGACTGAAATTGATCTTTTTTTACATCCCAGGTTAATCCACCATCAGTAGTTCTGGCAAATACAGAAGTACTTGTGATTCCACCTGCTGTCCAGCCGCTATCTTGTGTTGTGAAAAATATACTTCGCATAGGAAATCCATAAATAGGATTAGGAAAGGTAATCCGGGTATTTAGGTTCTATGATTTTCCTCCATCTGTAGTCTTAAAAATTCGACCATTCCAGGAACTAGCCCACCCATTCAGTGTATCGACAAACGAAATTTCAGAAATATCAGCCGAATCTATATCAATTTTTTCCCACGTTTGTCCGCCGTTCGCAGTTCTAAAAATAAAGCCTAAACTACTTGAACTCCATCCCCCAATCCAGCCATGCATTTTATCATAAAAGGTTACTGCCTGAGTATAACCTTTGAGTGTGTTTGTATCAGCAATCATTACATATTTCCAGCTTGTTCCGCCATCAGTGCTTTTTAAAACTGCACTTTCGTATTTAGGAGTATTAAGGGTTAATCCTACTGCCCATGCTGTATCATTGTCCTGGAAAGAACATCTTTGTAAGCCATAGGGAAGATTTTGTGAAGACCAGGTTTCGCCGGAATCGGCTGACGTTAAAATAACGCTGTCTCCAACAACTATACCTCTGTTCTCATAAAATTTAATATCATAAAGATCTCTTTTAGTTGGTGAAGACTGCCGGACCCATTGGCTAAAAGTTATTCCAACTGAGAAGGATAAAAGCAGAATGGTTAAATATATCTTCATAACTTACCCCATTTGAAATGATTGAATGTAAAGATTACCAATATTTTATGGATAAATCTTTGATTTAATAATCACGCATTGATCTAACATAAAATGTTGAACTATAAATGTCAATATTAAAATTATTTGTTAGCTCAGGCATAATTTGGGTAGGAAGAATTAAAATAAAATTAATTCTTCTGATTTATTTGAAAAAGTCAATCAACTTAACTTAAGGGCTTTTAAGCTTCTCTTAATGCATTTACAATCTTCAACCTTGCTGCTCTGACTGACGGTAAGAATCCTCCAATAAAACCCATCAATAATGAAAATCCCAATGATAATAGAATTATATTCGGGGAAAGAGCAAAAGAGAATGTAATCTCTGCGAATGAATCAAAATTTAAAGTAGATATTGAAAAGAACTGGAGAAAGAAAGCCAGAAAGACTCCTAAAGCACCTCCGATTATTGCTATTAAAACTGATTCGGTAAGGAACACTACTAATATACTCCTTCTGCTGAAGCCAAGCGCTCTCATAGTACCAACTTCGACTGTACGGTTTGCAACAGCAGAGTACATAGTAATCATTGCACCGATTGTCGCACCGGCACTGAATATAATAGTTATAAAAATTCCAAGATATTTTATAAAATTAGCAAGAGTTTCTGACTGCTCTTCAAAATAGACAGACTCTATCTTTGGCTCAAACTGATTAAGTCTTCTATCAAGTTCAAATGCTTTCTTGAATTTACTATAGTCAGCAGCATTATCAAGTTTTAAAGTTATTGATGACACAGTATTACCCCTGTTGAATGCATCAAGGAGCTGTAAGGCGTCTCCCCAGATCTCCGAATCAAATCCGCTCCCGCCCGTCGAAAATACCCCGACTATTTTCCACTCATTATTTGCAAACTTGATTGTTTTACCTAGCTGCGCACCTTCAAAATTCTTTGCTATAGATTCACCTACAATTAATTCTCTTAATGAAGGATTAAACATTTTGCCTTTTATTATTTTTACCTGCGGCCGTAAATCCGGACTGACAGGTGATACACCTCTAACGGTAACATTACTCAAACCGCCATTAATTTTAGTAAGATTAATTATTACAACAGGTTCATAAGATATGATTGGTTTACCATCAGAAGTTTTAGCAATGTAAGGTAAAGTGCTGATTACATTTTGAGTTTCACCATCGACAATACTGGAAATTTCCCCGTTTGAACCTTTTCTGATTATTTTTACATTATCATCAGAACCGGTAGATACAAGAGTTTGCTGAACACCATGCGCCATCATTAAAACAGCAGCAAAAACAAAGACAACTAATGCAATTCCTGCTACTGTTATAAATGTAGTTAATCTTCTTGAGGTAAAACTTTTAAGTGAATATTTAAATGGTACTGACATAATTAAATCCTAGGTTTAAGTTCAAGCTTGTCCGGTAAATCCTGATTTATCAGGAGAAGCCGGGAGTAAGTTCAAGTAACTAACCAACAAACCGGAAACCATCAACGATCTTAGTAGTAAGCGCCCGCTGTAAAGGAACTAATGCAGCGGCAACACCGATGATTATTATTGCCGAAATAGCAAGGATTAAAGTTATAGGTTCAATCTGGAAAACCGGGAAAAACCCTTTGGGAATATTAGCTGCAAACCCTTCAACAATCGGAAATGTTAATAATAAACCCAGCCCGCCGCCTAGAATTGATATAAATAATGACTCACCAAGAATTAAACCCGACAAGTGCCCGGCATTAAATCCGAGCGCTTTAAATACAGCATATTCTTTAGTTCTTTCTCTTGCAGACATTATCATTGTATTTGCCAGTACAAGCATTATAATACCTACTATAACAAAAGACATAACGTTCATTGAGGTAATAATTGCACTTGATGAAGCAATAAAACCCTGCTGGAATGCTCTTTCTGTTTCAGTTTTAGTTTCGGCAGATGAATTTTTGAAGAGAGCATCTATCTTATCCGAAACAACACTTGCCTGAGCAGAGTTTTTCATTTTTACAATAAACCATCCAATTTCATTGGCTCTTCCCGGTGATTCCTGTTTCATTCTTTCATTTAAATAATCCCAATGAAAAATCATTTGTGTAGCATCTGTACTATTATATTTAGGCTGATAAATTCCGCGAATAACAAAATCCCATCTGCCGGGGAAAATGTCCCCGTCGAGGGTCATTACATCACCGATTTTCAGGTTATATTGATTTGCAATATCTTTTCCGATTACACAAGAATTACGTTCATTTTTAAAATCATCTAATTCTTTTTTACTTAATACAAATTCAGGATAGACATCGAAATAATTATCTGCGTCAACTGCAAGACGCGAAAAGAAATTATTTTTATCAATATAAGTCCCGCCGAACCAGTTAGCATAGCTGACTTCTTCAACTCCCTGCACCTGTGAAATTTTATCAAGGTAGGAATAGGGAAGAGGGAATATAAAAGATACAGCATCACGGGTAACAAGCCTGTCAACCGAAGAAGATTCGACCCCGGCATACCACGCTGTAACCACAGTGCGCAGCAAACCGAAAGCAATAACAGCAATTGCTATACCTGTAATTGTTAATAAGGATCTTAACTTATGCCGGAAGGAATTTCTAATTATTAATTTTATTATTTCCATTGCTGCTCCTTATTAAGTCACCTTTTTCCAAGTGATGTAAAATTTTTGCTCTTTCAGCTGCATGCGGATCATGGGTAACCATTATAATAGTTTTTTTAAATTCAGTATTCAGTTGTTCCATTAAAGATAATATTTCATCAGCCGAATTTTTATCGAGATCCCCGGTAGGTTCATCAGCCACAAGAATTAAAGGATCCGTTACAAATGCCCGGGCTATTGCAACTCTTTGTTCCTGGCCTCCTGAAAGCTGTTTCGGATAGTGGTACATCCTGTCACCCAAACCTACAACTGATAATGCCGTTTCTACATGCTGCTTCCTTTCAGATTTTGATAACTTAGTTAAAAGAAGCGGAAGTTCAACATTATCATATGCAGTCAGAACAGGAATTAGATTATAAAACTGAAATACAAAACCTACATTTGATGATCTCCATTTGGCTAAAGCAGATTCATTTAAAGATGAAATATTTGTCCCGTTTATATGAACTTCACCTTTTGTAGGTTTATCAATTCCGGCAATTAAATTAAGTAAAGTTGTTTTGCCGGAACCTGAAGGACCCATTAAAGCAACAAACTCACCCTGAGCTATGCTAAGATTTATATTATTCAAAACCGGAATTTCAAAATTGTCGCGCCAATAAGATTTTGATAAATCTTTTATCTGAATAAACTCTGACATATAATTCTCCTATCAATAGATAATAATATTGATATTACTTATAGATAATAATTAAATGATTATTACAATTGAATTCCAGTTATCTTAATCTTTACTCCTAAGTTCGATTAAGAATAAGACTAGGATTCAGAACTCTACTTTGAATACACATTATACATCATCGCAACATTTACCATTTCCCATGTATTCTTACTTTACTGTCACTTCTGCACCATTTTTAATTTGATCAGTAACGTTATCAATAACCTGGTCACCATTTTCAAGACCACTGGTAATTTCAACATAATCACTATAGGTTTTACCGGTTGTTACCGGGACTTCATAAGCCTTGTTATCTTTTACCTTAAATACAAATTGTTTTCCATTATTAGATTCAACTGCTGACTGAGGAAGAACCAGCATAGCTTTTTCATTAGATACATTCTGCTCTTTTTCTTTCTTAAGGAAAAGAACCTTGGCGCTCATTTCAGGGAGAACACGGCTATCATAATGTCTGAACCCTACTTTTACCATCACTGTTGCTTTAGTTCTATCAGCTGTAGGAACAATCTTGGCCACATACCCTGCATAATGATGATCGGGATATGCATCAAGAGTAATTTCACAAGACTGGTCGTTTGTAACTTTCTGAATATTTGATTCAGATACATCTGCTTCAACCTGAAGTGAGCTCATATCTGCGATAGTAACTACAGCTGCTTTTGAATTTACACCTGCAGCCAGAGGAGCAACGATTTCTCCTACATCGGCATTCTTAGTTAAAACTGTACCATCGAATGGAGCACGTATAACTGTGTTTTCAATTGCAACATCACTTGCCTGTACCTGGGCTTTAGCTAATTCAATTGAAGCGAGAACTTTTTTATAATTTGTTTCAGCTGCTTCGTAATCGGTTTCAGATATTCCGCCGAATTTTAACAAAGCTTTCTGCCGTTCATAATTATTTTTAGCTTCTGTTAACTGAGCTTCGTTTAGTTGTAGATTCGCATTTGCTTCGGCAAGCTGTGCCTGAATATCGTTATCTTCCAGCCTGGCAATTACTTCATTCTTTTTTACTTTATCTCCTTCAACAACTCCGAGATACACCAGCCTGCCTGTTCCTTTTGAAGCAACTGCAGCCTTCCTTTGTGCAACAACATAACCGCTCGCAGTTAAAATAGCATCGGATTGTGACGGAGATTGAAGATTTGCAGTAGTTAATTTTACTTCTATTGCAGATGAAAATAAATTGCCCGTTCCGAAAATTACTACCGCAATTACTATAATCAATGCTGAGATTAATATCCAGATGAAAGTCTTCTTACTTTTTCCACCTTGATAATTCTCATTGGTTCTGTCTATCTTTAATGATGATAAATCTAAATTATTCTTTCCCAATTTTTCAGACTCTTATATTTATTATTGATGCAAATTTAATATTGAGAATATTTAATATCTAATTTTATATATTAATTTCATGTTAATTATTTTTATTAATTAATTGTAATTATCTTATTTAGCGGAAACTATACATATAACTTTTATAATACAGTAATAACGAATGGTCTTTATTAAAACGGCTGAAAATTTAAATGATCAAGATAATCATATATTGTTAATTTTTAAACAAATACATCATTAATAATAACCATTCATATATTTCATTTGACATATATCCAAAAATGTATTTAAGAAATAGTCCGGATGTTTGTCCGGTAAATAAATCAAAAGATTTTTACAATTAATAAAATAGAATAGAAGCAGGAAATTTGAGACAGGACAACCAGGTTAAAGAATCACTTAGTTTATCTAAGATTCATTATGAAAATTTCCCGGTTGTATCTTTCCTTGTTCCAAAACATTTGAGGAAAGATGTGGCAATTATCTATTGGTTTGCACGTACAGCAGATGATTTTGCTGACGAAGGAAACTTTTTACCGGAAGAACGCTTGAAAAAACTAAATGATTTTGAAAGCAGGTTAACATCCCTTCTAAAAGGAAACTATGAAGATGATATTGAGTCTATTTTGAATAAAACCATAAAAGAAAGAAATTTGACGCCAAAATATTTTTACGATCTTTTAAAAGCTTTCAAGCAGGATGTTGTAAAAAAATCTTACAAGAGTTTTGGGGAAGTACTCGATTATTGTAATTATTCTGCAAATCCGGTAGGCAGGTTAATTCTAGAATTAAATAATATAAGAGATGATGAAGCATTTCATTATTCCGATAAAATATGTACCGCATTGCAGTTAACAAATTTTTACCAGGATATTAAAATTGACTATTTAAAAGGACGTATTTATTTACCGGAAGATGAAATGGCAAGATTTGTAAATGAAAAAAAAGTGTTTGAGTTGAACGAAAATAATCTTAATTTGAAAAAGCTTTTGAAATTTAATGTTGCCAGGACTAAGAAAATGTTTGAAGAGGGGAGAGGTCTATTGAAATTTCTTAATGGCAGGCTTAAATTTGAAATAAAATGGACAATACTCGGCGGTGAAGAAATATTAAAAAAAATTGAGAGAAATGATTACAGGGTTTTGGAAGAACGTCCAAAGTTAAATAAGTTTGATTTTGTAAAATTATTATTATATGCTTTTTATGATTGATACGGCGAAAGAAATAAGCAAAAAAAGTAAAAGCAGTTTTTATTATGCTTTCAACCTTCTTCCTAATGAAAAAAGGGATGCAATGAATACTGTTTATGCTTTTTGCAGGCAGACCGATGATATAATAGATGAAGGAAATGATCCGGACGATCTAAAATATGAAAAGCTTCATAAATGGCGGGTTGAATTTGAAAAAGCTTTTAACGGAAATTCGGAATATCTTCTTCTGAATAAATTAGCTACTACAATCTCCAAATTTAATATTCCTCTTGATCCTTTCTTTGAACTCTTAAAAGGAATGGAAATGGATATCCAGAGGAAAACTTATTTAACCTTTGATGACCTGGTTTTATACTGCTATAGAGTTGCTTCAACTGTCGGACTTATGTGCATTGAAATTTTCGGCTATAAAAATAAATCTGCTAAGGATTTTGCTATTAATTTGGGGATTGCCCTGCAGTTAACAAATATTTTAAGAGATATTAAGAAGGATGCAAAAAACGGGAGAGTTTATCTTCCTCAGGAAGATCTGAAAAGGTTTTCATACACAGAAAATGATATATATTTAAGCTCTTATAATCCTAATTTTGTAAACCTTATGCAGTACGAAGTTGAACGGGCAAAAAGATATTTTGAAAGAGCGACTAACGAACTTGATCTTGATGATAAACCTTCTATGTTTGCTGCCAGAGCGATGCAGCATATATATTATAAGCTGCTTAAAAAAATATCCGATGCAAATTACGATGTTTATAATAATAACATAAAGGTTTCAAATTTTGAAAAGATTGGTATTTCATTAGGAGTCTGGGCAAAGTATAATTTAGTATATTAATGAAAAGATGTGTTGTCATCGGGGGTGGACTTGCCGGATTATCTGCCGCTGTTTTTCTTGCCGAATCAGGAATCAAAGTAGAAATAATAGAAGCATCTCCAAAACTGGGCGGACGTGCATATTCTTTTTTAGACAAATCTACATCTGATATTATTGATAACGGTCAGCATATTCTGATGGGATGTTATAAGGATACTCTTGATTTTATCCGGTTAATTAAAGCTGAAAATAATTTCATCTTCCAGGAACAATTAAAAGTAAATTTTCTTAAAGAGAATTTTAAGCTCTTTCAATTAAAAGCTAATAATTTTATTTATCCATTTAACATTTTAACCGCTCTTTTAAATTATAAAGCAATATCATTTAGCAGCAGATTAAAACTTCTTAAATTTTTTGTGAAACTATTTTTTCCCCCGGATGATTATTTAAATAAGTTAACGGTATATCAATGGTTAAAGCAGGAGAATCAGACAGAGGAGTTGATCAAATCTTTCTGGGAGATCTTATCGGTTGGAATACTTAACACAAACATTAATAAAGCTTCTGCCAAGATCTTTTCGGATATTTTAAGAAAAATATTTTTCAGCGGCAAAAAATCCTCCACTATTATTTTGCCAAGATTCGGTCTATCAGAATCTTTTTGTAATAATTCAAAAAAATTTATTGAAGAAAGAAAAGGAAGCATTTCTCTACTGGAGTCGGTCGATGAAATTGTAGTACAAGGAGAAAAAATAGTTTCTATCAAAACGAATAAAAGAGTGATTGCCGGTTTTGATTATGTCGTTTCAGCTGTCCCTTATTACATATTAAAAAATATCCTGGGAAAGGATAAATCAATTTTAAGGAATATTGATTTCAGTTATTCAACTATTGTCTCAATCCATATCTGGTTAAGAGAAAACAAATTGACTGAAGACTTAGATTTTTATGGTTTAATAGATTCACCAGTACATTGGGTATTTAATCATAATTCTCATTTGTCATTAGTAATAAGTGATGCCAATAATTTAGCCGATATCCCGAAAGAAAAGATATTTGATATTGCAGCTTTACAACTGGAAAAATATCTTGGCATTTTAAAAGATAATATAATCTCCTACAAAATAATAAAAGAAAAAAAAGCTACTTTCATTCCGTCAAATAATATCCTGAATCAAAGACCTGAACCTTATACTGCCTTGAACAATTTTTATCTTGCAGGCGATTGGGTTAATACCGGATTGCCCTCGACAATTGAAAGTGCTGTTAAAAGCGGAAGAATGGTTTCCGGATTAATTAGCAAATAAAAAAAAACAAACCGTAAGAGAATTTTGAATATCCGTAAATACAAGGGGATATTTTTCCCGATAAATTATCAAATGAGTCTCTCTTTTTTTTGATATTTTATAAAATCAATAAAATATCTGTTGAAATTCTTATAATATGTTTATAAATTCATACTAATAAATTACTACAAAAATTAATTGAGAGAGAGGGGATCTTTATGGATACCGTAAATACAGTAAAAACTGACACAGCAAAACTAACCTTGAATGGTCAAGAATATGAATTGCCGGTTTTAGTCGGCAGTGAAAATGAAGTTGCGATAGATATTAATCGTCTTAGAAGTACTACAGGTGCAATAACATATGATAATGGGTATGGAAATACCGGTTCATGTTTTAGTAGTATAACTTTCATAAATGGAGAAAAGGGGATACTCAGGTATCGTGGTTACCCGATTGAGGAACTGGCAGCAAAATCTAATTTTGTCGAAGTCTGTTACCTTTTAATTTTTGGACATCTTCCGGATAAAAAGGAACTTGATAATTTCCATTATGATTTAACACATCACAGTCTTATTCATGAGGATATGAAAAAGTTCTTCGAAGGATTTCCGCCTTCGGCTCACCCGATGGGAATTTTATCTTCAATGGTTAACTCCTTATCGGCTTTTTATCCTGAAAACGGATATGATGTTGATATAAATCTGAATATTGTAAGATTGCTGGCAAAGATAAAAACCATCGCTGCTTTTTCTTACAAGAAATCCATTGGCCAGCCGTATATTTATCCAAGGAATGATCTTAGCTATACTGCAGATCTTCTGCATATGATGTATGCAGTTCCTTCCGAGGATTACAAGCTTTCGGAAGTATTGGAACATGCTTTGGATTTACTTCTCATACTCCATGCAGATCATGAACAGAATTGCAGTACTTCTACAGTACGTATGGCAGGAAGCAGTACAGCTAATTTATTTGCTTCTATATCTGCAGGAATTGGTGCTTTATGGGGACCGCTTCATGGCGGAGCCAACCAGGCAGTTATTACTATGTTGAAGAAGATCAAGGATGACGGCGGTGATTATCAAAAGTACATCAATATGGCTAAAGATAAAGAATCCGGTTTTAAATTAATGGGCTTTGGTCACCGTGTATATAAAAATTTTGATCCCAGAGCAAGAATATTAAAATCAGCTGCAGATAAGGTTCTTGGAGAACTGGGTGTTAAAGATCCTTTGCTCGATATTGCAAAGAACCTTGAAGAAATTGCATTGAAGGATGAATTCTTCATCGAGAGGAAACTGTATCCTAATGTAGATTTCTACAGCGGAATAATATATAGGGCAATGGGAATTCCTACCAATATGTTTACAGTTATGTTTGCTCTCGGACGTTTGCCCGGCTGGATTGCTCAATGGAAAGAGATGAGAGAAAATCCTTCGGCAAGAATTTATAGGCCAAGGCAAATTTATGTCGGTGAAACTCAGAGACCTTATGTCGATGTAGAGAAGAGATAAATGATTGAGTCTGAATCTTATTCTTAATCATACTCTTGTTCTTAATCAAATAAATGCTGGTTAGTTTGCTCGAATTAAACCCGGTTAGATAAATTAACCGGGTTTTGTTTTTTTATCTAAGAATTATTTATTATAAGAATATTTTGATAAAATGTATAAATAATCTATGAATACAAAGGCCAAATATTACATTGATAAACTTAAATTAATTCCTCATCCGGAAGGCGGCTATTATAAAGAAATTTATCGTTCCGGAGAATATATAAGTATTGAAGGACTTCCTAATAGATATAAAAGTAAAAGAGTCTTTTCTACGTCGATCTATTTTTTACTGGAGGGAAAGCAGATCTCAAGATTTCATCGGCTTAAATCAGATGAAGTATGGCATTTTTATGATGGAAGTCCGGTTGCTCTTTATATCTTGAATAATAACATTGAAAAAATTATTTTGGGTAAGAAAATTGTTGATGGGAATACTTTCCAGTATACAATAAAAAAAAATAATTGGTTTGCAGCGGAAGTAATTAAAAATAATTCTTTTGCATTGATTGGCTGTTCAGTTTCACCCGGTTTTGATTTTAATGACTTTGAATTGGCAGAAAATAAATATCTCAAAAAAAAATATCCGGAATATGAAAAGATTATAAACAGGTTTACATAAAAAATAAATAAACAGGGGATTCAATTCTGTATTTATTATTTCACATAAGAATTACAATTTTACTTGATATTAAAACAATTTTTTTAATTATATAAAGATAATATTGGCTCAATTGTTGAATATATAAAATATACTAAAATTCTTTAACCTTATTATAAAGGAGATAAAGTAAATTTTATTGCAGGTAAAATTATTGAGTGATTAAATTTTACCTTAATTCATTCGAACCAAAATTATAGATTAACAAGGAACATTTTATACCATTATCATTTGAAACTTAAAGTTTATTTCTATAATTTTTTCAGTTAAAAATTAATAATAATGGAGGAAAATATATCGGGGATTTTTTACAGTTTATAATTGAGTCATTATCCCTTAAGGGTTCATATCAGAAACAAGAAGATAAAATTAATTCAGGAGATTATCCGTATAATATTAGGTGGAAGTCTTCTTTTTTATGCGGGTATTAATTTAGGTTTTAAATCTCCTTATTCTTCACCCATTAATAAAGCTATCTGGATAAATGCCTTTTTCCAGTTTATCTCTGCACAGAACTCTCATACAAAAAAAATTAAAATACCGATTAATTCGTCTGGAAATCTGGTTAGCACACCAAAGAAAAAAATTATTGCTGCAGATATAAATCATCTGGATCTTAAATACCGCGGTGATTTCAGTTCACCTTTAGATTCGAGTCAAGTTATTCATAGACCTCCAGCTAACAGTCACATTCAATTTTTCCTCAATAGCAATTCGGCTAAAAGTGATTCGGTCAGAAGTGATTCTCTTAATTTGACAGCAGACTCGGTTGCTGCCAGGAAAGATACTCTTGATCAAATGTCCATTGATTCAACAGCCAGGTTAAAATATTTTCATCCTGAAAGAAGAGACTTACCATATGTTACTTTGAAACAGAAAAAACCTTCTCCGTTTATTGCACAGCCTTCACTCGGATTACGAACCCGTACTGTGGAAATTGATTCAAGCGGGAAAAATGTAAATATAGTTGAAAAAGTGGCAGGTCAAAAGACAAAAATAATCTTAACAATTCCTCTTGATGATTATATTAATATGAAGCTTGCTATAAGAGAAAGAAAGATTTGGGAGGATCTGGGTCATCAGTATGAACTTCAGAACAGTGAAAAAGGATTGCAGGATGTAATAAAGAATATCACTGATTTTGAAATACCGCTTCCCAGTGTTGGTGTGTTAAGTATATTCGGTGAGCCCAAAATAAGCCTGAGAATCGGCGGTGCTGTGGATATACATGGTGCCTGGAGAAATGAAACAACGCAGGGCGTTACTGCATCGCGTTTAGGTAATACACGTAATGAACCGGATTTCAAACAGCAGGTGCAGATCAACGTTAACGGAACAATCGGAGATAAGCTGAATATCAGTGCAGACTGGAACACCGAAAGAACTTTCCAATATGAAAACCAATTAAAAATAAAATATACTGGTTATGAAGATGAGATTATTCAAAGTATAGAAGCAGGTAACGTTTCTTTGCAAACATCACCTCTTGTCGGAGGAAGTGAAGCATTATTCGGTATTAAAGCCAATTTCCAAATGGGGCCTTTTTCCCTTACAACTATAGCAAGCCAGAAAAAAGGGGAGACTAAAGAAGTATCGGTTAACAGCGGATCAACTTCACAGGAATTTAACCTTAGAGCATACGATTATTCCACAAATCATTATTTCATTGATACAACCTATGCAAGTACAAATCCGAACTTAAATTTATTCGAAAAATATTATGCTAATGCCACACCAATAGAAGAACCCCAATATAGGGTCAAAGAAATTGAAGTCTGGAAATCTATAAATACTATCGGAAGAGATCCTTCAAAAGAAAGACAAGCAAATGCATATATAAATCTTCGTGCTTTACAAGCAGGAGAAACATATCCTGATTCATTAAGAGTATTAAATAATCCAGTCCCTGGTCAAAGTGAAACAGGCAGGTTCCTACTGCTTACTGAAGGTGTTGATTATACTGTCCAGGAACAAACAGGTTATATTACTTTTAAAACTCAAATTAATGATGATGATATAATTGGCGTAGCTTATAGAATGGAAAATGGAGTAGGAACTTCTGATGATGATTTATATTTTGGTGAATTATTATCTACTGCCAATGCAGCAAATGACACAGTTTTAGTTTTAAAATTAGTTAAACCCAAAAATCTTCAGCCGCAGTTTAAAGAAGCATGGAAATTATTAATGAAGAATTTCTATCCCTTAGGTGGAAGAAATATTAAACAGGATAATTTTATATTTAATCTTGCTTATGAAGTACCGGGGCAGGATCCCATAACTGAGGAGCAAGGTGTTAAATTTCTACAGGCATTCGGACTTGATAAAATAAATGCAGCCGGGGGTACTACTCCTGATGATAAATTCGATTGGGTCCCTGGTATAACCATTTTACCTACAACCGGCGAGATTCTGTTTCCTGTATTGGAACCTTTTGGAAAGGACTTCCCTTCAGATCTGCCGGATTCACTGAAGTTCCAGGATATTTATGATACTACAAAGACTTTTGCACAAAATGTAAAAACAAAAGACAAGTGGGAGCTTACAGGAAAATATTCAGGTGAAGCTACATCGGTATACTCGCTTGGTTTCAACGTTGTGGAAAACTCCGTAAAGGTTCTGCTTGATGGAAGAGTTTTAACGCCGGGGGTGGACTATGTTGTTGATTACAACTCCGGGCAGCTTACCATTAGAAATGATGCTGCACTTGTACCTGGTGCAGATCTCAAAATTACATATGAACAGAATGATCTTTTTTCACTTGCTTCAAAAACATTATTAGGTGCCAGGGGCATACTAAACATATCAGATAAAACCAAATTAGGTTTTTCCCTATTAAATCTTAATCAACAGACATTAAGTGATAAAGTAAGAATTGGTGAAGAACCGCTTAGCAATACAATTTATGGAGTCGATTTTAATACAGCCGGAGATCTCCCGTTCCTGACAAAAGCTATAAGTAAAATAATACCTACTAAACAAATGTCGTCATTTAATTTAGCAGGTGAATATGCATATATGAATCCTGATCCTAATACTAAAAAAAGTACGATTGCTTCAGATAATGGTGCAAGCATAGCATATATTGATGATTTTGAAGGTACAAAAAGAACAATACCATTGGGCGTATCATATTCAGGCTGGCATGATTTAAGTCCTCCCGACAAGCTTCCATTATTAATGGATACATCTTATGTGGCTATGATGAAATATAAAGCAGAAAGCTTTTGGTATACTGAAACTTCGACTGTGAATATAAAAGATATTTGGCCCCTCAAACAGGTTGCCAGGTCAGATCAGCTCGTTTCTGTATTGGATTATGTCTATCGTCCCGGTATTACAGGAACATATAGTGGTTATCGTGGAGCGAAAAACTGGGGTCCTGTTCCTTCTTATGTATATTCTGATAAAAAAAGGAACTGGGGAGGGATGATGAAGCTTCTTTCTTCAACTGCAAATAACCTTACTGAAGAAAATGTTGAGTTCATAGATATATGGATGCAGCCCGAAGAAGTACCGAAAGGTGCTAAAATGATAATCGATCTTGGAAGAATAAGTGAAGATGTAATTCCAAACAGGACTTTAGATACGGAAGATAAACCTCCTTACAATGAAGTTATTAATGAGGGTGAAGATACGGGTATTGATGGAATGACGGATGCAGAGGAACAGCAAAAATATAATGAACCCGATGTGGCGGATCCAGCTCATGATAATTTCTCATTTAACGGGCAAAGCCCTAACTATATGGATTATGAACATATCAACGGTACAGAAAAAAACGCAGAATCGATTGATATTGGCAGAGTACCGGATACTGAAGATTTAAATAGAAACGGAAGTACTGACCTGGTCAATAGTTATTTTAGATATATTGTTCCTCTTGATACTAATAGACAAGAAAATAAATTTATTAGCGGCGGTGGAAATATTCCAAAAGATCAGAAAATGGGATGGTATCTTTATCGAATACCTTTAAAAGATGTTGCATTGAAAGTAGGGAGTCCAAGTCTTTCTGATGTTGAATATATAAGATTAGTATTCACAGGTGTTGACACAACAGTTCGTTTGAGAATTGCTGAATTTGATCTTGTAGGAAATCAGTGGCAGAAATTAGATCAGACTGATTCTGTTATGTCAATATCTGTTAAAAGTATTGAAGATAACCGGGATTATACAAGTCCTCCGGGAGTTCAGAGAGAAAGAGATAATACCCAGACAACTGAAACAGTACTTCAGAATGAGCAATCAATGGATCTGATATTTAAAGATTTACCTGAGGGCGAATCCAGGGAAGCTGTAAAATACCTATACCGTCCGCTTGATGTGTTTAATTATAGTGAAATGAAACTATTCATCCATGGAGATCTTAAACAAGGACCCGGTTCAATTTCTTATAGCGATGTATCAAAGGGTTTATATACGTCTGAAGTGTATTTCAGATTTGGTACTGATTCAAATAATTATTACGAATACAGGCAGCCGGTAGTGGCTGGCTGGAATGAAATTAGTATTCCATTTAAGGAATTAACGGCTATTAAAGGAACAAGATCAGTAGATTCGGTTAACACCGTAGTAGAACAAGCAGTCGATGGTAAACCGGGGCATTTCTATAAAGTTAAGGGGCAGCCTTCGCTTACTTCTGTACGGTTTTTAGATGTTGGGGTGTTAAATCTTGATAATAATTTTAATCCCGGACCGGTTTCCGGGGAAATTTGGGTGAATGAACTCAGGGTAATAGGAGCTGATGATCATCCTGGCTGGGCGTATACTGTGTCTTCATCTCTTAAGTTAGCTGATTTACTTACTATTAATTTTAATTTAAGTCAGACTGATCCGAATTTCCATAGGTTATCCGATAGATTTGGATCTAGAATTGCGTCTAAAAATTGGAATACTTCTTTACAAATGGATCTATTGAAGTTGCTTCCATTTGATATGCCGGGGAGTAATTTAAATATAAATTATTCTCATTCGGAGTCCATTGCAAATCCTAAATATTATCCCGGGACTGATGTTTCTGTTGATGCGGCGGCAGCTTTAGCTGATCAGGCATATGGTAATCCGAATTCTCAAATTACCAAAACATCAACTCAAATTAAATCTGAAACTCAAACTTTAAATGTTTCTGATTCATATTCTGCATCTAATATAAAAATAAAAATTCCTACATCATTCTGGTTAATCAGGGATACTTGGAATGCACTTACTTTTGGATTTAATTATAATCGAACTTTTACCAGGAATCCTACAACTTTAAGTAATAAGTACTGGATATGGAATGCAAATATAAGCTATGTATTAAATTTAGGCAATGATTATTATTTCTATCCAAAGGATATCCCTGTTTTAGGTATAATTTTCTCTTTACTTCCTGATTACACGAATACAAAAATTTATTATACTCCTCAGAATTTTTCATTTAATTTACAGGCCAGGCGTAATAGAACTGTTAATGTAATTAGGGCAAGACTTAAAAGCCCTTCTCAATCACTAACTTCAAGGGATTTTACTTCACAGAGAGGATTTAACTTTTCATGGAAGATGAGTGAAGGAGGTTTGTTAAACTTATCAATGAATTACAATGTTAATATAAGTTCATCACTTCTTTACCTGGAAACAGATGCATCTGGAAACCAACGGAATAGCAGTTCAATTTTCTGGGATATTTTAACAAAAGATCATTTCGGCAGAGATAACCGATACTCACAAAGTTTTGATTTAAAATCTAGTCCTTCGCTGCCTTCATTTTGGGATATCAATAAATTTTTCTCTCTAAACGCCGGATACTCTGTTACATATCAGTGGAATTTTGATTTCAGACAACCTGAATTGGGAAGAAGTGCAGGTTTTTCCAACAGGTCAACACTCGGATTAGTTCTAAAACTGAATGCATTAACTGAACCACTATTTGCTCATCCGAAAGAAGAAAATGAAGAACAGTCCCAGCAAAATACAAACTCCAGAGGAAGAGGTAGAAATTTTGGAGAGAGCCAGAATAATGAAAGAAGTCCGGTTGAAAAGAATGTAATCCGGCGACGCAATAATAACGCTCAGATTTCTGAAGGAACAAATTCACCAAATGATTCGTCATCGGTTGCCGATACTACTGGAATAGTTAAACCTAAAAAGCATGCTCTTAAAAATGCTATTCTATTTTTGGAATCAGTGATTCAATTTATATTCTTTAAATATGAGACTATTACAATAAATTATTCAAATAGTAATTCTTTGTCGAAAAGCGGAATTTTAGGAAGTGGAAACGGATTTGGTAATTTCTGGGGATTTAAAAAGAATTATAATAATGGTCCTGCACGGGGATTTATGCTGGGTTTAAGCGGAGATGTTGGTCCAAGAGCACCAAATGGCAACTTGTCGGATGTCTTTTCGCAGAAGAATAATCTCGATTTCAGTACTTCACGCCCGCTTTGGGAAGGTGCCACAATAGATTTAAAATGGAATGTCGGGTGGTCAATAAATAAAAATTCAACTATCTCTAATAAAGATGGTATCTCTACGGTTACTAACCTGAGCTCAACGGGTACAATTGAACGTTCTTTTTTAACTTTCCCTCCGTTCTTATTTTTCAGCTCACTTAATAATGGAATTCAACAGGTGCATAAATTGGATCCGGAAGGAAAGGATCTTCCAGATGCTTTTATTAAGGGTTTTGAATCTTTACCATTATTATCGAAGTTGGGCCCATTTCAGAATATTGCCAAATATATTCCCAGGCCGAATTGGACTATAAACTGGAGCGGATTGGAATCTTTTGCATTGTTTAAATCTTTCGCTAAGAGAGTTTCTCTTTCTCATGCATATAAATCATCTTATTCCGAAGGTTGGAAAATTACACCTGACGGACTTAAACAAATTCAAACTCAAAGAATTCAATATGGTTTTACTCCTCTTGTAGGATTGAATTTTACTTTTAATGAGTTATGGGGAGGTAATATAAATGCTAATATCAAGTATTCTACAAATACCAGCTATGATCTTGGAACCTCCACGAAAAATATTAGTGAGACAAGTTCAAGAGATATCGGTATAACAGCGGGTTATTCAAAATCAGGGTTTGAAATACCCTTATTTGGAATTTCATTAAAGAATGATATTGAATTCAGTTTTTCATATACAAGTTCACAAAATTCTACTATTATTTATGATATGACAAATTTTAAAGATGGCGGTCTTCCTCAGGATGGTACTACCAGGACTACGATAGAACCGAGGGTCAAATATACTATCAGTTCAAAAGTTACCCTATCAATATTTTATACCAGGACTTCGGTTACACCTGAAGGAGCAGCCAGAATTCCTCCCACAACTACGAATGAAGCAGGTCTCGATGTGCATATTTCGATACAATAATTAATCTAAAAATACTTTAACTTAGTATTTATAATATTCTACTTTTAGAAATAATTTAATAATTAAACAAAATAGGTTATGAAATCAAAAAAAATACTTTGGGTTGATGATGAAATTGAGTTGCTTAAATCTCATATTATTTTCCTTTCTGAAAAAGGTTTTGATATTGATACTGTCACAAACGGTGAGGATGCAATAAGCTCTGTTAAGGAAACTTCATACGACTTGATATTTCTTGATGAAATGATGGCTGGAATGGGAGGGTTGGAAACTCTGGGACAGATTAAGGATATTTATCCGAATCTGCCGGTTGTTATGATTACAAAAAGTGAAGAAGAAACTCTAATGAATGAAGCAATTGGTGGAAAAATAAGTGACTATCTTACAAAGCCGGTTAATCCAAGCCAGGTGCTTCTTGTCTGTAAAAAAATTCTTGAGGGAAGAAAAATCTCGGGAGAATATGCTGCAAAAGATTATCTCCAGGATTTTAACCAGATTTCACAGGCATTGGTTAATAATCTTGATTATGCTGAATGGATAGATGTTTATAGTAAAATGGTTAACTGGGATATTGAGCTTGATTCTCATTCCGAAATAGATTTTCGTCAAACATTAAATGATCAGAAGAAGGAAGCTAACAAAGAATTTTCAAAATTTGTTGAAAAGAATTATAAAAATTGGATCGTTTCGGAAGGAGATTCTTATACTCCTCTGTTGACAACACAAATTGCTGATAAATATGTATTAAAACATTTAGTTGACTCAAATGATTCCGTATTTTTCTTTGTTATAGATTGTCTGCGCCTGGATCAATGGCTTATTATGGAGAAACAGCTTATTGATTACTTTAAAATTGAAAAAGATTTTTATTATTCAATACTTCCAACTGCAACACCTTATGCAAGAAATGCTTTATTTAGCGGATTGTATCCTTCGGAAATTGAGAAATATTATCCGCAGCTTTGGCAGTCTAACAGCGATGATGATGAAAAAAGTATGAATAAATATGAAAAAGAACTATTTCAGTTATTATTAGACAGAAAGAAGATTAAGTTAAGAAATGAATTAAAATATATTAAAATAATTGATCCTGAAGTAGGGAGAAACTTTGAGCAGAATATTTTATCATATCAGAATTCTCATTTAACAGCAGTTGTTGTTAATTTTTTAGATATGATTGCTCACGGCAGATCCGATTCTGATCTGTTAAAAGAGATTGCCCCTGATGAACCGGCTTACAGGTCGCTTACGAACAGTTGGTTTAAGCATTCATCACTTTTAGCAACCCTGAAAACACTTTCCAAACTGAATAATGTAAAAATAATTATTACTACCGATCACGGTTCAATAAGATCATTGAGGGGTGCAAAAGTTCTTGGTGACAAAGAAGCTTCCACTAATTTGCGATTCAAATACGGCAGAAATCTTAAAGTTGATAGTAAACATGCCATTTATATTAAGAGTCCAAATGAATATAGACTTCCTAAACGAGGTGTAACAATAAATTATATTATTGCAAAAGAAGATTATTATTTTGTTTATCCGACTGATTACCATAAATACTTGACTTATTATAAAGATACATTCCAGCACGGCGGAATTTCAATGGAAGAAATGATTTTACCAGTTATTACAATGGAGCCAAAATAATAAATTGGATTCAATTGTTAATACAAAAATATTTTCTGAGAAAGAGACCAGGGATCTGGCTGAAGAATTTGCCTTGGAATTAAAAGCCGGTGAGACTATTGTAGTTAATGGAGAACTGGGTGCAGGTAAAACATTCTTTATTAAAAGTGCCGCCGGTGTATTGGGGATAAATAATGTTAATAGCCCAACCTTCGCTCTGGTTAATGAATATTTAGGTAAATTTAAAATTTATCATTTTGATTTTTATAGAATAAATGAAATAAAAGAGCTTTACGATATTGGCTTTGATGATTATTTAAATGATGATGAAGCAATTGTATTTATTGAATGGGGCAATTTATTTCCGGATATACTTCCTCATACAATGACTGAAATAGAAATAAAAGTAATGGAAGATTTCAGCCGGGAAATTACTATAAAAAAATTATAAAGGATTTAATATCCTGGATAATGCGTATTCGATACCGGATAGAAAATCGGAAATTAAGAATCGAGTATCTTTGTTTAAACCATATAACAATTAAGCAATAGAACAGTTTAACAATTAAAATGTTTAACAATAAACCAATCCTTGCTATAGAAACTTCACAGAACCTTTGCAGCACTTGTGTTTATTATTCCGAGGGTAAATTCTTTGAGATGAATTTTAAATTGAAAAATGCACATGCGGAAAAACTTTTCGAATCTATCGAACATGTTATGACTTCTGCCGGTATTGGAATTACAGATACCGGAGCTATTGCAGTTTCTGCAGGTCCGGGTTCATTTACTGGTTTAAGGATAGGTATGTCTGCGGCAAAAGGTTTGGCGTATGGTGCTTCCGTGCCCATAATTCCTGTACCTACATTTGAAGCCTTATGTCTCCAGGTATGTAATTATTTACCTGATAATGAAAAATTTATTATTACAAATAAAGTTAATGTTGAAGAAGTGTATTATGCAAAATTTAAAAAAAATGAGCAGAGTTATGATTTTATTGAAGATTTACAGGTTCTAAATCGAAATGAACTTGATACCAAAACAGAAGATATTTTGATTTTTGGAAATGCATTATTAGATTCCGGTAATAATTTGAATACGAAAAGCAAATTCCGTAATATATCTTCGCCGGAAGCGAAATATGTTGCGAAATGGAGTGTGTTATTTGGTCAGGCAAAGGCCACGCATGATTATGAATATCTTGAACCAACTTATATTAAAAATTTTATTGTTAAGGAGAGAAAAAATGGTTAGAAAATTAATTTCTCTTTCTATGATCTTTTTTACTGTTTCTTTAGCTCAAACTAATGTTCCCAAAATTTCGGTACAGCCTGAAGAATATAACTTTGGAACTATTGTACAGGGAGACACGGTTTCTCATAGTTTTGAAATTTATAATAAAGGTAATGCTGAATTAAGAATTGTAAACGTTCGTGCTTCATGCGGATGTACGGCTGCAACCCCTGCAAAAACAAATTTACAGCCGGGTGATTCTACAGAGTTAACCGTAGTTTTCAATTCAAATGGCAAAATGGGGACACAAAATAAAATTGTTTATATAAAAACAAATGATCCTTCAAATACGGTTTATAGCGTAAGATTTAACGGTAATGTTGTTAGTGATAAAAGTTTGCTTGGAGAAAATCCGAAAATCTATTTCCCGGAAATTACGCACGACTTTGGAAAAGTCGAAAATGGAAAGGTTGTTGATTACATTTTTAAATTTGTAAACGAGGGAAATTCCGTTCTGAATATTCAAAATATTAAAACTTCATGCGGATGTACGGCCGCATTAGTTAGCAGTAAGTCTGTTAAACCCGGTGAAGATGGTACAATAAAAGTTCAGCTTAATACAAAAGGACATAACGGTAAGATGGTAAGGACTGTAACAATTAAATCCAATGATCCGAAGGAACCTACAAGCACATTAACTATTTTTGCAGAAGTTGTGAAAGGTTAAAATTTAATGGCCTGGTTTACCCGTTCAAAAGAAAATATATCACCCGATTCACAGAAAAAAGATCTCCCGGATGGATTATGGGAAAAATGCCCCAGCTGTGGTGAAATTATTCATAAAAAACAGTTGGAATCAAATTTATGGACATGCTTAAAATGCGGATACCATTTTCGTATAGGCAGTAATGAATACATCGAAATAATCCTCGATAAAGGTTCCTTTAAAGAAATGGACAAGAAGATGAGATCTGCCGATCCGCTTGAATTTACAGATACAAAAAAATATTCTGATAGAATTCAAAGTACTATTAAAAAATTAGGGCTTAATGATGCTGTAAGAACCGGGACCGGGAAAATAAATAATGTTGATATTGCTTTCGGATGTATGGACTTCAAATTTATCGGTGGGAGCATGGGATCAGTAGTAGGGGAGAAGATTGCAAGGTTAATTGATAAAGCTTATAAGAGTAAAATACCGCTCATAATTATTTCGGCTAGCGGCGGTGCACGTATGATGGAAGGGGCTTTTTCTTTGATGCAAATGGCAAAAACAAGTGCAAGACTTGCAAGACTTGCCGAAGCTAAAGTCCCTTATATCTCATTGCTGACTGATCCTACTACCGGAGGTACGACCGCTAGTTATGCTATGCTTGGAGATGTGCATATTGCCGAACCTAAGGCTTTAATCGGTTTTGCCGGACCACGAGTGATCAAGCAGACTATCGGTAAAGACTTACCTGAAGGTTTCCAGAGATCTGAATTTTTACTTGAACATGGTTTTATTGATATAGTATCTCCTCGTAAAGAACTAAAAGATGCAATCTTCAATTTAATTACATTTATGACCTGAGGCGTTCCATTAAGATAATTAATTCTATCAGGGAAATGCATCAGATTTCCAATCAACCCAGGCTGGATAAAAAGTCAATCGGTTTAGTCCCTACCATGGGATTTCTTCATCAAGGACATTTATCTTTAATAGAAAAATCGAAGTCGAAATGTGATTTTACAGTTGTCTCTATTTTTGTTAATCCAACCCAGTTTGCTCCAAATGAAGATTTCAGTAAATATCCCAGGGATATTGAAAGAGATAAAAATTTCCTTATCCAAAATAAAGTTGATGCTTTATTCCTGCCTTCTGAAAAAGAAATATATGGGAAAAATTTTCAGACTTATATTGATGTAGAGGAATTGTCGAAAATCCTGGAAGGGAAATTTAGGACATCGCACTTTAAAGGAGTTACTACTATTGTATCAATACTTCTTAATAGTGTCAAACCGGATTGTGCTTTTTTTGGTCAGAAAGATGCACAGCAAGCTGCAATTATTAAAAGAATGGTTTCTGATCTGAAACTTGATATTAAAATCGAGATATGCCCTATTGTAAGAGAAAAAGATGGACTGGCAATGAGTTCCAGGAATTCTTATCTATCTAGTGAAGAAAGGCAAGATGCTTTGGTACTTTATAAATCTTTAAATCATGCAAAATGTCTTATCGATGAAGGGGAACGAAAAACTAAAGCAGTTATTTTAGAAATGAAAGATACAATTAACAAAGTAAAAACATCAGATCTTGATTATGTCGAAATTGTTGAAGCAGATTCATTTAAAACCTCAGAGCATCTTGAACCCGGAAAAGAATATTATATTCTTATCGCTTGCAAAATCGGAGCAACACGGTTAATAGATAATATTAAAATAAAAATCACTGCCTAATAATAATATTCTCATAAATTGCTCTAATCCCATACAAAACTAATCCCTGTTCATAGATATAATCATATTTTAGATAAGGGAGAATAAATTTCGCATTTCCTCCCGTTATAAAAATTTTGATTTCAGCCCTTTTATTTTTTTGCTTTATGTAATCTATGGTCTGGTTAATTGCGCCTATCGTTGAATTAATTACTCCACTTGCAATTGATGATTTTGTAGAATTACCAATAGTGCTTTTATACTCCGATGGTTTAACCACTGGTAATTGTGCAGTTTCATTTTTTAAAGATTTAAACATCATATTAATACCGGGTAAAATTAAACCGCCGACAAAAATTCCATTATATTTTACAATATTTATTGTTGTTGCTGTTCCAAAATCAACAGAAATAATAAATGTTTTTTTATTATATCTATTCTTTAATTTATATATAAAAAATGCTCCTTCGGCTGAACAAATCCTATCCATTCCAAGAGTTCCAGGTGTCTTATAATCTAGTTCTAAATTGAATTTAGAATTTTTATCAATTACTATTGGATTAAAATTAAAGCGGGGAACAAATCCTTCAGTAAAGTTTTTCAATTTTTCGGGAACGACCGATGAAATTGCTGCCGCAATAATTTTCTTCCTTGATATAAATTTTGTTAAGGAATCAATATCATCAAATATTTTAAGTGATGATATTTTATCATCTTTAAAGAACCCGGTTTTAATTTTAGAATTTCCTATGTCACAAACTAAAAGCAAAACGCATCCTGACTACTATAATTCTTTTGTATAAAATTAAATGAAGGAACAATTAAACCTTCAATTATTCCTAAAACTATATTTTTTGGTAATGTGAATTATTAAATTGAAATACTAACATCACCAAAGTGAATTCTTTCAATTTTATTGTCTGATTTGAGCAGCAAATAGCCCTCATCATCGATATCTTCGAATATACCATACTTTGTCGTATTTCCTTCCGTTACTGATATCTTGTCTCCAATTAGATTACAATGGGATCTCCAGTCATTCAAAATCCATTTCGATTCGTTTTCAACTTTTTCCAAAATCTCTTCAAAGTTATTTAATATTTCAGCTAAAATTTTTTCACGTTCAATTAAACGGTTTAACTCTGCCTTTATAGAAGTTGGTTGAAAATTAAAATTTCCCTGGAAGAAGGTTTGGTTCACATTTAAACCGACTCCAATTACAATCTTTTCCAGCTTATTGCCGCGGGAAGATGTCTCCAGTAAAATTCCTGCAGCCTTTTTCCCGTTTAATAAAACATCATTAGGCCACTTTAGATTAACTCGAAGCTGGTACAAGTTTTCAATGGAAAGAGCAACTGCAAGGGAAGTTCCAAAATTTATTATATTCGGATTTACACTTAAATATTTTTTACTGTTTATTAATATAGAAAAAGTAAGGTTTTGGTCTTTGGCACTATACCAGATCCTGTTTTTCCTCCCTTTACCTTGAGTTTGTTTTTCGGCTAATAAAACTGTACCGTTTTGATTGAACTTATTCGATTTATCAAACAAAACAGAATTAGTTGAATCGACTTCTTCGCAATAAATAAAATTTCTTCCGATAAATTCCGTATCAAGTTTTATATCAAAAACTTCAATGCTGAACATAATTAACTCCGTTTAATTTATGACATAGAAATTGTCATTTTATTATATCAATTGACAAAAAGGCAGTATGTGTGACAATATTTGTTATGCTAAAATCTAATTGATTGTGTAAGTAAACTATTCTAATACAATAAGTTAGGGAATATTTATGCTAATGGCATAATCATTGATTCCATTGTAACGTTTTATTTATAGAAATAAAACTATAGGAGATGATAAATGACACTAATTAAATATGAACATTTTAATGAATTAGAAAATTTTGATGATAAAATTCAAAGTTTGTTAAATACATTTCCAGATTTCTATTCAGAATATGATGAATCCTTTTATCCAAAAATAGATATTTCTGAGGATGAAAAAAATATTTATGTTGATTCGGAATTACCCGGGATAAAGAAGGATGATATAAAGATTACGTTAAATGACAATATTTTGACTATTAGCGGTGAAAAAAAGAGTGAAAGAAAAGAGAAGGATTTAAGCTTTTATAGAACTGAAAGAATTTACGGTTCTTTTTCAAGGAGCTTTACTATTCCTGGTGAAATAAATCCGGATACAGTTGATGCAAAATTTGAAGACGGCATATTGAAAGTAGTGGTTGGAAAAGTGAAAGAGAAAAACGTATCGGGAAGATTAATAAATATTAAATAAATTATTGGAATTCATAAATCTTAATTTATAAACATAAAATAATAGGAGACTTTAATGGGAAAGATAATAGGAATTGATTTAGGAACTACAAATTCTTGTGTAGCAGTGATGGAAGGAAACGATCCGGTTGTAATACCTAATGCTGAAGGCGGCAGGACTACACCTTCAGTTGTTGCATTCACAAAAAATGGTGAAAGATTAGTTGGGCAGCCTGCAAAAAGACAGGCAATAACTAATCCTAAAAATACAATTTTCTCAATAAAGCGTTTTATGGGAAGGTTATTAAATGAAGTTGATTCAGAAAAGAATAAAGTACCTTACGAAGTAATTGACGGAGACGGTGGATCTGCAAGAGTTAAGATAAATGACAGAGTATATTCTCCTCCGGAAATTAGTGCAATGATTCTTCAGAAAATGAAAAAAACAGCAGAAGAATATTTAGGACAGGAAGTGACAGAAGCAGTTATTACGGTTCCGGCGTATTTTAATGACTCGCAAAGACAAGCAACAAAAGATGCAGGTGAAATAGCCGGTTTAAAAGTAAGAAGAATTATTAATGAACCGACCGCTGCAGCTTTAGCATACGGCCTTGATAAAAAAACATCTGATCATACGGTTGCTGTATACGATTTGGGCGGTGGTACATTTGATATATCTATTCTTCAATTGGGTGATGGAGTATTTGAGGTAAAATCTACTAATGGTGATACTCATCTTGGTGGTGACGATTTTGATCAAAGAGTAATTGATTTTCTTGCCGATGAATTTAAAAAACAGGAAGGTATTGATTTAAGAAAAGATCCTATGGCATTGCAGAGATTAAAAGAAGCCTCTGAGAAAGCCAAAATAGAATTATCTTCATCTTCTACAACAGACGTTAATTTACCGTTTATTACTGCCACACAGGATGGTCCGAAACACTTAAATATAAATTTAACCAAGGCTAAATTTGAACAGTTGATTGATGATCTTGTCCAAAGGACAAAAGTACCGTGTGAACAAGCTATAAAAGATGCCGGTGTATCTCAGTCCGAGATAAATGAAGTTATCCTGGTAGGTGGTTCAACAAGAATTCCTATGGTACAGGAACTGGTTAAGAATTTATTCGGAAGGGAGCCGCATAAAGGTGTTAACCCTGATGAAGTAGTCGCAGTAGGTGCAGCAATCCAGGGCGGTGTATTAACGGGTGATGTAAAAGATGTATTACTTCTTGATGTAACTCCGCTTTCTTTAGGTATCGAAACTCTTGGCGGTGTAATGACAAAGTTGATCGATGCTAATACAACCATACCTACAAAGAAAAGTGAAATATTTTCTACTGCATCCGACAGTCAGCCTTCAGTTGAAATACATGTGCTGCAGGGTGAGCGTTCGATGGCTGCCGATAACAGAACTTTAGGAAGATTTCACCTTGATGGAATTCCACCTGCACCAAGAGGAATACCTCAGATCGAAGTTACATTCGATATTGATGCTAATGGCATTATGCATGTTAGTGCTAAAGATAAAGCAACAAGTAAAGAACAAAGCATAAGAATTACTTCTTCCAGCGGTTTGTCACCGGATGAAATCGAAAAAATGAAAAATGATGCAAAAGAGCATGCTGCTGAAGATAAGAAGAAAAAAGAAAATATCGACATCAAGAACCAGGCTGAAAGTTTAGTTTTCCAGACTAAGAAACAAATTGATGAAATGAAGGACAAAATACCTGCTGACAGTAAATCAAAACTTGAAGCTGAAATTAAAAAAGTTGAAGATGCAATTGCATCCAACAATACCGATCAGATGAAATCTGCTACTGAATCGCTTAGTAAGGCATGGAATGAAATAGCCTCCAATCTTTACTCCCAAACCGGTGGCCAGCAGCAGCAAGCAGGACAACAGCAGGAAGGACCGCAGCAGGAAGCGGAAAGTAAAGGTGATAGTAAAGAAGAAGCACAGGATGCATCTTACGAAGTTGTTGATGATGAAAATAAGGATAAAGATAAAAAATAAAATTCATGAAAGGCGAAATTTATTTCGCCAGCTATAAACTGTAATTCAAATTAAAAATTTTTATAAATAGAAAAATAAAAAACGGAGTAATAAAATGACTGAGAATAAAGAAACATTAGATGTAAAAGAGCAGGAAAATGTCTCTTTAAAAGAGATCTTCGAAAAAGAAGCCGTGTTTGCACCTTATGTAAATATTTATGAAACCAGCGATGATTTTGTTCTTGTTGCAAATATGCCGGGAGTTTCAAAAGACGATGTTAAGCTTAAACTTGAAGAAGGAGCATTAACTATATTTGGTAAAATAAATTATGACGAAGCTGTTAATAGGAAATATATCTTGAATGAATCCGGAGTTGGAAATTATTTCAGGAAATTTAAGATTTCCAATAGTATTGATGAATCTAAGATAGATGCTAAGTATGAAAACGGACAGCTAGTCGTTACATTACCGAAACATGATCGTATTAAACCACGAGCAATCAACGTAAAATAATTTGATTTGTTCAATATATTCTATGTGTCAATCACCTTAAAGGTGGGGCACATGCTATCTAAACCCCGCGATGAGCGGGGTTTCTCATTTTCAATATAACTTCGACAAATATGTCGTTAAATCCGTCCTAAAAGTCGCAAATCTTAATATTTTAGTAAAATAATTGATATAAATAAGCAATTTTCCGGCACCCGATTTGAGCATATACCATCGGAGGAAAACATATGAAACTAATAATAATTTTTGCAATAACATTATTTTACTATACACAAGCTTACCCTGCACCGCCGGATTCTCTAAGTACAGCTCAAGACGAAAATCAAAATGCTATCGAGCAGACTCAACAGGTAGGAGAAAAAAAGGGTGAAGATTTCGGTAGAAGAAGAGGTAAGAAAGATGCATTCATTGACAAGGATGGCGACGGTATTTGTGACCAGCGCGTAAAAGGAATGAGTTTTGAAAACGCTCAAAGAAGACATATGCAAAGAAATCGCGGTGGTAAGAACGGCAGTGGAAATACGGGCGGAAACGGGAATCAGAATGGAAATCAATAAATCTAAAATTAAAATGCAGTATTTATTAACACCATTATTGATATTTGTATTTTCTTACAGCAGTATTGCTCAAATTTCTCTTGAAGCATATACGGATAACTATTATGATGACAATATTTATAACAACAGTTATAAAGTTGAAGATTTTGTAAATAGTTTCTCCTTAAATTCAGGTTATAATTTTGAAAGTGAATATAATAATCTTCAGTTCTATTACATGGGGAATATAAGTTATTATCAAAAGAATATATTTAAAACTTCCAATTCTCATAAAGTAGGGGTAGTTAATACCTACCTTTTTTCTGAATATGATAATCCTATGAACATCGGTGTTAATTACACATGGAGAAACAATAGGGAGACTTTTGTTGTTTTTGATTTCGATCAGCTTTCTGCATATGCAAATTACAGGCAGTCAATAGCAGAAAATAAATATATTTTATTCGGATATGTTTTCAATAAAAATAATTATAAAAATTTCTCTGTTTTTTCACATTATGAACATAAGTCATTCATAAAAGGAATTATTTCATTTGAAACAGAGACAACTTTAATGTTAGAGGTAAAATATAATTTGAAAAAATATATAGAAAGCTATACAGGTTCTTCTGTTGCAAATCAGAATTCACAATTAGGTCTTTCTGCCGGTATTTCGCAATCGATCGATATTTATACAGGTATTAGCGGGTTTGCAGCATACAAGAAAAATTTGACTGATGGAACCAGATACATTAGTTCAAATGATTTTCTCTTTTATGAAGAAGAAATATTTAATGATCTTTATTCAAATGACGGGCATGATCTGGGAATTTCCTTAACAAGATATTTGTCCCACACAATTTTAGCCAAGGCCGATTTTGTTTACTCAAAAAAGAATTATTCAAACATTCCCGTACCTGATGCAGAAGGGTATGATACCAATATTTTAAGGGAAGATGATCAAATGGCCGGTGCTTTTGCAATAGAATTTTATCTAAATAGTATGGTTAGAGGCGTGTCATTCGAACTGAGCTGGAATTACATCCATAACAAATCCAATGACCTGTTTTATAATTATGCTAATAATTTGTTTTCAGTTGGCCTAAACTGGGGACTATAGTTTTTGCCCGCATAAAAGCTCTATAACGGATGCCTAACCCCCATCCCACTAACCCCCTCCAAAGGAGCGTTCCCGAGGAGGGGGACACTAACTTCAGAATAATACTAATTTAATTTTTATTTTTAATTTCGTATTTTTTTATTTTATATCGCAAGTTTCTTTCTGTGATTCCCAAAAGTTTTCCTGCTTTTGTCTGGTTTCCGCCGCTACTGGATAACGCATCATATATTAATCTTTTCTCAAGGTTTTCAACCTGCTCGACTAATGATTGAGATTCATTACCGGAAGCTATTTCTTCCGTTTTAAAACCTTTGACATTTATGGGCAGATCATTCATAGTTATAGTATTTCCCCTTGCTAATATCACAGCTCTTTCAATAATGTTTTCCAGTTCCCTAACATTTCCGGGATAATTATATTTTAAAAGAAAATCCGCAGCTTCTTTGCTTATTTCAAATTTAGTTTTATTATTTTCTTCCGAATATTTTTGAACAAAGAAATCAATTAAAGGCATAATATCTTCTTTTCTTTCACGGAGGGGGGGAATATGAACTCTAATAATATTAAGCCTGTAAAATAAATCTTCCCTGAAAGTACCTTCCTTAATTTTCTTTTGAAGATCATGATTTGTAGCTGCTATTATTCTGACATCAATATTAATCAGTTCAGTACTTCCAACTCTTTCTATCTGCTGCTCCTGAAGAACACGTAAAAGCTTCACCTGGGTAGCGGGGGACATATCACCAATTTCATCCAGGAAAATTGTTCCTTTGTCGGCCAGTTCAAACCTGCCTTTTCTTAATCTTTCTGCTCCGGTAAAAGAACCTTTTTCATGACCGAACAATTCACTTTCCAGCAGGTTTTCCGATAACGCTGGGATATTAACTGCAATAAAAGTTTTGTCTCTTCTCGGGCTTATATAGTGAATTGCTTTTGCAAGCACTTCTTTCCCGGTTCCGTTTTCTCCGGTTATTAAAACAGTGGCTTTACTTTCCGCTGCCCTGGAAGATATGCTTAATACTTCTTCCATCTTTGGAGAATTAGAAACGATAGAAGAAATTTTATGTCTTTCTTTAAGCTGTTCTTTCAGCAATTCGTTCTCAGATTTTAAGCTCTTATGTTCCAACAAACGGTTAAGAATTAAATCCAGTTCATCAAGATCTACGGGCTTTGATAAATAATCATATGCACCATTCCGCATTGCTTTAACGGCATCTTCAACGGTACCAAAAGCAGTAATAATAATAAAATCGATTTCAGGATTTAGTTTCTTAACTTCTTCAAGAACTTCAAGACCGGTTTTATCAGGCATTTTAAAATCCGAAATAATAATATCTATTGAATTGTTTTTGACTGTTTCTACTCCTTCGTTTCCTGATGATGCAGAAAAAACATTTGCGCCTTTTTTCTTTAGATAACCGGTTAAAAGTTCTAACTGGTTCTTTTCATCATCAATTACAAGTAAATTAATATTTTTCATCGTTTTGGTATTTTAATTTTAAAAATTGTTCCTTTTGGAGAATTGTCTTCTATTTCAATTGTCCCATTATGCTGGGAAATGATTTTTTGGGAAATACTCAAACCTAAACCATTTCCATCCTTTTTAGTTGAAAAGTAGAGATCAAAAATTTTCTTTTTATTTTCTTCACTGATACCGGTCCCGTTATCGCTTACCTCAATTATGAAAGATTTCCCCAGCAGGTAATAATTTAAATTAACAATCCCGTTTTCAGTTACTGCATCAAAAGAATTCTGTATTAAATTCATCAAGGACTGCTTTATTAATTCCGGATCTAAATTTATTGAAAGAGACTGATGATTTAACAATTCAAATTTTATGTGTTTTGAATTTGCCTGATCAATAAATAATTGAAAAACTTCTTCAAAAAATACTTTAGTATTTATTTCTCTTTTTTGAAGCTGGAGAGGTTTTGCATAATTTAGAAACTGGGAAATTATTTTATTTATTCTAGTAACTTCATCTTTCAAAACTTTTGTAATAAGCTGGTATTCCTCTTCATCTTTTTTCGGTTCAAATTCTCTTTTTAATCTTTGTGCAATCATTCCAATAGAATTTATAGGATTTCTTATTTCGTGGGCAACGCCGGATGCTAGTTCACCCATGGCGGAAAGTTTTTCGTTTCTTTCTGCCTGCTCTTCAAGCATTTTTTGCGTTGTCAAATCTTTTATTACAACTGTATAATTTTCAGCTTCTTCATTTTCTTCTTTGTTTTGAGAAATACTGAAGGATAAATATTTTCTTATTTCATATAATTCAATTATTCTTTCAAAATATTTAATTTTTAATAATCCGGTTATTTCCTCTTTCATAAAATTTAGAATGCCGCCGGCAATTTCGGAAACATCTTTATTGACTATTTCAATTGCTTTTACCCTAAATAAATCTTCAGATTGTTTATTAAATAAGATAATCTCCATTTTGTTATTTAAGACTATAACTGCATCACCCATATTTTCAAGAACCAAACCAGTTAGCGTTTTGAAACTTTTAAATTCGTTGGAAACTGTTTTTAAGTTCTGAGATATAAATAAAATACTTAATACAATAACTGCAATCATTGCAAGAATAATTGATATAACAATAATTCTTCTGTTAGTTCTTGCTTCAACATTCCGGACTTCATTAAGAGACAAACCAACTCTGAAAACACCCAGAACACTATTCTCATATTCAAGTCGTTTTACAACTTCATAAGTTTCTTTACCATTAAAATTCATTATCCGGGTATATATTTTATTAACATAGAAAGCTGTTGTTAAAAATCTGCTTTTTAGTATGGGAGTAAGATCATTAACATTTTTACTTGCAGCAATAATTCCTATCGTATCCTGAAGGGCGATAAAATCAATACCGGGATTATCAGCTATATCCTGAATAATTTTTCCAATACCGATTTTTTTCCTGAAATCAAGGAAATTTTTTGCATCCAGATTAATTACAATAGCACCCCTATTGTTAGCTCTTGCAATAGCAACAGCATACCGTTGTTCATCCGAATGTTCTGCCTCCTTTAAGCCGATTATAAGTGAATTTGTTTTGTGCTTAAGGATAGGTTCTATTTCTTCAAACCTGTTAATAGGACCTTGAGGGTGAGAATGATTTTGAGTAGGAACCCGGTTGGATAAAACACGATCTCCTTTTCTGTTAAAAATATTTATTCTGAATAGATTGTTATCCTTTCCTATTTCAATAAGCTTGGTTTTTGATAATAAGTTTAAACTATCGAGACTTCGGATTAACCATGCATTATTAAACAACCGTTCGATGATTAGGTCTTCTATCTCATAACTTGAGTTTAGTGTATTCACAGCGCTAAGGGAAACTGTTTCTATCAATGAACCTGCATGTTCGTTAAGCAAATGAAAAACTTCTTCTTTACTCTGCTTCATTTCGAAATATGCCGAAGTTATCATAATAATCCCGATTATAATCGAGATTAAGATTATAATTCCCTGATTAGATCTGAATTTTTTTGCCATCTACAAAATTTTGAAAATCTAACAATAAATTTAACATTTCATTTGGTTTGATTCCCATTAATCGAGTAAGATTCTATAAATTATTTTCGACAAAGAAGTCGATCGAAAACGTCCTTATAGTCGTGTTTATTATTGGTAACTGCTAATAAAATAAGATTTTACAACGATTTTAATGGCACGCCGATTGACTAATAGGATATGAAAACAATTTAACACAAAACAAATGGAGCAATAAGATGAAACGAAGAAATTTTTCCTTAATATTTTCGCTGGTTTTTCTACTGGCATTTTATTTTACAACTGTTAGCGTTAGCGCCCAGAATGCAACTAAAAACCAGACAGCAACTAAAAAGCAAAGTAAGGCATTTGTAGATATGAATGGTGATGGTGTATGTGATAATTACCAGGCTGGTTATGGTTTTGATGATGACGGCGACGGAATTCCTAATGGACAGGATCCTGATTATGTAAAACCAGAAGATGGAACCGGAAAGAAATTTATGCGCGGTGTTAAGAGTCAGAATAAGTTTGGTAAGGGAGGATTCGGACCTGGTGACGGTACAGGAAACAGCGGAATGGGACCAAGAGATGGTACAGGTTTTGGCCCTGGTGATGGTACAGGCGTATGTGACGGTACAGGTCCAAAAGGCAAGAGGGCACAAAGCTCAAATAACAAATAGTGCTTACCTTAATAAAAGGGCGGCACTTAGTAGTATGCGGTATTCGTACCGCATACTTTTTTTATCATTCGATGATAATAATCTGCTGTTGTAAATAACTAAAAATCCATAAACTGATTTTATTATTTTTTTATTTATCCTCTTTAGTTATCTTTCAAACCAAAAAAATTCAGGTTATGGCCGAAGTTTCTAAAAAAAGCAGAATTATATTTATTGATTTGATGCGGATGTTTGCAGTATTACAAATGGTTCAGGGACATACCATTGATGCTTTATTATCAAATGATTATAGAACTTTTGAATCCCCGGTATTTGCTGTCTGGTTTTTTATGAGGGGAATGACAGCACCTATATTCCTTTTCACGGCAGGTACTGTATTTACATATCTTTATAGATCGAATAACCAAACATTTTTTAAAAACCCACGTACTAAAAAAGGTATTAAAAGATTTTTACTTCTGGTTTTTTTAGGGTATTTACTCAGGTTTCCAACCCCTTCAATATTTAATTTTTCACATGTTTCTGCTGAACAATGGCATGTATTTTTTGCAGTTGATGTCCTTCAATCAATTGGATTTGGAATTTTATTCATAATGATCCTGGCGTTTATTACCGAGAAATTTAACCTAAGCGATTATTTTACTTTTACTATTTCTGCCGTAATTATTTTTGTCCTTTACCCTGTCTTTGAATCGATTAATTGGACTAATTATTTACCTGTACCTATTGCCGGTTATTTCTATTCAGGGACCGGTTCTATTTTTCCGTTGTTTCCATGGACAGGATATGTTGTCGGAGGCGGTGTTTTAGGAAGTTACCTTGCAAAACATCCCCTGGTATTTAAAACAAAGAAATTCAGTTTGATGTTATTAATATTCGGTTTGTCTTTTATTTCTTTGGCAATGCTGATTAATATATTTGCTTATGATTTTTTCAGCGGTTCATGGATAGGAAGTGCTTATACAATATTTTTAAGGGTAGGATTTGTGTTAACTTTAAATTCTATAGTATCTTTTTTATGTTTGGAAGTGAAAACGATTCCTAAAATATTAATATTTAATCGGCAGAAATACATTGTTAATATATGTTGTTCATCTTGTTATAATATATGGTAGTGCATGGAATCGCGGATTGTATCAATATTTTGCTAAAAGTTTTAGTGCCTGGAATTCAGTGGGTGTAGCTGCACTAATGATATTAGCTATGACAGGTATGGTTATTTTATTAAATAAAATAAAAATGAGAAATAAACAACTTGTTACTTGAATATATGTGTCAATCACCTAGTAACTTTTTCAATATTTTAAAGTGAATGACATATTAAAAGAAATCTTTATGAGAAAATCTCAAAATACAAACCCTTCTTTGTCTGATGAAGAAAAAGTATATGAACAATCCCTCCGGCCACTAGCATTAAATGATTTTGTAGGTCAGGATAAAATTACTGAGAATTTGAAAGTTTTTGTCTCTGCAGCTTTAAAAAGAGGAGAGGCTTTAGATCATGTCCTTTTAACAGGTCCGCCCGGTTTAGGAAAAACCACTTTAGCATACATCATTGCTAATGAATTAAATGTAAAATTAAAAGTAACTTCGGGCCCAGTTCTTGAAAAGCCCGGCGATCTTGCAGGTATGTTAACAAATCTGGATGAGAAATCAGTACTGTTTATAGATGAAATCCACCGGTTAAGTCCGGTTGTGGAAGAATATCTTTATTCGGCTATGGAAGATTATAAACTGGATATAATGATTGACAGCGGACCAAATGCACGTTCTGTTCAAATTAATCTTCCTAAATATACATTGGTGGGAGCAACAACCCGGGCAGGGATGCTTACTTCACCTTTACGGGATCGATTCGGTATAAAGTTTAGATTAGATTATTATGAATCAGGTACATTAGATAAAATTGTATCACGTTCGGCTAAAATATTAAATCTGAATATTATTAAAGATGCATCACTTGAAATAGCAAAACGTTCAAGAGGTACCCCGCGTATTGCTAACCGGCTTTTAAGACGAACAAGAGATTTTGCAGATTATGAAGATAAAAAGAAAATCGATATTGATATAGCAAGGAAAGCATTAACTGCTTTAGAAGTAGATGAATTCGGTCTTGATGAAATGGATAAAGATATAATCCTTACCATAATTGAAAAATTTAAAGGAGGGCCGGTTGGTTTAGGTACTTTGGCCGTAGCTGTTAACGAAGACCCAGGGACAATTGAAGAAGTGTATGAACCGTTTCTAATTCAGCAGGGTTTTATTCACAGAACACCAAGGGGAAGGGAAGCAACTACTCTTGCCTACCAAAGATTTGGGAAAAACAAATTTGATTTAAATAATAAATCTTTGTTTGAATAGATTTTATTTCATTTTCAATATACTGGATTAGGAAGAGAATGAAGACCCATAATTTTTTTCTTTTAGTACAGTTAGCATCTGTTTTTATGATGAACTATTCTGTTTTTCCTCAGGATAGTTTTTTTATGCCGCTCAATTTTCAAAATGCTTATAAAAATGAAACCCGCTCAATTAACGGAATGCCCGGTAAAAATTATTGGCAGAATTCGTCTGATTATAATATTAAAGTTGAAATTAGACCATCTGAATTTCTTTTAAAAGGAATTGAGAAGATTAAATATTCAAATAATAGTCCGGATACTTTGTGGAATTTAGTTGTAAGGTTATATCAAAACTATAATAAAATTGGTGAAGCAAGAAACCGGGGATTGGATAGTTGTGCAATAACAAAAGGGGATCTCATTGATAATTTATCTATTAATAATAAAAAACTTAATCCCCATGATGTGGATGTTGTTGAGATTCGCGGCACTAATATGTTTATAAATCTGTTAAAACCGATTTTACCTGTTTCAAAAACAGAACTTGAAATTGAATGGCATTTTCAAATCCCTAAATATCCAAATCCGAGAATGGGTGCTTATGATTCAACTTCTTACTTTATAGCTTATTGGTATCCTCAAATTTCTGTTTACGATGATATTGACGGCTGGGATGTTTTCAATTATGTAGGCGAACAGGAATTTTATAACGATTTTAATAATTATGATGTTAAAATATCTGTTCCAAACAATTTTGCAGTCTGGTCAACCGGAACACTTCAGAATCCTGAAGAAGTATTAACAGAAAAATACCTGGAACGGTATATGAAAGCGTTGAGCTCAGATGAAGTTATTCATATCATCTCAACAGAAGATCTTCCGAGTAAGGATATTTTTAATAGAGGAGATAAAACCAATATCTGGCACTTTCAATCAAACAATATTTCAGACTTTGTGTTTGCATTAAGTGATCATTATCTCTGGGATGGTGTAAGTCTTGTTGTTGATAAAAATAGTAACAGAAGAGTTTACGTTGCTTCGGCTTTTAGAACTACCTCAAAGGATTTCAACAGCGTTGCGGATATTACAAGAAAAGCATTAGACTATTATTCAAATGAATTACCCGGCGTTCCTTATCCTTATCCAAGCATGACTGTTTATAATGGTGCGGGAGGAATGGAATTTCCTATGATGGTTAATGATGAATCAACAACAGATTTTATAAGTACCGTTGGATTAACTACACATGAATTAGCACATACATATTTTCCGTTTTACATGGGAATAAATGAAAGAAAATATGCATGGATGGATGAAGGTATGGCCAGGTTTATGCCGTTTGACCTGATTAAAAATTTAACTAATTATGATAGGTTGTCTGCAAGTGTTGAAAGATATGAAGGATTTGCCGGGAATGAACTTGAAATGCCACCAATGACACCATCTGTATTATTAAGAGGAGATTCCTACCGGGTCGCCTCCTATGACAGACCCGGTATAGCATACTATTATTTGCAGGAAGTTCTTGGCAAGGAGAAATTTCTTAAAGCATTAAAAGAATATATCAAAAGATGGAATTCCAGGCATCCTGTTCCTTTTGATTTCTTCAATACATTTAACAATTATACCGGTGAAAATTTAAATTGGTACTGGGGGCCATGGTTTTTTAAAAAATGTTACCCAGATTTAGCTATAGAAAGTGCAGAACAAAAAGATGGAATATTAAAAATAGTTATTGAAAATAAGGGAGCTGTTCCTGTTCCCGTTAAGTTGATTTTAAAAGATGATGATGATTTTAAAAAGGTAATTTATAGAACTCCTTCAATTTGGTCGAGGGGGAGAAATAAAATTATTTTTGTAGAAGAAGAGAATAATAAAATTATATATATTAAACTTGGAGATTCTCAAATACCTGATGTGAATAAAAAAGATAATACTTATTATTTAGTTCAATAAAAGTATATTTTATTAACAATCAGCAACTATTTTTAACAGAAACAACTTTTAAGAAAATTAAATGGAAATTAAATTGCCTGCCTCTGTTGACTGATAATTCAGTTCGCTATTAGTAGCATGTGAATTTTCATAATTAGTATTATGAAGTGGTTTATGATCTTCAATTAAAATCCAGATAATAAGAAATCCGATAATAACAGTTATTAGTATACCAACGAATAATATTTTTTTTGAGTCTTTATTCATTAAAATTATATTTAATCTGTCAAAACTATAATTAATCTCAGTGTATTTATGTAAATTATATCACAAACCGGCTAATTCTTTAATACTGTAAAAATCCAAATTATTAATTTATTAATTATCCGGCTTTGGTTTGAATGATTAATAACTTATTCACATATTTGTTTGGCAAAATTTTAGAAAACCTCGGATAATATAAAGACACAGGTTTTTCCCATATCTAGCTTATTTTTGATAAATAATGAAAAATTCTTTGTAAACTAAAAATTATCTTCCGACATATATTTGCCTGAAAAAATTGTGTGTTAATGTTAATATAAAACAATATGAAGCTGTTCAAATATTTACTTTATCTAATTCCAATTCTGGCATTTATTATATATTCATCAGCTAAAGAATTGAATGAAGGTGCTTTAGGTACAAGATCAAACCCCATAAAAATTTATTTTACACCCTCCGTTGATGCAAAAAGAATTTCTTTTAATGCAAAAGCCCTGGTTGATTACCTTGAGAAGGAGACAGGTTATTATTATAGAACGGCAGTTCCTGCAAGCTTTATTGCTGTAGTTGAAGCCTTTGGAACAGGAAAAGTTGATATTGCGGCAATAAATACCTTTTCATATTTAATGGCGAACGCTAAATATGGAGCAGAAGCCAAATTAAGGATTGTGCGGGATAATAACCAAACGAGTTATAAAGGTCAGTTTATTACCAGGTATGATTCCGGTATTGACAGTCTCCAGGATATTAATGGAAGAAGTTTTGCTTATGTTGATCCTTCCTCAACTTCAGGATATATTTTACCAAAAGCAATGCTTAATAGGCTGCATATAAAACCGAGTGAGACAGTTTTTGCAATGAGACATGATAATGTAGTGACTATGGTTTATCAAGGTCAGGTTGCGGCAGGTGCTACTTACTATGCTCCTCCGGACCCCAAAACAGGTGAAATACTAGATGCCAGGATGCGTGTTGAAAAACAATTCCCGGATGTTGCAAAGAAGATTAAAATTATCGGGTTTACAGAAGACATTCCTAATGATCCATGGGTTTTTCGAAAGGATATGAACAAGGGAATGGAAAATAAAATTATAGATGCTTTAATTAGATTTGTACATACAGATGCAGGTAGAAAAGCAATGTATGATATATATGATATAGTTGGACTAATCAAGACTAAAGACAGCGATTACAATAAGTTACGCAAGTTACTTGAAGAACAGCATATCTCGTTTGAAAACCTTGTAAAAAAATAATATGATACTTAAAGTCGATAATCTTCATAAAGTTTATAATAATGGTACGCATGCATTAAGGGGTGTTAGTTTTGAAGTTGAAGAAGGAGAGTTTTTAGTTGTAATTGGATTAAGCGGTTCAGGTAAATCTACGCTCTTGAGATGTGTAAATCGATTAATAGAACCTACTTCGGGAACCGTCAATTTTATGGGAAAAGATATTGCTCATATAAAAGGAGAAGAATTAAGAAGAGCAAAAGCTCAAATTGGGATGGTATTTCAGCAATTTAATTTAATAAAACGCAGAAGCGTTTTAACAAACGTATTAACAGGGAAGCTTGGTTCACTGGGAACTTTCGAATCATTATTTGAAAAATATTCAGATGAAGTTTATAAGGAAGCTTATAATAATCTTGAAACAGTAGGTATTAGTGAAAAAGCAAATATTAGAGCTGACTCACTAAGCGGAGGGCAGCAGCAAAGAGTAGCTATTGCAAGAAGCTTAATGCAGAATCCGAAGCTTCTTTTAGCCGACGAACCTGTAGCATCTCTCGACCCGGCTACTTCAAACTCAATAATGCAGTATTTTGAAAAAATAAATAAGGAAAGAGGAACTACTGTGATTTGCAATCTTCATTTCTTAAGTCTTGTAAGAAGATATGCTTCCAGAGTGATTGCTTTAAAAGCAGGGCAAATAATTTATGAAGGATTACCCGGTGAAATTGATGAATCCTGGTTTAAAAGAATTTATGGTGAAGAAGCAGAAGAGGTGGAAATCAGATGATCAATCCGGAATTAGATTTATCTCCTATAAAATACTTGGAAAAAAATAAAAAAAGACAGGACAAGTTTAAACTGGTTAAAGCAGTCTTGCTTGATATATTTTTTGTTTTCTATTCAATCCTCGTCGTCAGGAGGGCAATTTACTTAAAATTTATTTTGGACCTCCGTGATTTGCCGTTTTCCTGGAATGAGATAGGAATTATTTTAATTATAAGTATAATAGCTGGTTATATTTGGGGAACAAGCCGAACCTCTCTTTCATGCAAACTCTTTGGAATTGCCAAAGATGATAAGTTTACAAAGCGGAGTACTGAAATCTTTGCATGGTTTTTATTTGATATTACATTTATTGCCGGATGGATAGTAACAAAAATTTCTTTAGTTGGTTTATTTAGCAGTGAAGGTCTTCAAGGTGCTGAACGAATATTCAATTCTTTATTCCAGCCTCAGATGGGAATTTTTGATGATGCTTTATTCGCGATGATTGAAACTATTTATATTGCATTAATTGCTACTTTAATTTCAATTCCACCAACCCTGATTATAAGTTTTTTTACTGCTAGAAATTTAATGAAAGAAAACAAGATAGCTTTTGCTGTTTATTATGTCTTAAGGGTTATCTTAAACTTTGTTAGATCGATTGAACCATTAATTTGGGCTATCATTTTTTCGGTGTGGGTTGGCATTGGTCCGTTTGCCGGAATGATTGCGCTGCTGGTCCATACTATTGCCTCAAATGCAAAATTATATTCTGAAGCGATAGAAGGTATTGAACAGGGACCCGTTGAAGCAATATCTGCAACCGGAGCAAATAAGGTTCAGGTCGTCTGGTATGCTGTTGTCCCTCAAATCGTGCTGCCTTTCCTTTCCTTTACAATCTACCGCTGGGACATTAACGTTAGGATGGCAACAATTATTGGCCTGGTAGGGGGAGGAGGTATTGGTACAATGCTGATGCAGTACCAGGGGCTTGCTCGATGGCATGAAGTGGGACTTATTGTTCTAATGATTGCTTTTGTTGTCTGGGTGATGGATTATATCAGTGCCAGAATCAGGGAAGCAATTTATTGAGCATGCATATCTTTATATTTATATGATTAGTTATATATGATGAAAAATTGTTGAATTGTTTGGTTGTTGCAAAAATGAATATTTGAATTAATGAATTTATGTCTTCATTATTTTACTTTTATAATAATCATTTGTATATAGTTTGAAACCTGCCATATTAATTTAAAAGCGTAAGATAATTCTAATTGAGTTAATACCCGAGCTTTATTTTGAAGAATAAAATTTAGGGTGAGCTGTATTAAGGCGAACATTATTCTTAAAGAGGGCAAAATGAAAAACAATATATTAAACTATACACTTTTCCATACTTTTAATAATAATCTGAACTGTTTTTTTACATGTAAATGATTTTGCAATCACAAAAAGTAATTATAGCAATCAGAATAAGGATTCCGGTTCCAACTCGTACTTTATGTAATTATGAAGAATATTTTAATGGTGAGTTACGTGCAAAGATAATACGATTAAACGTGTTTCAAAGAAGAGTCCATCCGGAGTTTGTTATTCAACAGTCAGTGATCTTTTACATTTCGATATTGCACTTAAAGGGAATAAATTATTAAGTCCTAAGTTTACTAAATTGTCCTTTCTGCCAAACCTGAGATTAATTCTCCTTTCTACAGATATGGATTCTTCCTGAGCAAAAATAGCAATGAATTTATAGCTAAACATCCGGCGCCGAGGAAACAAATTGTCAGTTTATAACATACCTGAATAGGGTGTATTGGGTTTTTATACTATCAAACTATAATATTCCTTCTGTAGATATTGTTGGAAGTATTGTTGAACAATTACTTGCTGTAAGATAAAGTAAAATATTTAAAATTATATGGTTAGTTTTTTTTTTCAAAAATTTCTCTCAACAATGAGATTATTTCATTTTTACTGAATGGTTTTGCGATATAATGACTGCATCCAGCGGAAAGAAATTCAACTTTATCACTGGTCATGGCAAAAGCGGTACATGCAATAATAGGAATATTTTTATAACCATCAATTTTCCTTATTTCCTTGGTTACTTTTATCCCATCCATACCTCCTTTAAATTTATATCCATAAGTATTGCATCAAATTTTTCTTTCCTGACTATATTTAGTGCATCTTCATCGTTCAGAACATGCAAAAGTTTAAACTTGCTGCTTAAATAATTTGATAAAATTGATTTTACATTTATATCATCATCAACTAAAAGCAAAGTCGGGACATAATCTAATTCAATAGTTTCTTTCTCTTCAATTTCATCATTCTTTTCAACAATTTCTTTTATAATTGATTTTACAATTGGTAATTTAACTGTAAACTCAGTTCCTTTTCCTAACAGGCTTTCTACGTAAATTTTTCCGTCCATTTTTTCAACGAACTTTTTAGTAATATTTAATCCTAAGCCCGAACCTTCAAAATTTCTGCTCATACCTTCACTGGCCTGACGGAATTCATCAAAAATAATATTAAAATCTTCTTTGGCAATTCCGATTCCTGTATCTTTAACTTTCAATACTAAATAATTATCATTTCCGATAATTTCAAGCGAAAGTTTCATCGTAACGCCGCCTGATTTTGTAAATTTAATTGCGTTATTTATTAAATTATTTAGTATTGATTCATATGCGCGTTTATCAAGTCTAACATTAAGTTCGGGAATATTAAAATCAGTTTTAAGGTAGATACCTTTTTTCTTTGCAATTTCTTTGAACGTATTGACAATATTTAATGAAACAACTCCAATATCAAATTTTACTGCATTAAGTTCCAATTTATTATTTTCAATTTTTGAGAGATCCAAAATTAAATTTAATGTTTCCGACAACCGTTTACTAGATTCATAAACAGCATCTATCATTTCTTTTTGTTCGGTATTGGTGATTTCATGCGTTAGCAATTCAGACAAACCTATAATTCCGAATAAAGGAGTTCGAAGTTCATGGCTCATATTGGCAAGAAAATTTGATTTTAGCCTGCTCATATCTTCAGCTCTTTCTTTAGCAGCTATAAGTTCACTTTCAACATTTTTCCTTTCCGTTATATCTTGTACGGTTCCGTAAATAATCTGAGCTTTACCATCTGCGGAGCGAACTACTTTCCCATCGGAATGAACTATCCTTATACTGTTATTCGGTAATATTATAGGGTGATCATATGAATATGGTATATTTTTATATACAGCGTCATCCAGTAATTTATTTATATGTTCGCGGTCATCCGAGGAAAACCTACTAAATACTAGTTCCAGGTTTATTTCCATTTGATTTGGTTCAAATCCGAATATCCTGTATACTTCATCGGACCAGTATACTTTTTTCGTTTTGAGATTTAATTCCCAGTTTCCAATATGAGCGAGATGTTGAGCTTCATATAATCTGGATTCGCTTAATTTTAGTTCTTTTTCTGCTTTTTTCCTTTCGGTAATATCCTGAATTGCTCCCATTACTAATACAACATTATCGTTATCATCGAATTGTAATTGTCCAATACCGTGAACCCATCTTTCCTGTTTATCATTTTGCCTTAATATCCGGTATTCTTTATCAAAGGGTTTCTTTGCTTTTAATACTTCGTAATAAAAATAGTTTGTCATAATTTCTTTTTCATCAGGGTGTACAACATTTACCCAGCCACTTAAATCTTTCTTATAATGTTCATCAATACCAAAAATATTATTTAACGTTTCAGAACTAGTCCATAAACCGGTTCCAACATTAAATGTATAATGCCCAAGCCTTGCCAATTTTTGTGATTCTTTTAAGAGATACTCGCTTTCTCTCAATAATTTTTCGGCTTTTTTATGTTCGGATAATAAATTTGCATTGTGAATTGCAAGTGCCGCCTGGTTGGCAATTCCCTGCAGAAGATATGTTTCATCCTTATTAAAGTTTCTTTTTTCATTAACAGTCAAGAGACCTAAAACACCTATTAATTCGTCGTTATGCATCATGCTTGTAAACGTAAACGTACGAAAACCGGAAAAAACACTATTTATTTCATTTTGGTTTATAATATTCAGAGTATTAGGAAAGGTTATAACAGGTTTATTATTATTGGTAATCTCATCAATAATAATTCTTGATAATGACGGTATCAATTCTTCAAGTTCACCTGAAATACCAATACTTTTGGCATGTTTTAGGCGGTTGTTGACTTTATTATATAGAAGGATACTTACAATAGGAACATTTAAGGCATGTGCAGTTTCACTACAAATCATATCCAGTACTTTTTGAATATGAAGAGTTGAATTGAGCTGTGAGGCAACTTTGATAAGAGTTTTTGTCTTCTTAGCTTCCTTTCTAATTCGTTCCTCTGTTAATTTTTGTTCAGAAATATCGAGAGTTAATCCCATTACAGAATCAATTTCATTATTTTCATTTTTTAAAGGAATAAATCTTGTCCCAAACCAGATTTCGATATTCTTTGCATTAATTGAACTTTCATAATAAATTGATCGCCCATTCCGGAAAACACTGTTTATTTTGCTTAATGCAGCATGACCCGAATTATCAGCATAAAAATTCTCTATAGGTTGATTTATCATTTGCTCCGGATTTGATGAAAAGTATTGTGAGGCATATTTATTTACATATTTAAACTTTAAATCCTTAGTAATTAAGTAAAGAATATAATGACCTGATTCGGCAAGCGTGCTAAATAATTTCTCACTTTCATGCAGCTTTCTTTGGGTATTTTTAAATTCTGTAATGTCTTCTGCAGTTCCCTCATAGTATAAACATTTTCCATTTTCATCTTTTACCACTTTAGCATTTTCACGTATAAAAATTTCAGTTTGGTCCTTTCTAAGCCAGGTGGTCTCAAAATTCTTAATCTCTCCGTCTTTTTCAAGCAGGTCTTTAAATATTCTTCTGGGATATGTTTCTGTATGGAACTTATCCTTTTCCAGATTTCTTTCAAATAATTCTTCAAATGAAGAGTATTGAAGCATCGATAAAAGAGTCTGGTTTACATCAAGTATTTTACCATCCGGTGTAGTCCGGTAAATACCAACAGGTGATTGGTTAAATATATTTCTGAATTTCTCTTCACTTTGCTTTAATTCTTTTTCAAATAATTTCCTTTCATTTATATCTTTTACGAATAAGAATGAAATCTTTTTATTATCAAACTCGATAAAATCAACATGAACTTCTACCGGAAATTCAGTCCCATCTTTTTTTATATGTATGGTTTCAAATAAAGCATTATCTTGTCTACTGACGTTGTCCCTATAATCTTTCCATGTTTCTTCTTTTATTTCCGGATTTACATCCCAAAGTTTGAGTGTTAAAATTTCAATCGAAGAATATCCTAAAATTTGAGAAGCATATTTATTAGCATAAATAATATTACCATCTTCATCAATCTGGAAGACACAAATCTGTGAATTATCAATACCGAATTGGGTCAATTCAAGTTGTTCTTCAGATATTTTTCTTTCGGAAATATCCCGCACGAATGCGTTATGATATTCTTTTCCGGCAAATGTCATATAATTAATCGCTACTTCAACAGGGAAGATTCTGCCGTTTTTTGTTTTATGATAGGTCTCAATTAAATATGATTTTAATTCTCTGACTTTACTCCAATGTTCCTTCCATATACTTGGGGGATAGGCGGGATCAATATCAGAAAGATTTAGTGAAAGCAATTCTTCCCTGGTATAATCTAATGATTTGCATGCTGCTTCATTTGCATATACAAGCTTACCGTCTTCCTTAATCCAGTATATAGCATCTCTTGCTTTATCGACAGAGAATTGAGTATAAAGAAGAGCTTCTTCTATTTTTTTCCTTTCGGTTATATCAGTTATAAATGCATAAAAATATTGTAATTGATTTTTTTCGTCACAACTTTTGTGTACAAGCAATTCTACAGGTATTCTTTTACCTTTCTTATCTAAATATTCCTTTTCATACCGTATTGGTTTACCATTACAGCTTAATTCAGCAAGTTTTTTTTCTTCAATTGTTCTCCATTTAACGGGCGTGATTTCTTTCCAATTTAATTCTCTTATTTCCTCTTCATTATATCCCAATAAATTACAGTATGCTTTATTAAACAGACTTATTTTACCATCGGGATATCCCAAAACAAACGGCTGAGAGGAGAGTTCAAGAATATTTGCCAGAAATTGACTATGTGCAGTAGTTTCTTCAAGAGATTTTTTTGCCTGCTCATGCTTTTCTCTGGTCCGTAATGTAATAACACCATAAGATACATCACTTGCCAATTCTTCAAGCAGCTTGTTTTCATCCTCATCAAATGCCCCGGCTTCGGCTGCATAAATATTTAAAGTACCGAAAACATTATTGCCATCTTTAAGCGGAAGCGCTATGGAGGCCGAATAATTCCACTTAGTAGCCCTTTCACGCCACGCAACATAAAGTGGATCAGTTTTAATGTTCTGACATACTACATATTTCCCGGTTCTTATGGAAGTGCCGGTTGGACCTTGTCCGTATTTATTATCTGCCCAGGAAACTTTTAATTGTTCAAAAAAATTATTGGATAACCCAGCGTATGAAACCGGTTTGATTGATTTTTCTTTATCGTTTATTGCATACCCAATCCATACAAAACGATAATTTCCAAATTTAACCAGGATTTCCGGTACAATCTTAAGTATGTAGTTTTCTGTTTTAGCTCGGATAATCTTCTGGTTACACTCACTTAGAATTCTGAGTGCTCTGTTAAGCTTGTATAGCTGCTTATTTATTTTAGGATTATTATATGATCGAAGTTTTTTCTTGAAGCCGGATATAAGCTTGTTAGTTGCGGTAACAAGCTTTTCATATTCATCATTTTTAGAAAGTTTTTCTATTTTTACAGAATAATCACCTTTTGCAGCTTTATTAATTGATTTGATTATTTTTTTAAGCTTGTTGTTTGAGGTATCTTTAGCCATCCTATTTATCCTGTATGATTGTTATAACTGAAAATAAAGATTAAGGATCAAAAAGCATTTATTAACATGACTTAAAGTATTCATAGAATTAACTTATTAAATTATTCTTAAAAAACAACTAAGCTCCGGTAAATAGTAATCTTGTATCTTATTATTTAGTTAGTTTAAATTTAAATTTTACTCCGGTTTTAGTCCTCAATTTGGATTTCAGTTATGCAAATAATGCAAATTTATTAATATATTCAGATTTATAAGGTATTAAAGAAATTATAGAATAGGTAGGAAGCCTTACTTTTCTTTAGAATTTTAATGCCGGTTAATATTTCTATCGGATATTTCTCTATACTGATTCATAAATGCAATAGATTTTCAAGAATACTGAATAATGAAACAATTTTTTCCAATTGGAATTACTAAAATAAATCAAGATTACAAATTTTACAAAAGAGAAGTAGGAGTAGTGTTTTGATAAAACACTATAAGGAATTTATTTAGGCGGCTTTTATTTTTTTGTATCCTGTTTCGTTATAACCGGATATTAGTTTTTGATAACTTTTAACCAATTTTTGAAATATTTTATCCCAGGTTTGCTCTTTTGCAAACCGGATTGCATTATTTCTCAAATAATGGCGTATTTCGGGAGAATCAATTAAAAGATTGAGCTTTTTTGAAAGATCAGTGGGATCTCTTGGAATAGTTGTTAGTCCATTGATTCCTTCTTCGATTACTCCGTAGGCACCGCCTTCTTTAGCGCAAATAGGGGGCAGGCCGGAAGCCATGGCTTCCAATGTTACATTTCCGAAAGTTTCTGTTGTAGAAGGGAATACAAAAATATCACTTGAGGCATATGTTTCAGCCAATTCTTTACCGGATTGATAACCAAGGAATACAGCCTGCGGCATTAATTTAATCAATTCATCTTTAATCGGACCGTCCCCTGCGATAACAAATGCAACATCATCACGTGCATTCATGATCGTTTGGTAAGAATTGGCAAGTGTTTCCAAGTCCTTTTCCCAGACTAATCTTCCAACAAATAAGATTGCTGTTTTCCCTTCAATGTTATTTTTTCTTTTCCATTCTTTTGAATAAAATGAAGTATTAAAAGTCTCGTTATCAACTCCATGAGGTAAATATTTTAGGTTATGGATTCCGTGTAATTTCAATTCATCCAGAATAGGCTGAGACGGCACATATACAATTTGGCAAGCGTTATAAATTTTTCTGAAATAATTCCAGCTAATATTCTCAACAGCTTTGATTTTATAATACTTGGCATAGCTTGCAAAATGAGTATGGTATGTAGCTGCAACCGGGATTCCGTTTCTGTTTCCATATTTTACTGCTGCATAACCGAGTGAACATGGACTATTAATATGAATTAAATCAGGCTGAAATTCTTTTAATTTATCTTCAAAATACCTTTGACCGGGTACAGCAAATTTGTATTCTTTGTAAAGCGGGAATGTAAATGAAGGTACACTATACATTTGGACAGGCTGCTCTTCTTTACCGGGAATTATAGGAGAAAAAAACATACTTTCTATGTTATATCTTTTCAGATTGTCTATAAGCTTATATAAAACTCTGGTAACGCCGTCATGTCCCGGTTGAAGGGAACCGGCAAAATAAGCTACTTTTATTTTTCTATTATTTATTTCCATTTAGTGAACCGGTTTACTTTTCTTAAAAAGAAATTGCATTAACAAAGCAAAAAGACTCAATATCATATATGCAGCAGTTTTCATAATTACCTCATCATTTTGTGATATATCAAGAATTCTTTCTTTTACCGTTACAATAATAAATTTTAGAAATTAATATAATATTAAGTAATTGTTAAGTTTGTATTAATAAACTCAACTACATTGTATTTGACGTTTAATTCTATAATTTTGTGCCATAAAATACACGGAAATTTGATTTGAGTTTATCCCAAATTATTATTGTCTGGGTTGCGAAAAGGCTGAAAATTCCGCCTGATGCAATGCAATTGTTTAAAGCTTCCAATGAAATAAGCGGTATAGATAAAAAAACGCTTCCTGTTGAATTGATCCCTTTAAATTCAATTCAGCTTTCGAGGGGATTATTAAATTTTACTGTTTTACAAAGTAGAATGGACTGGATTTTCCCATTCTGGGTAAACCAGCAATATAATCCGAAGAGTAGATCTTTTATTCCCCGATCACATTTAGGGTTATCTATGAATATAACTCATAGAAACTGGACGGCTGTAGGAAATCCGGAATGTGATGTTGAACCAATTGTTGATCCGAGAGGATTAGTTACACCTTTTAAAAACGGCTGGTCAATTGATGTTTGGTTAGTTGTAGAAGATAAGATATTTTTTCCATCTGCATCAGAGACAGTTGAACAAAGCTTAATAGATAATCTTCCTGTAGTAAAAACAAAATTTGAATTTAATGATATTAAATTTTCCTTAACTACATATTCTTATGAGGATAATTTGTATCATAAAGTAAATGTTATTAACAATTCCAGTAGAACTATCCCTGTTCAGATTATCGCTTCAATCAGACCATTTAACCCGGAAGGAATTTCTCTCATAAATAAAATTGAATTTGACAGAAATAAAAATTGTTTTATGATCTATAGTTCGTCAAAGAAAGATCTGCTTTATTTTACCCTAAAACCTGATTTGATACACTGTTCAAATTATAAATACGGTGATTCTGCAAAATTCCTATTATCAAGACATAATGGGAAACAAAATTTGTCTTCCGATTGTTCTGCAGGTCTGGCAAACGCAATTGCATCTTTTCAAATTGATCTTCTAGCTTCATCGGATAAAGAATTTGAAGTGTATGTACCCTTAAAAGAAAAAGCCATGTATCATCCATATGATATACCGGAACTAAAATTATACTGGAATGATTTTTTAGAAAACGAGACAGAATTTAAGACCCCGGATGAAAAACTTAATTCTCTTCTTCGTTCATCAATTTCGACTCTATTAATGTTTACCGATAAAGATACTGTTACACCCGGTCCGTTTACTTACCATCAGTTTTGGTTTAGAGATGCAGCATATATGCTCTGGGCTTTAGATAATTTTGGTTATCATTCAATTACAAAAAAAATAATTGAACAATACCCTTATCACCAGACAAAGAATGGTTACTACAGATCTCAGAAAGGGGAGTGGGATTCAAACGGGCAGGCAATCTGGACAATCTTCCGGCATTATAATTTGACCAAAGATTTGAGTTTACTGGAATCACTGTTTGATTCTCTTTCTTCAGCAGTTGAATGGATTAGCAACAAAAGATTAACAGATCAATCGTTTAAGGAAGATGCCTTTTTTGGTTTGATGCCGGTCGGTATGAGTGCGGAACACCTGGGATTAGCAGATCATTATTTCTGGGATAATTTCTGGTCTCTCGCAGGAATAAAAGCATTTATAGAGATATGCAAAATTCTTGGAAAAGATGAAGAACTTAATTTTGCTGAAGGATTAATTACTCATTACTGTTTAGCTACAGATGTTGCTATTGAAAATGTTCAAAAGAGATTTTCTTTAACAGCTATTCCTGCTTCACCTTCAAGAGATGCAGACTGCGGGATGGTAGGAAGTATCTGTGCAAGTTATCCGCTGCAGATTTTTGAAGCTAATGACAAAAGAATTATTGATTCTCTTGATTTACTAAAACAAAATTACTTTGTTAACGGATTATTCTTCCAGCATTTTATTCATTCAGGAATGAATCCATATTTAACATTGCAAATTGCTCATTCATATTTATTTGCAGGAAAAAGAGAATTGTTCTGGAGCATTCTGAATGATGTGGTTTCATATGCTTCTTCAACAAATAATTTCCCTGAAGCAATTCATCCTGCAACCGGAGGAGGATCAATGGGAGATGGGCATCATGGCTGGGCTGCTGCAGAGATTGCTTTGGCACTACATGATGCATTTATCTTTGAAATAAATAATACAAAACAAAAAGAAATTGTTATGCTCCAGGGTATACCAAAAGAATGGTTTCTCAATTCATCAGGTTTTTATATTAGGAATGCTCCAGTTAGTGACGGAACTCTTGATATATTCATTAAAAGTGATAACGACGGTAACTGTATCCAGATAAATATTAATTTAAATGGAAAGTTAAATCAGGAGAGGAAATGGAAGCTTAATTTACCATTTGAATGTCTGGAAGTAAAAGAGGGAATAAAATCTATAACAGATATTAGAATTAGGGATGGAAATTCAATAGTAAATTTAATTCCCGGTTCAACCCAAATAAAGTTTTCAATTCAATCTTCCTGGCATCAGGTTATAAATTCAGAAATATCTTAACCATATCTTAATATTGGATTAACACTATAATAATAATTAAGCATTATCTTAGTAAATAATTAATAATTTAATAACGGTAATGAAATGAATCACGAATCGGTTCCCCTCACTAAAGAAGAAATATTCAGGTTGTATGAACAATCGGAATTATATGATATAATAAATAATGACAAACCTATTTATAAGCGTATAAGAAAACTAAAGGTGATAAAATATAAATTCCCGGTTCTGTATACATTAGTATCAGCCGGTGCAATAGCGGGCGCTATAAGTTTTATTACTCTTATTAAAAAATATAAATTATTTTGATCTATCCAGAGATGCTAAAAATATTTTGGTTTTAAGAGCATAGTCGAAATATGCAGAGTCAAGATTTTCTAACCTAAAAGAAACATTCTTTATCCTGTCTTCAAATGGAATTTTTGAAAGGTCGATATCCTGTTCTTTTAATTTATTGAAATCTGATTGAAGGGAATTTAAATAATCAAGTTTTTTATTAGCATCTTCAATCGAATCAGCGAAAGCAAGCTTCTTAAAATAATTTTTATCTTTCATTATATTACAAACTAATTATTTATTGAAAAAAGTTTTGTATTTACATCCTGGTACTTAACTTCTGATATAATAACATTATTATACAATATTTTATTAATTTCAGTATATAATTTGGAATTTTTAATGTTAATAAAATTAATCTTCAATTCATCCGGAACAGTACCTAAAACGCTTGCACCAGCATTTAGAAACCTGATCCCTTTACGGTAATATTCATTTGAATCATGAACATGTCCATGTATAACCAGGTCTACTTTATACAAATTAAATAACTGGAAAAGTTTCTTCTTCTTTGTCAATTTCATTGTCTGTTTTTCAATATTTTGCCAGAAGCTTGAAACAGACTTGTTTTTGACTACTTTAATTTTGTTAAAGTGATGATGAGTTATGATTAGCTTTTTGGCTGATTCAATATAATATTTTTCCAGTTTAGTTACCAGGAAATTAAAATCATCTTTACTGATTTTCCCGTTGGAAGCAAAAGGATTATTTATTTATGAATATTTTGCAATTGAATTTAATCCGAAAATTATTATATCGTGAAACTTTTTATGTATGGGAAATAATTATCACCGTTTATATCTGAGCAATATTGGAAAGTTTTTGAAAAATAATCTCCGAATTCCTTTGTTTTTTTTATTGTAATCGACCAATTTACACTTTTCAGGAAACTAAAAGACATCTTCTGCTGTCTGGGTCCGCCAAAAATATCATGCTTGCCAATTACCAGCGATAATCGGTCGGAACTTAAGAGATTAAATTTCCTTAAAAGACTTCGCAGAATCTCGAAATCCTCCGGATCCGCATTATGCGTTAAATCACCTGATATTATAAGATGATCAAAATTATATCTGAAAGCACTCTTTAATAAATATTCAATCTGCTTAAGATTATTTTTCTAAAAAAGTAGTGAAGTGAAAACCTGATAAATGTGCAATTTTCATATAGTTATATTTTCATCTTTAGAGGACATTTTTGTAATGGTTAACGTTGTTATAAATGTTGATGTCCAGGTATTTTCTGTTTATATATTTCAGATGGGGCTGCCTGTCCAGGAGTGAAAGTATTTTACTAATTCTATTTAAATTTTATCTATTAAAATATTTAATGATATTTTGTCAAATGATTTGTATGAAGGGACGAATTGATAATTCGACCCAATTGCAAAAAATTAATTTTATTTAATTAGAATATTCTTTATTTGAATATTGCAGTCAATGTTAGGGAATGTGTAGGGTTACAAACAGGGAATATAAAATGTTACTAATTAACTTAAAAATATTGGAGGTGCCTTAGCTTGCTATTTTTGTTGAAGATGAGTTGAACTTCAGAATTCCGTTCTCCTCAAATTTTTTTTACAAGCACAACCCCTTAAATGATTGTTCACCTCCAACGTTCAGTTAATTAATGCTAAGTGCAGTATAAATATATAAAAAAAATAAAATATGTCAATAGATTTGTATATTAATTATTGTGAATTGATTATTTTTAAATTGGTTCTACTATTCCCATGGCCAGGAAACTAAGTATACATGTTTTAGTTCTAAATATTAAGACGTATAGAGGGGATACGCAGTTAGAAGAATTAATTATAGATGGGAATTTATTACATCATTTACTAATTTGGTTAAATGGTTATTATTCATAAAGTGTTCTGCTTTTTTGGTTTCTTAAGCATAGACTCAGTCCTAAAAACAGCAACAAAAATGAAATTATCAATTATTGAAAAAATGAAAAAACGTTTTGAGGATGTTGTAATATATCCGGGTGAATTCAAAAATCCTTATGTTACTTCTCATGAAAATAATCTTATAATATTTATTTGTAAAAATCCGAAAATTCCATATGCTGTAATGCTTGATAAAGGGAAGTTTTATTACTAACAGCTTATTTTGAAAATTGTATCTGTAGAAAATAAAAAGAACTCAATCTAAGGGATATCTAAAAAGCAGAGAAAAATTGTTGTGCGAACAGAAAAGAAAATTCTCGAAATAATATTCGTTCGTTTTCAAAAGACTTTCAACCGTATCTCGCATGATCAATTGAAGTAAATGCTGAGAAGAGGATGGAATAAATTGAATATATTGTGAAATATTTTTTTATGTTCCCGGCTTTATCTTTACATTCAAATTGAAAATATGATTATTAAACAGGTATTCCTCAATTATTTTCAAGAGTTAAGAGGTAAAAATTGGTTTTTATTTTTGTTTTGCTTAGATATTGTAATTGTCCTGTTATTTAAACCTTTTATTTTAAATCTGGAGATGTGTGATTCAAGATTTGTAGTTAAACGGCTTAAATTTTCTGCAGCTGATGCTATCTGTTGCAAACTCGCAGAGCTCTGCTGAGATACACTACTGATTGTTTCTATACTTTTGCTGATTTGTTCGGAAGCAGATGATTGTTCTACACTAGCTGCTGCAACTTGTGTAACTATATCAACAACTTTATCAGCTCCGTCAATAATTTGTTTTAAGGATATTCCGGCATGGTCCGCTAATTTTTTCCCTTTTTCAACTTCTGAATTACCTTCTTCCATAGAAAGGACTGCATCATCTGTATCCTTCTGTATTTGTTTGATCATCGATGCTATTTCTTTTGTAGCTTTAGTCGTTCTTTCGGCTAATTTTCTAACTTCATCGGCTACTACCGCAAAACCTCGTCCTTGTTCGCCGGCTCTTGCTGCTTCAATAGCTGCGTTAAGTGCTAAAAGGTTTGTTTGATCGGCAATTTCGTTAATTACCTGAATTATGTCACCAATCTGCTTACTGCTTACACCCAATGCGTGAACAGTATTTGCAGATTTTTTAACAACTGCGGTTATCTTATTCATTCCGTCGATGGTTTCATTAACAACTTTACCGCCATCTTTTGCAACATCACCGTATTGTTTTGATGCTTCAGTGGCAGAATCGGCATTTCTTGATGTTTCCAATATAGTTTTGGTCATTTCTTCTACTGCACCGGCAACTTCAAGAGCATGCTGACTTTGCTCTTCGGTACCTAAAGAAATTTCTTCTATACTTGATGAGATCTCATTTGTTGAAATTGAGGTAGCTTTTATGATCTCCGAAATATCAAGGATCATACTTTCTAGGGATTCTCCAAGATGATTAATATTGTCTTTATACCTATTAAAATTGCCAATATAGTCGCCATCCATCCTGGCAGATAAATCACCGTCTGACAATTTTTGCATCGTAATGTAGCCGCTGCGAACAACCGTAACAATTTCATTTACTGTCCAGTTTATATTTTCTATAATATTTTTATAACTACCTGAAAATTTATTTTCGTTTATCCTATAATCCGTATCCCCGTTTTTGTAAGCATTAACCATCAAATCGGTTTCATTTTTAAGATTTGTATAAACATTTGCCAGTTTATTTAAAGCACGGGAAAATTCATCTTTATCATCTATTAAAGAAGCATCGGATGAAAAATTACCATCGGCAATCTTATTTATATTGAAAAGAATGGATTTTTGAAGATAATTATTAAACCTGTTCATTTCTACTGAAATCTCACCTAGTTCATCTTTCGAAGAAATATTTAAACTTTCACAAGTATGTCCTTTACTCATTTCTCGCATCATTAAGGCAATTTTCTTTAATGTCTTATTAATATTTCGTGAAACGAGCGTTCCCAGACCAATAGCTAATAATATCTCCAGTATCAGGAAAATAACTATTTCTGATGTTTTGATTGTCTCGAAATTTGCTATAAATGTAAGAAGTGTCGAAAAAATGGCAATTGAAATAAAACCTAACGAAAGCCTGGTATTAACTTTTAAACTATTAAACCTTCTCATAAAATTAGCTAGTTTTGTATGATTTAAAACAAATTATTGATGCTATTATCGTATTAGGACATGATTTGTTTATGATATTAACTCTCATAATACAAAATTTATTTTGCCCTTAAAGAATAATAGTAATGATGGATCCATTGGTGAGCAACATTTGGATTAGTAGTATTTCTGATATTCAGGCTTTTAGGAATGTAAATCATTTTACCAAAACATTTTTATCGGAAGTTTTAGCTATTTTGTCACTTTTTAGAAAATGATCTGGTTGATTTTAAATGCAGTGTAAAAAAAATATATTTACATAACTTTAATAATAATTTATAAGCAGAAAATTGATTAAAAGAAAAGTCGCAATTAAAATAATAATATTGATTCTGCTCCAATTTGTTTTGATTGGCTGCGGACAGAATAGAGATGTTCTGAAACTAAATAAAGATATTGCTGTAGCTTACAACTGTGAGGAAGGGGAGAAGATAAAAGCAGAATATTATTCATTATCAGATAACAGTCTTCATTTTGTTAAAATAATAATGCCTGATGGTAAAAAATATACTTTGCCTCAGGTTGTTTCCGGTTCCGGAGCAAGATACACCGACGAAAGAGAAATAGAATGGTGGATAAAGGGGGATTCTGCAATGATAAAAAGACATACCGCTGAGGGGGATTGGGTAGACATATACCATAAATGTGCTGTCGAGAAATAAACATTTGTATCTTTCTAAATTACTATCTTTCTAATGTATTTAATATTAAATTTGATAGTGGGATTTTTTCTTTAATAAATGCTAGCTAGGTTTTATATAGAGGAGAAAAGGGTAAAAAGGGAAGAGATTATTAGCTCTCCGTTAGATATTATAATTCGAGTGAATCACTATCTTTATAATCTTTCAACAGTAGTATTATCAAAATTTATTTAATAACAGAAAGAAAATATTTTCAGGAGTAATAATACTTTTTATACTGGTTCAAATAGTATAAACGGGAAAGGTTTTATTCAGGTAATTTCTTTTATCATTTTCTATTGGCTACAAATAAAGTCTCAATCTGGATTAAAGATTTGAACCAAGGGAAACTTGATAATTTTTTTAATCAGATAAAAAATGGAGAAGATTTTTATTCGCTTTATAAAATATGAAAAAATCATGAGTGTTTAGATAGAACTTCAACTTATAATAATGGTTCAAGGACAATACAATATTACTAAATGGAAAGACATCCTTAGGTTATTAAGAATTTTTAATTGGCTTTGGAAATAATTGACATAATAAAATTATTATCAAACAATAAGAAATAAATACAAAACAAGCTTTCCATAATTCATTTTCTTATTCAAAATTATGGACCCCTTGTGAAAGTATATTCATTTAAATTACAGGAGGAGAATATTATGTTCTTTTACGGTAAAGTTAAAGTTAACACTGAAAAGCTTCAGGAATTTGGCCAAAAGCTTTCTAATAATGAATTACAAAGAAATCATGTAAAGTTCTCGTTTTGTTTGAAAAATCATCCTGAAATCGGATTAAATATTTGGGAAGCAGAAAGCAGAGCTGAACTGGAAAAGATATTGCTTACATATAGACCGTATTTTTCAGAAATAATAGAAATAAAAGAATTAATAACACCACAGGAATCTTTTGCCTATTTAATCAGTGATGCCCAGGCATAATATTTCTTTATAAGAAAACTATTACTGATATATCTGATTTGAATTTTCAATAATAATTGAAAGGGAATCATTATGAAAATCACAACTACATTGCTGTTATTAGCAGGATTAGTTTTGATTGTAAATAGTAAAAGTATACCCTTAATAGATACTTTAAGAGAAGTAAACCCATCTATGGAAAAGTCTAGTAATAATTCTGGTGAAAAAAAACAGCAATTAATTTTATGGACAAGCGGTGATAGAGAAGTTGCTCTAAAAATGGTTTTTATGTATTCACTTAACTGTAAAAAATATTCTTGGATGGACGATGTCAGATTATTGATCTGGGGTCCTTCTGCAAAATTGCTATCTGAGGATGCTGAACTACAAAAATATTTGAATGAACTTAAAAACGCCGGTATTGAATTGTATGCTTGTAAAGCTTGTGCAGATATGTATGGAGTATCGAAAAAACTTGCTAGTCTGGGAATTACAGTCGTATATACAGGAGAAATGCTAGCCAATCTGCAGAAGGAAGGCTGGTTTATTCTTTCTATTTAGTATTTATAACAGTGGGTGAAATTAATAACAAAAAAGGTGGAATCATTCTTTATGTATTTTATTAACAAATAATTAAGTTTAAAATTAAATTATTAAACAATTCTGCTTGTTCTCATAATTGTAATTTTATTTTTCTTTTCATGTATTCCGGGTTAGATAGTAGCTGTACAAAGGAGGAAATTTTTATATTCAGTTTATATCAGAAAATATTCGGAACCTTCTTTAACTTGTAACATTTTTAAATTCTTTTCGTTTTTAATACATATCCTTTTGTCGAAAAATGAAAAGAGGGAGAGTAAAAATGCCACTTAAATTTATTTTTTCAATTTTTATTTGCCTGTTTATTAACATGTCCTCCGCTCAAACAAATAAAAATATAATATACTTAAGCTGGGAAAATGTCGTAAATATTTCTTTAAAAGAAAATCTTACCTTAAAATCAAAAATTCTTGATTATCAGGCACAAGGATTGGAAGAATGGAAAACAATTACTTCTTTTTTACCGACTTTTTCCTACCAGGGAACATTTATAAGAAATCTTGAATTGCCGGTTTTTATTTTTATGGGACAGCAGTTTGTTGTTGGTACTAATTATTCTTTTCAGCACTCGCTTGATTTAACACTCCCGATTTTTACCGGCGGTATGAGATGGTTTAATTTAAGTGCACAAAAAAGTTTGAGAAAATCTTTGAGTGAGGAATTAAAAGGACAGGAATCTCAAACTGTACTAACAGCTCTACAATCCTATTATGGAATCATGCTTTCAAATGAATTAATGAAAACTGCTAATGAAGCTGTTAATGTAGCAAAAAAGAACCTTGAGAATGTAGAAAAACATTATAAGTTGGGAACTGCAACAGAATTGGATTTAAAGAGAGCAAATGCACAATACTATTCAACGCTTCCGCAGTTGGAAGCTGCAAACTCGGCAAGGCTTTTATCTTATCAAAGATTGAAAACAATTTTAAATATATCTCTCGATGATTCTCTGGTTATTAACGATTCACTTGAATCTAAAGATTTCCTGGAGAGTTATTCATCATTTACATTAGATGAATTAAAAAACCTGGCATTGGAAAAAAGAAGCGATATATTATCATTAGGACTTAAGCTTGATGCAACAGGTGAAGGAGAAAAAATGGCACTTGCTCAATTTTCCCCTGTAATTTCGCTTTCTGCTAATGTAATGCACCAGGCTCAGATGGATAAGGCAAATGTTTCGTGGAATGATTATATAAGATCAAAATCTTTAATCCTGTCCGTATATTGGCCAATCTTTGAAGGTGGAAAGAAAATAATTGATTATCAGCTTGCTCAAATTAAAACCGATCAGGTAAAAATGACTTTAAAACAAGCTAAGGATTTGGCTTCATTGGATGTAGAAGAGAAATATTATTCATTTAAAGAAGTATTAAAAAGTTTAAATAGTCTTAAACAGGCAATGGAAGAATCAAAAGAAAGTATGAGAATATCTTCTTTGATGTATGGAAACGGAATGGGAACACAGCTTGATGTATTGAATGCACAATTACTTTTTACTAAAAGCAGTGCGGAATATTTACAGGGAATTTACAATTATAATATAAGCCAGCTTCAACTTCTAAATGCCGTGGGGTTGATGGAAAAAATCTGGGAATAAAAATTACGAGGAAAAAATGAATAAACATTTATTAACGCTATTAATTATTTGTATTCTCTTTCTAATATCATGTAAGACAGAGGAGGAGGTACAGGAAGAAAAATCGATTCCCGTTAATGTTTATAAGATTCAGCCGGATACAATCTCCAGGTATATTAAATTAACCGGAAGTATATCCGGTGAAAATGACGCTATTGTTTACAGTAAAATAAGTGAAAAGCTGGATAGAATATATGTTAAACCGGGGCAGAAAGTAAATAATGATGAAGTGCTTGCTGTACAGTATAATGCTCTTTTTGAACAATCTGTTGAGCTTGCTAAATCAGCATTAAAGACTGCACAAGCCCAGTATGAACTTGTTAACCAGGATTTTGAAAGAATGGGAGAACTATATAAACAGAAGGCTGTAAGTCCACAGCAGTATGATCAGGCTGAGACACAAAAGAAAACATCTGAAGCAGGTTTGGAGCAAGCTAAACTTCAACTTGAACAAGCAAATGAAAATTACCAGGGCAGTTTTATTAAATCTCCTTTTAACGGTATAGTGGGCGCAATTTTTTTTGAAGAAAACCAGATGGTTCCTGCAGGTCAGCCTGTTGTTCAGATTGTTAATACCAGCGCTATGAAATCTAAATTACAACTATCAAGTAAAGATATTTCTGCTGTTTCTATCGGGCAGTCTGTACTTATAAATTTTCCATCAATACCCGACAAAGAATATAAAGGTAAAGTAATCAATATAAATCACGCTGTTAATAAACTATCAAATCTTCTCGAAATAGAAGTGCAATTAATTAATCCCGATAATAGAATCAAATCAGGTATATTCGGCAAATTCTTAATTGAAGCAGCTACAAAGAAAGGGGTAATTGTTCTGCCCGAAAATTCGTTACTGCAGAGAACAGAAATTATTGTAGATAAAAAAACCGGCGTACAGAAAACAATGAAAAAATATTTTGTGTTTGCTGTTGATAATGGCTTGTCAAAATTGAAAGAAGTAAAAACAGGAATCAACAGCGACGGAAGGATTGAGATCTTAAAAGGATTGAAAATTGCAGATACTGTCATAGTTGTTGGACAGAATATCGTCCGGGACGGACAGAAAGTTAAAATAGTCGAATAATAGAACACGGATCAAACGGATAAGACTGATTAAAACGGATCTTAAAATTATTGATATTAAAAAATTTCATTTGGATAGAATATTTGGTAATTGTTGAATTAAAATCAGCTGAGAGTATTTGTGAGGAGCATGAAGTATAGCTACCGAATTATCTAATGGCAACAAATATTGAAGAAGGATTTTTACTGAATTTAGAAAAAAAACCGGAATTTAAAATAAAATATTTTACAAATGATAAATAGAAAATTTATCTGTTAAAATCAGTTTAAATCAGTCAAATCCGTGTTCTATTACGAAAGAGCAAAGGGAGAAGGTTTATGATATTAACAAAGTTTTCGCTTAAACGGCAAATTACTTTGCTGATGATTTATTGCGTTATAATAGGATTCAGCTTCTTTTCTTTTTCTCAATTAAAAATTGATTTTTTCCCTGATATACAATTTCCTTATGCAGGTATAATCACCAGCTATACAGGTGTTGGACCTGAAGATATTGAAAATCTTATAACAAGACCTATTGAAGAAGCCGTTTCTTCTGTAAAGAATATAGAACAGGTAAATTCTCAATCATTCCAGGGAGCATCAATTGTAACACTGGAATTTAAATATGGTACCGATATGGATCAGGCCGATGTTGATATCAGAAAGAATATTGATTTCATAAGAGATTATTTACCGCCGGATGCCGATGAACCTCTAACTTTCATTTTTGATCCTTCACTTCAGCCGATAATTTTTATGACATTAAGCTCTACTTATCTTGGTCCTGCAGAACTTAGAAGACTATCTGAAGAAACAATAGAACCATTGCTTGAGAGGGTAGAAGGAGTAGCTTCCGTTCAGACCCAGGGTGGTTTACAACGGCAAATAAATGTCTATCTGAATCCAGTTCTTTTAGCTTCATACAATTTGTCTCCAACCGATGTTAATATGGCGATACAAAGCGGGGGAGGAATTCAGCCCGGAGGTACAATAGAAACTGGAGTTAAAAGTTATAATCTTAGAATATTCAGTGAATATAACTCAATTGAACAGATTAAAAATACAATTATAACAATGAAGGGAGGACAGCCTGTTTATGTTAATGATGTTGCTGAAGTTGTAGACGGATATAAAGAATCTACTTCAGAAGTAAGAGCAGATTTCGGAGAAGGTGTTACTATAATGATCTCCAAACAATCTGATGCTAATACTGTAATAACCAGCCGTAAAATAAAAGAGGCTTTCCCCTATATTCAAAAAAGGCTTCCGGAAGGTACAAAACTAAGTGTACTTTGGGATCAATCTTCTTTCATTTTAAGATCCATTAATAATTTGCGTAATACTGCTGTTATAGCTTTTATAATGGCTGTTCTTGTAATTTATTTTTTCCTCAGGAACTGGAGAGGAAGTTTTATAATCGGAATATCAATTCCAATGGCAGTAATTACTACCTTTGCAGTTTTATTTGCTGCAGATTTAACTTTAAATATTATATCGATGGCGGGTCTGGCTCTTGCAATAGGTATGCTTGTTGATAACTCTATTGTAGTTCTGGAAAATATATATCGTCATAGGGAGTTGGGTGAAGGTAAAATCGATTCTGCTGATAGAGGTGCAAGTGAAGTCGGAATGGCGATTACTGCCTCGACACTTACTACTATTAGTGTTTTTCTCCCGGTTCTTTTTGTTCCGAATATAACCGGCCAGTTGTTCAAGGATATGGTGCTGACCATTACGTTTAGTCTTGTTGTTTCGTTACTGATTGCATTAACTCTAGTTCCTATGATATCCTCACATCTGTTAAAAATTAGTAAGAATACAAATCAGGATGTCAATCAAAAAACCGGGTGGTTCAACAATGTTAAAACAAAAGTTGGTCTTTGGCTAGATAAGTTGTCTGAGAATTATTCAAGATTTTTACACTGGTCATTATATCATAAAAAAACTATTTTAATATCTGTATTTGTTTTGTTTGTCTTTTCGATATTAATTGCTACACAGCTTGGAGGTGAATTCTTACCTAAGACTGATCAGGGATTCATAAATATTGTTATTGAATCACCTGCAGGAAATCCTATTGAAAAAACGAGGAAGTATGCATATGAGCTTGAAGATATTTTTACAAATGTTATTAAGAAAGACGAAATTGAATCTGTTTCCATTTTCTTTGGTAACAGGGAAGGTTTAGGTGCATTTGGAACTACTGCCAGTACAATTGAGGTATTTTTAAAATTAACTCCAAAAGAACAAAGACAAAGGACCCAGTTTGAAATACAGGACTTGCTACGTGAAAAATTAGATAATATAGCAGGAATTACTTATTTCTTCCAGGAGGGAGGTTCCTTCACAAATGAAAAAGATATAGAAGTAAAAGTAATTGGTTTTAATGTCGACGGTGCAAAATCAATTGCAAACCAGATTAAGGAAAAAATGGAAAAAATTCCCGGTCTGGTTGATATTGCTTTAAATGTAAAAGCTACAACTCCGGAACTTCAGATTCATTTGAAAAAAGATGTAATGAACGATTTGCATTTATCAACACTCCAGGTTGCTGCAAATATTTCTACCGCAATACAAGGGCAGGTAGTTTCCCAATTCCGTGAAAGAGAAGATGAATATGATATCCGGGTACAGTATGCCAAAGAATACCGGGATCAGAAAGATGCATTAAGTCAAATGCAGATAGCAATTCCGGCCGGGCAAATGGTTAAATTGAATGATATTGCTCAAATAGTGGAAGAAGAATCTTCTCCTACTATTTTCAGGGAAAATCAGAGCCGTTTTATTTCAGTAGGTTGCGGTTTATCAGGTATTGACCTATCAACTGCAGTCGGTAAAATAAATAATATTATTGATGAAACTCCGATACCATCTGATTACCAGGTGATTATAGGCGGTACTGCCGAGGATCAGCAGGAAGCATTCTTTTATCTTATGCTTGCATTTATAGCTGCAATATTGCTAGTATATATGATAATGGCATCGCAATTTGAATCATTTGTAGACCCTCTGATTATTATGTTTACCGTACCTTTATCAGTCATTGGCGTTTTCTTCTTTTTATTTATTACCGGAACTTCAATTAGTGTAATGGCGCTTGTCGGATTAGTTATGATGGTCGGTATTGCAGTAAATAACGGGATAGTTATGGTAGATTATATAAATCAGCTAAAAAATAAAGGCTTAAGTCTTTATGATGCAGTAGAAGTAGGTTCAAAAGCTAGATTAAGACCGGTATTAATGACTGCATTAACAACGATACTGGGAATGGTTCCGCTGGCAATTGAACTTGGATCCGGTTCTGAAACATGGTCGCCTTTAGCACGTGCTGTAATAGGAGGGCTATCAGCAACCACAATTTTAACTTTAATTGTTATTCCGATCCTTTACATTGTATTCGAAAGAATGGAAGAAAGGATAAAAATATTTTATAGTAGAAAATTTATTAAATAAAACCCGGTATTTACTTAAAATCATTAGCTTTTAGCGTTTAATTAATTTTTTAATTAGCTGTATTTGTCCCGCATGATACACATCGTGCATGGAAATTCCTACCAGTAATCTACTGTTTATTTGTTTTTCTTTTTCGGATTTACTTTTGAATTCCTTCTTGCTTAATTCCGGGATTAGTTTGTAAAGTTCTTCGTGAAGCTCATTCAATAATTTCTTAACCTTTTTCCATTCGGTATTTGTTAAAGTTTTTGGGCTTTCAAACCAGTTAGTTCCTTTCAGAGGAAATTTTAAACCGGGATTTTTCCTAATTCTATTGATTACCCTGTAAATCCAGTAAGCTGAATGAACTGTAATTTCATAAATATTATGTCTCTCTTCCGAGGGTCTTTTTAAAGAATCATCTGCGGTAACTCCAATTAGTGCACTATGAAGATTAGGACCATGCCAGGCTTTTTTAAAATAAGCCTCTTCTAAAATATCTTTAAAGAATTCCTTTTCTGGTGATAAATTTGGTTTTCTCATAATAATTTGATGGTTTGTTAAAGTTATAATTATTGAATAATAAATTTTACAAATTAATTCTGAGTATTTAAAACCCAAAAATAATTTCTTTATTATTGAACTTAATTACTGTTCAAACATTTAGTATTTTAATAATTCAATTAATTCAAGCTATTATAAACTGTTAAAATTGATAAGCTATTTAATCATTGGAATTACTTATGGATTTGCTGCTGCAGCACAACCGGGTCCGCTTCAGACTTATATTATTTCACAGACTTTTACAAACGGATGGCGCCGAACTTTACCAGCTTCATTTTCACCTCTTATAAGTGATATCCCTATAATAATATTAGTTTTGTTATTACTAAGCCAGCTACCCTCCTGGTTAATACAGTTTTTACACATTGCGGGGGCATTGTTTTTATTTTATTTGGCTTACGATACATATAAAACTTGGAAAAATTTTGATGCAATTAAAAGAAGAGAGGCTAAATCAAACCAGCAGACTCTTTTTAAAGCTGCATTAGTTAACTTTTTAAATCCAAATCCATATCTGGGATGGAGCCTGGTAATGGGTCCACTTTTTCTTAAGGGATATAATGAAGCACCGATAAATGGATTTATCCTGATAATCGGTTTTTATGCAACACTTGTTGCTGGTATTGCAGGAATTATCATTCTATTTGCTCTTACTAGAAATTTGGGAACTAAAGTGGTAAAAATAATGCTGGGAATTTCAGTAATTGGTCTTGCCTTTTTTGGACTTTATCAATTATGGCTGGGATTTAGCTAATATAAGCTTAAATCTATAACCTGATACATGGCCGTTCATTTCTCCATTCAATTACAACAGGTTTCCCATAAAATTTTAACAAATTATCATAAGTTAGTAAATCTTTTGTTTTACCAGCAGAATGAATCTCTCCATTCTTTAAAAATAATGTATGCTGAAAAGATGGGGTGATTTCTTCTATATGATGGGAAACATATAGAAGAGTCGGAACTTCTTCAATATTACAAATCTGCTCTACTAATGAAAGAAAATTATCACGTGCAAATATATCAAGTCCGATGCAAGGTTCATCAAGTATTAAAAGCCGGGGAGAGCACATCAGGGCTCTGGCAATTATTACTTTCTGTTTTTCGCCTTGAGACAACGAATAATACATCCTGTCCTTCATTCCCGACAATTGAAATTGTTCAATTAAATTATCAGCTTTTTCTATATCTTCTTTGCCGGGTTTTTCATAAAGTCCAATGCTTGCATATTTGCCGCTAAGAACTATTTCTTCCACAGTATCAGAAGTATAAAGAGATTCCTGTAAAGATGAACTTACCCATCCAATTGATTTTCTTAGTTCTCTTAAATCTACTCTTCCGAATTTTTTACCAAGTACAGTCATTTCTCCTTTGGAAGGGGAGAGATATCCGGTTATCATTTTCAATAATGTAGTTTTTCCGGAGCCGTTAAGTCCTATAACAGCCCAGTGTTCTCCGGGTTTTACTAACCAATTAATATTCTTCAGAATGTAGAATCCATTTCGGTTTAAAGAAACATCTCTAATATCTAGAATCAAAATCTTACCTTTCTTTATTCAAAAGAAACATACAAACATATTTTTTATATATTTCAGGTTCAATGATCTATGTAGAATTACTTATTTTTATCAATTAAAACAAACAGGATTATTATTTACTATGGATAAGAAAGAATTAAAGAAACAATATAAACAGACTTTACGCCCAATGGGTATTTTCCAAATAAAAAATCTGGCAAATAATAAAATATTTATAGCGAGCAGCAGTAACATAGAAGGCAAGCTTAACAGTATTAAATTCCAGCTTGAGATGGGTTCTTATATAAATAAAGAGCTTCAAAAAGATTTTAATCAATTGGGAGAGAATAATTTCTTATTTGAAACAATAGATGTTCTTGAGCCTAAACAGGATCCTGGTTATGATTATACTGAAGATCTGAAGACTCTTGAAGATATGTGGATTAAAAAATTACAACCATTTGATGACAAAGGTTATAACAAAAGAAAATAACCAAGTATGATTTATTATTAATTTATATTAAATATTATTTTATAAATTTTAGTTGTTTAAAAATATTCATCAACAAGGTATTTGTTTACTATGAAAACATCAGGCAATACAATTTTAATTACGGGTGGTACTTCGGGTATCGGGAAAGGCTTTGCTGAAGAATTTTCACTTAGGAATAACAAAGTAATTATTTGCGGAAGACGTGAAGACCGGTTACAGGAAATAAAACAGTATAATGAAAATATTGAAATAATAGTTTGCGATGTTACCATAGCCGAACAAAGAGAACTGCTTATCAAAACAGTTACAAAGAAATTCCCGGAAACAAATATCCTGATTAACAATGCAGGTATCCAGTTGCTAGCAGATTTAACAGATGTAGAATTAAATAAATTAAACCAGGAAATTGAGACTAATTTAATTGCACCTGTGCATCTGGCATCACTTTTTATTCAAAATATGAAAACAAGGAATGAATCGGCAATAATTAATATTTCATCAGGATTGGCATTTGTTCCTCTTTCTTTTGTCCCGGTTTATTGCGCTACAAAAGCGGCCATGCATTACTTAACAATTTCTCTCAGGTATCAGTTGAAAGACAGCCTGATAAAAGTCTTTGAAATTATTCCTCCATCAGTTGATACTGAATTAGGACATGAAAGAAGGACTAATAAAAGTCAGACTCATGGAGGAATCCCAATAAATGAATTCATAAGTGAATCATTAAAGGTAATAGAGAATGATATATATGAGGCTCCAATTGACGGCGCAAAAAAGCTTTATGAAAAAAGAGAAGCATTGTTCCGGTTGATGAACAAATAAATACCAAAACTGCTTTCTGGTCGGAAATATATTTCGTTAAAAGTAGTATAAATATTTAATTTTAAGTACAGCAGCACGGCTTGTTAAATGCATACTTTCAGGCAGCTGGTTACCATTGATATCATATTGAGGGCTTCTGTCATCCAGTTGGTTAACAGCGAAATATATCCAGCTTTTAGGAGAAAAATTGTATGAGTAGAGAACTCCTAGTATTATTCTTTCCAGGTGATCTGTCTCCGTTTCATATAAGTTATCAATATAAACTCTTAAATTCATATTATTAACAGGCGTAAAAGAAAAATAAGGACGGGCATTATATGTAATGTCCTGCAGACTTCCATCAGGTTTATTTTCGATGTTAACACTCCCTGAAGTTCCTATAGATAAACTGTTCAGAATTTTCCAATCTGCAGATGCTCCAATCCAGGTATAATGTCCTAAATAATCACGAGAAAAATTATATGCTTTTGTATTTCCACCATATATATTTGCATTCCAAGAAGGCGCAATATTAAACCATGAGCTGAAATCAAGCTCATAAGAATTATAAATTAATCCTTCGTCTTTCACCTTTGCATACATAAAATCAAATTCAAAACCCCAATTATTTCTGAAATTCATATTGTACCCGAGCAGAAAACCATGATCAGTATAATGTTCATAATTCTTACGATAAAGATATAAACCGGCATATGGAAATATCTGGCTTACATATCCTTTCTCTGGTTTGAATATCGGGCCATGGAGGGTTGTTATTTGTGTAGTACCTGTCCATGGAACATACCCGATTTGGCTTATATCAAAATTATTTCCTACAAATCTGAGCCTTGTAAAATTAGCAAACTTCTCCCCGAATTGAATAAATCCTGCTGAAGCAGCAAAATCACCATTTGAATTAACCATTGATCTTGCTACTTGATATGATAACTGCCATGCTGAAGTTCTGAATGCACCATCTATATCAAATACACCATATGTATTCGATCTTGTTTGTTTGCCGACATACAAAAGTCCAATAGAAGAATTTTCAAAAATATTTTTTTTAATTCGTGCTGATGTAAAGTATGCTCTTTCTTCCTTATGCAAGGTATCATCTTCAATGTAATTTTTTTCACCGGTTATAGCAGTAAATCCGCCATATTCCCAATCACCTAATCTTCCAAAGGCTTTAGCACCAACAATTAAAGGAACAGTCGATCCATCAGGCAGAACTTTACCAATCCTTCTGGAATAAAAAATATTTAATGGCTGATAAAAACCTATATTCCTTTCTTTACCTGATGCAGTGAAAATTTCACTCCCCTCAGTAAAAAACGGGCGTCTTTCATCAAAAAAGGTCTCATATCTAGATATATTAAAATTATAAGGATCAGCTTCAATCTGGGCAAAATCAGGATTTGCTGTTAACTGAAACTTTAATTTGGAAGAAGGATTATAAAGAAGATCCAATCCTGCTTCAGGTTCAACTTTGTACTTACCGTCATTAATATAAGAAGCCTTTGAAATACCAACGGGGTAAACCTCAAGGTTTAAACCGTGAACAGTCGGATGAAAATCATTAAAAACTAATTTACCAAATTTTGAAACACGCAATCCTTCATTCTGTTTATATTTATTCCAGTAAATATCTTCGGAATTAATAGCTCTCCACCTGTCGAAATCTAATCCCCATTCAGTTAACTTATCATCGTATTGTATGGATTTGTATGGAATCTTCCATTCTACAACATAACCCCATGTATAAATTTTTGATGCAGCAAACCAGATCCCGTCCCAGCTATAATCTCTGTTCCTTCCGTCATCGAGCAGTCTTGAATCAGCTTTTACACCAGAAGCATTAACAGCAAATTTATATGCAGTCTTATTGTCTCCAAAAGTATCAAGCATTATCGAAGCATTATCGCCGGCAAAATCGTCATGCATTCCTGTAAAGGCGGTAATATCTTTTTTATTATCATAACAAATCATAAGAACGTACAAATCATCGTTTGTTGAAATAACTTTAGCAACTGTTTTTACAGTTGGCGGTTGATCATAATATGGGGAAAGCTGGAAAAAATCTGAGACAGAATCTGCTGTGCTCCAAGCAGGATCAATAACACCATCAATTTTAATATCTACGTTAATCGTTTTAAGAATTAGTTTTTTTGATTGTGAAAAAGTCGTTAGCGGGATTAAATAGATTAGAGAAAAAATCAGTAAATATTTAAACATCTTTATCGGTACTCTTTGTCTTATTTTATTTATTGTTTTTTTATGCAGTTTAGACTTACGAAATCTTAAAAAGTTACCAGGAGCATAAATTCAAATGTTGTTCTTTTTAATATTTGTTATCGCTCTATTAAAAAAAATAATTTTTTGATGTTCGGATTAATAAAATTTCAGAAGGATAGAAGTATTGATTAGGGACCTAATGTTAATATAATTATAACAGTTATTACAAATCAGGTATCAGACAGTTCACTTTAATACAAAGCATCGTGCATATATCATAATGAAACAATTTAATCCTTTTTTCTTTGATTTATGAAATAAATGAACACTTTTTTTAGGAATGAAAGTTGAATTATAAATTGTGCTTAAACACAGTTGCTAATGCTGTAAACTATTTTTTAACTTCCTCAGAGGCGCAAAATGGAAGATTTCGACAGAATAATTCTCAAAGATGTAGTAATCGAAATTGTCAACCTGACCAGGGCTACCTACAAAGAAGCTCTTGAATTCAAAGAAGTTTTGAGTTTGGACCTGTCAAGAAATTTTAAAAAGATTGTCATTGATCTCAGGCAGTGTGAATTTATTGACTCTACATTTCTTGGGGCAATAGTCTTTATTAAGAAAAGTATTTTAGAAATAGGGGGCGATGTAAGAATTGTAAAATCACATTCAAATGTAAGAACCATTATGGAAAAAGTCGGGACATACAAGTTCTTCAGCATATATGATTCAATCGAATCTGCAGTAAGAAGTTATAATACAGATGAGATACTAAAAAACTCACAACCCCGGAAACAGGTTCAAACACCAAAGAAAAAAACATTTATACAAAAATTTCTTTCATCTTAAAGCTCTAGATATACTATATAAGTAACTTCAATCCCGGCCATATTTGCCGGGATTTTTTTAGCAAAGCAAAATGGTATTTGCTTCCCTGGTCATTCGATTAATTTTACTTTTCACTCTTTAAAATCGAAATAATATCAATTAATGTATTTAGTTACAGAGTTTACTTTATATTAAACTACTTTACAAAAAGAATAAAATTCGTTTATTTAAAGCATCTAAAAATAAAACTTAATTTTCAATCTTATTATTTTGCGCACCCTCACTAAGTGTTATTTATCTTATTCTTATTTAGCATATAAAAAAAGGAAATGTTTATCATGAAAAATATTTTTTTATTTTTTCTTTTGGTTGTCTGTACGATTTCTTTGTATCCCCAGAATAAAAGAACTAATCATGATAAAGACTCAAAGATAAAAGGTACTGTACAGTTGCCCAAAAGTTGGGAAGTACGTTTGGACAAAACTGATGCAAATAAAAATGACATAAAAATAACCAGCGATAGTAATTATTATCATTTTGTAACCGGACCGGCTGCTATTTATTACAATACTAAAAATACAGAATACGGACAATATAAAATTGAAGCAGATTTTATCCAGATGAAACCTTCCAAGCATCCTGAGGCTTATGGGCTCTTCTTTGCCGGTTCAAATTTGCAAAAAGATAATCAGCACTATATTTATTTTTTAGTAAGACAGGACGGGAAATATCTTATAAAAGAACGTAACGGTAAGGGGACAAAAGAGATCGTAAATTGGACATCAGATGACAATATTAACTCTCAGAATAAAAAAGGACAAACAATTAATAAATTAACTATTACTGTTAATAAAAGAGTTGTAATTTTTGGTGCAAATGGAAAAGCCGTGAAGTTTTTTGATAAATCTTTAATTGATAAAACTGTCGGAATTGTTGGATTAAGGATTAATCATAATCTTAATGTTAAAGCAAGCGGATTAAAAATTGAACATTTTAAGACTGAGTAATGGCTGTAAAATAGTTAGTGAACATATTGTTTTAATCTTAAATACTTAATCAATAAATGGAAATAATCTTAAAAATTACGAAATAATTGAAATTTATTATTTCTTTAATTAATAATATTAACTACCTTTTATTTTTCGCGTCGTAATTATATTTTTAATATTTAAATAATTAAGAAATTATCCCCCATTTTTAATGATATTTTACAAATGAAAACAAATAGTGATAAGCCGAAAAGTTTTTGCGGAGTATTTGGAATGTTTGGTACACCTGAAGCTGCAGTACATACTTATTACGGACTACATGCATTACAACATCGAGGGCAGGAAGCATCGGGTATAGTAACACAAAGTATGAATGAAAAAGGACATTCTGTTTTTAACACTTATAAAGATGAAGGTCTCGTATCTGAAGTTTTTGCAGATACTAAAATATTTAAAGATGTTTTAGTAGGAAACTCTGCAATTGGGCACAATAGGTATTCAACTACCGGTTCATCACAATCTAAAAAAAATATACAGCCGTTTGTAGTACATTATAGAATGGGGAATTTGTCAATATCTCATAACGGTAATTTGACAAATGCAAAAGAATTAAGAGAGGAACTTGTAAATGAAGGAGCTATTTTCCAAACTACCAGTGATACGGAGGTTATCCTTCATTTAATTGCTAGAAGTAAATTAAATGATCAGATTGAACAAATTAAAGAAGCAATTTCAAAAATCGAAGGGGCATATTGTCTCACAATTCTTACTGATGATAAGCTTATTGCTGCCAGGGATCCTTATGGATTCCGTCCTTTGGCTCTTGGCAAATTAAACGGTGCTTTTGTAGTTGCTTCCGAAACTTGTGCTTTTGATATAATGAGTGCAAAATTTATCAGGGAAATTGAACCCGGCGAAATGATTATTATAGATAATGAAGCACTGCAGAAGAATGAAGTTAAATCTATCCAGTTTTTACCTTTTAATAATATACCACAAAAGCATTGCATCTTTGAATATATCTATTTTTCGCGTCCTGATAGTTTTATTTTCGGACATAATGTTGATAAAATGAGAAGACGCCTTGGGAAGGTTTTGGCAAGAAAACATCCTGTTATTGATAAAGATGGGGAAAGAGTAATTGTAATTAGTGTACCGGACAGTTCCAATACAACTGCTTTAGGTTATCAAACTGAACTTGAAAAACAGGGCATTGATTCAAAACTTGAAATAGGTTTGATTCGAAGCCATTATATCGGCAGAACCTTCATTCAACCCGGACAGCAGAAAAGAGAAATTGGTGTCAGAATTAAATTTAATATTGTTAAAGGTGTTCTCGAAGGTAAAACTGTTACTGTTGTAGATGATTCTATTGTTAGAGGAACTACATCTAGACAACTTGTAAATCTGCTTAGGGAAGCTAAACCAAAAGAAATACATTTAAGAATTTCATCCTCTCCGATTAAATTTCCGTGTTATTATGGAATGGACTTTCCAAGTAAAGAGGAATTAATAGCCAATCAATGTAATGGAGATATAAAAGATATAGAGAAACGACTGGGCGTTGACAGTCTTGAATATTTGACTATTGATGAAATGCTCGAGGCAGTTTCAGAAGCTGGCCAGGAAAATTTCTGTACAGCTTGTTTCTCAGGAAACTATCCTACATTGGTAGACTCTTCCTACAAGAAGGAAATGTATGAAGTTTAAGGGGCTATGGTTCATTTTTCTTTTTTTACTGAATGTTCCGGCCTTTTCTCAGATAACATACTTTGTAAAATATAAATCTTATATTTCTTCAGTTTCAATTAATGAAAAGATAAAAAACCAATCTATCTTTCCACAGAGCCAGTTAAGAAAAACATCTGTCATTTTTAAAGCCGGTGAATTATCTATCGCTCATTTTGCAAGGAACCTGGGTTCAGATGATGAAGTACTTTCAAAAATTGTAAAAGTAACAATAAATAATCCTTCTGATTCATCTGCATTCCTTTATGAGATAAGAAGTGATCCGGATGTGGATTTTGTCCAAAGATCAAATATATATAAAATTGATTATGTACCTAATGACAGTTTAGTAACCCAACAATGGGGATTAAATAAAATCCAGGCCTTTGATGCATGGAATATTACTCAGGGATCTGATTCGGTTCTTCTTGGTATAATTGATACGGGAATTGATTATAAACATCCGGATTTAAAGAATAAAATATTTTATAATCCTGGTGAGATGGGGCTGGATAAAAATGGAAAAGATAAAAGATTTAACGGAATAGATGACGACAACAATGGTTTTATTGATGATTATATGGGATGGGACTTTACTAATCGTGCGGGCTATCCGTTTGATTCAACTTCCGGAGATTATTTGAACTGGGATAATGATCCCAACGATGAGCAAGGACATGGGACTGCTATAGCAGGAATTGCTGCATCAGAAACAAATAATATTAGCGGTGTAGCAGGTGTTGCCCCAAAAATTAAAATGTTGAACATACGTGCTTTTGATCCCTCCGGATATGGTGATGAAGATGATGTGGCATCTGCAATTCTATATGCTGTTAAAATGGGTACTAAAGTAATTAATATGAGTTTTGGTGATGTTTCGTTTTCCTATGTTCTTAAAGATGTTATTAAATATGCATATTCTAAAAATGTTGTATTGGTTGCCAGCTCGGGAAATTCCGGCGATGATCAGGCTCATTATCCGTCAGGGTATTCTGAAGTAATTAGTGTCGGTAATTCAAATGAATATGATGGTGTTGCTCCCAGTTCCAGTTATGGTTCAACTTTAGATATGGTTGCTCCGGGAACATTGATATTATCTACTAATAAATCAGGCGGTTATTCGGATGTTAGCGGAACTTCTGCATCTGCACCTTTTATTTCTGCGGCATCGAGTTTAGTTCTCTCTTTAGGAAATTTTACAAACGAAGAAGTCAAACAAATTCTAAAATCTACAACTGATGATATCGAATCACCCGGTTGGGATATTAAAAGCGGGGCGGGGAGGTTAAACCTTTACAGGGCTTTGAGAGTGCTTGCTCCTTCTGTTATAAAGTTTGATTATCCAAGACAAGATTTTGCAACAAATAAGGATACGCTTAATATATCGGCTACAATTCTTTCTGCTTATTTTATTAAATATAATCTTTTCTTTGGTGAAGGTCTGAACCCGGATAACTGGACACAGTTAATTCAGGATGGTCAGAATCAATTTGCGAGTAAAAATATTTATACTCTGGATACTAAAGCGTTGCAGGATACCTCTTACACTCTGCGTTTGGTAGTATATTTAAGTAATGGCAGAACTATGGAGGAAAGATTAAATTTTCATATTATGCATACTTCGCCCAAAATTCAATTAATTTCCATAGGACCAGCTCTTTATGGCAATACTACTACTATTCTTGCAGCTCTTTATACTAATGAACTTACTACATCCAGGATGTACTATCGGTTGAAGGGAAACAGTAATTTTGATTTTATAACCTTAGATGGTTTCAACATAAATAATAAATTTGTTAAACAATACCATTATGGGTTTATTCCCAGAAAGTTAATAAAACCCAACAACACATATGAAGTCTATTTTGAAGCTGAAAACTTAGTTGGTGCAAAAACAGTAATAGACAATAACGGGAATTATTATACTTTTAAATCTAATTTTAATCTTGATGCAGCAACGGAATATAAACTGCCATATAGTCTTCCTGCCGGGGATATTTATAGGAATCCTTTGAATATAACCGGAATTGATTCTAATGAAATTGCTTTTAGAAATATTAATAACCTTGCTGAAACAGAATTCTATAAATTAACAAACAGTTCATTTACTAAAATTGATTCTTTAAAAGAATATGATCGTTCAAGATTATGGCGACTTCAATAAAAATGGTAAAAAGGATATTTTAGGTCTATTTGTTTATAACGGTTATTTGTTAGAACAGGAGAATACAGCTTCCTCCAATTTTATTCAAACATATACCGATTCATCCGGTTCCTTTTGGCCCATTCTTGCAAGCGATATTGATAATGACGGTAAAACTGAAGTGCTTGCGGTAAGCAGCGATACTTCAATTACTGTATGGAAAGTTACAAGTGATCTAAAAGTATCAGGACCTACTAAACTAGTTAATTTCTCACCTATTGGTTCCGGTGGAAATATTTTTGATTCACCGCATGCGGTAGTTGCTGATTTAGATGGCGATGGGAAAAATGAAATCTGGATGGTTGATAAAGATGGAGATATTTTTGATTATAAGGTTTCCGGTCCAAATAACTTTATTCAAGGAGAGGTCTTTTCTACCGACTTTTTGAGTTCTTCTTCTTATCTAGCATCAGGTAGTTATACCGGACACGGAAGAAAAGAACTTGCAGTATTGCTTCATTCCATTTCAGATGTTGATGTCGCTCCGTTCTATAGATTATTAATATTTAGTATTGTATCTGATACAATTAATGTAATTTATGACCAGGCTTTTATAGATGCTGCTTCCGAATTCACTTCCACTTTTCAAAAAGCAGATAATAGTATTCGCTTTTCAGATATAGACAATGACGGAACAGATGAATTGATCCTTTTTACTTATCCTTATTCATATATTTTCAAGTATGATAAAGGGAGCAACAATATAATTTCATTCAAAGAAAATATTAATTCCAGTTCAATATTTGTCGGCGATTTAAACCAGAATGGTGTAAAGGATATTGCTTTTCCAACAAAAAATGAAATTTCTTTTTCAGAATTTACATTAGCAAATAAGGCAAGTATTCCAATCGATTTATCTGGTTACAGCTTGGATTCATCAAACATTAAATTGTCATGGGAAGGGAAAGGGAACAAATTTTATATTTACCGCGGTGTAAATAAAGATAATATGAATCTTGTTGATTCGACAATCCAGAATGAATTTATAGATAATAATGTTTCAAATAAAAAATATTATTATTATGCGGTTAAAACATATGATGCATCGAAGCAATACCCTCTTTCTTCGTTAAGTCCGGTAATAGATGTTTACTCTCATGAACCTGCCAGATTAGTCGGAGCTAAAAGCATTAATTCAAATACTGTTGAAGCTGATTTTTCAGGAAGAATAAACACATCAGTAGAAAATTTAAACTCATTTGAAATTATTGGTGTAGGATTTCCTTACACAGCAGTACCTTCAAGTCAGTTTTCATATACTTTATCTTATAAAAATAATCTACCGTTGGGTAAAAATTATCTCTTTATTAAAAATTTAAAAGACTTTTATGGTTCATATATTTATGAAGATACGGTTGAATTTAATGCAGATTCTATGATTTCTTCAAAAGAATTTTTTATAAGTTCTTTTGAAATTTTAAATCCTTCACTTATTAAAGTAGTTTTCAATCTTGATGTGGATAAAAATAGTGCTTTAAATATTAACAACTATTTATTTGAACCGCAAAATAGTATAAGTAATATCAATGTCGATCAGAATGATTCCAAAATAATTTATATAAAGCTTGATGGTAAAAAACCAGTGGGGGCAGTGGGAAGGGAATATACTTTAAAAATTAAGAATATTAATTCTGCTGAGACAGAAGGGGGTATTCCAATAAACAGCGGGGCAGGGAGCGATATAATTCTAACTGCGTATGCTAAAAATTTAGCAGATGTTTATGTCTATCCAAACCCGGCAAAAGTATTTAAGGGAAGCGGAAAAATTACCTTTGCCAACCTGCCGCAAAAAGCAAAAATAACTATATTTAACCTCCAGGGTAAACAAATGTTTGAACTTGAAGAAAATGACGGTAACGGAGGTGTCGATTATAATTTAAAAGATAAATCCGGTGTTGAATTAAGCAGCGGAATTTATATCTTTAGAGTTGTTGAACTGGATAATTCAAATAATGAAATAGATTCAAAAATCGGAAAATTTGCGGTAATTAAACATTGAATTATAAAGAAATTTATACTAAATCTAATATTATAAGTCTTTTTCGACTTTTCTTATCTGTACCTTTGTGGTTTTTGCTGGATGGTTTTAATTCTCCTAATATTAGATATATAACTTTCGCAGTTTGTATAATTGCATCTTTCTCTGATATTTTGGATGGTTATTTAGCTCGAAAATATAATGAAGTAACGGAATTCGGAAAAATAATCGATCCTCTTGCAGATAAAATTGCTGTTGGTGTAATTATAATTAAATTATATTTACTAGGACAAATACCGGTTTACTACTTTCTTATGATAATTTTAAGAGATATTATTATCTTTTTAGGAGGTATGTTTGTCGCAAAAAAAATTGGCAGGATTTTACCTTCCAATGCATTAGGTAAGATAACTGTTATAAATATCGGGATAGTGATATTATTAATTATATTGCAATTTAATGGTGATAATCTGGTATATAAATTAATATATGCATCAAGTATTGCTTTAATATTTGCATCGCTGGTTGGTTATATTATTCGTGCAAAAGAATTTTTAAAACGGAAAAATTATGGGTCTATTTGATAATCTTAATCTTGATAAGTTAAAAAACGGACTTTCTAAAACCAGGAAGAAAATGGTAAATAGTATAAATGAACTGGTTACCGGGAGAGCTGTTATTGATGATAAAACTCTTGATGAGATTGAAGAAATTCTGGTTACATCTGATATCGGTATTGAACTAACTACTAAAATTATAGACAGGGCTAGATATTTTAATACTATTGAAAAGAACAAGCAAAATTCCTCTATAACCGATTCTATAAAGAAAGAACTTGAAAAAGCACTTGAGATGGGGAATCCAAATACTAGTGATGATAATATGGAAAAATATAAGCCATATATCATTTTAATTGTTGGAGTTAACGGTGTTGGTAAAACCACTACAATAGGGAAACTTGCTCACAATTATAAGAAAGCAAATTTCAAGGTAATTGTCGGTGCTGCAGATACTTACCGAGCTGCAGCTAATGAACAGCTTGATATATGGGCTGAAAGAGCCGGGGTTGAAATTGTCCAAAAGTCTAAAGGCTCCGATCCTTCTTCAGTTGCTTTTGATACCGTCCAAAAAGCAGTTAAGGAGAAATATGATGTAGTTTTAATAGATACGGCAGGACGTTTACATAATAAAGCTAATTTAATGAGCGAATTACAGAAATTAAAAAAAGTTATTTCTAAAGTTGTTCCATATGCTCCCAATGAAACTCTTTTGGTTTTAGATGGCACAACAGGACAGAATGCAATCATTCAAGCACAAGAATTTTCAAAAGTTACAGATATAACTGGTTTAGTTGTAACTAAATTAGATGGTACAGCCAAAGGTGGAGTTATATTTCAGATTACCGCAAAGCAAAAAATTCCTGTTAAGTATATTGGAGTCGGTGAGGCTATTGATGATTTACAGACTTTCGATCCGAATTTATTTGTAACAGCTATTTTTGAAACTAATTAAGGGAGGGTAATATGTTAATGAAAAAACCACGGAACAGGATTTTTGATTATACTCCCAGGTTCTATGATCCGAAAACCGATAAAGATGAAAGAATAAAACGCAGATTAGGGTTTACAAGAAAATCGAAAGCGATGAGAAAAAATCGCAATCCATTATTCTGGTTTGTTTTATTAGCTTTCGTTATTTATTTGTATTTGAAATTTTCTGGATTAACCTAAAAGAAGGGGATATTCATTAGTAGGATCTTAATATAAATAATTTAAATTGGAAATTACAATAGTTTACATAATATACATTATCGGACAAACATCGATGCGTTTTCACTCTAATTTTCTAACTCTTGTATTCCTAAATATTCTAATCTTAGTTTAATGATGACTTATAAATTGATTTAGTTTTTTATCTTCCCCGAATACTACCAAACGATCAGATAGTTTTAATTTATAATGCGGATCAGGAGTAACTATTTCTGCCTCACCTTTGTTTTCAAGAAAATCTCTTAAATGTTTAATCATTAAGACCTCCAAACCAAAATTATTTCTTAATTTAAGTTCAGCCAGGCTTTTTCCCAAAAATGAATCTGGTAAAGCAACTTCCATTATAGAATAACCCGAAGCAACTTTTGTCGGTGTACCTCTGTCAATAGTCTTCAATTCCTTAGCTAAACCGGTGGCAAGGTTTTCCCTTAATGTTTCTCTATTGTATATAGATATAACCTTTTGCCGTGTGACTGCCCCCAATATCTTTGAGCGATCCTCGGAATCTACAACGGGAAACTGATCAAGATTTAATTTTCCAAAGAGATTTAACACATAATCCAGATAGTCGTTTGTATTTATAATAGTTATTGATGGATTTGCTATATCTCTGGCAACAATAATATTTTTAACTATTTCATATTCAGTAATAATGGGTCTTAATTCATTTTCGGTAATTATACCTGAAAGCTCTCCATTCGAATTCGTTGTATAGAATGAACTATTAGGACTACTAACTAATTTAACAATTAGCTCTGTTAGAGGCATTTCTTCATTTACAAGATCAATTTTCTCCAATTCAACATCACTTACACTAATTGTCCTTAAGATATTTGTTTCCCGTCCCTCTGAGATTCTAAATCCTTCAGCTTCCAGATGTTTAACTTGAACCGAGCCTTTTATTGCTATCTGGACAAACATAGTACTTATAATTACTGCCAGCATTAGCGGTAGAATGAAAGTATAATCCTGGGTCATTTCAAAAATTATTAGTATAGCTGAAATAGGTATTGTATTAGCCCCACCAAGCATTGCTCCCATTCCAACCAGGATAAATTTAGTTGTATCTAATTGCAAACCGCCAACTGTATTGAAGAAAAAAGCAAAAAGAAAACCGAAGCATGCTCCCATAAATAATGATGGAGCAAACAATCCTCCGAAACCTCCCGAATTTAAAATTAGAGGGACAAGAATGAATTTTAAGACAAGCAAAATCAGAACTATCTGCCAGGCTAAAGAACTTTTGAGAATTTCATTTATGGCATTATATCCGACTCCAAAAATCTCTTTAAAAAAATAGCCGCTTACTCCTACCATCAATCCTACTAAAACCATTACAGCCCATTGTGGTATTCTTTTCGTATAGATTTTATTTTTAAATAAAGCTTGTGTCCAGCCAGCATATCGGATAAATAGAAAAGAAATTATTCCTGCAAATAGACCAAGGACTGCATATAAATAAAGATAATTATAATTCAGCGTCTCAATATGAAAATGAAAAACAGATTCATTACCAAGTAAAAGTCTGGAAACAGCGCTGGCAGAAACAGTAGCTAAAATAAGAGCTGAAAAAGTTGGTGCATGAAAATCATTTAACAAAATGATTTCGAGGGCAAAAAATACTCCTCCTAAAGGAGCATTAAATACTGCGGCAATAGCTGCTCCTGCTCCGGCAGCAGTATATATTCTTACTCGTTCTTCAGGAATTTTTAGGAGACTGCTTAATTTACTTCCTATACCTCCACCCAGCTGAGCAGCAGGTCCCTCAGGTCCAACAGTTCCCCCCGTACTAATACAAATGATCGGAGCTATCACATGGAATAATGTTATTCTTAAAGGAATAAATCCGCCCCTTAGAACTACAGATTTAATTACGTCGGGAATCCCTTTATGTTTTGCTGTTTTAGGTGCTGATATAATCATTAAAGCCTGAACAAGCATACCAACTGCAGGAATAAGGATTACGAATGCTGTACCTAAAGAGAAAAACCCCTGTGCTGACTTACTAAAAAAAATTTCGTTAAAGTAATCTATTGCATCATGAAAAAGTGTTGCACCAAGTCCTACAAGTATTCCAATTATAATAGAAATAAAGGTAAATGTAGTATATTCTGCTGCAAGAATATTTGAAAGTTTCTCCTGTATTTCTCTTTTAATATTTCGTGATTTCACAAACATCCGTAAAAATATTATTCTATGTTGCTCATTCATTGTTTTTACTTATAAATAAAGAAACCTTCTCCAGTTTTTCTTCCAAGTTTTTTTGCTGCTACCATTTTTTTTAGTAGCGGACAAGGACGATATTTAGAATCATTATAACCTGAATAAAGGACATCCATTATGGCTAAACAAACGTCAAGTCCGATAAAGTCTGCTAATGTCAATGGTCCCATAGGATGATTCATACCAAGTTTCATAACAGTATCTATATCTTCTGCAGATGCGACACCTTCCATTAATGCAAATATTGCTTCATTTATCATAGGCATTAAAACCCTGTTTGATATGAATCCAGGAAAATCAAATACTTCTACAGGAGTTTTATCTAATTTCAGAACTAATTCTTTAATCGTATTATATGTCTCATCGCTTGTTGAATATCCTCTGATTATTTCAACAAGCTTCATTACTGGTACAGGATTCATAAAATGCATACCTATAAATTTATCTGCTCTTCCTGTTTGAGATAATTCAGTAATAGATATTGATGAAGTATTGCTTGCCAATAAAGAATTTGGATTAACTATATCATTTAACTTACTGAAAACACTTAACTTAGCCTCTCTATTTTCATAAATTGCTTCTATGGCTAGATCTGTATTTGGAGGTGTATTATCTAAACCTACAATTTTAATAATTCTTGATATAATTTCCTTTTTATTTTCCTCGGTGATAATCTCTTTCTTTATTTGCCTGTCAAGATTCTTAGATATAATTCCGATAGATTTATCTGCCAATTCTCTGCTCATCTCTACCAGGTTAACATTAAAATTATTCATCGCAAAAACGTGGGCAATACCGTTGCCCATAGTTCCCCCGCCAATAACAGAAACATTTTTAATTTCCATACTTTCCTGCCTTACTTTAACTTTTGTAATTTTTTATTATAAGGGCTGAGGCTTCTCCACCACCAATACAAAGAGAGGCTAATCCGAATTCAGAATTTCTCTTTTTCATTTCATGTATGAGAGTTGTAAGAATTCGTGCTCCGCTAGCCCCAATAGGATGGCCTAATGCAACAGCACCACCATTTACATTTATTTTGTCAGGATTTAATCTCAACAATTTATTTACTGCTAAAGAAACAACAGCAAATGCTTCATTGATTTCAAAAAGATCGATTTCTTCAAATTTCATTTTAGCTTTTTCCAATACTTTTGTTATAGCATCGGCAGGAGCAGTTGTAAATTCAATAGGTGCTTTTGCCGCAGAACTTTGTGCAACAATTTCTACTAATGGTTTTAATCCCAATTCTTTTGCTTTATCTTCGGACATAATCAAGAGAGCTGAAGCTCCATCATTTATACTTGATGCATTTGCTGCAGTAACAACTCCCGATTTATCAAAAACCGGTTTTAAGGTAGGAATTTTCTCAAACTTTACTTTACCGGGTTCTTCATCTGTATCAACAATAATATCCCCTGTTCTGGATTTTATAGATACTTTGACAATTTCATCATCAAATTTTCCTTCATTTTGTGCAGCCTGAGCTTTTTTATATGAATTTATTGCAAATTCGTCCAACTCTTCACGGGTAAATGAAAAATCTTTTGCACAGGATTCTGCACAACTTCCCATATGGATATTATTGTAAACGTCCCATAATCCGTCAATAATCATAGAATCAACTAATTCACCATGTCCCAACCTATAACCGTACCTGGCTTTCGGAAGGAGATATGGAGAGTTGCTCATGCTTTCCTGTCCTCCTGCAATAATAATATCTGCATCTTCACACAAAATGGCCTGCTGGGCAAGCATAACGGCTTTCAATCCGCTGCCGCACATCTTATTAATTGTCAGACATTCTGTTTTCTCGGGCAGACCGGCAAATAAAGCTGCCTGTCTTCCCGGAGCCTGTCCCTGGCCTGCTGTTAGGACATTTCCCATAATTACTTCATCAATCTCATTTTTATCTATCCCTGACTCTTCAAGTACTCCTTTAATCGCAAAACTTCCTAACTGGGCAACGCTAAAGGATGATAATGAACCTCCGAATGAACCAACTGGGGTTCTTTTCGCTGATGTTATTACTACTTTCTTCATTTTATAAAAAATTTGTCCTTAAAAATAAATTTATTCTTAAACAAATATAACAAAATATTCTGATTAAGGCCGACACAGGGAGGATTATGATCTCATCTTAGGTGATGTTAATGAAGATAATTTAAATACCAGTGACAATATTATCGTATTAAGATTTACATTGTTTTTAAAAACTGAGATTAAGTTATCCATCTGCGCTACTATCCCGTTTAATTCTATATCCGGAAATCTATTATTGAACTTTTCTAATGTTTCTTTGTAATCTTTAAAGAATAAATTATCCTCACCGCACCTGAATTTTTGTACATCATTCAACCATATAATTATCATTTGAATTAAAATTTTAACTGACTCGGAATCACCTTCGGAAATGAATGTAGAGAATTCATTTAAAGCGGAATTATACTTCCTTCCGAAAGAATACCGCAAAATAAAAATTGTTTTTTCTTTTAGATGTTCAAAATCATTTTCCAGTAAAAATAAAGCGGAGCTTACTGAGCCTCCGGCAAAAGAGGCCACTGATTTAGCATTTACTTTTTTAATATTAAAATATCTTGCTAATATTTCTGCTATTTCAGAATAACTTAATGGTTCAAAGTTTACAATCCAGCATCTTGACCTGATTGTTTCTCTTAACAATGAAGGGAAAGGTGTAGTAAGAATAAAGATTACTCCTTCCGGAGGTTCTTCCAGGCTTTTAAGAAGTGCATTCTGAGCAGCTTCATTCATCAGATGTGCATTGGATATTAAAATAATTCTGAATTTGATATCGCTATAATCTAGAGACAAGAATTTTTTTATATCTCTTATACTATTGATCTTTATATTCTGAGCTTTTGGTATTCTTAATTTATAATACGGATTTATAATTTTCTTATTTAATTCTTCCTGTATTGTTTGAATTTCAGTCTGGGTTAGTTTTTCCATCGCTGAACTGGTATCAGTTTCATTTTTTCCTCGTGGAAGAGGAAAAATATATTTTATATACGGTTCAGCCAGAGATGCTATTTTTTTTATAGCCTGACTGTTATCATCTATCGATGAGAATTTTTTATTTACTGCCTGTGCAAACCTGATAGAAATTAATTCTTTACCTGAGCCGTCTATCCCCTGGAAAAGTAAAGCATGAGGTATTTTAGAATTGTTTATTAGCCTGTTTAATATATCTTTTACAGACTTTTGTCCTGTTATTCCCTCAAAATAGTTATTCATTGCAAAATAAATACAGGTTTCAAAACCTGTTTTTAATAATCATCTTCATTATAAAAGAAATCTTCGTCAGTCGGATAATCCGGCCAAATATCCTCAATAGATTCATACGGTTCTTCCGAATCTTCCAATTCAATCAAATTTTCAATTACTTCATAAGGAGCTCCGATTCTATCGGCATAATCCAGCAATTCGTCCTTAGTTGCCGGCCAAGGTGCATCATCTAAGTAAGCTGCTAGCTCCACAGTCCAAATCATAGCCTCTTCTCCAAAATTAAAGAAATGGTGTGATGTAACTTAATTGGATTTCCCATTTATTAACGACTACAGTGTAGTCAATTTTAATAACTTTCTATCCTTATTATTTATTAATACCTTAAAATATTATAAATATGTAATTCTTTTTTATACTTAAAGAATACGCGAATTAGTACAAATGACTCAAAATTAATCCTCTAAGTGCTTAAAAGAAATAGGATTATCTACAAATTATTACTAATTACAACTATTTAAATTTTTAGTGCCGGAATGTAAAAAAAATGGATTGATTTGTCAAGAGATTTCTAATTTAACTTATTCAAAATCATGTTCGAAATAGTCTACTCCCCTATAATCGTCTTTTTGTTTGTTTTGCATTCGTTTCAGGAGCTGTTCCTGGAAAATTTTAGCAGAATCATAACCATAGTGCTTTAATAAATAGTTGAGACTAATCACCTCCGAGATTACAGTTATATTCTTTCCTGGAAGAATCGGAAGCTTAACATAAGGAATATCAGTTCCGAGAATATTGACAGTTTTTTCATCTAAACCGGTTCTTGTATATTCACTTTGATCGTTCCAGATTTCAAGTTCAACAATAATTTCAAGTCTCTTCTGGAACCTGATAGCTCTAATTCCAAACATTTTTTCAACATCAATAATACCTAATCCTCTGATTTCCATATGATGCTTAACCAGGTTAGTTCCCGAACCTAAAAGTATACCCTCACCTTTTTTAGTTAAAATGATAATATCATCTGCAACAAGTCTTTGTCCTCTTTCTATAAGATCGAGAGCTACTTCGCTTTTGCCAATACCTGATTTTCCTATGAATAAAATTCCAACTCCATAAACATCAACAAAAGAGCCATGTATAGAAATTCTTGCAGCAAATTGATCATCTAAAAAATCACCAACAAGATATACGGTTTTAGTCGTTGGGTATGGTGAGCCCAAAATTGTTGTATTATATTTATTACCTAATTCAATTAATTCGGGAAAAGGAATATTGTCATCGGTTATAATAATACAGGGAATATCAAATTGAAAAATCCTTTCAAGTGATTTTTCTCTTTGTTCCTGGGTAAGCTGTTTAAGATATTGTATTTCAGTATTCCCGAATACCTGAATACGTGAGTAAGAGAATAGATCAACAAACCCGGCTAATGCCAAGCCAGGTCTGTGTAGATTCTGTTCGTAGATTTTTTTATTAAATCCTGCTTCATTAGTGTACAATTTAATTTTGAACTTCTCTCTGGTATTTTTATATAAAAAACCTACAGTTAAATGTTCTTTTCTTGAAATTGCTTTTTGATTTATCTTAATCATCTTGCATGCGCAAATTTCTTGGTTTTCATTTTCTTTAACTGTCGTGAGAGCTTTTCAACAGCACTACTAACTGATTTTTTATAATCATCCGAATCGTCTGTGGCTTTTAATACCATCCCAGGAATTTTAAGTACTATCTCAGCACTTTTTATACTATCCCTTGTGTTCTGGTAGCTTAATATAACATCGGCGCTTAAAATATTATCATAAAACCGCTCTAAAGAAATAACCTCAGAATTTATGAAATCTTTAAGGTTTTCACGAGCCTTGAACTTCCTGGAAGTTATTGATACGTTCATATATCCTCCAATTAGGTTAAGATTTTGGATGAGATTTTTTATATGTGGCTTTTAACCTTTCTATACTAACATGTGTATAAATTTGTGTTGTAGAAAGATTTTCATGTCCCAATATTTCTTTAACAGCTTTTAGATTCGCCCCGCTATCTAACATATGAGTTGCCGAACTATGTCTTAAAATATGCGGACTTTTTTTCTTAATATCTGTAATCCTTGACATATATTTGTTAACTATTCTGTGGACCATCCTGGGGTAAATTCTATTACCGTTCTTGTTTACGAGTAATGGTTCATTGTCATTTTTAAAATTCCTCGTACTTAAGTAATCATTAACAATAAATATTGATTTATCGCCAACAGGGGAAATTCTTACCTTACTTCCCTTTCCTTTTACACGTAATATTTTCTGATTTATATCAAAGTCATGTCTATTTAGCTGACAAAGTTCAGCAACACGTAGCGAACATCCATATAATAATTCAAAAATTGCTTTTATTAATTTACTATCTTCTTTGTCTTTGTCAACTTCTTTATAAATTTCTGAAAAATTTTCTACTGAAATAATTTCCGGCAATTTTCGTGCTGCTTTTGGATTGGAGATATAAAAAGCAGGATTATGGTCAATTATATCCTGCTGGAAAGAAAATTTAAATAATCCTCTCAAAGACGCTAGTTTCCTGGAAATTGATTTCTTTTCCAGTCCAAGATCATTCAGGTGCATCAAAAAAGATTTAATAATTTTTTCAGATATTGAATTTATTTCAAATTTTGAACGATCTGCGCAGAATTTTGCAAAGGAATTAAGATCCTCATTGTAGGCTTTTATAGTATTTCCGGAATATCTTTTTACCCCTCCCAGATATTCCAGGTATTCATTAATTACTTTCGTAATTTTCATTATAAATATTTATTCTTCTTCACCCTGCGAATTTTGTATAACCTCTTCTCCACAATTAGGGCATTTTAAATATTCACCTTTTTTCTTAGAATATCTTTTTTCCATATAGTATGAATCTTTGTTTGGACATTCATGAGGTAAAGGTTTATACCAACTGACAAAATCACAATCCGGATACTTTGAACATCCGTAAAATATTTTCTTTCTCCGTGATTTTCTTTCAACAATTTCACCTTCTTTACATTTGGGACAGTTAACATTGAGAGTAATATTTTTTACATAATCGCAGTTGGGATATCTTTCACAGCCAATAAATCTTCCGAACTTCCCTTCCCTGTATACTGTTCGAGCACCGCATTTTTCACATGTTTCACCTGTATATTCAGGCTCCTGGTTTTGTGCAGCTACTTCTTTTAGCGATTTAATATTTTTACAATCCGGATAATTACTGCATGCGAGATATTTTCCAAATCTCCCAATTTTAATAATCATTTCACCGCCGCATTTTTCGCAGATTATCTTTTCAACATTATTTTCAACATGCTTTAAAGCTTTGGAGAAAGGAATATAAAAATCGTTGAGAACATTCACATATTTGTTTTCACCCTGTGCAATTTGATCAAGCTCGCTCTCCATTTCTGCAGTAAATCTCTCATTAATAATATCCGGGAAATTTTTTACAAGGATTTTATTCACTTCCTTACCAAGCTTGGTAGGAATTAATTTTCTATCAACTTGTTCAACATATTTCCTGTCTTGAATTGTACTTGCTATTAGAGAATATGTACTTGGTCTTCCAATTCCATTCGATTCAAGTTCTCTTATTAATGAGCTTTCGGTAAATCGAGGAGGCGGTTTTGTGAAATGCTGGTTTTTCGTAATCTCTTCCAATTTTAATCTTTGGTCTTTTTCCAAACCTAGAGGAATTTTTTCCTCTTTATTTTCATCATCATTTTCTTTCGATTCAACCATCTCTTCATATACCTGCATAAAGCCACTGAACTTAACTGCCGTACCGGTTGCTTTAAATAAAAATTCATCTGCAGTAATTTCTACATTTGTAACTTCAAGTTCGGCAGAAGCCATCTGAGATGCAACAAATCTCATCCAGATCAGTTCATATAATTTTAGAGATTTTTTATCCAGGTAATTCTTTACATATTCAGGTGTAAACTTCAATGAAGTAGGCCTAATTGCTTCGTGAGCATCCTGAACATTTTTTTTATCTTTTTTCTCAAATACATTCGGAACAGCTGGAATATATTTATCACCATAAGAATTTATTATGTAATCTCTTATAAGCGGAATCACTTCTTCGCTTATACGAGTTGAATCAGTTCTCATATAAGTGATTAAACCTTGTGTCCCGTCTTTTCCAAGTTCAACTCCTTCATAAAGCTTTTGTGCAAGCATCATAGTTTGTTTAGGCCGCATCTTAATTCTTCTTGAAGCTTCGGCCTGCAGAGTACTTGTAATAAACGGCGGGGAAGGATTTCTCTTTAAATTTTTCTTTATAATATCCGATATTACAAAGTTTTCTTTTTTAGAAATCACATCAAAGATTTCATTTGCAGTGTTTTCATTATTTATAGCAAAGTTCTTCTTCAGAAATTCTTTCCAATCGTTCTCCGTCATTTCAGGTTTTGGCTGAACTTTGAGATCTTTACTATTAACACTAAAAAGTTTTGCTTCAAAAGTATCACCCTTATCAGTCTTGAAGATTGCCCAGATTGACCAGTATTCGGTTGGAATAAATTTATCTATCCTCTCTTCCCTGTCGCAAATCAGCTTAAGGGCAACTGATTGTACTCTGCCTGCTGACAATGAACTGCTTCCCGATATTTCAATTATTGCTTTCCAAAGGAAGGGACTTATTTTATAACCGATAATTCTATCCATAACTCTTCTTGCACGCTGGGAAGTGACAAGATGGTTATCAATATCTCTTGGTGAATCCATAGCTCGTTTAACACCGGTCTTTGTAATTTCATTAAAAAGTACTCTGCGGATTTTGTGATTGGCAGTACCATTTAATATATCAACAATGTCTTGAGCAATAGCTTCACCTTCACGGTCAGGGTCAGTTGCTATATAAATATTATTACTCTTTGCTGCAAGAGATTTTATCTTTTTAATAACATCACCTTTGCCTCTAATAGTTACATATTGAGGCTGGTAATTATTTTGGACATCAACACCAAGTTTGGTTTTGGGTAAATTTCTTATGTGCCCAATTGTGGCTTCAACTATGAAGTTATTTCCGAGATACTTATTTATTGTTTTAGCTTTTGCAGGTGATTCAACTAAAATTAAATTCTTTGCCATAAAATTTCTAATTCTCTATAAATGTTGTAAAAAATGCCCCATTATATTAAAAATTATTCAAAATAATAACATTTTAATTCTTCGTGCATCACTTTTATACTATTCAAATATTACTGGTTCTTTAAAAATAAGTTCCAATCCAAATTTATTATTCAAAATAATATTAAAAAATGAATAAAAACTTAGATAAATAATGCCTCAATATCTTAAAATAACATTTTATATTTTTAATCCAATTCTGTTCTGTATTAATTAACTTAAATTTCTCAATTCTTGTGAAAAAAGAATCGCCGGGTCATGATTTTAAGCATTTTTGCTTTCTAACTCTGATTTACCATATTTTTTACACAGTCTATTTTCAACACGCTTCATTTTAGCTTTTAATTTGGGAGTTTTATCATCATAACCCAATAAATGTAAAATCCCGTGAATTAGAAGTCTTAGTATCTCCTCAGTAAAAGTTACTCCGAATTTTCCTGCATTAGATTCTGCATCTTCAACAGAAATGTATATTTCACTATCTATAATGTTTCTTTCAGCAGAGTAACTGAATGTAATAATATCTGTTGAATAGTTATGATTTAAAAAATTTTTATTGATTTTAATAATTTGATTAGCAGAAACAAAGTTTACAAGAAGTGACGAAATGCAGAAATTAAATTCATTCTTTAATAATCCAACAATTTTGTGAACTAATAATTTACTTATCTTGATTTTTGAACTATTATTAACTTCTAAATTTTTTATCACAGAACAATATTATAATATTATAGCTTTATTTCCAAACCTTCTCTTGCTGCAATGCATCCTATATTATGATTTCCTTTTTCAAAAATATCTTTCGTCTCACTAAGCATATGTTCGATTTTATCATCAGTATAATCAGGATTATAATGAAATAAAACCAAATTTTTTACTTCGGCTAAGATACTAAAATTAGCCAATAAAATATTACTTGAGTGTCCCCATCCTTTTTTATTAATAAGCTGGGTTTCATCATACATTGTATCATGAATCAAATAATCGCAACCGTGACAAAAATCAATTAATTCCTTATTTAATACTTCTATCGAATCTCCATTAATATCGAAATTCAATTCATTATCTGTCATATAAATAAAATATTTGTTCCCTTCAAAAATCTTAAAAGCCAGGGTTGGTGAAGAATGGTTGGCTTTGAAAGTTTCAATCTTTATTCCATTAATATTATATGCATTATTAAACTCAATCTGTTTATATTTAACGTTTGCATTTACTTCATCGATTTTTATCGGGAAGTAATTATAATTCATTTGGTTGCTGAGAATATCAGAGATATAATTACCGTCTAAGGTTAAACCATGAAAAATCAATTTCCTTTTTTTCTCGTACAAGGGGAGGAAAAAAGGTATACCCTGAATATGATCCCAATGATAATGGCTAATGAGAATATTAATATCTTCATCAACATTATATTTTTGTGTCAGATATATTCCTAATTCTCTTATACCGCTTCCTGCATCAAAAATTATAATTTTATTATCATTTGATCTTAATTCAACGCATGGTGTATTACCTCCGTATTTTAATGTATCTTTTCCGGGGACAGGAATAGAACCTCTTGTTCCCCAAAATTTAATATACATAAATTATTATTCTGTTATAATGATTGAATTGTTTCTTTAGAATACTTGCTATATCTAGATGATAGATTTTCGATATCATTTATTTCAATTTGATTTAAATCTCTAATTATTTTTGCAGGAACACCAGCTACTAATTTCCCGGAAGGAACTGTAAAACCGGGTGTAACAACCGCACCCGCAGAAACCATTGATCTTTCTTCTAAAATTGCACCATCTAAAATTATTGCACCAATCCCAACCAAGCACAAATCATGAATTGTACATCCATGTAAATTTACAGAGTGTCCTATAGTAACTCTATTACCAATATTAAGAGGAAATTTGTTGCTGGTAACATGCAACATAGAACAATCCTGAATATTAGTAAAAGAACCTATTTTAATATAGTGAACATCACCTCTAATTACTGTGTTATACCAAACACTTGAATCCTCCCCAATCTCCACATTACCAATAATTTTTACTCCAGGAGCTAAAAATACATTTTTTGCAATTTTTGGAGAAAATTTTTTGAACGGGAATATTTTTTGTTCTCCACTTATTCCTGATACTCCGGGGGTTTCCATCCTTTCCTTTTCCATTCTTTTAGTTCTAAAGTAATATTTCCAACCATGACCTTCATTTTAGCTAAAATTGGTACAGCAGCTTCGTCAGCTGTGAACCAGCCCTCATAATAACCTGTAAGTCCGTATATGCTTATGAAATCCAATTGCCCATCAACTTTAACACAAGCAACCGGATAATCAACTGCATCAATAGAAATATCTTTGATTTTATCATAAAAATTTATTTTTGTGGTAACCTTTTTTTCATCAATAAAACCCGGTATTTCTTCGGATTTATTTTGCCCGCTGTTCATTCTAGCGAAATAAAAGATTGAAAGACCGTCCTGGTACTTTTTATTTTGTTCTATTCTTGTAGTTGAGTCAGTCCAAATTTGTTGTGGTGATACTTTTCCCTTTATTATATGGATTTTTGAGCTGTCGTATCTGAAATAATAATCGGTAAATGAGTCATAATCATCAGTTTTAACAATACCTTCAAAAAAATCTGAATAATACTGATTAGTTATTCTGCTTTTATACATCTGGTGAATATCTACGAAAGGAAGATTATCGTAAGAATCTATATATGCGGTTGTACTGTATGTTGTTTGATTATTTATTTCTTTCTTACCTGTTATTTCCAGAGTAACCTGGCCAAGTACGAAAAATGCATATTTAACTACATAAGAAAGTTCTTCTCCCACTTGCAGGTTTTTATTAGACACAAAAGAAAAATTGTATTTTTCAACGTTATATTTTGGAAAGAAACCCGTATAGAAAAATAAAAATAAAAGCAATATTATTATTTTCTTAAAAAAATTCATTTAATATTTGCCAGTTCTTTTGCTTCACCAAAGAGTGTGGTTGCTTTTAAAAGTTGATTATCAACACTTAGAATTTCTTCATACCATCCTTTATTTTTCCAGTAGTCTCTGGCAATTTGAGCTTTTAACCTTGTAAGGATATAGCTTTTATCATTATCGAAATCTTTTTTAGAATATTTTACTCCTTTCGAACTGGAGAAATCAATAAAGTCCCAAATATCTTTTTCGGAAAAATTAAAATTATTCTTAAAATCATCTAATGTTTTATATTTTGCTTTGATAGAATTTTCATGATCATCCAGATAATTTAATATGTATTGATAAAAGATATTGTTCTTAAGCAAATCGGTTGTGTAACCTGTAATTTCAGCTGATTTAACAATATAATCCGGGGTGATTCCACCAACGCCGTAAACAGTTCTTCCCGAATGTGTTTTATATTTCGGAAGAGAAGAATCTTTTTCTGCCGAATGATAAAGATTATTCCCCTCATTTTCATTTTTACCACCAACATCATTGTAATAGTCTTCTCTATTTTTTAAATCTTTATAATCCCTTTGAATTAACCTTCCGGATGGTGTATAATAACGGGAGACAGTTAATCTAAAAGCTGATTTATCAGGTAGCTCAAACTGTCTTTGAACCAGACCTTTGCCGAAAGTTGTTTCACCTACAATTAATCCCCTATCCCAATCCTGTACAGCACCTGAAACTATCTCGCTTGCAGATGCACTTCCGTTATTCACGAGTATAATCAAAGGGATTTTTTCATAAGGTGATGACTTGGACGCATCAAACTCCTCATCAAATTTGGATATTCTTCCTTTTGTATAAACAATTTTTTTATTTCCATTTATAAAAAGATCGGCAACCTCAACAGCTTGATTTAATAATCCTCCTGGATTCCCTCTTAAATCAAAAATTAATTGTTTCATACCATCGTTTTTAAGATCATTTAGAGCATCGGAGACTTCGACATAAGTTGTTTCAGAAAATCTCGAAAGACTTATATATCCTGTCTTATTATCTATCATGAAATGAGTATCAACCGAATGAAGAGGAATCTTATCCCTAGTAATTTCATAGTTTAAAAGATCAAGCTTTCCGTAACGGTATATAGTTACTTTAACTTTTGTTCCGGCTTTACCTCTTAATTTCTCTATAATTTTTTCGTTAGAATATCCTATTGCATCCTTTCCGTTTATTTTAATAATTCTGTCGCCGGACTTTATACCAAGAGCTTCACTAGGTCCTCCGGAAATCGGAGAGACAACAACAATAGTATCATCAACTACTTGAAACTCAATTCCAACACCTTCAAAATCACCCCTGAAAGATTCATCAACTGCCTCCATTTCACTAGCCGGAATATAAATTGAATGAGGGTCGAGCTTACCTAACATTCCGTTAATAGCTGCTTCAACAAGTTTTGGTGTATCTACTTGATCAACATAATATTTCTGAGTGTAAATAAGCACATCATCAAGCTTTGTAATACCTTCATGTAAATTATCATCGGAAAATATTTTATCTACCTGCGTCCCTAGAACAATTCCGATTGTCAAAATGATTACAAAGAAAGGAATGCTGAATTTAGATTTCATTTAATCTCCATGTATCGTTTAAATTATAATTTAGCAGATAATGTTAAAAATGTTTCAATTCCTTTATTAGTCTTTTCCTGGAGAGATTGGTTGATATACTTTAAATTGAAATAGAAATTGATCTGGTTAACCGGTTCATAATTTAAAGTAATTGAAGCAGCCCTGCTATACTCTAAAAAACCATCAAGAAAATGGACAGTTTCCGAATCGAAGACTCTATGACCTAGTGTAATATCTCCACCGACGTTTTTTTTCACAGAGCCATCCTGGGCTAAAGGATTTGCCCCATGTATTGAATAAGAGAAATCACCGCTCAAACTAAAACGGTTAGTAAACCTGTAATTCGCCTGAGTATAAAATAGTTCACTGTTAGGCTGTAAAAATGAACCAAGATTATATCCGAAATTCGTAAAGTTATTCCTTATGAATCTATGAGTAAACACATACGGATTAATTGTTATATATTCAAACTTAAAATCAAGCGGAATTATTTTATAAAGATTTGTTGAGTATAAACCTGCATTAAACATAAATTGATTGCCCCACCAGCCTGTACCTAATTTATTTATAGTTATATCATCGATTAAGACAGTTCCGTAAAGTTTTAATCCATGTATTGAAAGATTTTTGAAATCAAAAAAGAGCATTGAATTATCCCTATCCCTGTTTTGATGCTCAATTGATTTATAAAAACTGAAAGGATTCAGATAAGAAAGATCGATGGGGCGATCTCCATAAATAATAAATTCTCCAACTCCAAAATTAACATCCCTTGAAATATTAAAACCGATTCTATGATAACCAATATATTTCTCTTCAACAGTAGTTATCGACCCGCTTGTTGAATCGAAAGAATAAGATGTATTACCTAGTAGTTTTCCGTGAAAAAAAGAAAAGTTGAAAAATTTATAAGAGATGTTGAAACGGACATAATCGAACTTGGGAGAATTATCATCCAGTAAAGCTTTTACAGGTCCATAACCGATATTGATTCTATCCTGCCCAAGCTTAAACTTAACGATATTAAAATCGGCAGTTGCATATCCTTCTGTTTCATCGAAAAAAGCCTGATCAGGTTTTTCATTTAATTTAAAATTATACTCCAGGTCGTTTCTCAATCGGGCCGTTTCTTTGTTACCGAAAACATTTCCGTTGAAACCTTTCAGGTAAAATCCAAATTTACTTAAGATAGTTCCCCGGATTACACCGCCTACATAACCAAGTGAAGTTGATAAATTCTTTTTGTTCCCAATATCATTATTAAATATTACTTCACCTTCACCCAATAGATTTATAAATAAATTAAACTTATCCGGTTGATTATAATAGTAGAGATATTTTTGATTTTGTGAAAAAATATTGTACTCCCCTTTTCCCAACATAGATTGAGAATTATTCAGTGTACCATATAGATCATATTCGAATTCAACTTTTAAATCCTGAAGTATCTTTTTATCTACGTCATCCAGTTTATTCTCATTCTTCATAATCTGTTTTAAATAATCCGCTATCTCACCGCGTGTTTTTGGAAGCTCAAAAGAATTATAATCATTAATGATTTGAAGGGTTTCCATCCTTTCTAAAAAATTGTAAACCGGGTTTGTTACAGAGATATACTCAGTTTGAGAAAAGATGCTTATAGTTAACAACAGGAATATCGGAATAAATTTTTTCAATTATCTAATCTGCTCCCATTCTTTTGAAATAGCTTTTCCTTTAAAAAAAACAGAGAAACCATTTTTAATCCATACCCAGGAAACATTTTTATAACCTAATTTTCTAAATCTTCTCGGGGATTCAAAAATAAATAAATCTTTTGAGAATAATATTTTTCCTTCTTTTCTAATTCTTTTATATAAATCGAAGTCTTCCCCGGCAGCTAATTCTTCATTATAACCGTTAAACTTGTAGAAGATCTCTTTCCGGATTACCTGGCATTCTCCTCGTCCCATTCCAACACCGATGAAATTCAGGAATCGAAAATAAATATTATAAATTGTCTGGAAAATTTTATCAGCTAATATTTCTTCTTCCGGAAAAACTTTAACCATGCAGGTCATTGCAAGGTAATTACTATTCAAGAATTTATTTTCAACATAATTAAAGAAATAATCCATATCCGGGATAATAATATCACCGTTAAAAAAAATGAAAATATCGGAATTAGCACTATCTGCACCAATATTTCTTCCCACGGCAATATTCTGTCTTCTTTCCCCGGCATGCACCTTAACTATATCGGAATATTTATGTGCGATTTCTATAGTTTTATCTTTACTTCCGCCATCAGACACAATAATTTCATAATCATACTTAGTCTTAAATTCCGGATTTGATAGCTGTTTTAATAATTTAGGTAAAAGTTTTTCTTCATTAAGAGTCGGAATAATTATACTATACTTCAAACTTCACCTAAAAGAATAACAACAAATGCCGAATTGGGATTAGCTTGAAAACCAGGTATGGAAAATAGATTATAATAAAATCTATATAAGTAATTAAAATTTTTCATTTTCCTTCCGGTTTCATCTGTGGAAAAAATATTACATCTCTTATTGAAGATTGATTTGTAAGCACCATCACTAACCTGTCTATTCCAATTCCCAAACCGGCAGTCGGCGGCATTCCATATTCCAAAGCACGAATAAAATCTTCATCAATCTGATGTGCTTCATCATCTCCTTCTTCCCGCATTTTCGTTTGAGCCATAAACCTTTCTCTTTGATCTATCGGATCATTAAGCTCTGAGAATGCATTACATATTTCTTTCCCTGCAAAATAAGCTTCAAACCTTTCAACGACACCTTCTTTAGAACGATGTTTTTTTGCCAGCGGGGAAAGTTCTAACGGATAATCCATTACAAATGTTGGTTCGATTAATCCCGGTTCAACGATTTCACTAAAAATTTCATCTATAAGTTTCCCTTTTCCTTCTATATTGGAAATATCAATATTTAATTCTTTAGCTTTTTTCTTAAGTTCTTCTACTGATGCAGAAATAACATTTAAGCCTGTTTTCTCTTCGATAGCTTCAACAAATGAAACACGTTTCCAGGGAGATTTTAAATTCAAGGTCTTATCTTCAAACTTAAATTCAAAAGTATTAAAAACTTCATTGCATATATTCTGAATCATCTCTTCTACAAAATTCATCATCCAGTCATAATCATGATAAGGAACATAAAGCTCCATCATAGTAAATTCCGGATTGTGGGTTCTATCCATTCCTTCATTTCTAAAGTCTTTTGAAATTTCATAGACACCATTTATTCCACCGACAATTAATCTTTTTAGATATAACTCGTCGGCTATTCTTAAATAGAAATTAGTATCCAGAGTATTATGATGTGTAATAAACGGTTTGGCAGCGGCTCCGCCATATAGGGGTTGAAGAATAGGAGTTTCTACTTCCAGGAAATTATTTTTATCCAGGAATCTCCTCATTGAAGAAATTATTTTGCTTCTCTTTATAAATATTTCTTTTAGATGCGGATTAACTATCAGATCAAGGTATCTTTGCCGATATCTAAGTTCTTTATCGGAAAATTGATCGTGAATTATTTTGTTTCCTTGTTCATCGGTAGTTTCTTTTGCAATGGGAAGAGGCCGTAAGGATTTTGCCAGCAATTTTAAAGAAGTTGTGTGAACTGAAATTTCACCTGTCTTTGTTTTAAATACATAACCTTCGAGCCCTATAATATCCCCAATATCCATTAATTTAAATTCAGAGTAACTTTCACCAATATCATCTTTTCTAAGATATATCTGAATTCTTCCCATATAATCTTGGATGTGAGCAAAAGAAGCTTTCCCCATTCTTCTGATTGCCATTATTCTCCCGGCAATTTTAACAACTCCTTTTTCTTCATCTTTATAATTATCTTTAATATTCTTCGAATTGGAATTTATATCAAAAGAATAAGCAAAAGTTTCTACTCCTTTAGATTTTAACTCATTTAATTCTTCAAATCTTCTTTTAATTAAAATATTTATATCTTCCCCGGCATCTAAATTTCCGGGCTGAATATTCTTATCCACTAAGCCTCCATTATTTTCTTTTAAAATTTGCAAGACGTAAACAAACCAGGTCTTCTATATTTTCTGCAATTTTAACAGGGACATTGTAATTATTGGCAATAATAGAAAACGAAACCGGTTCATTATCCAAAGTATAAACATATCCTGATATGCTGCTCACACCGATATGAGTACCTGTCTTTGCTCTTAAGTTATTTTCCGCTTTTGTTTTTTTCATTCTTTTACCAAGTGTTCCATCTACACCTGCAATTGGTAAAGAATTAAAAAACGGAATGAAATATTTATTCTTAAACATATAATTTAAAAGTATAACTATTTGATGCGGAGAGACTAAATTAAGTCTTGATAAACCGCTGCCGTCTACTATATTCATTCCTTCAGGTAAAATACCCATTTCCCTGAAAACCATATCTTCTGCTTTAACTCCATTATCTGCAGAACCAAAACCTTCTTCTTCAAGTCCTATAGTTTTTAACAACTGTTCGGAATAAAAATTTTCACTGTTTTTATTAATCACTTTTATAATCTCTTTTAATGGCGGAGAATAATAAGTAAATAAAGGTTTCAAATTATCTTCAGAAGGTATTTTTGATATATCATCTATATCCATTGCAAAACCATCTATACCTATATCTTTCATCTGGAGAACTGATTTGAGCACCACCATGGAGTACTGTGTCGGATTATTTACCGTTACATATGTTTTAACAGAATCCTGTTTCCTAATTGTTCCAAATACATCTACCATGTTAGTTCCGCTCTGTCTATAAATATTGATTGATGTGGTTGAATCATTAGGTACAACAGATACATTATTTATAAATACAATATATTTTGTTGAAGGATTTGTTATAATTACAGGGATATTCTTTTCTTTATTAACTTTAACGACTATATCAACAACATTATCATTAAAAGAAATCGCTCCTGAAGGAGCAGAAAACCAGTAACTTTCATCATCCCATGCCCAGCCTTTTCCAAGCCCCAGGTTATCGAAACGGTTATCATCACCAATAATATTTCCTGTAATTTCATCAATACCGATATTTGACAGAGAATCTGACCAGTCTTTAAAAACTTTATATTTATCATCATTATAGAAACGGCCGGAAATAGTCGGATCTCCCCTTCCCCTTACAATTAAATCACCATCGAGAACCGATCCATCCATTTTACCGTTCATTAAAATATTTGTACTGAAACTATATTCAGGTCCCAACAAGATTAAAGCTGCAGAAGTTGTAAATAATTTTAGATCGGAAGCCGGAATAAATAATTTATTTGCGTTTCTTCTGTAAAAATATTCACCTGTTTCCAAAGATTGAATTACTACTCCCCAGTTGGCATTATCAAAATTTGGATCATTAAAAATATCATCCAACTCTTTCCAGAAATCTTTTATTGTTGTTCCGCTGTATTTAGGAACTAAGAGAGTATCTTTTGATTTCTCCTGAGCAAACAAAAAAGCTCCAAAAAAGATAAGTAGAAGAAATAAATTAAATTTTACTATCATAATTTCGTTTAATTAAGTTCACTTCTTGCTGTGAAAGTTTCCTGTATTTACCGGGTGCAACATCAGCGGTTAATCCTGCAAATTGCTTCCTGTTCAATCCGGTTACAGAGTACCCGATGGAATTAAACATATTTTTTACAAAGTGATTTCTTCCTTCAACACATATAATCTCAATAAATTTTTTATTTTTCGTTTTCGGAAAATTTATCTTTAGAAATTTTCCTTTCCTTCCCAGGATATAAACACCTTTTAGTAAATGCTCTTTATCATTATCATTCAGTGGTTTATCCAGGTTAACCTCATATAGTCTGCGGACATTATTTCTCGGATGAGTTAATAAATTAGAAAAATCCCCGTCATTAGTAAGAATCAGAACACCGGTAGTATTGTAATCCAATCTTCCAACAGGATAAATCTTTTCATTAATATTTACAAGATCAATTACAGTTTTCCTCTTTTTCTCATCACTGGTTGAAGTAATAACTCCTTTAGGTTTATTCATTAAAAGATAAATATGTTTCTTCGGATGAATTAATTCTCCATCAAGATAAACTTTATCAGTTTCAGGATCTATTTTAAAATTTAAAGAGTTAATAATTTTATTATTTACTGAAACCCTATCCTGTAAAATATACTCTTCTGATTTTCTTCTTGAAGCAATCCCGCTATCGGAAATATACTTATTTAATCTAATCAACTTCTTCTGATTCACTGCCGGTTTCATTTTGAATTGTTTCTTCAATTAAGTTCATCATTATTTTTCTTTTCTGTTCAATAAAATCTTCATCCTGCATTATTTCATCTATTTCTCTAGGCTTTGGCAAATCACTAATATTATTTAAACCAAAGTATTTTAAAAACTCATCTGTAGTAACATATAACAAAGGTCTTCCTATTGTTTCAGCTCTGCCGGATATATTTATTAGATCTTTTTCGAGAAGCGTGTTCAGCATATAATCGGAATTAACACCACGGATAGATTCAATTTCCGGTTTGGTAATCGGCTGTTTATATGCAATAATTGCGAGTGTTTCCAGGGCTGCCTGGCTTAATCTTCTTTTGCTTTTTTCAGAAGATAGATAGCCTACATATTTAGCATATTCAGGTCTTGTTGCAAAAAGAAACCCGTTTGAAATCTTAATGATTTTTACCGATAATTTCTCAGTCTCATATTTTGAATTTAATGCTTCTACGCAATTCTCTACATCCGAGGAAGAAATTTGAATATCCTCTCCGTCAATACCTTTAATTGCTTTAATAAGTTCGGAAGCTGAAATGGAATCTTCCGATGCAAAAATTAATGCTTCGATAACAGAATTATATATATTATCCATTGTTAAGATTTAAAATAATAAAATCGTTAAAATTTGACGATTCTTTTATGCCTATTCTTCCAGCTTTAGTTAACTCAAGCAAGGCTATAAAGGTAATAACTACTCTTATCTTGTCAGTCATGCCTTCAACCAGCTTCAAAAAATGAAGTTCGGTATATTCATTAAGCTTATCAAAAATGTAATTTATTTGATCATCAATTGTAATATTTATTTTTTTTACTTCATGAAATACCTGGGGTTTAATTCCTTCAATTGCTTTTTTAAAGGCTTTTGCCAAATCAAATACAGTAACATTCTTTAGTAAAATATCATAATCAGGGATTTCAACTTTAAAATCCGCAGAAAAATTTCCCCGGAAATTTATTTTCCTCTGGTTTGATTCAAAGAAAGCCAGTTCTTCCGACATTTCCTTGTATCTTTTATATTCAAGAAGAGCCTTAACCAAATCGGCTCTCGGATCAATCTCTTCACCTTTTTCATCCAGTTCCTTTGGCAGCAGCATTCTTACCTTAATATGCATTAAGGTAGAAGCCATTAATATAAAATCGCCTGCAATTTCCAGATCTAGTATCTTTATTAAATTAACGTACTCCAGGAATTCCTTAGTTATTTTTGATATTGGGATATCATAAATGTTTAGTTCATCCCTTTTAATAAAAAATAAAAGGAGATCTAAAGGACCTTCGAACTGATCTAGTTTAATTTTATACAAAGTTAGCCCATTTTCATTTTTTCACGGACTTCTTTCATCGTCTCTTTTGCAACTTTTCCTGCCCTGTTTTCACCGTCATCCAATATTTCCAAAACTTCACTTTTATTACTTTCGTAATATTTTCTCTTTTCAATTATTGGTTCGAGCACAACGGAAATTTTTGAAGCACAATTCATTTTACAATCGACACAACCTAAAGCCCCGGAACGGCATCCTGCTTCGATTTCAGGAACTTCATCCGGATTAAACTTTTTATGATAAGAAAAGACAAGACAAATATCAGGGTTACCCGGGTCTCCCCTCCTGATTTTTTGCGGATCAGTAACGGCTTTCTTCATTTTTGCTTTAACTGTTTCAGGTTCATCCGAAAGCAGAATCGTATTTCCTAAAGATTTACTCATCTTTGCATCTCCATCTAATCCGGGAAGACGCGCAAATTTTGTTAATAAAGGTTCTGGCTCGGGAAAAACATTTCCATATTGATTATTAAATCTTCTGGCAATTTCCCTTGAAATTTCAACATGTGGAACCTGATCTTCACCAACAGGAACTGAATCTCCTTTATATAGAAGAATGTCTGCTGCCTGAAGTACCGGGTATCCAAGATGACCGAAAATTACGTTTTCAATATTCAAATCTCTTACCTGGTCTTTTAAAGTAGGATTTCTTTCCAGCCTGTTAACAGTTATTAACATAGCAAATATTAAATTTAATTCCGTATGTTCTTTTATTTTTGACTGACGGAACATAGGACTTTTTTGAGGATCAAGTCCTGAAGCAAGCCAATCAATTAACATTTCAATAGAATTATCATAAATGTCATTGGTATTCAGATTTGTGGTTAAAACATGATAATCAGCAATAAGATGAAAGTTTTGATATTCATCCTGGAGTTTTACCCAATTTTCAAGTGCGCCAACAAAATGCCCGATGTGCAATTTACCGGTAGGACGCATTCCGCTTAATATTCTTTTTTTTGCCATAATCCAATATTTTGAATAATAAAAATAATGAGTTGAAAAATAATAATAATGTCCTTAATAATCTCCTAAGAAAGTCAAAAATCAGAGGTCCAAAGTTAAAAACGATTATTATTTTTAACTTTTTACTTTAAGATAAGTATAGGTATGGTTTCCAGTTATCGTCTAGTTTACCAACTACATTTCTAATAAACATGATATGACTTGGTTTGAATGGTTTATGTCTCAATGACATCTTAGCTTCTTCAGGGGTTCGATCTCCTTTTTTATTATTGCATGAAGTACAGGCGCAAATTAAATTTTCCCATGAATCTGCTCCTCCCCTGGCTTTAGGAATTATATGGTCTATTGTTAAAGGCAAATCACCTCTTCCACAGTAGCCACACTTATAAGAATCTCTTCTCAGGATATTCTTTCTTGTTAAAACTACTTTTTTGTAGGGTACATTTATGAATTGACTTAAACGAATAATACTGGGCCAGGGATAGTTATTCGAAACAGAATGAAGTGTTTTTTTACTGTCATTAACAACTAGTTCAGCTTTGCCGAGATAAACAAGAATAAAAGCTTTTTTAATATTGCAAATTGATAAAGGTTCATAACTTTGATTTAAAATTAAAACCTTTGCATTTAGTTTGCCATTTACTCTTTTACCAGGTTCGAAGACAGCCTCCTTAATTCTTTTTTCTGTCTTGTATTATAAAATATATCCTAAAAAATATTCTAAACAAAAAAAGTAATATACTTACACCTAAAATATAAATAAACCAATCAGATGGTACCGCTTTAAATATCATTAACATTAAGAAAACAAATAGTAATCCGATAGCTATATAACTTAGAAAATTAAATGTTTTTTTATTCACTTAGTAATTGTGTTTATTTCGGTAATTAAATTAATTATTGAATAGTTGCTAATCAATCCTAAAAGAGTATTTTATTTGTTTCCGGCTCTTGAAATTAAATCTGCATTTTCCGGTTTGTTCATTAAATCTTATAAAAAAAATGAAACCTGGTAAAAGATTAAATATTTAGTGAATTCATATAAACAATAGCAATGCATGTTACGTAATCTCTAGAATGACTCATTGAAATTTTAAGATTTTTATCATCAGAAAGAAATGATTCCAGTTTACCTTTAAATTTAACTCTAGGCATCCCGTTAGGTTCGTTAAAGATTTCAATATCCTGCCATGTAGCTACCTCGTGCCACCCTGTTGTCAGAGCTTTATAAACCGCTTCCTTCGCAGCAAATCTTGCTGCAAGGTGCTGATATTTACTGCTCTTGTTAAGACAATAATTCAGTTCAGATTCGGTATAAATTTTATTCAAAAAGTGGTCCCCGAACTTTTCAATGCTTTCCTTTATTCTATCAATTTCAATTATATCTATACCTACACCCAGAATCATTTTATCTCCTTCAATTTTTAGTTAAAAACCTTCTGCAGAACCACTTCCCCTTGGATCAGCTGCACCAAAAATTATATGATTTGCATTATCGATCATAATACCTTCAGCAACACCGAGGACAGTAAAATTGGTCTGCATATCTGCAAATTTGTATCCCATTTTTCTCAGGTTATCTTTTGCATCATTATTTATAGCAAATTTCTCAAAATAAATTTCATCCGGTTTCCATTGATGATGAAAACGGGGCATATCGATTGCTTCCTGTATGTTCATACGGAAATCAATACAATTCATTATAACTTGTAGAACTGTAGTAATTATAGTAGAGCCTCCTGGTGAACCGATTATAATATAAGGTTTATCATCTTTTAAAACTATAGTAGGTGTCATAGAGCTTAACATTCGTTTCTCCGGTTCTATTGAATTTGCTTCTGTTCCAAGTAATCCAAATTGGTTGGGAATACCGGGTTTAACACTGAAATCATCCATTTCATTATTTAGCAAGAAACCGGCTCCTTCAACCACTACTTTTGAACCGAATGCTGAGTTAATTGTTGTTGTCGTGCTTACAGTATTTCCGTACTCATCATAAACCGAGTAATGAGTAGTTTCAGTACTTTCTGAATAAATTGATGGACCACCCGCAGTAATTAATTCGGAAGGAACTGCTTTATTGCTGTCACCTTGAATCTTATGAAATATTGTCCTGGCATATTCTTTTGATATTAAGCCGTCTTTTGGAACCGGATAAAAATCTTCATCACCAAGCAGGTATGTCCTGTCTGCATAAACGTATTTCATCGCTTCAACTAAATGATGGATATATTCGCTGCTGCCCCAATCACTGGCATTAATCTTATAATTTTCAACTATATTCAACAATTCTATCAGGGCAATTCCTCCTGAACTGGGCGGAGGCATCGAGATTACATTATAGCCACGATATGTGCCTACAACAGGTTTTCTTTCCACAGGTTGGTATTTTTCCAAATCTTCCGAAGTAATTATTCCGCCCATAGATTGAACCTGATTGAGGATAAGTGCAGCAACCCTTCCTTTGTAAAAACCGTCACGTCCGTTTTTTTCAATTTGTTCCAGTGTCCATGCTAAATCGGGCTGCTTAAATAAATCACCTTCCTTATAAGGTTCTCCATATTTAGTAAATATTCTATAAGAGGAAGGATATTTTTTGAATTCAGCTAAAAATTTATTAAATATTTCTGCAGTTCGGTAATCGAGTTCCCATCCGTTTTTTGCTAAACCAATTGCCGGCTGAATTACATCCCGCAGTTTCATTGTCCCGTATTTGTTAAGTGCATAAATCAATCCCGCTACACTCCCGGGAACACCAGATGAAAGTGTTCCTTCTCTACTCAACGAAGGGATATAATTTCCGTTTTCATCGAGATACATATCTTTACTGGATTTTAAAGGAGCTTTTTCCCGAAAATCTATGGTTGTGTTTAAACCATTTTTTAAATGGATAACCGTAAAACCCCCACCTCCGATATTCCCGGCATAAGGATAAGTTACAGCAAGTGTAAACCCCACTGCGACTGCAGCATCAACTGCATTCCCCCCTTTTTTCATTATTTCAATACCAACTTCAGATGCTAATTGGTTTGCAGAAACTACCATACCATGACGACTTCTTACAGGTTGAAGGATTACAGAACTATTGAATAAGATGGTGAGAAACAGAACAATAAAAACAGACAAAAGATTTAATTTAGAATATGTGTGCATCCACATTAACTCCCTTGCCTTTCAGCTGCTCTATCAGGATTTTTGTAAGTTCATTCAACTGAGTTATTGATTGGCTCAAATTATCATATAATTTATCATCATATAGAAGTTTTCCGATATTGTTCTTCTTATTTCTTATTTCTCCGGAAAAAGTATTAACAGATGTCAAAAGAGAATCTGTTTTTGTTAATACAGTGTGCAATTCTTCAACAGATGATTTTAACGATGACTTATTTTCATTAAGGAAATCATTAACATTCCGGGTTAATTTAACTGTATTTTGTGTTAATTGACTGATACCTTCCCTATTCTCATCTAACAAAACATTAAGTTTTCGGGAAGCTTTATTTAAGTTCGATAAAGAAGTTTTAATATCTGTATTTAAGTCATTATCAGTTAAATAGTTATTTAAAGAACTTAAAGTAATCTTTATATCCTTTATAATGGCAGGAATGTCCCCTTCTACTTTACCCAGCATAGACATGACTTCAGGGATATCGGCATAAAAAATACCGTTTTGAACTTCATTATAATTCAACAGCTGAGAAGATATACCTGGATTTATATTTACTTTTTTACCCCCCATTAAATCAAGCATAGAAATTGAAAAAGTAGCATCTTTCTTCAGGTTAACATCACTATCCAGTGAAAGACTCACAATAACTTTATCCCCCTCAAGCTTAAAATTTTCTACAAAACCTTTCCTTACACCGTTTACAGAAACATTATCACCTACCTCCAAACCAGAGACGCTGTTAAATTTTACTAATAATGTTTTTTGATTTGAGGACAAACTAAAATTTTTAGCCCAGCCTAAAATCCATATAAAGATTAGTAAACCAACAATAACTGTTATCCCGACTCTTATTTCAGTCTTTCTTTGGTCCTTCATTTATTTCTTTCTTAAAAATTGATTCTAAATTTTTTAGTTCTACCTTGCTTATTGTACTATCTTTCAAAACCTCTTCTACCGAATCTATTATATCCTCTATTTCTCCGCTGTTTAACCTGTGTTCTTTGTGAATTTTGTTATATACAAAATTGTTAATTAAAACTTTTAAAGAATCCTTTTCGGGAGAATTTTTTACAAATTCCATCTCTCTGTTAACATCTTTAAATACTAAGTCTTTAATAATTTTTTCACCCGGCTTCTTAATAAAATCATCAAAGTGATTTTCTACAATGTATAAAACGGCAGCAATAAAAATAGTTAAGGTAATAATGATTTTTAAGAAACAGCCTTTTTTCATTTTATTCGGATGGAAGTTTTTCTATTAAAACCTTTTTAATTCTCTTTTTTAAAACTTCTTTAACAGTAAACTTATGATTTTCCAACTGAAAAGTATACCCCTCTTTAGGAATATGCCCAGCTTGATTAAGAACCAGACCGCCTAAAGTTTCAAAGTCTTCATCTTCATCCGGTATCTTTATATTAAGCAACTCATTCAATTCATCTACTGAGATTTTGCCCAATACTATATAGCTATAATCATCAACTTTGGTGACTGGGTTTTCTTCCTTATCATATTCATCCCTGATTTCCCCAATTATTTCTTCAATTATGTCTTCTAATGTAACCAAGCCAGCTGTTCCTCCATATTCATCAACAACTATAGCAATATGAGTTTTTCTTTCCTGGAGTTCAGGCATTAATTCACTTATTAATTTAGTTTTCGGAATAAACATTGCCTTCCTGGCTAATTTTACCAGGGAGAATTTATTTCTTAATTCTTGATTCCTTATGTAGGGCAGAATATCTTTTGAATAAATAATACCCAGTATTTCATCCAGATCTTCTTTGTAAAGCGGAATTCTACTATGTCCCGAACTATTAATTATATTGAGCAGCTCATCAAAATTGAAATCTGTTGAAACAGAAATAATATCTACCCTTGGAGTCATAACTTCCTGAGCAGTAACCGATCTGAATTCGACAATACTTTGAATTAAACCGTGTTCTTCTTCAATCAAAGTTCCTCTTTCATGACCAAGCTCTGCTAACTCCGGAATTTCTTCCGGCAGGATAGCAGTCTTAGCTTTATCTAATTTTATTTTCGATACCGATACTCTGATTACTTCTGTTAGTAGTTCTGATACAGGGAAAATTACTACACTTACCCAATAAAGAGGAACAGCCACAATTTTGGAAAAAGTAATCGGGCTTTTTGATGCCCATACTTTTGGTGTTAACTCACCGAATAAAATTACAAATGTTGTTAATACGATAATTTGAACCGTTAATGCAATATCTTGCGGGATTGATAATATAGAAGCATATTCTAGTGCTAATGAAACAGCAACAATTGAAGCTGCAACATTTACTATAGTATTCCCCAATAATATTGTAACCAGCATTCTGCGGGGATATTCCAGCAGGTATAATAAATACCTGCTGATTAGGGGATTTGATTCCAGGTCTTTTTTTATCTTATTCCGGTCTAATGAAAACAGTGCAACTTCTGAACCGGAAAAAAAAGCCGATAATAAAAACAGAATAAAAAGTATGACAAGATTTATTCGCCAATCTATATCCAATAATTATGATAATCCAATATTATTTTACATATTAATTATTTACTCAATATAAAAAAAAATAAAAGAAATTACTTTTTCTTTGTAAAATAATTAAAAAGGTAAATCTTCATTTTCATCCACTTGTACATCAGGATTACTATTTGAACTGCTTGAACTACTTTCATTACCGGTTGAATAGTCGCTTGAAGAATCTAACGGAATAATTCTTTCTGAAACAACTTCCGTCATATACCTTTTAATTCCATCTTTGTCCGTATAATCTCTTTTACTTAATCTACCTTCTACAAAAAACTTTTTACCCTTTTTAAGATTGTCTTTAAAATAGTCTGATAAATTAAAGGAAACTATGTTATGCCAGGTAGTATCGTTTACCCAGTTTCCATCTTTCCCTTTATAACTGTTTGTTGTCGCTAACGTAAAATTAGTAACTGATAGGTTGTTTGTTGTAAATCGAGTTTCGGCATCTTTTCCCAAATTACCAATTAACATAATTTTGTTTAGTGAAAATGCCATTATTAAACCTCCTGAAATTTAATTGAAATGAAATTACCCTCAGATCAAAATTAGCAATAAAGAAAAATAAAAACTACAAAATGAAAAAAAAATTTGAAAGTGGAAATAAAAAGAAGTGATTTGGGGAATAAAAAGGCTGCCTAAATTCCTTCAGACAGCCTAAATTAGTTAAAAACTATATGAAAGCGTTAATGAACCTAAATTTGCAGAAGAATTATATGTTCCATTGAAACGTTCAAGAGCACCATCAAGAGGAATATAATCCTGTGTTGAACTTGTTACGTTTACTTTGCTTGAATGAATATAAAGATAAGAACCGGAAACAGACAACTGCTTTGTTATTGCATATTCAAATCCTGCACTAAATCCGAGACGATTACCTTCAGGCAATGAAGGACTCATATATTCTGCTTTAACCGGAGTCTTATCATAATAAATTCCTGCTAGAACAGAAAGACAGTCATTTACCTGATAGTTTCCGCCTAATCTTAAAATAAAGGAATTATCGTATAATCTCGGACTATTTATATCAGGAACTGTAGGTTCTGTAAAATTAACGCTTAAAGTATCATAACTTGACCAGCCCACGAATTGAAAATCAAAAGAAAGTAAAAGTTTTGGAACTACCTGATATGCTACACCTACTGCTAAATTATATGGAGCAGTTAAATTTGCCGAAATATCTCCATGAGGATATAATGCATTTAATTGAGGCACCGGCGGTAAATTTGTAGATGTGGCTGTACCGCTAAATTCATATTTTAATTGACTGTGGAATGAGGCTCCAATAGAAAGTTTCGGTAATGGTTTATACATTAAACCGAAACAATATCCGAATGCGGACTTATCCTTCCCATCTAGTGTTACCAAACTTTCACCACCGGGATATCCTAAAAGTTCAATCGGAGCTATAGGTAGCTTTTGTTTAATAGTAACATCAGCCCAGCTATATATTAAACCGGCACTAAGAGATAATTCTTCAGATATTTTATAAGCAACAACTGGAGAGATAGTAAATACTTTCAGCTCTGTATCTAAGGCTAAAAATCTACCTGCCCAGGTATCAGGCCATTTTACTCCCAAACCAAAGGGACTGGTAAAACCCAATCCGACAGCTAAACCATTTTTGAAAGAGTGTGCTGCAAAAAAATGAGTAGGGAAAAAGGTCTGGCTTTCTGTATCATATTTTTTTGTCGTTGCACTAAATTCACTACCTTCAAAAGATGACATAGGAGAAATAAGCGTTGTTCCAAGCATAAGCTGTGTCCCCGTTAATTGAGTTAAACCAGCAGGATTCCAATAAATTGCAGATGCATCATTAGCAACAGCGGTAAAAGCTCCTCCCATTCCCATGGCTCTCGCTCCGTGTTCATTTATTTGAAAGCCTCCGGCAAATAGTTGAGTGGATATAATAAGGACAGATATCAGGGTATATATCTTTTTCATAAGAATACCTTCCCATAAGTTTTGGATATATGTTAATTAAGCTTCAATTGAAAATAATTTGAACCCCTTTTCAACAGGATTTCCTTCTTTTACGAATAATTCTTTTAATTTGCCGGTAACCGGAGAACGCAGTTCATTTTCCATTTTCATAGCTTCGAGAATAATAACCGATTCTCCTGAAATTACTTCTTCACCTACCTGCTTGTTCACCCTTAAAATCATTCCCGGCATCGGAGCTTTCACTTCCAGTTTATGATTAGTTGCTCTACTGGCATCCAATAATTTTTTAGCTCGTTCCTGCAATGAAGTTCTGATTTCAATTTCAAATAGTACTCCATTAACAGTAATCGCATATTTTTCATCATCTGTTTTCTGAACAACTACTTCAAAAATATTGTTTCCAACTTTAAGCAAGTGAGTTTTATCATCTAAAGATAATAAATTAAATTGAATTTTCTTGGAATTAATAGAAATTTCTGAATCACTTAAAAGTTCAATGTTTTTTACATTTTTATTTATGTATGCGATTAATTCATTCATAAAGTTGGTCAAGCCATCTATTATTATTTTGATTTTTGTCCGGGCTCCCGTTTACAGATGTCTTAGATTTTAATACCGAAGCTAGTATAATAGCAGCATTTTCAATATCTATATTATTATGGTTGGAAGTAATTGAATCAGTACCATTTCTGTTCAATATATGCTCTTCAATAAAATTTATATCATAATTTCCGTTTACAAAATTATCATTTTTTAATACCAGGTTTAGTAAAGGAATATTATTTACAATTCCGCTAATGTAGTATTCTGAAAGAGCTCTCTTCATCCTGTTTATTGAACTTTTCCTGTTATTTGACCATGCAACAAGTTTGGAGATCAGGGGATCATAGTGTATTGAGATTATTGAATTCCTTGAGAATCCTGAATCCAGCCTGATTCCCGGACCAGCCGGTTCTTTATATTCAATGATTTTCCCGGAAGACGGGAGAAAATTATTTTCGAAATCCTCTGCATAAATTCTGCACTCAATTGCATGACCGTTTATTTTAATGTCATGTTGATTAAAAGAAAGACTATTCCCTGATGCGATCGAAATTTGTTCTTTAACCAGATCTATACCGGTAATCATTTCTGTAACGGGGTGTTCAACCTGAATTCTTGTATTCATCTCAAGAAAATAAAATTTCTTATTAGCGTCCATCAGGAATTCTATTGTGCCAGCATTATAATAGCCACAAGCTTTTGCTGCATTAATCCCTGCAGTTGTAATCTTTTCACGGGTAACTTCATCAACAAAAGATGACGGAGATTCTTCAATTATTTTCTGGTGCCTTCTTTGAACAGAACATTCCCTTTCAAAAAGATGCACATAATTTCCATGTTTATCAGCAATTATCTGAACTTCAATATGATGCGGGTTTTGAATATATTTTTCGATATAAATTGAATCATCTGCGAAAGCTTTTAATGCTTCCCTTTGAGTTGCTTCAAAAGAAGATATGAATTCCTTCTCCGATGAAATTTTCCTCATTCCCTTTCCGCCGCCGCCTGCAGAGGCTTTTAGCAAAACAGGATAACCAATACTTTTTGCGGTTGCAATACCTTCATCCATTGACTTGATAGGTTCGGTTGTCCCCGGCACAATCGGAACATTATTCTGCTTCATAAGGTTTCTGGCTGCAGTTTTACTACCCATTAATGAAACTGCAGAGGAAGGCGGTCCGATGAAAACTAAATTTTCATTTTCAACAGATTTAATAAAATCAGCATTTTCAGAGAAGAACCCATAACCAGGATGAATAGCATCCGCGTTTATTTTCTTTGCTAATTCAATAATTTTGATTTTATTTAAATAAGAATCGGAAGATTGTGCTTTACCGATATAGTATGATTCATCTGCAAGCTTTGTATGTAGTGCGGTAATATCTGCTTCAGAATATACCGCAGCTGAAGTAATTCCTAATTCCCGGCAGGCACGAATTATTCTTACTGCAATTTCACCGCGGTTTGCTATTAAAATTTTCTTAAACAAAGTTATTTACCAATTTATACAAAGGAGATTTATGTTTAAGTTCATTTATAATATTTATTTTTCTTTATTAATATTTAATATTATTTTAATTCAGCGATTGTAATCCCCTCACCTCCCTGTTCAATGGGAGCAAAATAATAATTGCTGACTTTATCATGATGCTTTAATATTTCATTTACAGTTTTTTTAAGTACACCGGTTCCTTTTCCATGAAGTATTTCAATTCTATTCATGCCGGAACTATATGCATTGTCTATGTATTTAATTACTTCAAATTCTGCTTCTTCCGGTTTTTCTCCCCTGATATCAATCCTGCTTCCGGGAATGCTTATAGTAATATCATAGTTTCTTTCACGAGACTTTTCTTTACTGTTCTTTTTAGAATGAACCAGGTTATTAATATCAACCTGCATTTTAATTGAACCTACTTTTAGAGTAGCTTTATTTCTTGAAGGAGTAATCTCAACAATTTCCCCGACTGTCTGTGTATCCTTAATACCTGCAAAATCACCTTTTGAAAACCCACCTTCCTTCACATTTACATCTGAATTTTCTTTAAATAAGTTTTTGTTTTCTTCTTTAAGTTCTTCAATAATTATTCTCGAGGATTTTATTACATTTTTATCAGCTTTTGTTTCTTTTAATTCTTTTACAATTTTTTCAAACCTGGAATTAATCCCCGATAAATAATTTTCAGCTTCTAATTTGGCCCGCTTTAATATCTCTTTTTTCTCTTTGTTTAGTCTATCTATGTTTTGCTGGTAAAGGTTGGAAAGTCCGGTGAGCCTGGCATTTTCAATTTCCAATTTATTTAATTTCTCTTCAACTTTGTGTGATTTTTTTTCAATATCAACAAGAAAGTTTTCTACTTTATGTTTGTCCTGCTCTAGATATTGCTTTGCAAGATTTAAAAAGTTATTATCAAATCCGATTCTTTCAGCAACTTCAAAAGCATAACTGGAACCGGGCATACCCTGATTAAAAATGTAGGTAGGCTTTAAATTTTCTGTGTCAAATTCCATAGCAGCATTTTCGAAATTGTCAAGATCGTTTGCGATCAATTTTAATGAGCCGTGATGTGTTGTAGCAAGTACAGTCGAATCTTTATCCCGCAATTGAATTAGTACCGCAGTAGCAAGTGCAGAACCCTCTGCGGGATCAGTTCCTGTCCCAACTTCATCCAGCAAAACCAACGAGTTTTGATCAGCTTTTCCTAATATATTCTTAATATTTGATAAATGCGAACTGAAAGTTGAGAGATCATCTTCAATTGACTGTTCATCTCCAATATCTAAGAGAACATTATTAAAAAAATGGAAGTTGGAATCCGGATTAACCGGAATGTGTATGCCCGAATTTACCAACAACGATAAAAGTCCAATAGTTTTTAATACAACTGTTTTACCTCCTGCATTAGGACCAGTAATTAATATGACTTTCCGGGAATTTGATATTTTTATGTTTAGCGGTACCGTATTATTTCTTCCAAGTTTCTTTATAAGGATGGGATGCCTGGCGTCATTTATCTCAAAACTTTTTTGATTATTCATTTCAGGAAAGGAACCGATAATTTCAATTGAAAACTGTGCACAAGCAAAAACAGAATCCAAATAGCTAATTGTTTTTAGGGATTCTTTAAGTTGATTACTTACCGAAGCAATTCTCTTTGTTAATTCTCTCAGAATCCTTTCGATCTCTCTTTTTTCGGCAAATGAAAGAGATACAATATCATTATTAAGTTCAAGTGTTTCTTCGGGTTCAATATAAACAGTCTGTCCCGTTGATGATTCCGAATGAATAAATCCCCGGATATGTCTTTTATGTTCTGCTTTTACAGGGATGACAATCCTTCCATCACGCAGAGTCATATAATCTTCCCTGGTAATATCCTTTTCTTTAAATACCTTTACTATTCTAGTTACAGATTTTACCAGATCTTCACTTTTATTTCTGATTTCCCTCCTTATTTCAGAGAGTTTTACACTTGCATTTTCTTTAACTTCTCCATTTTCATCCAAAATTTTCTGAACCTGGTGTTCGAATAGTTTATCAACAAAGAGGTTCACGGATAAGTTGAATAGATCAGGTGCAATTTGTGAGTTGTTTTTTAGATATTGGAAAAAATTCCTAGAAATGATGGTCAGTCTTAATATTTCCAGAATCAATTTACTGCTTAAAACCGATCCTTCAATGTTACTTTGCGAAATAGCTTCAAATAAATCAGGCAAATATTCCAACGGAGGAATATTATTATTAATTAAGCAATCTTTTGCCTGATTAATTTTCTCCCCTTCTTTTATTGCCTGCGATATATTATTAAAGGGCAGACGAGATAGAATATTTTCCTTCCCCAGTTGTGTACTGCAATATTTGGATAAATAATTTAGGACTTTCTGATATTCCAGTTTTTCTAGAGAATTAGGCATTGACATTAAACAGAATCTTTTTCTTTTATATACTCTTTTATTAGTTTCTTAGAATCAGGGGTAAATTTTTTTAAATATTCAATGGTTTTAGGTAAAACTGCATAAACGCCATAGTATAGTGCAGAACTGTTTTTATTTTTGGTGTCAGGGATGTTGAAAATATTCAGAAGATATAATGCTGCACTAACAAAAAACAATACTTGAACAAATCCGATAAGACCACCTAGTAATTGATTTATCAGATTATTCACTTTATCAAAAGGATGAACTATTCTTTTAATGACAGCAAAAATTATTATAGTAAAGCAGAATATTGCTAGACCCCCGATAATTTCAGATAAATAAAATTCGATGCCGAAGATTGATTCTATTAGTCTTCCGAGATTTGAAGAATAGAAGATAGCCAGAAATATTGCCAGACCAAAACCTAATAGTCCTATTATTTTTCTTACAAAGCCGTCCTTAAAACCAAGAATAAAACCGGCTAATAGTAAGACAACAATTATTATATCAATAAAGTTCAATTATTACTCAGATAATTTTCTACGCTTTTTTTAACCATCTTTCCATCAACTTTACCCTTTAGTTGCTTCATAACTTCAGGCATAAGTTTTGGAAAATCTTCTTTGGAATTCGCGTTTAATTCTTCTCCGATTCTTTTAACTTCTTTATCAATATCTTCTTCACTTAACTGCTTTGGTAAATAGCTCATTAAAATATTAAGTTCTGCTTCTTCTTTGTCAGCCAGATCATTTCTGCCGGCATTTCTAAACTGTTCGATTGAATCTTTTCTTTTCTTTGCAGCAGTGCTTAACAATTTTAATTCCTCTTCCCCGGTAAGTTCTTTGCCTGTACCGCTCTTTTCAAACTCCAAAATCAATGCCCTTATTGAACGTACGGTAGTCAATTTTGTTTTATCCCCTTCTTTCATGGCTGATTTTAAATCATCATTAATTTTTTCTTTTAGATTCATGATACCCTCATAAATTGAAAAAGGCAGGAAAGTATTGCACAAACCTGCCTTTTAAATTTAATATCAAAATATAAACTGCTAAGATCCCTTTAAGTTAGCAGAATAATTTATACGTAAAGCCGATGCTTTTCGAAGTTCCTGCTGAATATCTGTTACCTCACCCATATCAGCGTCTTTATCAACCCTTAGTGAAACAATAACATTCGGTAAAGCTTCACGTTTAGCATACATAAGCGGTTCTACCTGGCTCAATTTAACTACACTGTCATTTATCTGTATCTTACCGCTTTTACCGACCCATATGTACTGTATCAATCTTTTGTTCTCGATTTTTTCAAGCGCTTTGGCTTCAGGTAATTTAAACTTGACAAGTAATGTATATTCTCTTAAAGTTGTAACAACCATAAAAAACATCAATAACATAAATACAATATCAGGCATTGATGTGGTAGGAATTTCTATTTTAACATTAGCTCTTTTTTTCTCAAAAGTCATTTTTAAACCTTAATTTATTTTTGAACTGATTCAGGTTCAGCCAGTGAAATTATTATAGGAATTTTATCTTCTTTAACAACATTTTGGTCATCCGGTTTCAAATCACTAAATTTCTTCCCATAAGTTCTTTCGGAATAACCATCTCTTACCTCAAAATAAGCCTGTTTAATCTGATCAAGAGCCTGAATATAAGTATTATAGTTTGTCTTTCTATCAGTCTTAACGGAAACAATTAATTTTTTATTTTTAGGGAGATCTATCTTTGATTCAATTCTTGGTTCAAGAGTATTTTTAATTTGATAAAGAGGAATTGGTTTCCCATCCAGTAGAACATCACCATTCTCGTTAATAAGAATAGCTGCCATTCTATCTTTATCAACTTTTACATTCTGAATTTGATCTGGAGGAATATATTCGGGAAGAGTTAAACCGATACCGGTATCAACATCAATAACAGTAGAAACAAGAAAGAATAACAATAGTAAAAACGCCAAGTCTGCCTGAGAAGCAGTAGGAATTTCGGCAGATCTTATGCCTTTTCTCTTCATTAAAGCCATAGCTTTTCCTCACTAAATAAAAGTTTATTTCTTTTGTACCTGTAATTCGTATAAAGCGTCGATTAGCTCAACTGAACTTTCTTCCATTTCCGAGACTAATCTGTCTATTTTGGATACAAAGTAATTGTAAAATACCTGTAATATCATAGCTACAACCAGACCAAATAATGTAGTTAACAAAGCAACAGCAATACCACCTGCGACGATAGAAGGAGAAATCTGGGCAGCTTCTTTAATAGCATCGAATGCCTGGATCATACCTTGAACAGTACCTGTAAATCCCAACATAGGAGCTAGTGTAATGAAAAGTGAAATCCAAATCATTCCCTTTTCCAGGAAGCCCATTTCAATACCGCCATATGTAACAATAGCTTTTTCAGCAGAATCAACACCTTCATCGGCTCTTAACAAACCGGCATAAAAGATAGAAGCAACGGGTCCGCGTGTATTAACACAAACTTCTTTAGCTGCTTCAACTCCACCATCCTGTAAAGCAGTTTTAACTTTTTTAGCAAATTCTTTTGAATTAATGCTTGCTTTGCTTAAAGTCCATAATCTTTCAATACAAAGCGCAAGTCCAATAACTAAACAGGCAAGAATAAAATGCATAAAAAAACCGCCTGCAGCATATTTTTCAGTAAGCCAATTTAAGGCTCCTGTGCTTTCTTGGGCAGTTTGTTGTGCTATTATGTTTATGAATGACAAGATAGCTGCTAGAAAATACATAAACTAGTTCCTCCTAAATAATAAATAATAAAAAAAATTAATCCTTTGTTGGAGAGAATACTTCCAAATAAATCTTTTCAAATATATTATGCTACAATAATGATTTCAAAAAACAAAGTCAATAAAATATTTGTGCTCGTATTTCAGAATATCATAAAATTACACAAATTATCGGCTTAAATGTTAAATCTCTTAGTCAATAAAATAATATTACCGGTAATAAAATAGAAACTGCTAAAAAGATTATATACGAGTTCACCTATTTCAACAGGTTTAATCCATTTTGAAAAATCAGAATCCTTCATCCACTTCCTATTTGAGGGCGTATCGATAATATACGGAGCTATTGCATTAACAGACAGTTTAATTTTTTCACCCTCAAGAGCCAGAGATTTGGTTAGGTGAATTAATCCGCTTTTGGATACTCCGTAAGCCGATTTATTAATTTCAGGATTTAAACCTGTAAAAGCTGCAGTAAAGCAAATAGAACCGCCCGCAGAATTTTTTACCAGTCCGGCAAAATATTTTGCGATTAAAAAACCGGTTTTTAAATTCATATTTATCATTTTGTCCCATTCACTAACCTCTATTTCCCAGAGACTCTTTCCACCGGAAAAACCACCAACGGTTGTATATAAAAAAAACAATTCATCCTTAGAGGCAGGAATATTTTTAAAAGCTTCAACTACATTTACTTCTTCGGAAAGATCATTCACTATTATGTTGTTTGATTTTTCTCCGGCAGTATTCTTTTCAAAATGAGAATCAAATAAATAGACTTTATCATAATCTTTTTTAACAAGTGATTCTGTAACTCCTTTACCCAGAGCACCATTAGAACCAAAGATTAAAAGATTTTTTTTCATACTAATAACCGGTTATTAAAAACTTTGCTGTTACAGGAAAGTGATCGCTGTATCCACCCAAATATTTATTGCCGCCATATGTCGGGAAAGGAGTCCCTTTATATTTACCGGAAGGTTCTACTATATAATTTGGTTTAAATATTTGGAAGGAATTACACATGTATTTTAATTTACCAAAAATTAAATTTGAAGTTATTATTATTTGATCCAACATATTCCAATCATCCCTGTATTTATATGATCCTTCACCATTTTTAAATATCTTATAAGAAGTATTAAGCAATATATTACCATTTCCGGAATTTTGAAGTGATCCAGTAGCATTACAATTATAAGGCTGTGCATCAAGTACTTTTAATACAGATTCATTTCCCGGCTCATCATTAAAATCACCCATGATAATAATTTTTGAGTTTTTGTTTTGTTCCATATAAAAGTCAACTCTTTTCCTCAATGTCGAAGCAGCTTTATCCCTTTTTATTTCGGTTTTTTCTACCCCTCCATACCTTGAAGGCCAGTGATTTACAAAAATATGCAGTGTATCCCCGGATTCTTTAAGTAACAAATTAGCATTTAATATAAGTCTTGTATTATCATTGTCATTCAAGTGTACTGTATCTGCGAATATTGAAAGCAGTTTAAGTTTATCAGCATTATATAATAGTCCATTATCAATCCCCCGTTCGTCAGGTGATTCCCTATAAGCAACTTGGTAATTAATATCTGTCAAATATTTCGAAATCATATTCTCCAGTAATGATTTATGCTCAACCTCACAAACACCAAGTATATCAGGACCTTTATTATTATTCATTGCATCAATAACTCTGGCAAGGTTAGATAATTTTTTATCCAGTCTTTCACTTGTCCAATCTTTTCTACTTCCGGGTAAAAATTCTTCATCTATTTTCCCCGGATCGTCAATGGTATCGAATAGATTTTCAAGGTTCCAGGAAGCGACAAAAAGGGTATCAGTAGCAGAGCTCCCAGCTAAAGAAATTTGATTATTTATTAAAATGCAAAATACTAGAAGGATAGAAAATTTTTTCATATTTAAAGTTCCAGCCGTGTTGCGACTCCGTGTAGTTTGTTATACGGAAGCCTGTAAAATGTAACAAAACTTGGTGATATCTTTTTTAAGAACGAATAGATTTTTAATAAAGGATTTTTAGTCGTTATATCTTCAACTCCGTAGAAAATAACTTTTTCGATTATACCATTCTCTTTTAACAATTTAGGTATATCTAAATATTCCATATACCCCACATCGATAACAATTCCTGATAAACCTTTTTCGATAACCTGCTTTTCATGAAATTTAACACCATACGGAGTATCTTTAATAGATATAGCCAGCAATATATTTTCTTCATAAATAATATTACTTTTAATCATACAATGAACAATATAAGGCGGAATTTCTTTTAAACTTTTGGTAAAGAAAATTGCAGTTCCTTTAATATTATTATTAAGAGAGTATATTTGATTAAAACTTTCAATAAATATATCAACCGGTAATGCGCGGAAAGACTTGTACATCGCTCTTCCACCCTTTTGCCATAAACGTATAACAAAGAAAGGTATTAAAGCAATTATAATTGACCAGTAACCTCCGTATGGAATTTTGTTAAACACTGCAAGGAGGAACATAAGATCAACAACAAATACCAGTGAAGCAGCACTCATTTTCAGGTAATTCTTTTGCAGTCTAAAAATCCAGATCATGAAAATAGAACTGATGGTCATTGTGGCTGTAACAGCTAATCCATATGCTGCGGCCAGGTTTTCTGATTTTTCAAACATAAATACCATTAATAAAACAGCAGCTAAAAGAATCCAGTTTATAACACTGATATAAATCTGGGATTTTAATTCTGTTGATGTATAGGTTATCTTCATTAATGGAAATATTCTTGTAGTAATTCCCTGGTAAATTAATGACATAACAGCGCTTATCATTGCCTGAGATGCAATGATTGTTGCAAACAAAGTTAAAATCAGAAAAGGGATATAGGCAATATTAGAAATACTGTGAACCATTTCAAAAAGAATAGATTCAGGTCTGTGCTGGGTAATTAAGAAAGCACCTTGTCCAAAATAATTTACAACCAGGGCAACAAAAACAAAATACCAGGCTTGTCTAATCGGAGTACTTCCCAAATGTCCCATATCTGCATAAAGTGCCTCACCGCCCGTAGCGCATAAAATTACCTCGCTTAAAACAAAAAAGCCGGATAAACCATTACGTATCATAAATTCAATAGCATAATGAGGACTAACAGCTAAGAGTACACCTGGAGCTTTTGTTATTGAGATTAATCCAGTAATAAAAAGTGACGAAAACCATATTACCATTATGGGGCCGAAAGAAGTAGACACTTTATCCGTTCCCTTTGACTGGAATGCAAATAACAGGATAGTAATTATACAGGTAATCAGGATAACTGTACTTGTGCTTATATGCCCTAAGCCAGGAATTAATTCCAAACCTTCAACTGCAGAGAGAATACTTATTGCAGGAGTAATTACTCCGTCACCCATAAGTAAAGAGACACCAACATAACCAAGGAAAGTTGCAAAAGCAGCTTTCCTTCCTGTTTTTACAATTTTCGCAAGTATTTCTTTAATGACAATTATACCGCCTTCCCCTTTGATACTAAGGCTCATAGCCAGCCATGCGTACTCCATGGTAACTAAAATAATCAGTGACCAAAACATAAGGGAAAGTACACCCATTACATTATCATGGGTAGGTCTTGTAAGTGTAAAAACAACTGTAATAGTATAAATAGGACTTGTACCAATGTCCCCGAAGACAAGTCCCATAGCTTTTATATTTTCTTTTATTGAAAAAGAACGGTTATTATTAGACATTCAATTCCTGATAAAGCCTCAACAATTCAAGTGTTCAGTATTAATTTCAAAACTATAAACTTTAAAATGAAATGGAGTAATTCTTTTAATTTGATAATAGTTCTTTAATAGTATTTTTATTTTAAACTGTATAATTTAACTCTATTTAGAAAAATATTAAAATTTCTGCTGCTCCTTTTTATCCCAGGCTATTTTGATCATTAAGAATATCAATCCTAATAATACAAGCATAAGAATTCTTGCACCCCATATATAGGGATAATTAACTTCGGCCACATTTTTAAGCATAAGTATTGGTATAGCATCTTGTATGAACCACCAAAGCATGATAATAAACAGAACAGCCGGAGTTATAAATTTCATAAGGTAATAAAAGAATCTCGGGATCTTTATATCTCCACCATCATTTAATTCATTCCATGCTTTATCGGCTCCAAATACCCACATAAACAGAATTGTTTCAATAAGTGCAAATAAAACTAAACCGAAAGTACCTGCCCAGTAATCCATTTCATCTAAGAAGCCATATTTAATAAAGAATACTACGAATTGGACTGCAATAAGAACAATAATAGCTAGAATAGCTGTAGCCTTTTTCCTTGAAACTTTAAACTCGTCTTCCATAAAAGCAATTACAGGTTGTCCCATTGCAACCGAAGATGTAATTCCTGCAAAAAATAAAAGTAAAAACCATATAAAACCGAAGAAAGAACCGAAAGGAATTTGTTCGAAAATAAGTGGCATTGATACAAAACCAAGATCAAATGCACCGCCATTGGCAATTTGAGTTGTCATAGTTAATCCAAAAAAAGCAACAGCTGCAGGTATGGCAATAGAACCACCCAAAACTACCTCGGCGAATTCATTCGTAGCAGATGTACTTAGTCCCGAAAGTGCAATATCATCTTTTGGTTTTAAATAGCTTGCATATGCTTGTATTGTACCCATACCGACAGATAATGTAAAGAAGATTTGGCCGGCTGCAGCAAGCCACACATCCGGATTTCCGAGGCTGCTGAATTTAGGATTCCACATAAAAGCCAAACCATTAATAATAGAATTTTCAGGATGTGCAGGATTAGGAGCCCCAAGTGTTAAAACTCTTACAGCAAGAATAACTCCAAAAACAAACAAAAGGGGCATGGCAATCTTTGCCAGCTTTTCAATTCCTTTTGAGATACCCTTATAAAGTATCCAAAAGTTTATTGTAAAGGTTGCCAGCATAAATAAATATGAAGGAAGTATTGAATTAAAATGAATGCTGGTTTCTTTTCCCTGGAAACTATAAAGGAAAGTTTTCATTGCTTCAAAACTTTCCATATCAAAATAACTTTTAGTAATTGAGAAGAAACTGAAACCTAATGTCCACGATTCAATGTACGTATAGTAGATCATTATTGTTAGTGAAATAAACAAACCTAATGCACCAAAATATTTTGCAAGCTTATTTTTCCACAAAACATCAAACATCCCGGGTGCACTACCATGGTTAAATTTTCCACCATGTCTCCCTATTCCCCATTCTATCCACATTAAGGGAATTCCCAAAATAAGAAAGAATATAAAATAAGGGATCATAAAAGCGCCGCCGCCATTTTGCGCTGCCTGAACAGGGAATCTTAAAAAATTCCCTAAACCAACAGCATTCCCGGCAACAGCTAAAATTAATCCTATTTTACTTCCCCATTGCTCTCTTTCATTATTCAGGGACATAAATTCTCCTGCAGATTTTTAATTTAATTTTTGGAGTGTCCCGAAATATTCGGGATATATAATCGCAAAATAGAAAAAATTTATTACAATTTGGAGTATGCAACTAATTTATCAAAAAAACATTCCATATATTATATAAACCAAACCGATTAATAATCCTAATGAAAAAACTCCTGCAAAAAAATAAAATGGTAAATTTGATTTCTTTTCTTCTTGATTATTCTGTTCCATAGTAATTCCTTAATATTAAATTTTTATAAAAATTTGGTAATAATTTATTTTGCTGAGGAATTACTTTGGTTATATATCTGTTGAGTATACAACGGTTACGAACGGGCGTGATGAATTAGATTTGCTTAAGCTATTTTGGATTGATGCATGATATTTATTAAAAACAATATTTAAAGAATTATCCAAATAACTGCTTATATCTTCTATCCCTGTAGTTTTATCAAATATTCTCTTATCAGGTTTTATATTATCAATTAAGATATTGGTATTTGAATTTAAATCTACGAATACAATGTTCTGATCATCTGTTTTTTTTATACTTTTTGGAGAAGCTGAAAAAGAAATCAGAATATTAAAAAGAAATAATATTGACAGACAGGTTACTAAGAATTTGAATATTCTCTTATTTCGAAAATTAAAAAAATCCATAATTAGTATTTTATTCTAATATTAAATTAAATCCAAATTTCTCAAATATCTGTGATTTTAGAGATTTGAAATTATATTTATGATAAATATAATATACCAGGATAATAAAAATAAAAGGTAATCAAATGATACGATTCAAAAAAGGTAGCTTATTTGCAGCTGCATTCTCTACATTATTTTTATTCTTTTTTTGTAGCAATGTTACAAATGCCCAGAGCAGCGGACCTTTCCATAATATCTATACACCACAAATGTTTTATCAGAATATCTATTCCCCCCAGATGGATAAATCAAACATTTATACTCCCAAAGCAGACCAATCTTACATTTACACTTTAAATCAGGACCTGATTGATTTTCATCATAATTCACTATATGAATCAATCCATTCAACTGAAAGCAATGATAATAACTCACTATTAATTGTAAAAGACAATAAAGGGAATGTCATATCTGCTATTCAGTTAACTAATGATGCAAAAAATAAACAGCATGATTACCAGAACAAATAAAATATAGGTTGAAATATCTTTAGGATATCTAATGTTTACTTTTCAAAATTCATATTATCCGGATAGAGTGCTGAAGGTAATTTACCACTTAGGTCTGTTAAAGGCACATTTTTATTAACAACAAGCAATTTAAAATTATCAATCCAGATTTCTCCCTTCCCGTGTAAAGAAGCTCCGAATAAAATTCGGCTGGCATTTTTGGGAACATCCAGAACAATTTCATATTTAATCCAATCAGACGATCCGACTACAGGTCTGTTTTGCATATTATCAAATGTAATTATTCTTCCTGCAGCATCTTCTACTGTCATAAACAAACCTGACCAGTATGTAACGAACTTTGTTTTGACATAACCGGATAATCTTACTCTTTCACCACGGTAATTATCTGCTTTAATTTCCTGCATAAGTTCACAAGATCCGGATGGTTTCAGTTCTTTTGATTTTATAAAGGCGGAAGAACCTCCATTTTCACTCATACCTCTGTCAATTCCTATTAAGTAATCTTGGGGTTCTGTACCGCTCTTGAACCAGCCTTCAGGAATAATGTCATTTTTATCAATAGGAGCACTTACGACAGGAATATCAGTGGTTTGTCCTAAGGTTAATATACTCAATGATAAAAACATTAGTGAAGTAAGAATCACTTTTCTCTGCAGGTAGATTCGTTTTTTCATTATATTCACCTTTTATTAAAATTTACTCAGTTTAATATAAAATATACTTATTGAAATAGAAAAAGGAAATTTTGGAATGTGTTTAAGCATGCATCCTAACGGATATAATGTATTAATATGAAAAAGAAAAATTAAAATCCAAAGAAATATAATAACATATAAAATGCCATAAGAACACTCCACAGATATGTTGGAGAAACACGTTAAAAACGAAGTTATTATAAAAAAGTGGGAAATTTAAGCAATGAATATTTCCGAAAATCAGAAAAAATGAAATATTAATGTGAATATTTTTACAACAGATTTTCCGGCTTAAATTCAATTTTTTCTTCACAAAAGAATGGTTCTCCGTATTGTCTCCCAATTTGAAAGCCATAAAATTGAGCCCTTGATTCAATATATTGGATAAAACCGGGTTTACTTATAAAAGTTTCAGGTTCGGGGCTTTTAGGATTAAAGAATTGTGAAGAATATGAATTTACAGCTTTCATTTTGATCTCAAAACAGGAACTTACGTCCACAATAAATGATGGATCGAATGTATAAGTCTGCATGTAGTAAAAAAGTTTGTTAGGGCGATAAGCCTGCTGGGCAACTTCCTTATCGAATGTTTTGATTTTCATTAATCCAGTTGAAAACATTGCCTGTTTTATAAGTAAACTTGCATCCACATGATCCGGGTGACGATCGTTAAAATACGGTGCAAAAATTATTTTAGGTCTGTATTTCCTGATAGCCATAATTACTTTTACCAGATTCTGCTGGGTTCTTTCTATGTTACCATCAGGAATATTAAGATTTTCTCTTACTGCTATTTTTAAAGCAAGAGCAGCTTGAAATGCTTCTTTTTGCCTTATATCGGCACTTCCTCTTGTTCCTAGTTCCCCCCTGGTAAAATCAATTAAGCCTACTTTAAAATTTTGAGAAGAAAATTTAGCAATTGTTCCTCCCATAGATAATTCTGCATCATCAGGATGTGCAGCAAAAACAAGTACATCAAGATTCATAATTATTTATGTATATTTAAATAAAATAATTTTGGAATCTAAATCTAAAAAATTTCCATACAATTATTAAACTTTCTTTAACAATTAATCATTCTTATTTAAAATAATTTTTAAAGGATATTTTTTAAAATAAAATGGACATAGAATTGCACGATTTTCAAAAAATATGTTTTTTAGAAATGAATTTTTTCCCTTAACTATAATAGATCTCAATTTACTATGTACTAATCAGGTACTGATTTTTTAAAAATAAGAGATTTTATCATTTACCAGAATATGAAAAAAGCATTTATTAACGGATTAATATACACAGTCAACAACAAAAAGCCTTTAACGGAAGCTGTTATCGTTGAGGGAAATAGAATATTATATACGGGAACTAATGAAGACGTTAGAGCTAAAATCAATAAAGATACCGAAATAATAGATTTATGCGGTAAATTAATGCTTCCCGGTTTTATCGATGCTCATGTTCATTTGATAAACGGTGGGAATTATTTATCAGGATTGAACCTCAGAAATGCAAAATCGATTTCGGAATTTATTGAAATTTTAAAAATTTATACAAAAAGTAAAAAGGATGAATGGATTACAGGCGGAAGCTGGGACCATGAGCAATGGGAAGAAAAAATTCTACCAAATAAAGAGATGATAGACAATTTTACTACTGATTTACCCGTTTTTATTGAACGAATGGATAAACATATAGGGCTGGCTAATTCATATGCACTGGAACTATGTAATATAAATAAGAGTACACCGAATCCCCCCGGCGGGGAAATCTGTAAAGATCAAAACGGAGAATTAACAGGAATTTTAAAAGATAATGCAATGAGTTTGATATACCGTGTTATCCCGGAATCTACCGACATACAAAAATATCAGGCTGCATTAACTGCCCTTGAAGAAGCAAAAAAGAACGGCATTACAAGTGTTCATGATATTACTAACAGAAATGAGCTTTCAACTTATTTGAAGCTGGAAAAAGATGATAAATTAAAATGCCGGATATACACAATACTGCCAATTAATAATTATAAAAATCCGGAAGATGAAATAAAACTCGGGTTACATAAAACCAAAAAAATAAAATTTAGATCTTTAAAAGCTTTTGCTGATGGTTCTCTTGGTGCAGGAACTGCCTGGTTTTTTAAACCATACGAAAATGATACTTCAGCAGGATTACCACAAAATATTTTGATAGATGGTAATCTGAAAAAATTGGCAGCAGAAGCCGATAAACAAAAACTGCAAATTTCAACACACGCAATCGGTGATAAAACAAATGCATATTTACTTGATATATATGAAGAAATAAAGAATCAAGATCCTTTACATGATAGAAGATTCAGGATAGAACATGCACAGCATTTAAGATATCAGGATATTCCCAGGTTTTCAAGCATAGGAGTAATTGCTTCGTGTCAGCCTTACCATTTATATTTTGATGGCTCATATGCCGAAAAGAAAATAGGTAAAGAAAGAATAAAATTTTCCTTTCCATTTAGGACTTTATTAGATAACAATGTTGTCTTATGCTTTGGCAGCGACTGGCCGGTTGTTCCTATAAATCCTCTTTATGGAATTTATGCTGCAGTAACAAGAAACACTTCAGATAATAAAAATCCTGACGGATGGATACCTGAACAAAAAATATCGGTTGAAGATGCTGTCAAATGCTACACACTGAACAATGCTTATGCTTCTTTCGAGGAAGATATTAAAGGAAGTATTGAACCGGGTAAACTTGCTGATCTTGTCGTTTTAAATGAAAATATTTTTAGGATACCGCATGAAAAGATCAAAGATGTTAAAGTAGATATGACAGTGTTCGATGGAGAGATAATATATGAAAGAAATATAAACTGAAATTATCAGATAATTGGAATAATGGAATTATGGAATAAGTAAATCTAAATTCCATATTCCACTACTCCGGAATTGCTTAAATAAATTTTGAACTAATCTTCAACCACAGCAAGAATATCGGAACGCTGCAGAATCCTGTATTCTTTACCGTTCATTTCAACATCGTCGCCGCCGTATTTTGCAAACAATACCTTATTACCTTCTTTAACTTTTTCTCTTAAATCTTCATCCGTACCAACTGCGATTACTGTTCCAATTCTTGGCTTTTCTTTAGCTGAATCAGGAATAATAATACCCGATGCAGTTTTTTCTTCTGCTTCGGCTGGTTCTAGCAAAATACGATCATCTAATGGTTTTATTTTCATAACTTCTCTTTTAATTTTTTAAGTTTAACATTTGATTTATTTTGGGCTTATCGAAACCTACAATAGGTCTGTTATTTATAATAATTACAGGTACACCCATTTGACCGGTTCTGCGCATCATGTCTCTGGCGGCAGACTGATCTCTTGAAACATCCACATCGGTAAAGCGGACATTTCTTTCCCTGAAATATCTTTTTGCGGCATTACAAAAGCTGCAGGTGGGTGTTGAGAATACAATTACTTTTGGCTGATTTTCCATACTAACACACTTTTTTATTTTTTATTAGCATTTGATTCATAAAATTTAAATAGGATTCATAACAGGTGAGAATTTTTTTCGGATGTTAACAAATGAGAAAGATTGATTGAAAAGATTTTATTTTCGAAGTACTAACGCCAGCCATTCCCCCATTATTAATTTGTCGATTTGTTTTAATTCGTCATATTTTTTTATGATATCTTCTTCATCTTCAATTAAAAGTCCTGATAATATTACCAAACCTTTTTTCTTTAATCTTTTTACTATTTCACCTGCAATATCCAATAAAACATTCTTCTGGATGTTAGCCAAAATCAAATCAAATTCCTGTCCAGAAACCGATTGTATTTCAGATATCTTTATCTCAATTTTATCTGAAGCATTGTTTAATATGCAATTCTCATTAATATTTTCAAGATACCATTCATCGTTATCAATGGCTGTTGCAGAATCAGCCCCCAACTTAATGGCTACAATTGAGAGAATGCCTGTTCCTGTTCCGACATCTAAAACTTTCATATCTCCTTCTAAATATTTTTCCATTAATTGAATCATCAGTTTGGTTGTCTGATGCTCCCCTGTCCCGAAAGACATTTTCGGATCAATAGTTATTACAGTTTTACCTTGTTCATCTTCATAATTCATAAATGACGGCTTAATAACTATGTGCTCAGATACATTAATAATATTTAATCCCTTTTCCCATTCTTCATTCCAATTTTTATATTCATAGGTTTGTTCATCAATATCAAATGAATTAATTACATTATTTTCAACAAGCTTTTTTAATTGATTGATAATTTCATCTTTTGTGACAGAAGATTTTTCATCTGTAAATATTTTCAAATAATCTTCCTCTTCATTTATGCCGGAAATATTCAGTTCCCATAGAAATCCGCTTAAAATATCAGGATTAAAAGGAGCAGTATTAATTTTGAATTCTTTGTACTGTTTCAAATCATTTCCAAAATATTTTTAAATAGAACACAGATAAAACAGATTTAACAGAATAGTCCTGATAAGAGATAAAATAATTAAACTCCAAAAATATCTTTCAAATCCGTGTTCTTTCACATCACTTCTTAGAAATTATTGCAGCCCAGCCGCCGGCCGGAGCCAGTTTAATATCCAGTTTTTGATTTTTAGTAATTTTTAATGTAGATTTTTTATAATCATTTCCATATCTATCTGCATTTACACCATCCTGGTAGCAGTCCATTTTATATCCCCCAGAACTTAAAAACGAAAAATCAATTTTAAATTCTTTGGGATATTTTCCGGACATTGCCCCAACGTACCATGTATCTCCATTCCTTCTAGCAATTGCAACATAGTCTCCTACTTTTGCGTATAATACTTTAGTTTCATCCCAGACCGTCGGGACTTTACTTAAGAACTGCATACATTCAGGTTCCTTTAAATAATTTGATGGATTATCAGCCAGCATTTGTAAAGGGGCTTCATAAATTACATACATTGCTAATTGATGACACCTGGTTCCCATACTCATTGGTCTGGCAAAGATTGGACGATAATTATCTCTTTGTGCGTTAACCATTGCACCAGGAGTATAATCCATAGGACCAGCAGACATTCTAACAAATGGAATTGTAACTTCATGATCAGGAATAAATAGATCCGACCATTTGCAATGTTCCAGCCCTCTTACTCCTTCTCTATTAATTACATTAGGATAAGCTCTTCGTAATCCGCTTGGTTTATAGCTGCCATGAAAATCCACAAGTAATTTTCTTTTGGCAGCTTCTTTTGCTACTCTCCAATAATAATCAACCATCCACTGATCATCTCTTTGCATAAAATCAACCTTAATTCCTTTCACTCCCCACTTTTCGTATAAGTCAAGAGCTTTGTCCATCTGCCGGTCCAAACTTTTCCATGCTACCCAAAGAATAATTCCGACATTCTTTTCTTTTGCATATGCTAATAACTCTTTCATATTAATTGCAGGAACTACATCTGTGATATCCCCTGGAATATTCGGATTTCCCGGTTCGGTTGCACTGCTTTTATACCATCCTTCATCCAGAATTATATATTCAATTTTATACTTAGAGGCAAAATCAATATAATATTTATATGTTTTAGTATTTATCCCGGATTTAAAATCAACACCATAAATATTTAAAGCATTCCACCAATCCCAGGCTACTTTTCCCGGTTTTATCCATGACGTTTCTTTCAATTGTAGTGGTTCAGATAAAAGATAAACCATCTGGTTAAGAATTAAATCAGCATCTGTTTCAGCAATCATCATAACGCGCCATGGGTAAGTGCGGGTCCCTGTTGTATTTGCAATGTAATCTGCACGTTTAATTATTCTGGAATCTTTATCGCGATTTACTTCCGCTTTCAATACAAAATTCGGATATATACCTGTTAATGTATGTGTTTTATTTATTTTCAACCATAAACCGGGATAATCTCTAAGATCAGCTTCAGTAATTAATACGTTTGTTCCATAATGAGTTTTTATTAAGGTCGGAAGGCTGCAAAAACTATCCGGTTGAGCCTGACTAAATGGAAATTTTTTATATAGTCTTTCATTATGTGAGATGAAGCTTTCTTCCTGCGGAAAATATATTGTATCATTAGATGAGAAATTAAAAGATACTTCTTCAGATTTGATTTTGAGATTGTCTTTGTAATTAGTTTCAAATCTGTATGCAACACCATTATCGTATGCTCTGAAAACAATACTGTAATTTCCTTTAAAGTTTATTTTCAACTCATTATAGGAATTATTGATTTTTTCACTTTTCTGTTTAATTACTGGGTAAATAACTGTATCAACAACTCTTTCCTGAGTATTAATAATAACAGAGTTATTCCAAAGGTCCGAGCCGTTTTCAAGTTCCAATGAAATTGGTGAGGATGAAATCAGTTCATTGTTATTGGAATAAACTGAGAAGGAAATTTCCTTCTGTGTGTTAATTTTAATTTCGTTCTTTTTGTTCGGTGATAAAAGACTATATTCCTGTGAAAAAGACAAACAAGAAAATAGGAAGACTAATAATAAAATTTGAAATGTAAATAATTTTTGTCTCATGATTTTTTCCAATTATTTTGATTATTACAATAGAACATGGACATAACTGATTAATACGGATAAAAATGATTTATAACCATGAATATCTGTTTAATCCGTCAAATCCGTGTTCTATTCCAGTTGTATTACTTTATTGGTGTTAATCTCACAAGTACTACATCGTGAGAAGAAATATTAAAATTCATATTAATATCGGTTGTTCCAATATCTTTATGAAGCCATAAATCCCTGATATTATACTTACCATTTAAGAAACTAAGGTAATTCCAATGTACTCTCATTTCCATTTCATCTTTACCTGAGTTGAAAAAGCAGACTGCCCATTCTCCATTCGAGAGTTTTTTAGCCCAGATTTCTTTACCCGGTTGCTGCATAAACCTGGTTGCCTGCATACCAAGTTTATCCTGATCAATTGCAATAGCTTCTTTATTTGTCAAGATATTTTTTACATCATCCGACATATTTCTAAGATCATTACCTGCTATTAATGGAGCTGCTAACATACACCAGAGGCTGAAATGAGCTTTCGATTCGGTTAAAGAAAGTCCTTTATTTCCTACTTCCAGCATATCCGGATCATTCCAGTGATTCGGACCAGCATACTTTGCTAAATCAGCCTGCTGATCTAAAATAAATTTCCAGCCCATTGCATAAATATCCTGACAATCATAGCAATCAGTTATATCTCCTGTAGTTCTCCACAATTGAGCTATTTTACTTCCCCATAACCACGGCTGATTATTTCCCCACTCACACAAGCTGAACACAATTGGACGTCCTGCAGCATAAAGAGCACGGGCCATTGTTGTATAAGTTTCTTCAGCATTTGCAGTTCCATGATTGCACCAGTCATACTTCAAATAGTCGATTCCCCATGAAGCATAAGTCTCAGCATCCTGGTATTCATGTCCTCGTCCACCCGGATAACTGGCGCATGTTTTTGTTCCCGCACAATTATGAATACCAAACTTGAATCCTTTTGAATGGAGATAATCTCCCAGAGCTTTCATTCCATGCGGAAATTTTTTAGGATCAGGAACAAGATTTCCGCAGCTGTCTCTGTCCATTGCTTCCCAGCCGTCGTCGATTACAATATAATTGTAACCTGCATCCCTCATACCACTTTTTACTAATGCATCGGCCATATCCTTAATTAACTGTTCATTTACATTTGTTTGGAAAGTATTCCAGCTGTTCCAACCCATGGGAGGAGTGGGTGCAAGATTTTTGAATTTCTGAGGAAAGATCAATACAGATAAAGATATCACTAACAGCATTACTATTTTTTTCAAAGGAATATCCCTCCTCTATAAAGCTTTAATAAATATTTCGATTGCAATTTTCATTTAGGAAAGAAATATTTTAAGTCATTGCCCCTATCATAATCTTCATCAGTCTAATAAATATTGATTATAATTTAAGCTGAACTAAATTAATGAACTAAGACTATTTATACAATTAAAAATTTTTTTGAAACGGATTTATTCCGGTATTTATTTAAAAATTATTATTTTTGTTCAACTGCAAAGAAAAGGGTTTGAGTAAAACTCTGTAATCAACTTTTTTATCTTAAAATTATAGGCATACAATTATGAGATACGGTTTTTTTGATGATAAAAATAAAGAATATGTAATAACCCAAGTTCAAACCCCTTACCCCTGGATTAACTACCTTGGTAGTGATGATTTCTTTTCCTTAATCTCCAACACTTCAGGCGGTTACAGTTTTTATAAAGATGCACTTTTAAGAAGAATTACCAGATACAGATATAATAATGTACCCATAGATAACAGTGGTAAATATTTTTATATAAATGATAAAGGGGATGTATGGTCACCTGGCTGGAAACCAGTAAAAGCTGATCTTGAAGACTATTCGTGCAGGCATGGAATGGGATATTCAATAATCAAAGGAAAAAGAAATTATGTTGAAGCAGAATTGCTTTTCTTTGTACCTGTAAAAACAAACTGTGAAATCCAGAAATTGAAACTTACTAATCATGGTAAGGAAGATAAATCTTTGAAGCTCTTTTCATTTGTTGAATTTTGTTTGTGGAATGCCCTTGACGATCAAACTAATTTCCAGAGGAATTTCTCAACAGGAGAAGTTGAGATAAAAGATTCTGTTATTTACCACAAAACAGAGTATAAGGAAAGAAGAAATCATTACTCATTCTATTCCGTCAATTCTAAAATAAATGGTTTCGATACTGACCGTGATCATTTTGTAGGATTATATAACGGATTCGATAAACCGGATGTTGTGTTTGAAGGTAAACCTAAAAATTCTATTGTTCACGGCTGGTCTCCTATTGCTTCGCATTATCTTGAAATAAATCTTAAGCCGGGAGAGTCAAAAGAATATATCTTTATCCTTGGTTATGTGGAGAATGAAGATGATAAGAAATGGGAATCAAAAGGAATCATTAATAAAGAGAAAGCAGAAGCAATAATTAATAAATTTTCAAATCCAGCCAATGTCGAAAAATCATTTAATGAACTCAAAAATTATTGGGATGATTTATTATCTGTTTACCAGGTTAAGAGCCATGATGACAAGTTAGATAGAATGGTTAACATATGGAATCAATACCAATGCATGGTCACATTTAATATGTCGAGAAGTGCATCCTATTTTGAAAGTGGTATTGGACGGGGGATGGGATTCCGGGATTCCAATCAGGATCTGATTGGTTTTGTTCATCAGATACCCGAAAAAGCACGGGAAAGGATTCTTGATATTGCTGCAACTCAATTTGAAGACGGCAGTGCTTACCACCAGTATCAGCCATTAACTAAAAAAGGTAATTATGCTGTAGGAAGTAATTTTAATGATGATCCTATGTGGCTTATACTTTCCACAACAGCATACATTAAAGAAACAGGTGATTGGTCTATCCTTGATGAACAGGTCCCTTTTGACAATGATTCTTCAACAGCGAAGTCATTATTTGAACATTTAAAACGTTCGTTTTATCATGTAGTAAATAATTTAGGACCGCATAATCTACCCTTAATAGGACGGGCAGATTGGAATGATTGTCTAAATTTAAATTGCTTTTCAAAAAACCCCGATGAGGCTTTCCAGACAACAGAAAATAAGCAAGGCGGAGCAGCGGAATCTTTAATGATTGCCGGACTGTTTGTGGTTTATGGAAATGAATTCGTAAGTCTATGTAATGTTTTAAACAAGAAAGATGAAGCCGAAACAGCTAAAATACATGTTGATGAAATGGTATCTTCAATTAAGAAAGAAGGCTGGGACGGTAAATGGTTTCTGCGTGCTTATGATTATTTCGGTGAGAAAATCGGGAGTAATGAAAATGAAGAAGGAAAAATATTTATAGAATCTCAAGGATTTTGCATTATGGCAGGGGTAGGTCTTGATGACGGTAAAGCTAAACAAGCACTGGATTCGGTTAAAAAGTATCTTGATTGTGAATACGGTATCGTTTTGCTTAATCCGGCATTAACAAAATATTATTTAAACATGGGAGAAATTTCTACATATCCTCCTGGTTATAAAGAAAATGCAGGGATTTTTTGCCACAATAATCCTTGGATAATGATTGGTGAAACTCTGGTAGGAAATGGAAACAGAGCTTTTGAATATTACAGTAAGATTGCCCCATCTTATCTTGAAGAAATAAGCGACTTGCATAAAACAGAACCATATACTTATGCACAAATGATTGCAGGTAAAGATGCCTTTAAACCGGGAGAAGCAAAGAATTCATGGCTGACAGGAACAGCTGCATGGAATTATCATGCGGTAACTCAATTTATTTTAGGAATTCAAACACAATATAATGGGTTGAAGGTAGACCCGTGCATTCCAAAAGAATGGGATGGTTTTGAAATCAGCAGGAAGTTCAGAGGATTGAATTTCAAAATTAAAATTACGAATCCAGAACATGTTTCTAAAGGTATCAAAAAATTAATTGTTAATGGGAAAGAGACCCAGGACAATATAATCCCGATTGATAAAACAGAAATTGAAAATATTGTTGAAGCAATAATGGGGTAAATATTCAATAAGTTTATTTTATCAAACCAGTTAAAATACATTTATTAAATTAATCCGATAATCCTGAAATTGCTCCATAAATAATATTTTTAAAGCTTTAATCCTTGTAAATATTTAAGGTTGTCAAATCAATTATTAATAATAATGGATTTCGTTAAATATTAATCCGAGGGTGAATAGATGAAATCAGCCCGATCAACAAAAAACCTGACATCGACAACCGCCGTCCTTATATATTTAGCACTTTTTAAATTCGTGCTGCTTTTAATTTTTGCCGGAAACTACGGCTTGTTCAGAGATGAATATTATTATATTGAAATTTCTAAGCATCTTGCATGGGGGTATGTAGACCTTCAGCCTTTATCCGCAATAATTCTTGCGTTTTCACGGGCATTATTTGGAGATTCAATTTTCGGAATCAGGATTTTTTCTTATCTGGCTGGTTCTGCGATAGTTATTTTTTCCGGTTTAATAGCCCGCGAAATGCACGGAAGTAAATTTGCTCAGATCTTTACCGCATTTATAGTAATCTTTTCTGGTGTAATACTGGGAAACAGCGGTTATTTCTCCATGAATTCATTTGATATTCTTTTATCAGCCTTAATGTTTTATTATCTGATTAAGCTGATAAATACCGGCAATCAAAAATTATGGCTTGTACTGGGTTTACTATTCGGTATAGGTCTTCAAAATAAATTGACTTTCCTATTTTTAGGTTTTGGTCTTGCAGCAGGTTTAATTCTGACCAAATATAGAAATCAAATTAAATCAAAAGAGCTCTGGATAGGAGCTGCTATAGCATTCGTAATTTTTCTTCCCAATATAATCTGGCAGATGTCCAATAATTATCCAACTCTTGAATTTATGCGTAATGCGACAGAATTTAAAAATAAATCTTTGGGTTTGGTAGAATTTACATTAGGTTCAATCCAGGAATTAAATCCCGGATATACATTATTTATTTTCACAGCTATATATTTTTTATTTTTCAATAAACAAGGTAAAGCATATAATATAATCGGCTGGATATTCATTTCTGTTTTCTTTGTATTCGTATTTAATAACGGCAAACCATATTATATGGGTGTTTTATATCCTGTGGTTTTGGCAGCCGGAGTAATTGGAGCAGATTATTTAATTGAGAAATATTTGAGAAATTATGTAAGAATTATTTTAGTTCTGCTTGTTATTCCTTTTGTAATAATAGTAACACCTTTTGCAATCCCTGTTTTGAATGTTAAGTCTTTTATTAAGTATTCCGAAAATCTTGGAATTAAACCTGAGAGCGGTGAAAGATCAAAATTAGGAGTGCTTCCTCAGTTTTATGCAGACAGGTTCGGGTGGGAGGATATGGTAAAAAAAGTTGCTTTGGTTTATAATAAATTATCAGCTGAAGAAAAAGAGGAAGTTTTAATTTTCGGTCAGAATTATGGTGAAGCAGGTGCTGTAGATTTTTACAGGAAAAAGTATAATCTCCCACCCGCTATTTCTTGGCATAATAATTACTGGATTTGGGGTTATCCTAAAGATTACCAGGGGAAAGTTCTTATTGTCATAGGTTCCAATTATAAAGATAACAGTGAATTCTTTAAAAATGTTGAACTTGCAGCAAAACATCATAGTAAATACGGCATGTCTTATGAGAATGTTGATATCTTTATCTGTAAAGATCCTAAAATGCCACTAAAGGAAATCTGGAATAAGATCAAACATTTTATCTGAGTCTTCGATTACTGACAGGTGCTGCAATCGTGTTAAGTATTGATGTCATGTTGAGTTTATCGAAACATGGCCCATACAATTTGTTCGGCTTTACAACAGTCTTCGACAGGCCTGCCTTTGCCGAAGCTTTGGCGTAGGCAGGCTCAAACTGATATAACTATTTCAGACCTGATAAGTGTAAATCATTATTTAAATATTTATTACAATCCCCTTCTCTGCACTTTCATAAGCTCCTAAGATCATTTTCAAGGAAATCTCTGCATCATCAAGAGTTGAAACCGGCTTCTTATCATGTAAGATATAATCGGTAAAAGCTTTTGCCTGGTTAATAAATGTACTCTCGTAACCTATATCTGAATCGATTTTCTCTCCTTTAAGATATAGTGCATCTGTTATAATTAATTCACCCTTATCTCCAAAGATTCTAATTCCATTAATATCGTTGCCGAAACTTGAAGTCCATGACTGCAGTTTGGAAGGTACTCCCAAAAGAAATAATGATTGATATACTACATGATGCCCGCTATCCATTAAAGTGCCGCCTGCGGAAAGCTCCTTTTTCCCCCGCCATCCATTCCGGTGATATTCACTAATTGTATGTGTTACAAGTATAGAACCGTGAATTATCTTTCCAAGTTTTCCTTCATTTATTAATTCTTTAGCTTTTATTACCGCATTTCTATAAACAAAATTATGGCCCGGAAATAACTTATAATTGTTTTTGGAAACTAACTCTTTTAATTCCTTAATCTGATTCAGATCAATAACAACAGGTTTTTCAACCAATAAATATTTGTTGTTTGCAAATCCCTTCTTTATTTGTTCATAATGATACGGATTTACACTTCCTATTATAAGTGCATCTATACCGGGATCACTTACCATTTCATCAAAATTATCAAAAGCTTTAATATTCCATTCTTTGCATTTTGTTTTGAGCTGTGCTCTCATTTTATTGATTTTATTTTCATCACCATAAAAATCCTGCGTCATTCCAATAATTTCAGCATCCTGATTAATCTTAAAACTTTTGTAATGCCAATCAGCAATAAATCCCATCCCGACAATTCCGATTTTAATTTTAGCCATTTTAATATACCTTAGTTTATTTTGTCCAGTTAAAAATTACTCCTAAAAATTTATCCTGATTATTCTTTAATCCTTCATACGCTTTTGGAGCATCTTCCGGTTTTAACTCATGTGTAATAAGAGGCTCAATATTTAAACTATTATTATTGATTAGTTCCATAACAATTTTTGAATTACGTTCAATAGAATGTTTTACAAAATCTGTTTGATAGGTCGGGAATCGCCATTCCAACGCTCCTTTGAAAGTAATACTTCCTCTATGAATATAATGGACATGATTAAAAATTTCAGTTGCATCTGTATTGAATGTTCCGCGAGGACTTCCGAGTAAAATAGCTTCTCCGTATGTTGAAATAATTGAAAGAGAATCTGCAATAATTTTGGAAATACCTGTTGCATCAATTAAAGTATAGACACCCTCTCCATTTGTAAGTTTTTTAATGTCCTCTTTCCAGCCAGGATTTGAAGAATTGACAATATTTTTAATTCCACATTTTTCAGCAATATTAATACGGGAAGAATTAATATCTATTCCAATAACTTTCCCGCCCTGCAATTGAGCAAGCTGCGCAGCTAAATTACCAACAAGTCCTAATCCCGTTACAGCTACGTAATCACCAAGTTGAATATTTGAAACACGAAGCGAAGCCATTGCAATTGTTCCTATTCGTGTGAATGGTACCAAATTTAGTAGTAAACTCTCAGGAACACGTATGCACATTCCCGTATCAAATGCTTTAGTATTTATTTTGTAATATTCAGCATGCTGACCATACGTATAAACTTTATCACCAATGTTAACATGAGCAATATTTTCTCCCTTTTTTAATACTTCACCCACTGCAATATAACCAGGTGTACCCGGAAGTTTAAACCAGGATTCAATCCCCGACAGACACGCAAGTTCTGTTCCCGGACTAACCAGAGAATATTGGTTCTTACAAATAACTTCATCAGGATTGTTTATTTTCTCATTGAAATTTTCGGAAATCAGTTCAACCTTTCCGGGTTTTGTAAAAACTATTTTTCTATTTACCATTATGACTTCATAATTTTTATTCATTTTCCAGTTTATCATACCAATTCTTTTTAAGAATGTATGATGTCAAAGCTACAATAACTAAGATAATTAGTATTTCATTTCCCATCCTCAAAATAATATAAGCCGGTAAGGCCATAATTGAAAATTGCCAAATAATTCCTATAGCTACATTAAACAAGTCTCTTTTGGACTTCATATTTCTCTTAAATTCTGGTTCTTTTTTTCTAATCTCTTCATAAACAGGTTTCCAGAATCCCCATGGTTTTACTTGCTTATAAAAACTTATTAATTCTTCCATCGGCTGCTGCTTTGTTAAAAGAGTCCCGGCAATACATCCGATGAAGGAAACAATACTAATAAAAGGAAAAGCTTGCAAAGCAGTAAGTGAATTGAAAATATTTGGAATTATAATAGCTCCCATGATTCCTCCTATCATTCCCCAGAAATAACCATATCCGTTAAAGCGCCACCAATGCCACTTTAAAATATTGGGAATCGCATAACCGGTGAAAAGAGCTGCAAAGAGCCATTGAGTAATCTCATCAATTGATTCAAGATGAAAACCAAGAAATATACCCGCAATAACTACAATAAGTGAGGCGATATAACCTGCATAAACATAACTTTTATCACTTCCGTTTTTATGTATATATTTTTTATAAAAATCATTTACAATATATGCGGCTCCGGCATTAACAGTTGAATCAAAAGTTGACATGAAAGCAGCAATGAGTCCGGCTATCAATAATCCTGCTAAGCCTGTTGGTATATAGTTATTGATAACGAAAGGGAGAACTCTCTCAAAATCCATATTTGCGCCCATAGCATTAAACTACGGGCTAAAAAAGACTAATGCTAAAATTGATATTCCGACTACTAAAAAATAACGAGGGAACCCAAGCAATATTGTAACTATACCGCTCATAAGTGATGCTTCTTTAGGACTTTTGGTAGCAAGGATTCTCTGCATATCATAATTGGGTGCAGCTCCTGCCATACTAACTAGTAAACCTTTAAAGAGCATCATCATAATAAAAATATAAAACAGCGAATACCCGTCACTGGCAATTTTCATATTTGCAGAATTAAGCAATCCGCTCCAATCCAAATTCAGATGCCACCCTGAAAAAATAGACTCCCATCCTTTAGGTACCACTGCAAGTATCATTTCCGGTGAAACATTTTTAATTGCAATAAATCCTACAATAAAGGAACCAATTGTTAATACAATAAACTGGAGTACATCGGTAAGAACAACACTATACATTCCACCTGCAATTACATATACAGTGGTAATTCCCATAAAAATAAGTGCATAAACATCAGGGGAAAAATGCCACGGGAGAAATTCTACGGAAAATTTACCAATTCCTTTGAATGCATAACTTATAAAGCCAATAACACTAACAAGAGCGAAAATAATAACACTTAAACTCGAAAGTTCCGAGCCTTTATCATTTCCGAAACGGGTTTTTATCCATTCGCCTCCTGTTAATACATTTGATTTTCTTATCCAGGCGGAAAGGTAAATCATCAAAAATATTTGGTTAAAAACCGGCCATAACCACGGAACCCACATGCTTTTCATACCATAAACAACAAAAAAAGATACCAGCCAGATTATATGTGTAATATCAAACATGCTTGATGCATTGGAGACTCCGAGGACATACCATGGAATTTTATTTCCGCTTAAGAAATAAGAACTAATATTTTTGGATGCCTTTTTTGAAATGAAAATACCTATCAGGAGAGTCAGTAAAAGATATATGCCAATAATAGTTAAATCGATAATATGAAGATGCATTCTAAGTATAGATTAGGTTAGAGGTATAATTTGATTCACCAATTAATAATAAAAGAGTTTTTTTAATCCCCTCCAAAATAAAGATATACAATCTAATTAAAAAACAATTGAGAATTATTTTTGCCAGATAATCATATACTTCCGAATTATCAAAATTCATTCACTAATCCATAAAATCCTTTAATTATTAAATTTTTTATCGATAATAATGTGTAACAATATAATTCCGGAGATATTGATGAAATTATTGGCCGTATTTATACTCTTCATTACAACTATTTTGCCTCAAAACAACAATTTGAGATTTACTCATATAACAACTGACGATGGACTTTCTCAATCAAACGTTAAGTGTATTTTACAGGATCATCTTGGGTTTTTATGGTTCGGTACTTTTGACGGACTTAGTAGATATGATGGATACAGCTTTACAGTTTATAAACCGGTTCAAAACGACAGCACTGCTCTTAAAAGTAATTCTGTATCATGTCTTTTGGAAGATAAGGACGGAATTATTTGGATCGGAACTGATCAAGGATTATGTTATTATGATAGAAATAAGAATAAATTCAAATCATTCGCCACTTCAAATTATCCCGATGCGATTATAAATAGTGAAATCGGAGGGATTGCCATAGATAAAAAACAAAATTTATGGATTGCTACAAGTAAAGGATTAATCATTTATAAAAGCTCGGAAAAAGTTTTCAAAAAATTAAAAGGTTTTTATGCAAAAGCAGCTTATGTAGATAAAAAAGGAAACGTCTGGATAGGTACAGCAGCAAATGGATTAAATCTTGTCAGTTCTGATCGAAAAAATTATATCCCTTTTTCTATTAAAGAAAAAAACGGTGCATCCAAAACAAATTATGAAGTAAGAGCCATAACTGAAGATAAAAACAGTACATTATGGGTCGGAACCTATGGCTATGGATTGGCACATACGAGCCTGAATAATCTGTCGGATAAATCGTTGTCTAATTATATAAACGATCCGCAGAATGATCAAAGCATAAGCAATAACTTAATTCTTTCATTATACCCGGATAATGATGGAGGACTTTGGATTGGAACTGAAAACAGCGGTATAAATTATCTTCCCCTGAACAGCAGACATTTTATTCACTATAAAAATGATCCCGATGTTACTACCAGCCTTAATAATAATTCCATCTATTCTGTTTATAAAGATAATGCAGGAGACCTCTGGTTTGGGACTTTTTCGGGTGGAATAAATTATGTTAATAAAATTAACCAGGCCTTCAACAGCTATAGTAATATTCCGGGAAACAGCAGAAGCCTTGCAACAAACACTGTTAGAGATTTTGCTGAGGCAAAAGATGGAAATATCTGGGTAGCTACTGACGGAGGCGGATTGGATCTTTTTAACACCAGAACAAATTCATTCAAACACTTTAATACTTCCAACACAAACCTGAACCGGGATGCTATTTTAACTGTATTTATTGATAATAAAGACAGAATATGGATTGGAACCTGGGATGGCGGTCTCAGTCTTTTTGATAAAGATAGGAACTACTTTAAGTCATTTACAAAAGAAAATTCATCAATACAAAGCAACAATGTATTCGATATCGATGAAGATAAATATGGAAATTTATGGCTGGCTACAACTGATGGTCTTGCAATGTTCAATCCGAACACAGAATCTTTTACTACCTATACTGAAAATACGGGAACAATTCCTGTAAACCATCTTGAAGAAGTTGTTGTGGACAGCAAAGGAAATATTCTCGGCGGAACTACACAAGGATTAAGCATATATAATCCAGTCACTAAAAAATCATTTACTTATTCAAGTGATCTGAAAAACCCGAACAGTATATCTGCTAATTTCGTAACAGCAATTTATGAAGACGGCCCAGTTTTATGGGTTGGTACAATAAGTGGATTTAATAAAATTGACAGGGAGAAAAATAAAATCACAAGGTATTCAGAAAAGAACGGTCTCCCAAATAACTCGATACGGGGTATTGAAAAGGATAATAATGGATTTATATGGTTAAGCACCAATAAAGGCATATCCAAGTTCGATCCTAAAAAAAATAAATTTAAGAATTATACAAAAGAGGACGGAATTCAAGGGAATGAATACGTATTGAACAGCTTTTACAAGACCCGGGAAGGGAAAATATTATTTGGCGGAGTAAATGGTTTTGATTATTTCGATCCTGATAGGGTTAAAGATAATAAGTTTATACCTCCTGTAATCGTCACTCATTTTCAAGTCTTTAATAAGGAAATTGTTCCCGGTTTAAAAGATTCTCCTTTGAAAATAGATATTTCAGAAACAAAAAGAATCACACTAACATATAAAGAATCCGTTTTCTCTTTTAATTTTACAGCCTTAAACTTCAGAGCTTCTGATAAAAACCAGTATGCATATAAGCTTGAAGGATTTGATAAGGATTGGAATTTTGTAGGTAATATCCGATCAGCTTCTTATACTAACTTGGACCCTGGTGAATATGTCTTTGCAGTAAAAGGATCAAATAATGATGGTTTATGGAATGATAAAGGAACTTCAATAAATCTGATTATTACCCCCCCCTTTTGGGCTACATGGTGGTTCAGGTTTATAATTTTTATCACTTTAGGCGGAACGGTTTATTATTTAGTGGACAGAGGAATTAAGAAAAGAAAATCACTTGAAGAAATAAATAAAAAACTGGAAAATGAAATCAGGCTTAATAAAGAAGCTGAAGAAGAAAATTCAAGATTAGCTGCAGAAGCCCGCAAAAAAGATGAAGAGGCTAAAAAAATCCTTCAGGAACAGCATACCTACCTGCAAAACGGGTTTGATATTTTGTTATCGCACATGAACAGATTTTCCAAAGGTGATTTGGGAGCAATCATTAATATTGAATCAAATGATTCTTTTGCCAGGTTATTTGAAGGTTTTAATACAGCTGTGGAGAACTTTAAAAAAATTATTCTGAATCTGATTAAAGCAATTCAATCTACTGCCGAGGCCAGCAACCAGATAAATAAAAGTGCGCAGGAAATTGCTAACGGTACATCTGAACAAAGCTCAAGATCTGAAGAAGTTGTTTCTGCTGTCGAACAAATGACTTATAACTTAAACAGCAGCAGTAAGAATTCCGAAACAGCTGCAAAAGTATCCATTAAAGCTACCGAAGCTTCGATAGAAGGAGGCGAAATAGTAAATAAAACTATTGAAGGCATGGCTGAAATAAGTAATGTCGTAAATAATGTTGCAGGAACAATAAAAAAACTTGAAGTCAGCAGCAATGAAATAGGTGAAATTGTAGAATTGATTAACGAGATCGCAGACCAGACAAACCTTCTGGCCTTAAATGCTGCAATAGAAGCAGCCAGAGCCGGTGAACATGGGAGAGGCTTTGCTGTTGTTGCAGATGAAGTACAAAAACTTTCCGAGAGAACTACATCGGCAACTAAAAATATTGCTGAAATGATTAATCAAATTCAGCTTGATTCCAAAGGAGCAATTAAATCTATTTCACTGAGCCTGGATAAAGTTAATAACGGCCGTGAATACGCAAAACAAGCGGGCATTTCTCTGGGTAATATAATTAAATCAGTTACTGAAGTATCTCAAATTATAGAGCAGGTTGCTGCTGCCAATGAAGAACAATCGGCCGGTGTTCAGCATATTAATAAGAGTATATTACTTATCAATGATGTTTCAAGAGATAATGCAAACAGAGCACAGCTGGTAACATCAGCAATCAGCGGCTTAAGGAATTTGACGGAAGATCTTCAAAAAATCATAAATAAATTTAATATAGATACTGAGAAGATCGCCAGTAAATACGATTAATTAGTAATTGACAATAATGTTCTAAGATTTAGATAAAAAGTCTGAAAGCAAACAAAATATTGCCTTCGGACTTTTTCTTTTTAAAGTCTATTTGAGTAAAACCATAGTATGACTTTTCTTGAAGCTACCTGCTGAAATGGTATAAATGTAAACACCCGAAGGTAAATTTGATTCATTAAAACTTATAGTATGTTTTCCAATGCTATAAACATGATTTCTAGCAGGTTCGGCTACAACCTGTCCCAGAATATATCATTCTGCTAAAACAATAACTGTTTTAAAAAATTTAATTGCTAGACATTATTAAATCGTATTGACCATATCAACTTGGAAATAACATCACCAACTTGTTTTAAAGTATTTTGACCAATGTTTATCATCGTATCATTTTGTGTGTGCCAGTAATTTCTTCTTTCTACTGATGTTTGTGCGCCAATCAGTTCCAGATCAATTATATCAATAGTTTGAATTCCTGCTTCGTTTAAGGCAATATGATCATCATAAATTGACTCTTCTTTTTTATTAACAAATTTATCTGCCCCGATTTGACCCGCGAGATTCTATATCATATTTTGAATATCGGGTGCATACAGGCTGGAATTTCCTTCGAGCGGAAAATTTGCATTTTTATCTCCTACCATATCCAACAGAATAGCAAATACAGGCTGATAATCCTGTGGAAGATTTGCTGCAAAATATTTTGCTCCTAATGAATAATTCTCAAGGTCATCCGGTTTACCATAATCTTCACCGTCAAATAAGATTAGATCAATACCGTAAGTTATTTTATTATTTTTCAATAATTTTGCTAACTCAAGTAATATCCCTACCCCGCTTGCTCCATCATTCGCTCCCAGAATAGGTTTATTTTGCAGATTTACATCTTTATCCTCTTCAGCCCTTGGCCTTGTATCCCAATGGGCACATATAATTATTCTATGCTTTTTTTGAGGATTAATTTTTGCAATTATATTTGTTAATTGTAAATTTTTGTTTCCATACCCCTGATATGAAAATTGTTGTAAAATAACATAATCGGTATACTTGCTTAATTCACTTTGAATGTAATTAAGTACTGCCATATGACCTTTTGAACCTGGATTTCTTGGTCCAAATGAAACCTGTTTCTCGATTTGTTTATAAGCAAAACCCTGATCAAATTCAGGTATTTTGGAATTAGGATCTATCTCATATAATGGCACGTAAGTCTGCTCTTTTTCTTTTGAACAAGAAGAAATAAATGCTGAAAGGATAACAAAGAAAATATAATAAGGTAAACTTTTCATTTTAACAGAGATTAATTTTTATTAATTGGGATTGAAATTTATTCAATTATATTCTGCAAGCATTTCGCAAATGGTATCCTGAATATTTCTTGCGGTTGAACTGCTTCCTACATAATTCTCCATTAAAATAGAAAATGCAATTTCATGATTGTTTCTTGAAGTTACATAACCGGATAAAGAACTAACACCCCTTAAGGATCCTGTTTTCGCATGCACATTGTTTTGCGCAGCAGTATTCAGCATTCTTCTTTTTATAGCACCGTCAACTCCGGCAATAGGCAGAGAATTATAAAATTTCAGATAAATATCCGGTTTATTCAAGTATAAATATTTTAGTATATAAACAATTAATTCAGCAGAAACCAGGTTATAACGTGAAACTCCGGAGCCATCAGCCAGACTGTAATTTTCCGGATCCAATCCAATAGTAGAAATTAATTTTTTAAGAGAAGCTATCCCATTTTTGGCAACTGCGGGGCTACCGCTATCTTTTGCAGCAAGAGCGTATAAGAGCATCTCGGCACCAAGATTATAACTTGGTTTATTTGTATTTACAATTACGGAATCTAGTGTATGATAATAATTCAGAAATTGGACAGCATTATCAGGAGTCTGTTTTATTCCTTTAATTCCATCTACTTTAATTCCGTTTGCCATAAGATCTTCATAAAAAAGTGTAATAAAATACATAGGCGGATTTAAAATATTAACTCCCTGCCATAAATTAGCAGAATCTGTTTTTGTATTGCTGCTAACCAAACCGGATACAATAATTGTATTCTTTCTATCCATCCAATCCCGGGTAACTTTATAGTCATCATTACTATCGCTGTATGTAGTAATAGTTTTATTTATAATATCCACATACCATGTTTCGGGTTTTAAATAAATATCGGCTTTTTTGCCGAAACTAGTGGGAGATGCATAAACTTCGATAGAATTTTCATTTATATTTAATGCGGAAAGATAAGGTGCATCTGTTGAAGGATCATCATTCCACATCCATCCATTTCCCCAGTATACTGAATCTTTCCAGGAAATATCCGCGTAAATATTCCCATTGATCTCCTTAATTCTCCTATTCTTTATTTCTTTAACCAAGGAATCTAGATCACTGCTTTTAAAGATCGGATCTCCTCTCCCTATAACATACAAATCACCGTTTAGTACATTGTTTGAAATATTACCGGAATAATATAGAGATGTATAAAACTTATAATCAGGCTCTAAAAATAACAGTGCGGAGACTGTAGTTAATATCTTCATATTCGATGCAGGATTAAAAAGCATCTTTTCATTTTTTTGATATAAACTTTCACCAGAAGTCAGATCATAAATATCAACAGCCGGTAAAGTAGATTGAAAGAATTTATCAGATAAGAGGGAATCTAACCGGTATTTTAGTTGGTTTTCATTTTCCTGAGAAAATATAAAAATATTATAAATAAAAATTATAATAAGAAGTTTATTAAAACTATTCATGGCATTTATATAATTGGGACGTTGAATGAGCCAGACACATTAAGGTAACTGGCACAAATTTATTTTAGTAATATTCACGAACTCTAAATTCTACTCCGAATTCATCAGTAAGTTCTTTTACTTTATTTTGATCGACATTATCATAATCAACAATTGAAACAATAACTTTATCAGTATATTCTCTTGAGCCTTGTATAAATTTTATTGCTTCGTCAAATAATTTCTTATCAACACGAAAAATCCTTGCATATTCTTCAGGATCGGAAGTATTCAAGCTAACAGACACTTTATCTATATTCCCTTTCATCTCAGGTGTAATATCTCTATGATTTATATAATTACCGTGACCATTTGTATTAAGCCTGGTTTTCCCTCCATTTTCTTTCACATAAGCAGCAACCTGTTTCACAATGTCCCATCTTATCGTAGGTTCACCGTAACCACAGAACACAATTTCATCGTATTTTTTAGGATCCGATATTTCTTTAATATAAACCGCTGCAGGGGGTTCCATATCTTTGCTCATCTTTAAGTTATATCCGCTCCGTACTGCTTCTCCTTTCCTTTCACAAAAAACACAATCGGCATTGCACCTGTTGGTTACATTTATATAAAGAGAATTTCTAATTTTATATGTAAAACTCGTACCTGGCTTACTCCCTATTCCGAACATTTTAAAAACATTGTATGATGTAAAACGGGCAATATCTTCTACACTCAAATTATGAACTTCCGCAATCTTTTCAGCAACAAGTTTAACATATGCCGGTTCATTTCTTTTTCCGCGATGAGGAACGGGTGTCATAAACGGAGAATCCGTTTCAATCATTACATGCTCAAGAGAGATTTTTGATAACGTTTTCCTGAGTTCATCTGCTTTTTTAAAAGTAATATTTCCAGTAAACGAAACGAAATGCCCCATCCTTATATATTCATTTGCATATTCAAGAGGAGAACTAAAACAATGGAACTGAGCTTTTAATCCTGAGCCGCAAAATTCCTTAATAATTTTCAACATGTCTTCATCTGACTCCCTGTTATGTATTACAACCGGAAGATTTAATTCAATAGCTAAATTAATCTGAGATTTAAAAGCTTCAATTTGTTTTTCCTTAGGTGAAAAGTCATAATAATAATCCAACCCTATTTCACCGATTGCAACAATCTTACTATGCTTTGCTAATTCTTTAATTTCATTTAACAGGGTTGAATTCCAATCTTTTGTATCATGAGGATGCACTCCGACTGCTCCATAAATAAAATCATATTTATCGCATAATTCCAAAACCTGGTACGCAGTTTTAATATCTGTAGCAGGAACAATTATATAATCAATTCCCTGATTTTGTGCTCTATTTATTACTTCATCTACATCATTTTCAAAATTAGGAAAAAACAAGTGAGCGTGAGTATCTATTAACATATTATTTTTAAATATTTAAGTATACTTTATTCTAATATTATATTTTATAAGACCAAATAACAATATCTCTTTTAAAGAAACAAGATTAAAGTAAAAAGATACAAGGTTCCCAGGCACTGCTTTTTTCTTTTTACTTGTGTTTTTTATCTTTTAAAAAAACAATTCCAAACTTAAAGAGGCATTTCTAATCGGAGAAATATTACCAATTAATTCTACATAATAATAATTCAAAACATTATTAACATTTATAAATAATCTTCCCGGAACATTAAAAGTCATAAAATTATATCCGGTTCTTAAATCAAGTACATAAATAGCAACTCTTTGATTCCCATCAGTTATGAATTGCGATAAATTATCAATCTCCTCTACTCTGCTTAAATAGCGAAAATCACTCCCGAACTCGAAGGGAGATAATTTATAATCTAAATTCACATAAAACATATGTCTTGGACGGTATTTTAATGCTTTATGTGTATTTAGATCTCTTGCCCACAAATATGTATAGCTCAGAGAAAGATTTAAATTATCTGGAATAATGTTATATTTTGTATCGATCTCAAATCCCTGTATCCTGGCACGCGAAATATTATCGAAACGTCCAAAGCTTACTCCAAGTGAATCTACCATAAGCTCTGGTTCAATAAAATCAAAATACTCATTATTAAATGCGGCAGCATCAATATTGAGATTATTCCATACCTGATAATTTGCACCAATTTCAAAAGTAAAATTATGTTCTGGTTTTATATTAGGATTAGGTCTGACAATTATACCGCTAGCGGTTGTTGATGTAAAAGCTTCAGCTAATGATGGGGCTCTAAATCCGGTTCCCAATGAAGATCTCAAAATCAGTTTATCCGAGAGTTTATAATTCAAACCAAATTTTGGTGAAACAGCATCGAAAGTTTCAAGAGTTTTGATCTTATCTATATCATATCTTATCCCGGCAGATAAAGATAAAGGGAAATTAAATTTAATATCTGCCTGCGAGTATGCACCAAATCCGTTAGCAGCTGGTTTCCCGAAAATATTGGAATTAACGTTTGAAGCTGTTCCCTCAATTCCCGATGTTAAAATGAAATTATTTGATATCTTGTTATTAGCTTGAATTTCAGTCCTATATAAATTTGTAGTAGATGAGTTATGCGAAGTTGTCTGGTCACTCCAGTTAGTGTTGTAATAAGATGAACGAACATTTATTGAAAAATCCTTTGAGAAAACACTTTTATAATTTAATCCGAACATGTACCTGTTTGACATTGTTCTTTGTCCCTGGTCTGCATCGGGAGGAACCAAAGCATGATTAATATTTTTCCAGTAAATAAAATTTCCGCTTCGTTGATTAATTGAATTTATAAAAATAGTCAAATCGGACAGTCGGGAGAATTTATATTTACCCTTAAAGTAGCCTACATATCTTTTAAAAAATCCGCTTTGTTTATAACCCGAATCTTCAATTCTTGTTAAAGCAAGAGTAAAACCAAAATTTCCGATTGTATTTGAATGAGAAAGTGTGAGTCCGTTGAAAAGTCTATACTTTCCCTTTCCCCACCAATTCCATTCATCATTGGAAGTTGCATCATAACTACCAATATATGATTTAAAATAGGTAAAGGGCTTCTTAGTTATATCTTTTGTAATAACATTTATAACACCACCTATAGCCGATGAGCCGTATAATGAACTGGCAGCACCTTTTATAATTTCGATCCGATGAATCTCGGTGACAGGTATAATCTCCCATATGATTTCACCTGTATCTCCCGTATAAAAAGGGATTCCATCCAGTGCTAATAAAACTCTTGTCCCTGCACCTCTGCTGTATCCGCTTGAACCTCTGATACTAACCTGGTCCTCAACCATATTTACTCCGGGAGCATATTTCAAAGCATATCTCAAATTGGAAATATTTCTTTCTGCCAAATCCTTTGACGGGATTATTTCGGCACTAACAGGAAGTTCTGAAATTTCCTGTTCGTGTTTTCCGGCAGTTACAATTACCTGGTTTGTTTCAACCGGCTTTTCATGAAGGACAGCTTTAACTGTTAGAGAACTATTCGTTATTTTGATTTCTTTTGTATAAGGCTGATAACCAATGCTCGAGATTTCAATTTGATAATCCCCCGGTTTAATATTTTTTATCGAAAATTTCCCTTCATCATTTGAAGCTGCACCTATATCCCGGCCAATGATAACAATATTTACTTCACTTAACGGATTACCAGAAGTATCTTTTACTGTACCATTAATTTCATAATTCTGCGAGAAAGCTTTTACTGATAAAAATAAACTTAACAATAGAAGAAACTTTATGAAGTGAGTCTTATTTGACCAGGCAGGTTTTGGTAAAAAAAACTTATAAGAAAAACTATTTTTTTTTACAGCAATCATTATTTACCTCCCGGCGGCTGTGGTGGAGGATTATTAAAATTGCATACAATATTTATATTTCTAATGAGGGTATTTTCAGGAATCTCCAGAATACCCGGCTTAGTAGTATCGTTATTACTGTAATAAACACCGGCGACAGACCAATCACTTCGGTTTAAAGACAAATCCGGTGTCTTTGATTGAGCTACGGCGACATATTCATATGTACCTGCTACTATTGGAATATAAGATGAATCAGTTGAATTGAAATTATAAGTTTTAACTCCGTAAGGTATTTCAAGACTTACATATTTTAAATTTATAATATTGAAATCTGTAGATGATTTTAATTCATGCTGAAACACTACTATATGAGTTCTTGTTACTCCCTCCGGCCAATTACCAACAAAAGTAATTTTCCCGCTAAAACCTGCCTTCTGTTCGGCAGAGATAGGGCTTAAGCCTTTATTGCATCCGTATAAGTGGAATAATAGAATAATTGATATTAAAGAATTTCGAATCAAGATATTCTCAAATTATGAGTGACGAATTTAAAAGAAATTAATAATCAATCTGAATTCCTGATCTTTATTAAAATATAATTCATTTTTTTGGAAGGCAAATATTTATTATTTAATTAAGCTCACATTTACTTGTTTTTTATTAAACTAAAATGTTTATTTTGTTTAATAATTACAATTGGTTTTTAAAATGAAACAGATTTATCTGATTAGGCATGCAAAATCGAGCTGGGATAAAAACAATCTAAAAGATATTGAAAGACCTTTAAATAAGCGGGGAGAAAAAGATGCTCCGTTCATGGGGAAATTACTGAAAGAGAAAAATACAAAACCCGATCTAATAATTACGAGTCCTGCAGAAAGAGCATTTAAAACTGCAAAAATATTTTGTAATGAAATGGACATGGAAAAAGAGCAGATCTTGGTTGAAAAGGAATTATATGATGCAGGCAAAAACGATATTTTGAGGGTAATTTATCAATTTGATAATAGTTTTAATTCAGCAATGCTTTTCTCACACAACCCGGGCCTAACTGATTTAGCTAATTTTTTAACTTCGGGAAATGTTTATGATATTCCGACTTGCGGTATAGTATCTTTGATTTGTAAAATTGATAATTGGTCTGATCTTAATGATTCAAATTGCAAGTTGAGCTTTTTTGAATATCCTAAAAAATATTCAGAATAAAATTCTTATTAATTAACTTCCAACTCTGTTTCAATAATAAAATCTGTTTGGCTGTCCTTAGCTTTGGTCCCATAGAAAATCAGTTTCCAAGTCCCTTTTAGCACTTTTGGGTAATATATATAAGTGTTATCCCTCTTTTTAATATTCTGATTTGAAAAATTAAATGTTTGGCTTCCACTATTATTAGGTTCAAATACTTCAACTTTACCAAGTAAAACATCCTGGTTAAAAGAAAATGAAAACCGTATTTGGTTTATATATATTCTGGTAGAGATATGATCTACTATAACCGGATTTGATTCCGTAAGAATAATATTCTTTGATGTTAATTGCTGCCTTACAATTTGTACATTTACAGTGGTATCTTTGTAATAATTTAATTTTAATGTTAATGAATAACTTCCTTCTTGTAAATCATAAATCGTGGAAGGTGTGGTATTTCCTGTATTGTTATTATTCAGGAATATTTCTGCACTGCTTGGTTCTGAAGAGATGTAAAGACTTCCGGTAGTAATTTCTTTGGTTAGAGTTATATTTTTACTTATCTGCTGCTCCCTGATTATTGTTACATTAAATGTTGTATCATTATATCCATTAAGCTTTAGTGTAAACCGGTGCGAACCTTCTTCAAGATCCTGAATGGTTGAAGGTGTTGCTTTATTCGTATTAGTTCCTTCCAAAAATATTTGAGCTCCGCTTGGTAATGACTGCAAAAGTATACTTCCGGTAGTAATTTCTTCGGTCAGTGTTATAGTCTTACTTACCTGTTCTCCTCTGATGATTGTTACATTAAATGTTGTATCATAATACCCGTTAAGTTTTAATGTAAACCGGTGCGAACCTTCTTCAAGATCCTGAATGGTTGAAGGTGTTACTTTATTCGTATTAGTTCCTTCCAAAAATATTTGAGCTCCGCTTGGTAATGACTGCAAAAGTATACTTCCGGTAGTAATTTCTTCGGTCAGTGTTATAGTCTTACTTACCTGTTCTCCTCTGATGATTGTTACATTAAATGTTGTATCATAATACCCGTTAAGTTTTAATGTAAACCGGTGCGAACCTTCTTCAAGATCCTGAATAGTCGATGGCGTCAATTTACTTGTATTGGACCCATCTAAAAATATTTGAGCTCCGCTCGGTAATGACTGTAAAAGTAAACTTCCGGTAGTAATTTCTTCGGTCAGTGTTATAGTCTTACTTACCTGCTGTCCCTTGATGATTGCTACATTAAATGTTGTATCGTAATACCCGTTAAGTTTTAGGGTAAACTGGTGCAAACCTTCTTCAACATCCTGAATAGTTGATGGCGTCAATTTACTGGTATTGGATCCATCTAAAAATATTTGAGCTCCGCTCGGTGATGACTGTAAAAAGACACTTCCAGTAGTAATTTCTTTAGTTAAGATTATAGTTTCGTTTACCTGCTGGTTTTTAATTATTGTTATATTGAAAGTTGTATCATTATACCCGCTAAGTTTCAGTGTAAATTGATGTAAACCTTCTCCAATATTCTGAATTGTAGATGGTGTCAGTTTGCTGATATTGGTTCCATCTAAAAATATTTGCGCTCCGCTTGGTGTCGATTGTAATAGTACGCTGCCGGTATTAATTTGTTGTGTTAATGTAACGTTCTTGTTTACCTGTTGATCCTTGATTATTGTTACATCAAATGTTGTGTCTCTGTATCCGATCAACTTTAAAGTAACCTGGTGCAAACCTTCTTCAAGATTTTCAATAGTACTGGGAGTAAACTTATTAGTATTAACACCTTCTAAAAATATTTGTGCTCCGGATGGTGTTGATTGCAAGATTAAACTCCCTATATTTAAATGCCTGGTTAAAGTTATATTTTTATTTACCTGCTGGTTCTTTATAATATTTATATTAAATGTAGTATCATTATACCCGCTTAATTTCAAAGTAAACTGATGTGAGCCTTCATCAAGGTTTTCAATAATTGATGGTGTTAGTTTATTTGTATTTATACCTTCTAAGAATATTTGCGCCCCGGTCGGTGATGATTCTAAAGAAACACTACCTGATTCTGAATCCTTTTTTAAAATAATTGTTTTATCTACTCTTTTATCTTTAATTATATCCACATTAAAGGTAGTATCATTATATCCCGGGAGTTTCAATGTAAATTCATAATCACCTTCTTTAAGATTAATTATACCTTCAGGTGTAGTTTTATTTGTATTAGTCCCGGATATATAAATTTGAGCACCGTTCGGTACAGATTGTAAAAAAACACTCCCGGTTGTTTTTGTACTTTTAAGAGTAATTATTTTTGATGTAGTAGCACTATCTTTTATATTTACATTAAAAGCAGTATCCAGATAACTTTCTTTTGATAAAATAACCTGGTAATCTCCTTCTGTTAAATTTAATATACTGTCAGGAGTAATTTTTTTTGTATCCTCACCGGATAAATAAATATTTGCTCCATTCGGAACTGATTCAATAAATAAATTACCTATCCCCGGCGGCTTTTGTGTCAGTTGAATAGAAAATGAAGTAGTTGAATCTTTAAATATATTAATGTTGAATGTAGTGTCCAGATAATTTTTTCTCTTTAAAGTTACCTCGTAATTACCTGTCTCTAAATTAGCTATGGTATCAGGGGTTACCTTATTTGTATTAATCCCTGATAAATAAATCGCGGCTCCAGCAGGAATTGATTCAAGGAATAAATTGCCGTATGTTTTTTGCTTTATTAATTTTGCATTTATTGATGTTGTCAGTTTATCATAAACTTTTAAATTGAATGTTGTATCGCAGCAGTCTACTTTTTTAAGTGTTACTTCATAAGTACCGCTTTCCAAGCCTAAAATACTATCAGGAGTTACCTTGTCCGTATTTGTCCCCATAAAAAATATGCGGGCTCCGGCAGGATCTGAAGCTATAACCAGTTTCCCCTGGTTTTTTGGTCCATTAACAACTATTTCATCAACACAATTATTTATGAATAAAGCTGATAAAATGGAAAATAGTATTAGAATTATTGAGCTTTTCATTTTGAATTAGCAGCAATTAAAATTAATGTAACGCTGTCTCAAATCTCTACAAATTCTAATAATATGACATAGCACTAAAATTAATATAAAGAATTTTAGAGAATTAATTGTTTGTTTTTCAATTTTATTTGAATTTTAACACTAATAAAGTAAAATTTATACCAAATACAAATTTAGTTATTATCAAAATATTGAGAAATTTATTTATTTGATAATAATACAATATATTAAGATCTTTATATATACTGGTAGTAAATTTGTAATATAAATTTAATTAATATGGGGAATAAAATAGTTCAAGGGAAAATATTTAAATTCATAATCATGATCATTAAGTGTTTAATTTTTATAATATTATTCAACTTTGTTTTAAACGCTCAGGGAGTTAGAATTCTTCCTTTAGGTGATTCAATTACCAGGGACAGTTTTAGTGCCGATCCGCGGCCTGATTCACTGCTCACCGGGTATAGACAACCTTTGTGGTTATTATTACAAACAGCCGGATATAAAATTGATTTTATCGGAAGTGATTCAGCAGGTTATGGAGCAGTCCCGGAATTCGATTCTGATAATGCCGGATTCCCAGGCTACACAACATTACAAATATTAAATTTAATTAAAACCGGGAATGATAGACTCGGTAATGCTATAACTGACGGACCCTATTTGAATTATTACACGCCAGATATAATTTTACTGCACATTGGTACGAATAATCTGGATACAACAACCAGCTATCTTGAAGATTTATTAAATTACATAGATGAATTCGAAGATTCAACAAATACTCAAATATGGGTAATTCTGGCAAAGATTATAAATAGAGTACCGAATAGTTCAATATCAACTACTTTTAATAACAATATCCAAAAAATGTTTGAAAGAAGAGTAAGTAACGGAGATAAATTAAAAATTGTTGATATGGAAAATGATGCCGGTTTTATCTACAATATAGACACTACTGCTCCCTATAGTGATGGAGATATGTTTGATTATTTGCATCCGAATAAAAGCGGTAACATAAAAATGGCAAATCTCTTTTATGATACTCTGAAGGTTTTGCTTGATAATCTTAGTTTAGTCAGACTTGAAAAATTCTATCCGGTAGTTAATCAGGATAGTGTTATACTCGCATGGGAAACAACTTTAGAGTTAAACAACTATGGATTTGAAATTGAAAGAACTACCCCGAATAGCGGAGTTTGGGAGAAGATAGGATTTACGGAAGGGACTGGAAACAGTTTTAATAATCAATGGTATGCTTTTATTGATAATAATTTAGATCCTATAAATAAAGTTTATAGATACAGGTTGAAACAAATCGATTATAACGGTAATTACAGATATTTAGGAGAACTTGTAACCGGCATTATTTACACAGGTATTATTGATTCCCATTATTTACCGGACAATTATGAATTAAGTCAGAACTATCCTAATCCGTTTAATCCTTCTACTAAAATCAGGTTTCAAGTTCCTAAGACAGGATTTGTTACACTTAAAATTTATAATACTCTTGGTAAAGAGATTGCAACACTTGTTAATGAAGAAAAACAGCCGGGTAATTATGAAATTACCTGGAATGCATCAAACTTGCCAAGCGGTATATACTTCTACCGGATCACAACTGGTAATTTCCTTGATACGAAGAAAATGCTCCTCTTGAAATAGTATTATATGATTCTAACTATAAATAGTAATCATTTTTTTAACTGTATATGAATACTATTAACATGATTCAAACATTTCAGAAAGTAAATATTGAATTTATCATTTTTCGGATTTTTTAAGTAAAGCCTTAACCTCAATTGCATTTTTCATATGTTCAATATTCTTTGTCATATTCCACCAGCCGTGTTTAAAAGCCTGGTAATCCGGTGCTCCCGTCATCGCGGCTGAATATCTCACTGTATTTGCATAAAATAACCATTGTTCAATCCACATTTTTTCAATTTCCTCATCGAATGGATTTGTTTGATCTTCCAGTCCTTTTTCCCAGGCTTTTGAAATTAGCTGTGTTGCTGTTTTAGTCATTTCATCAGTCTGCACAATAACCGAATCCAGGTGGATAAAATGATTTTCTGTCCAGTTAGTACTATGACATGATTTGCACACAGATTCCATTTTATTCATTCGATTTGTCATTTCATTAGAATCAATAAGATATTTCTCAGCTATTTTACCGGAAAAAGTAGTTGGTAAAGGTAAATTGTCCTGATTTACTATAATACTTGTATTACCCGATTTGGGTTGAGGATGTGAATAAATTAATCCGAATATTCTAACCCATAGTCTGGCTCCAAAATCATGAGATCTTTCTACAATAACTGTATTATCGGGAGTAACAAGTAAAGAGTTATGACAAGTGGCGCAGGTAGGTGCCTGAAAATCAGTCCCTACTTTCCACGGGACATTAGTTAAATTCCACTTATTATTATCTGAGAAGAAAATATTCCCGTGTTTGCTTTCACGGTAAATTTCCCATGCAGGTACATCAGGTTCAAGGTGACATTGAGAACAAGTATATGGCTCCCTGGCTGTCTGAATAGAAAAAGAATGACGTGTGTGGCATGCGGTACAACTGCCTTTTGAACCATCAGGATTTATACGGCCAACACCTTGATTCGGCCAGTTAGAAAGCTTTGGAATTACAACATCGCCCGCATCACTTTGAATTGTATCTAAACCAATGACATTAACAATGCTGCCATGACAACCAAGACACGATTCATTTAGAGTAACATCTCCGGGATTTTCCGAGATCATTTTATCTTTACTGATTTTTTGAGTGCCGTTTATTGTATTTACAAGAAGGTGATAAACAGGATTTGCCATTAAGTTATCGTAAGCATTTGCTTTCTTGCTGTCTTGGTACTGCGATACTTCTACAGGATGGCATGTTGAACAGTCATTAGGAGTAACTATAACATTAATTGTATATCCGAAATGTTCAAAGCTGTCTTTATGCTTTCCGGTATTTTGTGAATGACATTCATAACATCCGACCACATGATCCTGCAATTTTTCAGGAATTATTTCGGCTGATATCCTTTTTTCCAGAGTTGGTTTTAACATGGCATCTTTTATTATAACCCTGGAATGCCTGCTGGTTTGCCAATCTTTAACAATTCCAGGTGTAACGCTCAGATGACAATCGATACAATTCTGTGTCTCAGTACTTATAGAGTCTTTTATTGAATTATTAATTTTTGATCTATGTTTTGATAAATTGAATGATCCGGCTTGAAATAAAAATGTTAATGAAATAACAATGATACTATATCCTAATTTTGGCATTAAGTTTTGATGTGACATCACAAAACCTTCCCTGTTACTGAATTCCCTTTTAATTTATAACATAAAACTAAAAAGATTTTAGATGAAAAACTTTAAAATTGATCGTTAAAATCTTATTGTATGTTTTTCTATAAACCCAGAATTGTCATTAGGAATTTTCTTTTGATACAACAAACGGCCATCTGAAGAGGTTTGTATTAGACCAAATTCCTTCAAACCAACTTCGTCGTTTCATTGCCAGTGATAATTTTAAGATTCTATCATTACCATTTTTTGTAATATAGGATCCAATTGCAAAAACTCTGTATCGTAGTGTTTTTAATTGCTGATGCGTTTTTGTGTTTAGTATTGCTTGTCTGAATAAACTCATTAAATTATATCCCATCATTACAAAATTTAATGCAGCCTCTGTTGCAAAGAAATTATCTACATTAAAACTACCCGCTCCGAAATCTTCCTTCAATTCCTTTATCCGATTCTCTGCATCTGCCCTGTTTCGGTATGCGTCCCATATCATCTTTGCCGATAATGTAAGGTTGGTTATGAAACAACTATACCGGTAATTTTTATATACTTCTTCTTCTCCAAATAACCGCAACTGTTTGCCTGTTGACTTCGGGCGTAAGTTTATTTCTTGTCTTACTATTATCATACGTCTTGGTTTTTCCCAACCCGGACTTTGATACATCGTATCGCTTATCTCTATGCCATCTTCTAATCTCCAATATGTCTTTTCTCTGGCTATGGCAAGTTTTAGTGGTCTGTAAAACTTTGCCGCTATTATGTAATTAACTGCTTTTAACCGATTTTCTAAGTATTCGAATATCTTTTTATCATAAAATCCGCTGTCTGCTCTTAGCAATCCTATTGTCTTTCCTGCTAATCTTTCAAAGGTGTTTTCCAGAAAATTATAGAAGTTATTTGTTGTATATGCGTTACCACTCCTTAACCAGAAGTTTACCGTCATTCTTGCTTCTGCTACAAAGGCTATCAACGGATGATGACTATTGCCTCCTGGCTTCTTTGGATTATATCCCTTCTTTGCTCCTTGTTGTTTTCCATATCTTGTCAGTATCGTCGAATCTAAATCTAATGTGTAGTTGTCTAATTTTATCTCCTTAAAGAACCAGTTGAACAACTCGGTAAATACACGTTGGTTATCTGCTTGTCCGAATTTCTTAAAATATCTTTGGAAGGACTTATGACCCGCCATCTTCTTCCATCCAAATATCTTTTGAATCACTTTGTCCATTCTTGTCACTTCTAAATGTTCAAACCGGCTGGCTCCGCTCCATATGCTTACCCAAAAATTATTTATCAACTGTATTGGGTTATAACCTCGATTTGAATTCTGTGAAGGTAATGCAAGCCGTTCTAATACTTCGTTTATCTTTGTCTTCTCTATCAACTTTTTCATCAAAATCATTCCGCCCCAAGGAGTGATTTCTTTGTCGGTAAACTCTATTTTTAGTTCCATTTGTTTGTCTGTTTTTCTTACAAAGATACTTGTTATTGCTTTGATAGTCGAGTATATCTTAACTTATTGTTTATAAATATCTTAGCTCTTAATCTTTCTAATGGCGGTCATTAGATATCTTTTCCTATTGACTATTCTAGGATAATAATATTGATGAGATTTCATTAAACAATTGATTTTAGAGTCTGTTGCACAAATTTGGAAATTTTATTTCGAGGAAGTCTTGAACCGAGAGATCTTACGTTTTTCTAAGAAAAGATTTCTCCCTTTGGACGAAATGAAAGATCTGCAACAACCTCTTTTATCTATTGGCATAAAGAGGGAAAACTTTTCTCGTTAAACGGTTTTAATCGTTTTACTGTATTATTATTGGGGGAAATTTATAAACCGATAAATCGGTTGTGTAGTCGAAGTTATAATTAATTAAAAACTAACAGATAAAATCTGTTGGTCATTAAAAAAGAATGAAAAATACATTCTAATCTTTATGAGACGCAAGTAGAAAATTTTAGTTTATTCAAATTTCTATAAAGTGTTTAATTTAAATTTTAACTCCTTGAACAGCTTTTGAAATAGTTGATATATCTTCAAGTGGAATCTCATTTACCCGACCGCATTTGGGACAGGTAATAGATTTTTCTTTATAATCAGGCGGGACTTTCATTTTTAAACCGCATGCACAGACAATAAATGCATATTTATTAATGGTCATCATTAAATCTCCCAAGCTTCTTTTTTCTTTTACATTGTCATGAGATTCAATTTCAGAAGAAGCTTTTCTGATATCAATTTTTGTGTTATCAGCTAAAGCGGCAGCCGGTATCAAAACAGAGTTCTTCCCTTTTACCTGGTTAAATGCATTTTGGTAATTAACATAATTAACTCCTCCTGCCATACTCCGTAGTATCCTTATCCTTTCAGATGTTGGGGGGTGTGTGCTTGTTAAATCTGAAAGTTTCATCCCCTTTTTTTTCAGGGGATTAACAATGAACATAGGTGCAGTTACTTTATTTGCCGATTTTAAATCCAAGTCTGTTGAGGATATTTTTTCAAGAGCTGATGCTAATCCTTTCGGGTATCTTGTGAGTCTTGCGCCATTTGCATCAGCCAGGTACTCCCTTCTCCTTGATATAGCGAAGTAAAGAAGCTGAGCTGCAATTGGAGCGAGAATAGCAACAATTATTGCCACAACCATTATTATAATTTGTCCCTGACCACTGTCTGAAGAAGATCTTGAACGGTAACGAACCGAAGAGCCTCCGGTAAACCAAAGACCTTTTAGGAATATTTCGGAAATTAAAACAATACTTCCCAGCATAATTCCTGCAAATGTCATAACCAGGATATCCCGATTTGCTATATGGGACATTTCATGAGCAATTACACCCTGGAGCTCATCCCGGTTCAACTTTGAAAGTAATCCGGCTGTTACAGTAATTGCACAATTTTCAGGTTTAATACCGGTAGCAAATGCATTTGGTGCAGCATCATTAATGATATATATTTTTGGCGTTTTTGGGAGATTAGCAGCAATCTGCATCTCTTCAACTATATTAAATAGTTGTTGATGAACTTCCGGTGTTACTTCCTGAGCATTGCTAACCGAAAGTAAGATTGAACTGCCTGCAGTATAACTAATCATTGATAAAATAAACCATATCAAAAGTGCAAATACAATTCCGAAAATACCTCCGCCATTAGGGTAGAAGTAAATTCCAATAAAGTATCCTAGTAAAACTAATGCAACTCCCATCCCAAAGAACAGGATCATCGTTTTTCTTTTATTTGATTGAATTAATTCCCACATAACCTATACACAAAAATTTATGATATAAACAGTCTTTATAAATATTAAGAGAAACTAACTTTAGGTACATCCCTTTCAGCTTTATCTTCAACCTCGAAAAATGTTTCTTCTTTAAAGTTGAACATACCTGCCATAATATTTGTCGGGAAAACCTGGATTTTATTATTGTAAAAAAGAACCTGGTCATTATAATTCTGACGGGAGAAAGAAATTTTATTTTCGGTAGAAGTTAATTCTTCCTGGAGAGCCAGAAAATTCTGATTAGCTTTGAGATCAGGATAGTTCTCAACAACAAGGAAAAATTTACTCATCGCACCGCTGAGTTGTCCTTCTGCCTGAGCACGTTCTTTCACACCGGTTGCATTCATTGCCTGGCTGCGTGCATTTGTTATATTCTGCAGAGTCTCGCGTTCATGAGTCATGTATCCTTTAACAGTTTCAATCAAGTTTGGAATAAGATCATGTCTTCTTTTTAGTTGAACATCAATCTGTGACCATGCATTCTTAACCTGGTTTCTTAATCTAATAAGAGAATTGTACATGGATACAACCATTAGAATAGCAACAACAATTATTGCCAAAATTACTATTAAAGGTATCATATTAATCTCCGTTAATTTATTTTTAATTTATGACCAAACATCTCTTTTACTAAATTTAAAATTTTGTCATCTTTATCTAATCCGCCTGATTCAAGAAGCTGTTCCAGTTCACCTTTATCAAACCATACACCATGGTGTAGTCTGCACTTATCTATTAAAATATTCTCTTCTTTCCCGCAAAGTACCTTATCCATTTTTTTTCGGCAGATAGGACATTTAAATTTTTTTTCAACATTTTTTTCGTCAACAATAAAAGAAGTCAAAAGTTCATTTTTATGAGACGAACTTTCCAATAATATTTCCAGTTCTCCTCCATCTAACCATATACCTTGACACTTTGTACAATGATCAATTTCAACATTATTTAGTTCAAGTATTATGAGCGGGGTATCACAAACAGGACAATTCATTTGATTATACTTTCTAAAAATTCAAGTTATAAAATAACTAATCTTCCAATAAATTTTTAGTAAAATCGTTTATTTGTACATTTTATCATACTGAAAGGTTTCTTAACATGATGGAGATAGAAATTTGTCTAAAAATATAGTCAAATATGTATAATTAAATTTACTTATTTAATGTTTATTGTGAGTAATCTTTTTAATTCACTTTCCAATTAGAAGTATTTTAGATAAAACAGCCGGCATCAAAATTGTCGTCAGCCTGCGTCATTAAATAACGAGGGCTTTAATGAAATTTACAATTACAATATCAGCTTTAATATTATTTTCTTTAACCACGATAACCCCACAAACTAAAACTTCCGAAGTAAAAGTAATAGTAAATGAAAAAACCGGGGACACAACTTATATTTCTTCAATTTCATTATCAAAAAGTGAAGATATTACCACGAGAAACGATTTAATAGTAATCAATCCTGTGAAATTTTTATTGTTTTACAATTTATCATATTTCCACAAAATCTCTGATAATGTAATTGCCGGAGGTGGTTTTCAAATACCCACAATCTCTGGATTATCAGGATTTGGTTTTAATGCGGAAGTGAGATTTTATCCAAAAGGTAATAATATGAGAGGATTTTATATAGCTCCGAATATTTCTTTAAATCATATTTCTGCAGGAAGTTTATCAAGTACTCCCTTTTCAATTGGAACTCTTATTGGCTGGCAATGGTTTCCCGGAGATCAATTTGCGCTTGGTTTAGGTATTGGCATTGACCAATATTTTGGTTCGATAAAAGATGATGATACATTCCATAGTTATAACGGACTTGCACCTGCTTTGAGATTTGATATTGGATTTGCGTGGTAGTAATCTGATTATGCAGAAACTCTAAGAGATGACATTTTTAATGTTTTAGGATAATTTTACAATATAAATTAAGTTTAATTTTTATTCTAAAGATGTCATCTCTTAAATTGGAATAATTTAATACTTATACTTCAGCCACTTAATTACCTCTGACCATTTTGGCTTTTTACCAGTACTCAGGATTCCTACCCTGTATATCTTCCCGGCAATCGGGAAGATTGAAATCATAACTACAACATTTATAATGGATGACATTACTATTTGCCATAAAGGTACATCCAGAATTGTCATTCTTGCAGGCATAACTATCAAAGATGCGAAAGGAACAAATGAAGCAATTCTTGCAATGCTGCTTTCAGGATTTGAAATCATGCTTATCGCTATAAAAAACGGAATCATAATTAAAATTAATAACGGCCATCCCCCGGACTGAGCGTCCTGATCATTATCGAATATTGACCCAACAGTTGCATAGAGACCAAGAAAGGTAATCAATGCAATAAAAAAATTGAATAAAAAATAAAACAGATGTGAAAAACCAATAGTTAAAGTAATTTCCGGAGGCAGAGCAAACCATGTTGTAGAAATCAGCAGGAATACCGGCAAAAGCCATATCGCCATTTGTATTAAAGAAGTTATTGACATACCCAGGATTTTCCCGGTTAATAGTTCTTTACTGCTGATAGATGACAATAATACTTCAACAATCTTATTACTTTTTTCTTCTACTACAGAACGCATCATCATGGTTCCTATTAATATCAATGCGAAGTATAGAAGAAATGTAAATAAAAATGCTAGGATCGTATTTCCCTCACCTGTTTTTTCAAAAGTAGCCTTTTCAGTAACTTTGAAACCTGTAAAATCAACATCATTCCTGGCAAAATTTATTTCTTCATTTGTTAACTTTCTGTCCTTAAAATAATTATCAACCAGAACTTTATTTACCGTGCTTTTCAATTTATTAAAGAGAGAAAAATTGTTCGGGTTTAATGAATAATATTGAACCCCTTTGTTATTTAGTGCAGATTTTGGAATATATAAAACACCTGAAATTGTTTTCTTAAGTATTTCAGGCTTTATGTCAGTTAAATGATTTTCAAATTTTAATGAATCTAATGTTAGATATATAATTTTAATATTTCCAGCTTTTACCTGATCGTTTTTATTGAACTCAGATTTAAGATTCTGAGTTAATTCCGGCTGATTAGTTATAACTTCAAGAGTATATTTTTCATCTCCCTGGTATTTAATAAGAAATGTTTGAACAGCGAGAATCCCCATCAAAAAAATGGGAATAAGAATAGTTGTTAATATAAAAGACCTGCTTAACAGCCGTGCTCTTAACTCTCTCTTAATTATTCCTAAAGTTCTTTTATTAAACATGTTCAACCTCCTTTGCAGAAGCACCCGCAAGCTGAATGAATATTTCATGAAGCGAAATTTCATTTGCCTGGAAAGAATTTACAACAATATTATTTTCAATAAGCAGTCTGAGTAGTTCCTGGATCTGTTCACTCCTTTTTACTTTAATTCCTGTTGAATTTCCAAAGTCTTCTATTGATTCAATAATAGGATTATTTTTCAAGAAGCTTAAGTCTCCTTCATAATTCAGACTTACATTTCTTTGAGCAAATTTTTTCTTTATATCCTTTAATGCTCCCTGGAGTATTATTTTACCATGATCAATCATCGCAATATGATCGCACATCTTTTCGGCAAAATCCATAAGATGGGTTGAAAATATTATTACTTTGCCTTCGCGTTTTAGTTCAAGGATTATCTCTTTAACCATATTTGTATTTATCGGATCTAACCCGCTAAACGGTTCATCGAGAATCAGAAATTCAGGTGAATGAAGTACTGTTGCAAGGAATTGAACCTTTTGCTGGTTTCCTTTTGAAAGATCTTCAAGTTTGGAGTTTTTTCTTTCAATTAGATCAAATTTTTTCAGATATTCGTTTGCTTTCTTTTCGATCTCTTTGCCTGTTTTCCCTTTCAACTCAGCTAAAAAGAGAAGAGTTTCCATAACTTTCATTTTCTTATAAAGCCCTCGTTCTTCGGGTAGATAACCGACTTTATCTTTGAATTCCTGACCGATTTTTGTCCCTCTTAATATAACCTCTCCGGAATCAGGAATATAAATATTCATCATCATCCTAATAGTAGTAGTCTTCCCGGCACCATTCCTTCCTATAAGACCAAACACAGAACCTTCTGGTACTGAAAAAGATATATCGTCAACGGCTATCACCGTATTGAAACTTTTAACTAAGTTCTTTACTTCAAGTACATACATTAAGTTAAAGCTCCCAACTGTTATTTAAATAACTAATTTAAGAAATATAATTTTCAAATTTATAATTAAAAACATATCCTGATTTAGTTTTCCACCTTTTCATTGAATAAAAACAGAGTAGATATCTAAAATATTATATCTTGCTATATAAATCTAATTATTCTAAAGTGTTAGCCTGATTTATTTAAATTGATTTGTATAACATACTTTTAAGTACTTTAAATAGTTATTTGTTCATAAGAACAACGTCTTTTTGCCTGGTAGAAGGAAAAACAACAAGATTTTCTATTTTCCCATTTTTATATGTACATTCAACTATTGTTTTGTTCGGAGCACACAACCTGAAATGTACATCCCAATCCTTCGGCCATGCGGGAAATAAAATGATCCTGTTGTCGGTAGTCTGCATAAGCATTTCCTGCAATCCAATCATACTGCTGCCGCCCCAATTATGATCCGGAGTCCAATCAAAACCGGGTCCCCAGAATGCCGGGAAACGCCGTCCTGAATCATGCAATTTTTTTACACATAAATCAGCAGCCTGAGATGTAAGTCCTAAGCAAGCAGCCCAAATATTATCCTGTTTCCAGCCTACATAACTTCTGAACTTTTTAACTAACGGATCATAATTCCAGGTATTAATTGCAGTATCAAGACCAGGTTTGCCAACACCAAATATTCCCCATGGAAAAATCGGATAAAGCTGCGGAGACTCTTCATTCTGTACGCGCTGATATGCTTCAGCCGGAGCTATTGTAATATGTCCCTCATGTTGAGTATATGTTATAGGAGGTATTCTCTTTAACATTTCAGTAAAAGTATTACGTTCTTTTTCATTAATATATTTTGCCGGCAAATTAAGCAGGTTAATCAATACTGTTTTTAAGGCTGCAATTGTTGAAGTTGAATTATAAGCCATTTTAAATGTTTCACAGCCTGAAGTCGGATAAAGAACAAGCTTACCGTTTTCATCAAATATATCATGTCCCCGTTTTCGCGCCAGATATTGGTAATGTTCATTATAAAAAGTAAGACAGCTTTCAATAAGAGGTATATACCTGTTTATATCGGCATCAGCATATCGATGAGTTTCCAAAATCTGGAAACAGAATTCAAGTGAAGTATCCCAAAGGTATTCAAGCCAGGCATTATACTGCATACCTTTGTCAAAACCCTTAGGACGATCCCAGCCGTATTCGGCAGGATTCGGCAGTCCATAATCTTCAATCTGTTCAGTAAAGCTCGCACCTTTATGCCCCCAGGCTTGTTCAGTCCTTATCTCAGCATTTCCCAACGCATTCAAATAAAAATCAAACTGTGGCTTCATCATATCAAAATCACCGCTTTTAAGCATAGGGAAATACACCAAACGCTGGTTTTGAGCTGTCATTGTTCCTCCGCACCAGTTCCGGTAATCAGGAGTAAAATGTTTTGAAGAATCAACAAAAACCGGGTCATATGTAAATAATCCGCCATTAAACTTTGTAGGATATGAACCATAGGCATTGCATCCAAGCATATACCTGAATAGCTGATAATTTCTGCCTACCTGCCAGACAGGATCATTATACTCCTTTTTACCTGGACGAATTACAATAAAACTCCGCTTCCAAAACTGATGCCACCAATCGAGACTTTTCTGCCTGTCTGTTCTTTCATTCTTCTCTGCTTCATCTACTACTTTTTGTAATTCTTTTTCCCAATCATCAATAGTTGCTGTTTGATTTGTATGCAGGTATACAGAAACATTTTGCTTTTGCACCGGGCCTTTACTTTTTAACGACCAGCCTTTAAAATCAGTATCTATATATCTACCACTTGTATTTCCGGATGGCAACATATTTTTTCCAACCAAGAGACCGCCGAAGGTATTATTTTTTACGGGATTAAATAATCTACTCTTTACATTATCAAGGCCCTGGAGTTTCACATTTGCATCAAAGACAGTGTATGAATTATTTCGATGATAGAAAAGGACTCCATGATCCTGAAAATTTATATTATCCTTGAAGGTATATACTGTATCGAACGGCGCCCATTTATATGAATTTTGAAAATTCTCACCCGGTCTTTCCTTAAAAGTTTTGGTACGCCAGCTATCATAAGTCACAGTTGTTGTTCTTTTTAGATTGCTTGCAATATCTATGTGGATAACGGGCTTGAAAACGTCAACCCAAATATTGATGTTAGTTAAATCGGTTCCTTTTCTGGCAGTAATTTTAATGTAGCCATCTTTTAATAGTAATTCCTGTTTAAATGATGCATCCTTAAAAGGGTCGGGTGTTATTTTTATTCTTAATCGTCCCAGTTTATCAAGACCGTTATTCTCATCGAAAGCATCACTTTTTGAAATGTACATCATCAATTGATTATTTTCGACCCAGACATTGAGTCCAATGCTGCCACCTCCGCAAGGCATTGATTCCGATGAATTCTTACTTTGACTATTCCATACTACATTATAAGAATCAGGAATATTATTAAGTGTTTGACCCCATGATAATGAAACAAAAAGCATCAGGGAAAGAAGAATTGTTGTTGTTTTTTTCATAAAATTATTAAGTAAATTAATATTCAGATATGAAACCGCCCTGTTATTTAACAGAATATGTCTAAATACTTTGGTGTAATTTCTTTTTAAAGAAATTTAAAACTGTTAGTAATAAAATTATAAAGAATAAACTTTATACAAAATCGAGCAATAAAAAAATATTTTTTGCCTATATACAAATATTCTATATACACCCGGGAAATATTGAAATGACCTAAAATTTCCTTCAGAGATATCTAAAAATATTCTAATTCTTTGGTGCGGCATTTTGTAGATAATCTTTCACTGCCGTTATCTGTTGATTAGTCAATTTATGTGAACTTTTCTTTAATAAGCTCGTAAATGCTGTGATCTCCGACTTGGATGCTGGATAACCGATATTCTGGTTCTTTGGCATTGCATTAGAATTAGCAATCCTCTTCCCTTTCGAATTAAGAAAAACATAGAACGGTAGTCCAGCTCGCTTTCCTCCCATGTCATTCATAATTTTTTCTCCGCCGGGGTTTTCAAGTTCTTCCTTTTTTTCCTTTTGTTCAAGCACATCGATATATGTTACAACAAAATGATCATTAATTATTTTTTTTAATTCGGAGCTATTCAAGGCATCTTCAAGATGTCTGCACCATTTACACCAGGATGCATGGAAAATTACCATAACAGGTTTATTTGATACTTTAGCCTGCTTAAGTGAACTGTTTAAAATATCTTCTGCAGAATCCTTTTTATTAATACCTGCAGAACCGGCTGCAATTGAAAAAATTAAAAAAAGAAATAAGAAAGGAAATATTTTTCGCATTACTAAACCTATTTAATTTGATTAATATAGTATGAACTCTAAAGCATCGAGAGCTAGTAAATTCTATTAACCTGGTAAACATATCAATTAACTTTTAAAATAGATATATAAAGATAAATACAAGTTAATTGTCAAGTGCAGCTTAAAGGCCAATTAATTTCTTAAAATATGCTGGTGATATGTAAATATTTTTCAGGTCTCGATTATGATAGATTTAATTAATGAATCTTTTTTCTATTATAAATACATTTGATAAGCGATATTTGTAATTAAAAAATTTTTGAATAGATTTTAAAATAAAATATGCAGGTAACTTCCAAGTAAATGAATTATTTAAATAAATATGCAAAACTATATTCTTATTTATTCTTATCTGCTTATCTTATTTTAGTATCGCTCACAATTTTTCACTACCATCATTATGATTTTCAGCAAGGGAAATTTAAACTAGAACAAATTCCTGAACATCAAACTACTAATCCATTTGATAAATACTTCGAGTTAAACGGTGAATGTATTGTTGCACATTTTATAAATACTATTAATAATATCAATTATGTACCGGTTTTAAGTTCAGAAGCAGCAAATCATAAAGTTTATTTTTCTTTAGTTTATAACAGCAAATTATCAAAACAAAATTTCAATTATAGTCATCACTTAAGAGCTCCTCCTTTAAAATTATCCTAACCTAAAATTTCACACTTGCAGAAGAAACTTTCAAAAAAGCTGGATTGGTAATACTTGATTTTATCAATTCCAGTTTAGCCAATTCATACTTCTGCTGCTTATAATTCAAATAGAATAATAGAATAAGAAGGAGACTCCTTAATATGCCTGAAAAAGCAGTATTTAAATCGAAAAATCAATTTTTCAAAACCAATATAGTAATTTTTCTTATAATACTTGGATTAAATGTTAATGTTTATGCTTCAATGAATAAAAAAAGTGGCGATAAAAATGTGAACACAATCAATTATAAAATTACTGTTGTTGATTCAGTACAAAATACCCCGCTTGCATTTGTTATACTTATCTTAAAAAAAGACGGTAAATTCGTTAATGTAAAAGAAACCGATCACTTCGGAATTGCATCATTTGATGATATTGAAAAAGGCAATTATAATTTAACGGCACAATTAGTGGGATATAAGCCTTATTCAATACCTGTTATAATAGACAAAGAGCATGATTATCTAAAATTACTTTTACCACAGAATATAATCGGATTACAGGAAGTAGTTATTACAGGGGAAAGAGAACCTCATATTTCCAGTTTTATTGATTTAAAAACAGGTAATAAAACTCTGGAGCTACAGACATTTCATCCTGCCCCAGACGAAAGAATGACAACAGTTATACAGGAAAATTTAGCCGGAGCAGTGAGAGCTCCAACTGGTGAGGTGCATATACGCGGGCAGCATGGCGAATATTCTTACATAATTGATGGGATTCCGATTCCACTAGGTGTTTTCGGTGGACTAAATGAAGTTGTTGATCCGGGCGTAATCAAAAATATTACTTTTTATACCGGGGGATTTCCTGCTGAATATGGACAATCAGCTGCTATAATCGATATAAGAAACCAGGTTCCACCAGGTAAATTTCATCTAAGCCTGACAAGTTATGCCGGTAGTTATTTAACTTCGAACAATGAAAATCTTGGAGCAAAAGTAGGAACGTTTAAATCCTTAAACTCAAACGGCCAGAGAATTTCATTCAGTAATCATATCGGAGCTTTCGGCTATTTCTTTTCAGGTGCCAGGCAGGAAACAGACCGTAGAATTGATCAACCAGTACAGCAGCTCTTCAATGATCATGGATTTGATTATTTCCTGTATAGTAAAATGGATTATTTTTTCAGTGAAAATGATTATCTTACTACTAATTTAAATTACAGCAAAACACAGACTCAAATTCCTTTCGATTCTGCTGAAGGGATAAATTTTGACACCCAGGGAAGCTATAATTCTTTCCAGACAATTTCTTATTATCACATCTTTTCAACAGAAACAGATAAGTCAAGCGATTTTTTTGCCGGTTTTTATGTCAGGGAAGGCGGCTTGACTTTTGGTACCAGCCCTTATGACCAAACCGTGCAATACATTGGAACTGATACTTCAACGGCGTATACTGTTAACCAGGATAGAAATTTTATTTCTTATGGTATACGTTTTAAGTACAATCAAGAGCTATCACATTATTTTGCTTTCAATACAGGATTTAATTTAAGTGTAACCAACGGTAAAGAAAACTTTCAATTTAGGAATCACAGTGGAAATGGGCCTGCAAACAATACAAATTTTACTGGCTCAGATTTCAGTTTGTTCGGGCAAGCCAACATTCATCCGTTTGAATGGACCAGGATTGAAGCAGGATTAAGATATAATCACCATATAGCCCCGGTTATAAATCTTCAAACTCAACTAAGTCCAAGGATAAAAATAAGTTTCTTCCCAAATGATTTCAGTACAATATATTTAAGCTACGACCATCTTTTTTTACCTACAAATATCGAAGGCTTATCTTCAATTGCAACTGTCATTGGTGAATCTGCCAGAACTACATTTCCTGAAAAAGACAATTTATATGAAGCAGGAATTACTCACAATTTCCTGAACGGTTTTACAAGTAAACTGGATTTTTTCCATAAGGATTCTTCACCAGGTTTGGATGATGAGACTCTCGGTTCAAGCACAATCAGGGTTAATGTTAGTATTAATAAAGTAAAGGTAAACGGAATCGAATTGAGCTTGACTTACAGCAATCCTGAAAGTCCTTTTTCAGGTTATCTCAACTCATCAATTATTCATGCATATGGTACCGGACCGGTATCAGGCGGATTCCTGCCTCCGGATAGTTCCACTTCTCCATTTGATTTAGATCATGATGGAAGGTTATCTGCTGTTGTTGGATTTAATTACCAGCCCAAAAACTGTTTTATCAATTTAGTTGGAATCTACGGAAGCGGATTAGCAAATGGCAACGATAATTATAATTTTAAAACCGGATTATTTGATTTTAATCAAGGAGCTCATACAACTCCATATTGGATCTTTAATATATCCGGCGGATATAAATTTTATTTAAGTAATGATCATATAATTGAACCGTCATTTTATATAACAAATTTGTTCGATCATTCACATTTGATAAAAGGAGCATTTTTCAGCGGTGCCAGCTTTGAAGAAAGGAGAAATGTAACATTTAAAATTTCATATGAAATGTAAATATGTATTTATTGAACTATTATTTAGATTTAACTTGAAAAATGATTCAGATATCAATTATATAATATGCTTGATACAGGAGAATTAATTTACTCTCCTTCAAGAATTTATATAAAATCAATATTCGATTATTACAAGGAGCAAATCAATGATCTAAACTGTTCAAAAGAATTAGAATCATTAAAATCAACATTTAATGATTGCTCAATATACCGGGATAATATTACAACATATATTTATAACAATGCAATTTATTATAATTCAGTTATTAAAAATATTTAGGTTCCATCTGTCTTTCCACTGTAGAAATATTTTGTTTCCTTTAATCTGAACCGGTAACCAGATATATCTACCGTCGATTGGATTTTTAGGCTGCCACCTGTCTGCCATAAAAATATATGCATTTTTCTTCCCCGGAACTTTTAATACATATGTACTTTGGGAATGAAATGTGAGAGCACTATCTTCTCCAACACAGGGATTGCCGAGCTCTTTCCAGGGTCCCCAAATCGAAGGAGCTACAGCTGATCTGGCGGCATTAGGAGCCCATCCTGTTGTTCCCGAGCCTATGTAAAAATATTTACCGCTATGTTCAAATAAAGCAGGAGCTTCCATGTTCCTGTTAATAAAGACACGTTTATAAACCCCGCTTGGCTTAAGATAATCATCAGTCAACAAAGAAATATGTGTAGTGTGATTTTCTTCGGAAGTATATATATGATAAGCCTTCCCATCATTGTCTATAAACAAAGTCATATCACGTGACATCTGTCCGCCTTTAAAGTCCCTTTTCAGAATATTCTTCTTTGAAGTAATCTTATCCTCATTTGTTACATTTAACGGCCATTTACCGGCATCCGGGCGGAATGAATATAAATATTTATACGGACCAGCCGGATTATCACTAACAGCAACACCGGCTCTGGCTGAAGAATATCCTTGTCCTTTCAGTTCAAGGTGGAACCACATAACAAATTTCTTTGTTTTTTCATTAGAAATCACTTTTGGTCTTTCAAGAACACAACCTTTAGCTATATCACTGGTTGAGTCTTCTGAAACATGGAGAGCAATTCCGCGGTCTGTCCAGTTATATAAATCTTTTGATGAATAAACATGAACTCCAACCATTGCCTTATTACCCATCGGGCCTGCAATTTTATGTTCACCAAACCAATAATATACATCATCGTAGTAGAGTATACCGCCGCCATGTGCATTGATTGGTTTTCCATTAGTATCCAGCCAGACCTCACCAGGATGAAAATTTTTATACAACTTATTCTGGGAATTTGCTAATCCCAGAAATAAGAACAAAAAAACTGTTACTTGAAAAATTCTGCTAACCATATTTCTATGCTGAATTGATTTTTCCATACTAACCTCTTATTTCTTTTATTATGGTAAATCCGGAACAGAATTACCTTGTTTAACATTTATAGTGATGGAAGCTTCTTTCAATCCATCTGAAATAGCTGTTAATTTAATTTTCCCGGGTTTACCGGTCGTCTGAACTACCACTAAACACAAACCATTGAAAGCTTTTCTTTGTGATGCTTTAAATGAATCATGATCCAGCGGATTACCATTTCCTACACCAATAATTTTTCCTTTACCTTCTACGGAAAACTTAACAAGGTTATCAGCGATAGGAACTACATTACCATTTGAATCAATTATTTCAACTTTAACATTTGCGGCTTCATCATGATTTGAACTTATTGTATCATGATCGGGAATTAAACGTATGCCTGCCGGTTTGCCTGTTGTTTGTATTTCTTCGGTGCATACAATTTTCCCGTCAATTTTCCCAACCGCTTTTAATGTACCCGGTTCATATGGAACATCCCATTCAAGATGAAGATCGGCAGTAGTGGGATTTACGACAGGATTTGCATATTTATTCCAGGCACCTGAATGCCCCTGCCTTGGAAACTCAATCCGCTTCTCACCGTAAGATTTGCCGTTAAGAAACAATTCAACTTCATTACAGTTGGTATAGCATAAAACAGGAATGATCTGCCCTTCCCTCCCTGTCCAATTCCAATGAGGGAAAAGATGGAGCATCGGTTTCTTTGTCCATTGGCTTTGATAAAAATAATATCCGTCTTTCCTGAATCCGCAAAGATCAAGGACACCAAAATTCCAGTTTTTGTATGGCCAGAACGATTCACCAAGGTAATCAATTCCAGTCCACATAAAATCGCCAATTACGTAATCATGCATATGAACAAATTTCCATAATTGTTCAGGATCAATCATCCTGAAATTATAGTTAGGATTGATGGAGACAGAATCTTTACCGAATGAATACTCGCCCCTCATACCTCCATTGTTCGATTGACTTTCAGTACCTATCATTTTCCAATCCGGATGATCATGTCGATCAATACTGTAGTATAATTCCCTTCTTTCGTGCCAGCGATCGACATAATTATATCCGACTATATCAAGACCTTCCAGAAATGCAATCTTCGTCGCACCGCCATCCGCAGCAATGTTGTCACAAGCTGAAGTAACAGGTCTTGTAGGATCTACATTATGACATATATCGATAAGAGTATGCAATGTTTTTACTCCCTCATCAGTTTTCTGATCCGGGATTTCATTTCCCACACTCCATAACACTATTGAAGGATGATTCCTATCCCGTTCAAGCATTGAAGTAAGGTCCTTCTTTCCCCATTCATCAAAATATATATGGTACCCGTATTTTCTTTTACCTATCTTCCATTCATCATAAGACTCATCCATTACAAGAAACCCCATCTCATCGCATAGGTCAAGAAATTCAGGAGCTGGCGGATTGTGGGATGTACGAATCGCGTTGCATCCCATTTCTTTCAATTTCTCGAGACGGTATTTCCAGACAGCAACAGGAACCGCTGCTCCCACACATCCTCCATCATGATGCAGGCAGACACCGTTCATCTTTATGTGCTTACCATTAAGAAAAAAACCTTTGTCAACATCATATTCAATTTTACGAATTCCTACTGATGTAGTTAGATCATCAACAATATCATTCCCAACAAAAATATTTTGCTGAAGATGGTATAAGTAAGGTGAACGGATTGACCATAATAGAGGTGACTTTATTTTTAATTTCTGATCAAGTTCAATTATCTTACCTGGATTTAAAGAAAATTGAGTCTTGATTTCAGAAATTTTGTTTCCGTTTCTATCTGTAAGTATTGATTGTAGAATTCCTTTTTTTAATATCTTATAGTTATTGTCTATTTTAGTTCTTACCTGCACCAATGCTGAATCTTCGGAAGCTTCAGGAGTTGTAGCATAGACTCCCCAATGGGCAATATGAAGCGGATCTATTTTTACGAGCCAAACATTTCTATATATTCCGGAACCAGTGTACCAGCGTGAATTAGGTTGTTGAGAATTATCTACCCGTACAGCAATTATATTTTCTCCTTCATTTAAATAAGGTGAAAGGTTATAATAAAAACTTGTATATCCATAAGGATGAACTCCCAGGTGATGTCCGTTTATCCATACATCGCTATTCATATAAACGCCGTCGAATTCTATCCAGATTATTTTACTCAGATCATTTTTTGATGTATTGAAATGTTTTCTGTACCATCCAATACCGGTCGGAAGGTAACCTCCATTTCCGGCGGCAGGTGCGTCTTTATTAAAATCTCCTTCAATACTCCAATCATGAGGAAGATTTAATGTACGCCAGTTTGAATCGTCAAAATTTGTTTTATCTGCTCCGTTAATATCAGACTGAATAAATTTCCAATTAAAATCCATTAACAATTTCTGATGGTTTGATGGTGCATCTGCAAAAACATTCATAACACAAAAGGAAAAGAAAGCCGTTAAGTATATATTTATTTTCATATTATATTCTTTCCTGAATATTGTTTAATCTAAAAATTATTTTAATATTTTTTTATTCCTTATTTATTCCAACAGCCAACCACCGTCAACAATAAGATTATGACCTGTTGTAGCCCTGCTTGAATTTGATAAAAGAAAAATTACATGATTAGCAATATCTTCCGGCTGAATTTTTATTTTTAAAGATTGCATTGAAAACAGGTTATTAAGATATTTTTTATCTCTCGTTTTATTTTTAGTTTCAAAGTACTCTTTTTTTTGACGATCAGTAAAGATCCAGCCCGGCGAAATACAATTGATCCTGATATCATCTTTACCCAGTTCTCTTGCAAGTCCTGTTGTCAGTCCAATAATACCAGCTTTAGTAGCCGAATAGATACTTCTTCCGGGAACACCCAATCTGTAGTTAATTGAAGATATATTCACAATGCTTTTCCCCTCACCCTTTCTCAGCATTGTTAAAGATGACCGGATACAGAAATAATAACCTCTTAAATTTATATTAACAATGTCATCCCAGTTTCTTTCATCCCCTTCCTCAACTGAAATTACCGGATCAATTCCTGCAACATTTATCAGGTAATCAATTGAATCCGACTTCTGCCTTATTAAAGCAAACGTCTTTTCTATTTCTTCCGTCAGTTTCAGGTTACACTGATAATGGGAATAATTCTTATGACGAATTGTTGCTTTGCTGCAATCAATTCCAAAAACTCTGGCTTTTTGTTTTAATAAGCCAATTGAAGCTGCTTGTCCAATTCCAGAGGATGCTCCTGTAACTATTGCATACTTCCCTTTAATATCATTAAAAACCATTTAATTTATTCCTTATCGGTTAAAGGAGTAATCGAAAAAGAATTTGAATATACTTCCGGATATACACGGTATTGAGGCATTGTGGGATTCGGTGTATCACCGACACCAGTTACTCCATAATTGATTTGTATTTTCGAAAATTTATCTTTGTGTAATTGATAAACATATTTTGCTCTATCCAGGTTATTATAAGGTACTGCAGAAAGATTTATTAACTTGTCTGCTGAAACCTTTATACCCTTACCGTTTGGATTTTTTATTTCGAACCACTTAACTTCGGAATAGTTGCCATATGCCTGCGGCTGAATATATGGAAACGGAACTGAATCTATAATTGCTTTATGAATGCCGATTCTTGTTCCTGTATTTCGGTCAACATAATTTTCCTCAGGTCCTCTGCCATACCATGAAATAGACTGATATTCGTCAGGCATTTCAAGAGAAATACCCATACATGGCAGCCAGCTTACATCAAATTTACCAAGCGGGATCATCCTATGATTAACTTTTACTGAGCCGTTATTCAAAAAAACATATTCAAAATTATTAATTACATAATCACTGCTTCTTGAAAAATTAGTAAATGATTTAATCCTGATATCAACACGATCAGAATCTTCCGGGATGTTTACTTCAAATGAATCAACCTTGCTAGACAATTCATTCATTCCCATTTTATACCATTCATCGGATTCTGCATTTTCCCATTCGGATCTTTCGTTTGAAATCGGAGCCCTCCATACGTTTGCATTCATGGATGATATTAATAAATTATCATTGTCAAAAAGATCTAATGACCCTGTCGATTTCTCAATCCGGTATTTTATTTTTCCAGCTATTATAGTGTAAATAGAATCATCCTCTATAATTTTTGTCTTAGATTTATTAATCGATTTCGATGATTTGACAACATGTTCTCTAAGATTTAAAACAAATTGTTGGAAATAAACTTCAAAACCTTTTTCCCTTAAAGGTTCATCATTTTTCAATCTGCATCTAAGCTCAACAATATATTCACTCTGATTATTTAAATTATCCGGGATTGGTATGCTAAATTGTTTTTGAGATTGAGGTTCAGCATCAAGATAAATATTACCTGATTTCTCCATGCTCCCATCTTTATACAATATCCAGTCAATATCAAACTCATTCAAGTTTGTAAAAGAATATTTGTTAACGGCATTAAAGATTCCACCGGAAGGATTTTCCGAATAAAAGCGAACCGGGGACATGCTGTGTTTTGCCTGCCAAAGTTCAGGTTGAGCTTCCCTATCTGCTGTAACCATTCCGTTGATGCAAAAAGGACTTATTCCGTAAGTTAAATAATCCTCTCCATCTAAAATACTATCGAATTTAAGCCAAAGAAGAGGCGGAGAATTTGATTTAATTTCTTCATCAAATATTTTTACTTCATCAAAAATAAAATTTGATATCCAGCCGAGATGCTGATCATTATCTTTATATGAATCTCTTCCGATATTTACAGGATATTGGAGAGAATTAATTTTCTGTTCATAATCTTTTGAACCTAACTCTTCTCCATCAATGAATAATTTCATCTGCTTACCATTATACAATGCTTTTATTTTATGCCAGTCTGAATACCAGTCCTCCGGTAATTTAACAGCAAGCTCATTTTTATAAGAATTAATATAGAAGCTGAGAGTGTCTTTAGTTGTTTGCACCATACCATACTGATATCCTTTTGTAACCAGCGGATTCTCGATATAAAATTTTTGTGGATGAACTATAGTCTCAATTACCAGGTTATTTCCTCTGATATCCAAAACCGGATCGTCATAAACTTCGATCCAATCATCCAGACCGCTTAGCTTAATTGCATTATCTTCAAATCCTTTTACAAATTCAGGATTTCCCATTACTCCGCATTGAATATCATTCCCGGAATAATCTTTAACAAATCTTGCTTTAACATTTAATCCCTGGTCAACCCAATCCCATACAAACCCGCCCTGAAGTTTTGGAATTTCATAAATTGTTTCCCAGAATTCATCGAAGTTTCCCAGGCTGTTCCCCATTGCATGAGCATACTCACCCATAACCACAGGAATTTTAGAATTCTGTCCGTATTGTCTTAAAAACGAAGGAGTCGGATAGCGTGGACCGGCAATATCAGAATACGGTGCGGTTCCATTTGTTCCATTCGCCTGGTGCATTAAAAATCTGGTAGGATCAAATTTTTTAATATAGTCAGCCATCATATAATGGGGAGTATCCAGCCCGCATTCATTTCCCGTACTCCACATAACCACACTTGGATGGTTTTTATCACGCTGAACCATTCTAATAAATCTGTCCATAAAAGCTTTCAAATATTCCTTTCTTTTAGGAAATGTATTTTCCGTGTAGTGGCATTCGGCATTTATTTCATCCTGGAGCAAAATTCCATATTCATCGCATAGGTCATACCATTCAGGATTATTTGGATAATGGCTCATTCTTACAGAATTAAAATTGAATTCCTTCATCAGCTTAATATCTTTTATCATTAATTCTTTTGTTAAAGTTTTTCCTCCAACAGGACTGGATTCATGCCTGTTAGTTCCCCTGAAATAAACCGGAACACCATTCATCATAGCAATTCCGTTCTTTACCTCCAATTCTCTGAAACCTACACGTTGAGAATTGATTTCCAGTATATTCCCATCTTCATCCGATAATTCAAGCACAAGCTTATACAAATATGGTTTTTCATCGGACCATTTTATCGGATTTTTTACTTTTTGTTTTATTGAACTTTGCAGGACATCATTTACATTAAAATATTCCGAGGTGTTAGATAAAATTTGTTTGTTATCATCATTATAAAGTGCGGTCCGAATTTTTACTTTTGCAGGACTGCCTGAATAATTTTTCAACTTGAGATCCAGAATTAAATTTGCATCAATATAATTTTCATCGAGATCTGTTTTAATAAAGAGATCTCTTAACGACAATTTTGGTTTTGAATAGACATAGACATTCCTGTAAATCCCGGAAAACCTGAACATATCCTGATCTTCAAGGTAAGAACCATCGCACCAGCGCAGAACCATTGCAGCAACAAGATTATCCCCTCTTTCAACTTTATCAGTAATATCAAATTCAGCGGGTGTCATTCCATCTTCATGATAACCAATATATTTACCGTTAAGCCAGATAAAAGCTGCGGACTTTAAACCATCAAAATGGAGAAATATTTTTCTGCCATCCCAATCGTCTGGTACTTGAAATGTTTTTCTGTATAGTCCGGTTGGATTTATATCATCCGGTACATTTGGAGGATCATATGGATTAAACTCCATAGGCACATTCCTATACATCTGATGTCCATATCCCATCATTTGCCAATTCGAAGGGACTGGAATATCATTCCAGGCAACATCATTAAACATTTTAGTAAAAAAATCTTTTGGAGCTAAATCAGGATTTATTAACCATTTAAATTTCCAATTTCCATTTAATGAAGAATAGTAACCGGATGCTTCTAAATCTCTGTTAAGGGCAGCATCAATATCCTGATATGGAATTAATATTGATGTAGGTTCTTCTTTATTTTCACCGACAATTTCAGGGTTTTCGATATATTTATGGATATCAATATTTACCTGGGAATAGATAGTGCCGATAAAGAATAAATTGTAAATGAATAAAAAGTAAATTTTTTTCATAGTTTTTTGTTTAATTATTATTCAAATATTATATAATTAAAATCAAAACTTATTTCCGGTTTACCCTTACAAATAATCTTTTTCCAAAAATTAACCGGAAAGTTCTCCTAATTTTAATAGTACCATCTTTCCTGTGGTTATTTTTTTCCTGCTTTTCTTTAAATAGTAAATGTAAAAACAGCTTGAAAATATTTCAGTTTTAGAAGCAACACCTTTCCCTGTTCTCCATTTACCAAGGCAGATATTACTATGCCGTAATAACATAAACCTTCAGATTTACTATATTATGCTCTACCGATTATAAAAAGTTACTTATTTAACAGCTGCCTTTTATTATTATTACAGTTTTATTAAAAAATTATCACCAATGCAATATTTTAAATATTAAATTTATTATTACGGTATGAATCGATGCATTTTTAGCCACTTTTCACACGCTTCCGGCCATGATGATTCGGTATCATTGGTTCTTCCGAGCCCGTAACCATGTCCTCCTTTTTCATACAAATGAAGTTCGCAGGGGATATTATATTTTTTAAGTGCCAGAGCATAGTCAATACTATTTTTAACAGGAACTACATTATCATCCATTGACTGCACCAAAAAGGCAGGAGGTGTTGACTTATCAACCTGTAATTCATTTGAATATAATTTAACCAATCCGGGAGCAGGATTCTTCCCTAGTAAATTTATTCTTGAACCCATATGAGTTATTGATGAATCCATAGAAATTACCGGGTAAATAAGGATGGAAAAATCGGGACGGGCATTAGTTGAATCAATTGGAGAATATACTTTTTGATTATAATGTGTTGATAAAGTAGAAGCTAAATGCCCGCCAGCTGAAAAGCCCATTATTCCGATTTTAGCGGGATCAATCTTAAACTCTTTCGCATGCCGTCTTACAATGCGAATAGCTTTCTGCGCATCCTGCAATGGTCCTATAGTTTTATTAACCATAATAGCTGAATCGGGTAGACGGTATTTTAATACAAATGCGGTTATTCCAAGAGTATTAAACCAGGCAGCGACCTGCGAGCCTTCATGTTTAATTGCCAGCAGACTATACCCACCACCAGGGCAAATAATAACTGCAGTGCCATTAGATTTTTCTGGCGGCGCAGGATAAAAACCAAGTGTCGGATTTGAAATATATTTTTCCCATGTCCAGTATTGGTTAGAATCAATAACTGCCTTATAAGAAAGATTATTAATAGAACCAGGAATTCCTTCAGGCCAGAGTTCTATTATCTTTTTTTGAGCTGATGCCGTACAAAAACTTAATATTATTACAGCAATAATTATTTTCAATTTAAACATATTTTAACCATCTAATTTTATTAAACTACTTTTTTAAATACGGGGCGATAACTTCTGCCATTATCTTTGCCCCTTTCTTATTCGGATGTATACCGTCAAAGAAATTATTTCCCTGTCCACTCATTTTCTTATGCAGATTTATAACAGGCAGGTTATTTTCTTTAGCTAATTTTTCTATTATGGGGATTACACCGGTGGTCATTACTGAATCGTTAATTGTCCATTTAGTATGAAATACCGGTACTGGGAGGCACGTATAAATCCTGGGTTTACTTTGAATTGTTTTAAAAGTATCAATTAAAGCCTGATAATCTGCGGCAAAGCTCGGTGCATCCCAGTTCTGAGTCTTAGTGTCATTTGTACCAAGCTGAATAATAATAATATCGGGTTGATACACAAACACATCATAAAACTCTTTACAACTCCAGTAAGGGAAATCTCCTTTTTTACGAAGTGTAGTAGCACTTCTGCCCAAATTGAGGACTGAATAACCGGGTCCCATCAGGCTGTCTAATACAACCGGATAAGCTGTTTTACTTTGCCATGCTAATCCGTAACCTTCCGTTATACTATCACCAACACATGCTACTTTTATTTTATTGGAGCAGGAAGTAAATATTAATAGGATAAAAAATAAACAAATGATTTTAAATTGTTGCATGATTTTAATTGTAGATTGTTTTTAGATGTATTCAATTTTTAATTTCAGCAGTAATATTTTATAATCTTTCTACAAAATTATCGCCGATAAAAACCTGATAATCTTTTATTTTATATTTAATATTTTTACCGGAAACAGGTACATAACTGAATCCCGAAATCACTTCTTCTTTCCCGAGATCAATAACCAGGAAATGGGGGAAACCCGGTTTTCTGCTGCTAAATTCCGAATACCAGCAGTTAAACGTTTGTCCATCTATTGCATTTTCTGCACTTCCATTCTCTTTTACCAGTTCTTCACTGCTGACATAAATAATTGTCCAATTCTGATGACTTATTGATTTACCTTCAGGGTCAATAAGATTCAACTCTGCAATTGCCGCAGAAGGATTTTTATCAAATGAACTTAATGCTTCAAAACAGAAATAACGGCCTTTAGCCGGTTCGGATAATTTTACTGTCTGCATTTTATCTTCCGGCGTAAATTCACCTTTTTTATTCGGCTTTAAGTTTTTAATATCAAAATTTACATCTGGACGTTTGGAAAGTGTAAAGTCTTTATCGGGTCGAAGTTCATTTAAGATAGGTTTGTTTAAACCTTGCAGTACTGGTTCCTCAGGACCAACTACATCTAATACTAATACTTTATTAATTCCTTTTTTTAACCAGGGTGCTGGAAGATACATTGTTTGTGTAGGACCAATATTCCAATAGCGTCCAAGGCAATGCCCGTTTACCCAGACCACCCCTCTTCCCCATTTACTTACATCAAGAAATAGATCACCGGTTTTATCTATTGAAAACTCTCCTTCCCATATCCCGGGAACTAATTGAGCAGTTTCAGTGTTTTCAAATTTAAGATTATTTAACAAGTTATCATCGTATAATAAATTGAAAACCTGCCACTCTTTAACCGGGATAGAATTATTATTTTTATCTAAGAATTGTATTGGTGTTATTAATCCTTTTCTGTCATGAACTTCCGGGCCGAAGTTAATCCTCCCGGTAGTATGAACTAATATATCAATTGTAACATCTCTATCTCTTTTAGGGATTACTATTTTGTAGTTATGTTTACGCCTATCCATTATGCCGAGTTTTTTCCCATCGATATAAATCCATGCAAAATCATGAACAGCATTAACTTTAAATGTACTCTCAGGACCTTCAGGTAAAACAGTCCTGTAAAGAATACTTCCTCTTGCCTGATCATAATATTCCATAGTTTTAGGATCATTAGTGATAACAGGAACCGGAAGATTGTTAAAAAGAGGTGCAAATTTAGTCAGTCTGACTGAAGAGAAAGTTGTGGTCGGATTAGGTGCGGGAGGTTCCGGGAGAGCTGATTCCCCCGGCATTAAATATTTTGAAATTAAATTTCGGGTTTCATAAAATTTATTAGTTGTCCAACCGGCTTCGCTTACGGGAGCACCGTAATCATAACTTGAGACATCAGGCTTAAACGGTCTGTCGCAGCCGGACCAAAAGCCGAAAGTAGTGCCGCCATGAGCCATATAAATACTAAATGAAGCACCGGTTTTAAGCATATATTCCATATCTTTTAAATACTGATCAGTATTGCCAAATGTATGCGGAGAACCCCAGGTATCGAACCACCCGGAATAAAACTCTCCGCACATCAACGGCCCTTCCGGCAGAATTTCTCTCAATGCTTTAAAAGCCGCCTCAGGGTCGGAGCCAAAATTAACCACAGGGAATAAATCTTTTCTGTAGCTGACCTTCAGATACTGGGTTGGATTACAAGCAAAAAGCGGAACGTTAAAACCGGCATTTAATAGGGCACTTCTCATAAGCCCCATATATTCCGGATCATCTGCATAAAATCCATATTCGTTTTCAACCTGAACCATAATAATCGGACCGCCATTTGTAATTTGAAATGGTCCTAAGACTCTTCCAACTTCTTTTAAATATCTGCTTGCGGCGTTTATATAAAGCGGATCTCTACTGCGTAATTTGATATTATCGTTTTTTAACAACCACCAGGGGAGGCCGCCCATTTCCCATTCGGCACAAGCATATGGACCGGGACGCAGAATAACCCACAATCCTTCTTCCTTTGCGATTTTACAAAATTCAACTACATCAGCTTCACCATCCCATTTAAATACACCAGGTGTACGTTCATGAAAATTCCAGAATAAATAAACACAAATAGTATTCATCCCTAATGACTTCATCATTTGAATACGATGACGCCAGTATTCTTTAGGAATACGCGCAAAATGCAATTCGCCGCAACGTATCTGAAATGGTTTTCCATCCAGCATGAAATGTTCTTTACCTATTTCAAAAGAATGTTCCGGTTCAGTTTTATGAATAAAAGAAAACGAAGTTAGTGACAATGTAAAAATTAAAAGAAATGCAGCAGGAAAAAGTTTCTGCTTTGAGTTCCATATAGTAATTATCTTCCCCAATTTATAATTCATGGATTTATTTCCTTCTGTTAATTGATATTATTATACAGATAAAATATTTTTTAAATGACCTGACTATTTGTAATTTTTAATTAAGATTCTTTATCTCATTAATACTATTTTTTTTGTTTCGAGAAAATTGCTGGATATTATCCTGCAGAAATATACACCGCTGGAAATATTTCCGGCTGACCAATTAACTTTATGATTTCCTGCCGGAACATATCCATCAACCAGCCGGACTATCTCTTCACCAAGAATATTATAAATATCGATCGATGTTTTAGAAGACTTCTGAAGTGAATATTCTATGGTTGTGCTGGGATTAAAGGGATTCGGATATATTTTGAATTCATAATTTAATTTATTTTTTTCCTGCAATACAGAAGTAGCCTTTATCCCTAAAAAAGCATCTAATGCAATTGTGGGTTCTTTAGTAATAGGATCCCATGCTCCCAGATTATAGTTCTGCCAGTAATAGCTTTCTGGTTCCCAGTAAAAAACTCCAAGACCGTCAACTGATTTTGTTTTTTCTATAAGATCCAAAAGATAATGATTGGCTTCAACCGGTTGGTTATAAAGATAGCCGGCTTCACAAACCATAACTTTGGTTTTATATCTTGCTATTATGTCTTTCATGGTTATTAACGCCAAACTATCATCAACAGCCCACGATAAACTATTAGGCCAATTAGCCCAGTAAGGATAAACAGACATTCCGATTATATCCCATTTTGCTCCATTGTTTTTTAAACCGTCAAACATCCATCTATATAATGCATCATCGTGCCCGTTTGATAGATGAACAATTACCTGAATTGAACTATCAACTGCTTTTGCTGCATTATAACCACTATTAATTAAAGCAGCAAAATTACTCATGTTTGCCGATGCTTTTCCATCCGGCCACAACATACCGTTGTTAGTCTCATTTCCGATTTGAACCCATGCGGGAACTGCATCAATTGATTTCAATGTATCAAGTATACCGTAGACATGATTGTACACATCTGTCTGCAATTGTGCAAATGAATCATTTGCCCAGGCTGCAGGCTTGGTTTGATGCGCCGGATCTGCCCAGGTATCGCTGAGATGAAAGTCTATCAATATTTTAAATCCCATACTATCTGCACGGTGAGCCATGTATACAACATTTCTTTTATCGCAATATCCGCCACTAGGATTGACCCATACTCTGAACCTAAGTGAATTAATTCCTTTCTCCTTTAAAATATCCAGACAGTTTCTTTGGACTCCAGAATTATCCTTAAAGATATAACCTTCATCTTCCATTTGTGAGAGCCAGCTTATATCCGCACCGTTTGCAAATTGTGCATTAACTTCCCTGAATTGAAAAATTAAAAGAAATATAAGAAACAAAATTGAGGATCTTTTAAGATAAAATAGATTCTTCATAGCGTACCCTTTTTAACTAAATAAATCCTATTTAGTTTTTAATTTCACACAGATATTTTTTTCTACTCTTCTCTGAACAACATATCTTTAGGAATAATTTGTTTTCCCATTTGCGGACCTTCAATAGAAGCGCTTAATCCCTTTCCCCCTCCACCCTGGAAAAACAATAATTCAATTTTATGATAACCTGTATTCAGCATGATATTTCCAGACTCTTCTTGCATAGCATGCTGACCATCATTATTTACTACCAGTTTACCGTCAATTAAAATTACAGTTCCGTCATCTGATGTGGTATAGAAAGTATATAACCCGTCTTCCGGAATCTTTATGTAGCCTTTATATTTCAACGCAAAGTTTGCATCTCTTACTACATCAGGTAATACAAAATTATCAACTGATCCGGATGACTTCGGAGTTAAACCGGAAAAATCCGGCAATCTTCCAAAACTTTCTTCATAATATTTGTAATTTATTCCCTGTTTGGGATTTTTCAATTCAATACTATGAGATTTCATTTTAACTTTGCCTTCCAATTCCAGAACGACAACAGACATCGGCGGCATATCAACTTTCAGGTTATTATCTTTTAAATTAAAACTATTAAATGCGGCAGGTTTGACAACATCGGGTGACTCAAAAGTGTTGAGTGCATTCATCTTGCCTGCTGTTAAGACTTTACCGGAAATTTTATCTGCTTCAAAGCTCTCCAGATTCAAATCAACATTTTCAGATATATCCGGATCAATGTTGCATAAAGATATATGCATTTTACCTGTACTATCTATAGAAGCCGAACAATTTATTGCAGGAAGCTTTTCGCCTTTATAAACGTAATCAGATGATGTAATTTTAACAGGAATCATCATCGCATCCTGATGCACTTTATATAAATCGAAGACATAATAAGTAGGAGTAAGTATCATCTTATCTCCTTTTGTGAGAATCATAGCCTGCAGAACATTAACGACCTGAGCAATATTTGCCATCCTTACACGATCACAATGATTATTAAAAATATTCAGATTACAGGCAGCAGCTACAGCATCTCTCATAGTATTCTGCTGATATAAAAATCCAGGATTTGTCCCGGGTTCAACTTTATACCATGTACCCCATTCATCTACAACCAAAGCAATTCTTTTAAATGGATCATACTTGTCCATAATTTCAGAATGCTTATTGATCAATTCATTCATCTGTAAAGTTTGCTTCATGATATCGAACCATCCGTTTTCATCGAAATCAGCTGCTGTTTTTTGATTTGCCCAAGAATAATGATGCAGGGCTAATCCGTTAAAAAACGAGGAAGCATCTTTCATTAATACATCTGTCCAGTTATAATCATCGCCGTTAGGACCGCTTGCAATTTTAAATAATCTGTTATCTCCGTAATTGTGCATATAAGTTCCATATCTTCTTACCTGATCAGCATAAAATTCTGGTGTCATGTTGCCTCCACAGCCCCAGCTTTCATTGCCGACACCCCAATATTTCACTCCCCACGATTTTTCCCTGCCATTCTGCTTCCGTAGGTCCGTCATTGGACTTACATTATCAGAATTACAATATTCCACCCACTGCGATAATTCTTTCACTGTTCCGCTACCGACATTACCTGTTATGTAAGGCTCACATCCAATTAATTTGCACAATTCCAAAAATTCATGTGTTCCAAAGCTGTTATCTTCCGTAACACCGCCCCAATTGGTATTAATCATTTTAGGTCTTTTATTTCTGGGACCGATACCGTCTTTCCAATGATACTCATCGGCAAAACAGCCGCCTGGCCATCGTAATACCGGTACTTGAATTTCTTTTAATGCATCAACTATATCTTTTCTTATTCCATCAATATTGGGAATTGGTGAATCGGGTCCTACCCAGATACCTCCGTATATCAGGTGTCCGAGGTGCTCAGAGAACTGGCCGTAGATATTTTTATTTATTTTGTACTCTTGAGCCGAAGCATCGATTGTAACTTTATTCCCGCTTTCTTGAGCTTTAATTATAAAATGGAAAAAGAATAGAAACAGAATAAGTAAAAGTATTTTTTTCATTTAAATCTCCTTGTATATTTTGGTTGATTTATTTCCACTTTTATAAGTTTCTTCACCAAATCAACAAAACACATTTTAATAATAGAGGGTATATTTTACCCTCTGTATTAACGGTTTTACCTTTTGTATCCATCCAAATCTACCCACGGAATGAAAAACTTATTAATAACTTGCTGCGCTTTTCCTAAGCCAGTACAAAACAAATCACTTATAGTTCATGTAAGAGAATATCTTTCCCATTTAATTTATTTTAAAAAGTTTTCTCCTAATGAAATGATCTATTATTGTATTTTAATTCACATTTTTACGGCAGTTTATAATTTACTACCTCAGACATTGAACCCATTGATTCAGAATATGGCTGCAAATAGAAAGTATACTGGTAATCCATATCAGACGGCAGCCTGAACTGCGGTTCAGGTCTTGCATTCCGGCTCCATGTATCAATCCCTCCAACTCCCATCTGCTTATTATCCAGGTTTACAGTAATATAATTTCTATTCGGAAGATCATCTATATGCCTGGCTTTTTCCAAATCTTCCATAGAGTAAGGCCACGCACTTATACTTAGTGAAGGATCACCAACTGCTAACAATCCATCCCCATTCTTATTTGTAAATGCTACCCACCTTACATCGCATCTATTGCCATTCTCCTGAGGTTTTACATAATCTGTCCAAAGACTATCTACTAATCCTGAGTAATTACCGATAATAGCCCCGCTCTGTTTATCTATATAATTAGACCATGGTCCTCTGCCATACCAGCTCATTTCACTATATTCTTTGGGGATTCTCAGCTCCGCTCCAACTTTTGGTATATATTGCGGAACGTCTCCAACCGGATTTAATTGCTGTTTAATTTTTACTATTCCATTGCCATATATAGTATAGATTACCTTCCAGGTTGATTTTCCAATTGGTAATGAACCGTTTACGGTAACGACTGCAGACTTTTGATCTGGTTGAGTTACATTTATATTTGTTACTACTCTGCCGGGTGCAGCTTGCTTCCAGGCAACCAGATCGCCGCGAAATCCAGCTAGGTCATTATCCGTAGGTGCTCTCCAGTAATTAGGCTGTAATGGACCACTGATTAAATCATTCCCTTTCCAATTATAGCTTAACAAAGAACCGTCTTTTTTATCAATATTAATTTTAAATCCATCACCGCCTAAGACAATATCATCACCAGATTGATCTACTTTTACAGAACCAATTCCACTCAAATCTTTCATTGGAGCAGGCGCAACAGCCCAAGGTATCTTAAATTGATCCCACGCTACTGTAAATCCTTTATCTGCCCAAAAGTTTCTTTTTTTCATATGAATACTAAGATTCAACCAATATTCACTTCCCGCACTCAGCTCAGGTTTATGTATCGGCAAAGTTACACGAGTCCATTTCTGAGGTGGTGTAGTAAGAGTATCTATTACTCCTGATTCAATCATTTTTCCATTTTGATTCAATTCCCATCTGAGTTCATAATCACTTAGATTAGAGTGATAATAACCATTCCGGATTATAAGTATTCCTTTTGATAAATCCACCGGGAAGAAATTCACATACTGATATGCATGTTTTACCTCATAATAGGCAGGCTGAGGAGTTCGATCCGGCATAACAAACCCGTTTATACAGAAATTAGCGTCATTAGGATCATCCCCGTAATCACCTCCATAAGCCCAGAACATTTTACCCTGAGCGTCTTTTTTATAAAGGCCCTGGTCAACCCAATCCCAGATACAGCCGCCGATAAGATTTTTATGCCTGTTTATTATATCCCAGTAAACTTCCATATTACCGGTTGAATTGCCCATTGAATGTGCATATTCACACATGAAAATGGGTTTTGTTATATCCGGATCTGATGCCATATACTCCAGCTGCTGTGGTGTAGGATACATATGGCTAATCATATCAGCTACGCTGTTCATTTGTTCGTCATGAATCGGGCGTGATGGATCAACAGCCCGGGCATATGAAGCCATAACTTTGAAATTTTCACCGTGACCGGCTTCGTTACCCAAAGACCATATAATTATGCATGGATGATTTTTATCCCGTGCAATCATCCTTTTAATTCGTTCGAGACATGCATTGGTCCAAAGAGGATCACTGCCTGGCAATAACTCTCTCTCATGCATACCGTGAGATTCCAGGTTAGTTTCATCAATTACATACATTCCATATTTATCAAATAAATAATAATACCTTGGATCATGAGGATAATGTGAAAACCTTACGGTATTAATATTATCCTGTTTCATTAATTTCAGATCTTTTTCGATCCATTTATAATCAAGTGCCCTTCCATGATAAGGATCATGATCATGGATATTTGTTCCCTTTAATTTTATTGAAACACCATTCACAAGGAGCATGCCGTCTTTTATTTCAATTGTGCGGAAACCAGTAGTTGAACGTGCTGCTTCCAAAACATTTCCTTTATCATCTTTCAGAACTAAAACAACGGTATAGAGATAAGGTGTTTCCTCAGTCCATTTGTTTACATTATTAATTTTTGAATACAGTTCAGCAATACCATTGGTTCCAGCAGGAATGTCAGTAATTGTTTGTGAAGAAGCAATTGGTCCGTTCCCAACCATCTTTCCGGATTCATCATATAGATAGGCTTCAACAGTTGCTTTCTGATAATTATTATTAGTTGTATTGCGAACCTTAGCTGTTATATGCATCAACCCATCTTCATACCTGTCATCAAGCTTAGCACGTATAAAAAAATCTTCGAGGTGTTCATTAGGGGTTGAGTATAAATAGACACTCCTGAAGATACCGCTTAATCGCCACATATCCTGATCCTCCAGATATGATCCATCCGACCAGCGGATAACTTCAACTGATAGCTGATTATTGCCTTTCTTCAGATATGAATTTAAGTTGAATTCAGCCGGCGTCATGCTTCCCTGACTATATCCTACTTTCTTAGCGTTTACCCAGATATAAAAAGCACTTTTAACACCGCCAAAATGGATATAGACATCCCTTCCGTCCCAGTTATCCGGAATAGTAAAAGTTGTACGATAAGAACCTACCGGATCATAATCCTGTGGAATCAATGGTGGATGTGCAGGATAATCAGGGTGGAAAGGATATTTAATATTCAGGTAAATTGCTTTACCAAATCCTTCTGTCTGCCAGCTTGCAGGAACTCTGATATTTGCCCATTTACTAACATCATAGTCAGTTTTGTAAAAGTCTTTCGGACGTTCCGCAGGATTTTTTGACCATTTAAATTTCCACTGTCCATCAAGAGATTTATAATAAGGAGTATGATATTTCCATCCGCTGTCCGCCAATGCGCTCTGCTGATCCGGGTAATGCATAAAACTTAAATGAGCAGGTTCTTTATTTATTCCAATAACAAGCGGGTTTTCCCAATCAGGTAAATCACCAAGATTGTTTTGTGCCATTATAATTACAGAAATACTGAAAAAAATGGATAAAACGGTAAATAGTTTTTTCATTTCAATCCTTTTTTATATTACTAATAATTGGTTGATATTATCTTATTTAAGTCCTTTATATTACATATTATTTTATCAATTCATTTATAAATAAATTATTACATTCTCATTTGAGAACTAAAGCATTCACTTTTACATTAAAGATTTCAAAATGCTTTTATACCTTTAGGAATTATTTTTTTTATATTTCCGCTGTTATCAAAATTCAAACTATCAACACATAACTGTCTTAAGACATAACTTTTCTTCTGTGGAAGTATTCTATGATAAAGGATATAATATTGTCCATCTTGATAAAATACTGTATTATGCCCGGGACCATATGTAGTACTATCATCCGATGTTTTTAATATGGGGCTATTAGTTCCCTCTTTCCAAGGACCAAATGGTGTCTTCCCTGTAGAATACCGGATTTTATAAGTAGCATTTATTGCTTTACCCTGCGAATACATCAAATAATAAATTCCATTTCGTTTCAGCATATATGGAGCTTCAAAATAATTTGGGGGAGTAACGTCACGCGGCTTCTCCTCAAAGCTTATCATATCTTTTTTTAATTTTACGGCAAAACATTTACCATTTACCCAATTCCAACCCGAACCCCAGTAAAGATATGCCTGCCCGTCATCATCAATAAAACACTCAGCGTCAATCATGTGATAACCCGGGATAAACTGACTATTAATTAATGGGGAATTATCTTTCTTTGCATTTTTCCATGGACCTAGTGGATGTTCGCTTACACCTGCCCACACTTCACTTCCAACAGAAACATACATATAAAATTTGTTGTTTCTTCCTTTAACAACAGACGGTGCCCAAACCATTGCTTCCAGTGAAGTCGGACTCGTACATAATTTCTTTGTTGGCCAGTTTATATGCTTTCGTGAAAAATTTAAAAAATCTTTCGTTTCAAAAACGGCAAGCTCATTACTTCCCCATGGATCAATTGTAGCATAAATATAAAATTTCCCGTCATCTTTTATTATTGTAGGATCGGCAAAATAACCTTTCAAAATGGGATTTTTGATACAAGAATTTTTATCCTTCAGTTTAACTACTGAGCTTATTAAAATTAATGCTAAAAAAACAAAAACAAGATTCAGAAAAAGATTTTTTTTTGTGATGCTTTTTAACTTCATATTAACAGTTGAACTAATTATAAATTAAGTGTAATCTTCCATGTTTTTTAGAAAGGATTTTTCATAAAAATGTTTCATGCAAACGTTACCAATATATAAAAAAATACTTTGTAAACATAGATATATTTTCAAAGAAATAAATAGTAAATTAGTTCTTATTTAGGAATTATTAATTTGGCGATCGATTGTTTTAGGTGAAAAATTAAGTAGAGATAACAAGAATATTTAATCAATTTTAATACTACATATATTTAAATTAAATTTAGTATCGATCACCCATATAGGATCATACCAAAATGAAAAAATCGACATTGTTTTTTGTTGTATTCTTGTCACTTCTAATTTTATTAAATTCATTTTATACATCAAAAATTGGAGTTCAACCATTCAACCTGGAGAAAATAGCAGCAAAAAATTCCAATTGTAAATTAATTAAAGATTCGGGAACAAAAAGTCCTTTAATTGAAATTACTCCTGAGAATGATAACACTGGAATTGTTATTTGGCAAAAAGGAGATAAACAAGATTGGACAAAAGGGAAATTTTTTGTTTTTGAGATTTTTGGAGAGAATGATTACAGCGGTACTATTAATGTTGAATTCTACAAAAAAGAAGGAAAGTCTGCACCGGAAAAAATAATCTTACAAAGTGGTGAGGTTTCACTTAAAGAAAAAGATACTCCATGGTTGTCTTGTCTAATGGGTATACTTCCGAAACTTAAAACGAAAGTTATTTTTCCGTTAAGCTTTCTTGATGCGCAGCAGCTTTTTGTAAAACGGTCTCCACGTCAGTTGAAAGGTACTATTAATGGTAACCGTCTCGACCCGGGTGACATTATTAAAGTCGTTATGCGTTTTGGTCCATATTATAAACCATATTTTCATCCGAAGTATAAAATATCATCAATTTTTATCAGCACTGAAAAACCGCGACCTTACCCTCCTATTGATAAACCGATAATCGATAAATTCGGCCAATGGAAATTTAAGGACTGGAAAGGAAAAATTAATTCCGAAGAAAAATTAATTTCAAAGGAACTTGAATTGAAAAATAATGTTGAGGCTGCAGAGTTCCCTGAAGATTGGAGTAAATACGGTGGTTGGAAAGCGAAAAAATTTAAAGCAACAGGTTATTTTAGAACAAAGTATGATGGTAAAAGATGGTGGCTGGTTGATCCCGATGGTTATGTATTTTTAAGTGTTGGAGTTGATTGTATCAGAAAAGGTTCTCCAGGCCCGGTTGATGGAATTGAGGATTTATTTGATTGGCTGCCAAATTTAAACGATACACTTTCCCTTGGATTTTCCCAAAAATGGAGAAGCGGAAAAAATATGGATTTTTACAAATCCAATATGATGCGTGTTTTCGGCAAAGATTGGGCAAATGATTGGGAAAGAATAACAGCAGGTTTAATGAAAAAATTCAGAATTAATACTGTCGGTAATTGGTCCGATCTTGACTTTGCAAAAAAGATGCATCTTCCTTACGTTCTTCCTATGCAGGATTTCCCTTCTACAGAAGTACTTTTATACCGCGATTTCCCAGATGTATTTTCGAAGGAATATCAATTAAACTCCGAGAAATTTGCATCCCAGTTAAATGAGTATAAAGATGATCCTTATATGATTGGATTCTTTCTTCGCAACGAACCACAATGGGCGTTCGGTTATCATAACCTGGCTTACGAAATGTTCGGTACAAATCAGCAATCAGATACGAAAATTGAATTTGTAAATTGGATCTCTGAAAAATACCATGGAGATATTAAAGACCTTAATAAAAACTGGCAGCTTGATTTGAAAAACTTTGGTGATTTAAAATCGATAACATTTAAAGATTATCCGTCGGAAAAAGCGGATTCCGATTTTTATGATTTTTCAACTATTATGGTTAAAAGATATGTTGATATACCGTGTGATGAAGTAAAGAAAGTTGACAAGCATCATCTAAATCTCGGGATGCGTTATGCATGGTTAAGTTCGGATTTGTTATATAAAGCCGGTGAAAGGTTTGATGTTTTCTCAATAAATGGTTATGGAATAGATCCACCCTCAACGGTTGAGATAGCTAAAAAAAGCGGCAAACCTGTTATGATCGGCGAGTTTCATCACGGTGCGGTTGACAGAGGTTTGCCGGCGACAGGTATAATCGGTGTTTTAAGCCAGCAAGACAGAGCAGATGCTTATCGAAATTATATTGAACAGGGATTCGCAAGACCTGAACTAATTGGTATGCATTATTTCCAATGGATTGATCAGCCTTTCTATGGGCGTTTTGATGGAGAGAACTATAATATTGGCATTGTAGATATTACAAATCAACCGTATCCTGAATTAACCGGAGCAATGACTATTACGAACCAAAGGATCTATGAAGTAGGAAGCGGAAACGTTAAACCATATACAAAAGAAATAACTAAAATACCGCCAATTCATTATTAACAACTTTTGCAAAATATTCTGTTATTTTGAAAACTTTACCGGATTATATATTTTAAGCAAAGAAATAAATATCTAGCCTAACTTATTTAATGATAAATCAGTAATCAAAATTAATTAAAATGAAAGCGCTTGTACTAGTAAAATATAATGAGTTTGTATACAAGGATGTTCCTGATCCTAAAATATCGGATAATGAAGTCCTAGTCGAGGTTAAAGCATGTGGTATTTGCGGCTCTGATGTACATGGTATGGATGGCAGTACAGGGAGAAGGATTCCTCCCCTGATCATGGGACATGAAGCATCTGGAGTTATCTTAAAAACAGGCAGAGATGTAAATGAATGGAAACAGGGAGATAGGGTTACTTTTGATTCGACTGTTTATCCTTTAAATGATTGGTATACGCTTGAAGGATTATATAATTTAAGTGATAATAGAGAAGTTCTTGGAGTTTCTCCGGGTAGTTATCTCAGGAACGGGGCTTTTGCAGAATATGTGGCAATTCCTAAGCACATTTTATATCATATACCGGATAATGTTTCATTCGAGCAAGCTGCAATGGTTGAACCGGCTGCGGTTGCACTACATGCATTAAATCAATCCTCTCCAAAACTTGGTGAAAATTGTGTTGTTGTCGGAGCAGGCACCATAGGCAGTTTTATTTTACAGCTTCTGAAACTGGCAGGCACAACCCAGTTAATTGCTGTTGATATTATCGATCGAAATCTTGAGTATGCAAAAGAAATTGGTGCTGATTATATTTTTAATCCTTCCGATGATCAAATACAGAATAAAATAAAAGCTATAACAAAAAATAGAGGCGCCGATCTTGCATTTGAAGCAGTGGGAAATGGTGATTCGGTAAATACATGCATTAATTCTGTTCGAAAAGGCGGCAGAATTGTTCTTGTCGGTAATCTTTCTGCAAAAGTTGAATTCCCTTTACAAATTGTCGTTACACGTGAGTTAAAATTATTCGGCAGCTGTGCTATTCGAGGAGAGTATGCTGCAGTTCTTGAGATGATATCAAAAAATAAAATTAATGTTGATGATCAAATTTCGGCTGTTGCCAAACTATCCGAAGGAGCTGATTGGTTTAACAAGCTTAAAAATAATACAGAGGGATTAAAAAAAGTTATCCTTGTTCCATAACAATAATTAAAAATGACAGATCGAATATTTAACATTGCAATAGCCGGATGCGGAAAAGTTGCACATCTTCATGCAAAAGCCATCCGGGAGATTTCAAATGCAAGGCTTGCAGCAGTTTGGAGCAGAACTAATAAATCCGCTTCGGAGTTTGCTGAAAAATATTATACTGTACCTTATTCGGATATAGGAGAAATGGTAACTGAGAAAAATATAGACCTGGTAATTGTATGCACACCTCACCCATTTCATAAACAACCTGCAATTGAAGCTGCTGAAGCAGGAGCAAATATACTTGTAGAAAAACCGCTTGCAGCTTCTCTTAAAGATTGTGATGAAATGATTAACGCATGTAAAAACAGACAGGTAAAACTCGGTGTAATAAGTCAACGGCGATGGTATGAACCTGTAAAAAGGGTGAAGGAAGCTATTGAGAATGGAAAAATCGGGCTGCCAGTTTTAGGGACAATTAGCATGATGGGATGGAGGGATAAAAATTATTATGATGCCGATGAATGGCGCGGCACATGGGACTTAGAAGGCGGAGGTGTTTTAGTGAATCAGGCTCCGCATCAACTTGATATTTTACTTTGGTATATGGGAGATATAGATGAAGTTTACGGATTATCAAAAAATTTAAATCATCCTTACATTGAAGTGGAAGATACTGCACTTGCAATAATAAAATTTAAAAACGGTGCTATTGGGAATATTATTGTAAGCAATTCTCAAAAACCTGGGCTCTTCAGTAAAATACATGTACATGGTGAAAACGGTGCATCCGTAGGCGTGCAAACCGATGGAGGTTCAATGTTTATAGCCGGAATGAGCAGCATTGTGGAACCGCCGGTAAATGATTTATGGACAATTCCCGGTGAGGAAACTTTATTGGATAAGTGGAATAAAGAAGATTCTGATTTTTTTATAAATGTTAATCCGATGACTTTCTACATGAAATGTCAAATTAAAGATTTTATTGACGTATTGAAAAATGACAGTGATCCTCTGGTGACAGGCGAAGCAGGAAGAAAAACTGTTGAACTTTTTACAGCAATTTACCGTTCTACACAGCAGAATAAACCGGTTAAATTTCCGCTTGAATCTTAAACAAAATAAGAAACAGGTTTAAGTCTTATGACAACACTATATATTGTATTCCTTTTAGTATCAAGTGTTGCTATCCTACTTTTGATGATACTTAAGTTCAAAATAAATGCATTCATTTCGCTCCTCGTAACATCTGTTTATGTAGGTATTTTAGCCGGTATGCAGATTACCGAAATACCGGCAAGCATACAAAAAGGAATGGGAGGAACGCTTGGGTTTGTTGCAGTGGTTGTGGGCCTTGGTGCTATTTTCGGACAAATCCTTGAAAGTTCAGGCGGAGCAGAATCTTTAGCACATTATCTTTTAAAAAAATTCGGACAAAGTAAAGCATCATGGTCAATGATGCTTACAGGTTTTATTGTAGCAATACCAGTTTTTCTTGACGTGGGATTAATCATACTTATACCAATTATTTATGCATTGGCAAGAGATACCAAAAAATCTCTATTATATTTCGGGATACCGCTTTTAGCAGGGCTTGCAGTTACTCATAGCTTTGTTCCACCAACACCCGGTCCAATTGCTGTGGCTGAAATCCTTAAAGTACCGTTAGGATGGGTAATTCTTTTCGGAATTATATTGGGATTTCCTACGGCAGTTATTGCCGGTCCTTTTTTTGGGAAGTACATTTCAAAAAAAATAATGGTTATTACCCCTGAAATATTTTCCGAAGAAAATAAAGAGTTGCAACAAAATAGTTTACCTTCATTCTGGCTTATAATTATTCTCATCGGAATACCTTTAATACTGATAATCTTTAATACATTAATTGGAGTAATGGTTAAGAATGCAGTAATTGCAAAATCAACGTATACCGATACATTAATTTTTTTAGGTCATCCTTTTACAGCTTTAACAATAGCAACTTTGCTGGCAATTTATTTCTTAGGCGTTAAAAGAAATATGTCCCGTCAAAAGATTCTTGATCTTAGCACGAAAGCACTTGGACCTGCCGGTATCATTATCTTAATAACAGGTGCAGGGGGAGTTTTAAAACAAATTCTGGTCGATAGCGGAATAGGGACAATGATGGCAAAATCCATAGCTGGTTCGTCATTGTCTCCAATCATTATGGCATGGCTGCTGGCTGCAATAATTCGGGTAGCCCAGGGTTCTGCTACAGTTGCGATGATTACCGCAGCAGGAATTATTTCATCAATTCTGCCGGTTTTTAATTTGGATGAACCGCGCATGGCATTGATTGTTATTGCCATTGCATCAGGCGCAACCTTGCTTTCCCATGTTAACGATAGCGGATTTTGGCTTGTAAATAAATATTTTGGTATGAGTGAAAAGCAGACTCTTCAATCATGGACAATAATGGAATCTATTATTGCTCTATGCGGATTAATCTTTACACTTACTGCTAGTTTAATTATTTGATATTAATACCTAATTTATAAAATTGAGTTGAGTCTTAAATAAAACTGCCGGAACAAAGGTTTATACAAAAGCAAACAAATTCATTTTACGGTTATTGAATTCATTGAAAAAGAATAACTGCAATTTCCCGGCTTTATCTGGAATTACTTCAACGAATTAATTGTATGTACAATTCTTCTATTTGTTCCAGTGATGCTTATTTTTAATTATAATACTTTGCTTCTGTTTTATCTAATTGCTGATTATTAACCCAAATATAAATCAATATGGTTTACCCACAATAATTTTATCACCGGAATCGTCTACTTCAAACAAGTGCGGAGTACGAATAGTTCGTCCGTTAAACTCCTTATGGCTATGGACAGACATAAGAAGTTTCCCATCAAAAGTATGAAACAACATACCATGCCCATAATTTGGTGGTGTGATTGGTTCTTTTTCCTGCACCCAAGGACCATCTAATGTACCGCTTTCAGAGTAAGCCACACCCTGTGTGTAATCACTAAAGACCCAGCTAGACCATAAAATTCCTAACTTCCCGGTTTGGGTAAGGAATAACCATGGACCGTCTGTTACCTTATTGGGTACTATGTTCCCGTTTTCACCGCGTTCCTTACTCCAGGGTGAGTCACTTGCCCGAAACAGCACCTGTCCTTTACCAATAGTACCGCTTAAGTCGGGTTTCAATTCTATCTTTTCAATGGTTCCGTTCCAGTTTTGAAGCCATTCATAACAATAAACCATATAAGGTTTTCCATCTTTATCCACCCAAAATGTGCCGTCGAGAGTAGGCTTGTCTGGTGGCAGGTATATTGAGTCTTTCATAGGGACATAAGGCCCGTCGGGTTTATCACTGACCAGCACATGACACGCACGTCTTTCTATTACATTTCCTTTTACGGTATCAATCTTTACACTCCTGTTCGTGAAGGTACCAAAATAGTAATACTTACCCTTATAATAATGAAGTTCGGCAGCCCAGATCATAGGGTTCGGTCCCATCCACGAGTTGGGATCAGTCTTTGTTACCTTATATGGACCGGTCCATTTTCTCAGGTCTTTGCTTTTCCATAACAATCCACCAGTTCCCGTCATATAATAAGTAGAAGTATTTTTATCGGCTAAAATACATGGGTCGCTAAGCCGGATAGAATCTAAGGGAATATCCTCCTTAAATTCCGGTTTCCAGTTTTGAGAAAAAACCAGTGTAATGTTTAATGCAATTATTAAAGCAGTTATAATTTTTTTGTAATTCATAATTTAATTTTATTATTGTTTTAATCCGATTTTCAGTATCAAAAAAGTATACGGAGCAATTCCGGTTTTGATATGGTCATTTTCTACTTCTATCTGACTTTCCGTCGGGCTAATTTTTTTTGGATTATCGAATGAGTTTACATCAGATAAATTTTCAGAAGTTAATTTTAATACATCAGCTTTATTTGCAGCTTTTGTATTATTTAATTCTATAAATACCTGCTGCAATTTATCAGAAGTGTTTACCAGCTTAATGAACAATTCGCCCGAACCGGAATCTTTAACTGCAGATGAGTAAAGTCCGTTTTGACCGGTAACTGCTTTCCCGTCTTCAAAAGAAATAGACAGTAGATCCGTACCCCGATGGGTGGAAAACATTTTTTGAACATAATAATTAGCCGTTCCGTATGAAGATAAATTATTGAACCAGATTAAATCCGGCGTCCATTGCCATGCATCGGCGTGAGCAAATAAAGGAGCATAGGATGACATAACTACTACGTCCGCATTTCTCTCCAGGCCTGTCATAAAAGCAGCTTCGGAAAGGGCGCATTCCCAATTATTTTTATTGTCAGGACTTGCGATTGCGACACTTTGGGCAGCATATTCACCTGCGAATACTTTGGGACCATTGCGGTCATACAAATCATAACGTGTCGCATTTTCTCTGAACCATTGCGGTGATCTGTAATAATGTTCGTCAACTATTTCGCCATTTAATATTTTCATCTGATCCATTGCGTAATCGAAAAGTTCGCCGTCCGGATATGGTCCGACTGCTGAAATGATAGTTATAGCCGGGTATTTTTCCTTGACAGCTTTTTCAAAAATTTTATACCTATCAATATATTGCTTCCCCCATTGTTCATTTCCTATTCCTATGAATTTCATATTAAAAGGTTTTGGATGCCCCATATCGCTGCGTACTTTTCCCCATACCGAACTAACCGGACCGTTTGCAAATTCAATTAAATCAAGCGCATCCTGAACATACGTATCGAGTTGTTCCAAAGGTACAAGTTCGCCAGTGTTGAACTGACATGCCATTCCGCAATTTAATATAGGCAGCGGCTCAGCACCAATATCTTCTGCAAGTTGAAAATATTCAAAAAAGCCTAAACCGAAACTTTGGAAATAATCTGGTGTTAAACGATGCTTGAATTCTGTATTCCACCTGTTAATTAAAACAGTTCTATCTTCAACGGGACCCACAGTATTTTTCCATTGATAACGTTTAGCCAGTGTTCTGCCTTCAACAATACAACCGCCGGGAAAACGCAGAAATCCCGGTTTCAAATCATAAAGCAATTGTACTAAATCCTTCCTCAAACCATTTTTTCGCCCTTTCCATGTATCTTCAGGAAACAGTGACACCATATCCAGATCAATGACTCCTGTTCCTTCAAATGTAATTTTCAATTCGGCATTTGCATCTGTTTCAATTGCTTTTAACTGTACTGTATAAGAAGTCCAATCTTGTCCGTCAGGCTCTACACTTGCATTGCCGAGTTCTTTTCCTTCTTTATTAACAAATGAAAAATTTATTTTTCGAATATCTCCGGATTGTTTAGCTGCATGAAGCGATAATCTGTAAAGGGCATTTTTTTTAATCCCCATACCTCGGAATCCTTTGTTCATAAGTACATATCCTTTGTCGTTGTTGATTGAAACACGACAAATATTGGGATTGGATTTACTGCCTTTAGTTTTTATAATTTCAGCAGCTCCTGAATTTTTGTTCAATGAAAATCTGTTAGTGTTTGGTTCAAGCCAGCCTGTCATTGGTTCTTCAAATTCAAATCCACGGTTCTTTATCATCTCTGCATACAATCCGCCGTCTGCTGCAAAATTGATATCTTCGAAAAATATTCCGTACATTGTCGGTTGAATTTTAGCTTTTGATTTGCTTACATCTAAAACTAATTTATTTAATTGTCCGTACTCAAAGTCAGCAAAAATTAACAGCATTAAAAAAATGATAATCTTTTTCATTTCTAAAACTCCATAAACGTTTTACGATTTTTTTAATTCAACAATTTATATGATATTCCTATAGGCGGTTGAAGATCAGTATATGTTGGTTTATCACGATCACAGTGAATTCACCAATTCTTGTACTTTAACTCAACTACTTGAATAGAACTGCGTAGCTTTTCATAAATGTTCAAATCAGAAATCAAATCAACATTTCCTGTATGCTTTAGTATTAATAGTGCTCCAACGATGTGCAATTAAGCCACACAAAAACCATATAATTATTGGCTGAAGTTGTTACTTGAATTTAGTATGAAAGAATATCTGTATCTCCCGGGTTTAATCCGGAATTGCTTTAAAGGAAATGCCCTCATCGTCCAGGTATCATTACCGCCGACTCCCATTTGCTTTAAATCTATATTGACAACAATAAAATTATTTGACGGAAGTTCATTTGTGTGCTGAGCTTTTTCCAATTGTTCGTATGTCCATGGCCATGCACTCATATTTAAATGCTCTTTACCTTTTATCTCAATTCCGCTATTATCTTTCCCGGCAATTTTCATCCATCGCACTCCAGTACGGTTAGCATTTTCCTGCGGCATGATATACGGTATAATAAAATCGTTGATATCCCGAGAATATAACCCTACAAAAGCACCTGAAGATCGATCAATATAATTTTCCTGCGGACCTTTTCCGAACCAAGTAATCCGGTTGTATTCATTTGGAATCTGCATACTCATTCCGATTTTAGGAACTACAGGTAATGTCGAATCCATATCAACCGCTGCATTTACATTTATAACCCCTTCACCATTAATATTTATTCTGTTTGTCCATTTTACACTTCCATCAAGAAATGAATGAACTATCTCAACTTCCTTCTGAGAATTCGATATATTATCTACTCTGAATGAATAAACTTTTCTATCAGATTTGGACTGCTTCCATTCTTTTAAAATGATATGTGTTTTTGATCCGCGGAAGTCATTATCGGTTTTAGGACGCCAGAATGTAGGTCTTAAACCAGCGCCCGAAATAAGTATCTTATTGTTTTTAATCCATTTTGTAATTAAACCGTCTTTTTTATCAAATGTTATACTGAAATCTTTTCCTGTTATGGTAAGTATGCTGTCACTATTCATTTTTATTATAACAGGTGAGGTTATTTTGTGTTCTGATACTTTTGCTGTCTTTTTCCAGGGGAGTTTAAACTGTTCCGAAGCAACCGGATAGCCGGCCTTAGCCCATAAATGCTCATCTTTTAGTATAAAATCAATATTTACAAAATATTCGGCTCCGGGTTTTATTTTCGGCATTTTTTTTAAAGGAATTTTAAAGGGAAAACTTTCACCTGGTTTAACCGCAGGAACTTCCATATCCCCCTTCAGAATTGAATGGCCGTTTTCAGTTATGTCCCACTTCAGATTATATTGATCGAGATTAACAAAAACATTACGATTCAAAGCTTCAAATGTTAATGAATCAATTTCCTTTCGGGTAATTTCAACAGGCTGGAAAACTTTCTTTATTTCGTACATTGCCGGTTTTAAACTACGGTCTGGAAAAACCACTCCATTAATACAAAAATCACCGTCATTAATTTTGTCTCCGAAATCTCCTCCGTAAGCATAATATTTTTTTCCGTTTTCATCTGTCTTTACAATTCCCTGATCGACCCAGTCCCATATATAACCTCCGGCAATTCTTTTGTACGAACGGAAAACATCCCATAGCTCTTTAAGATTCCCTGTGGAATTTCCCATTGAATGAGCATATTCGGAAAATATTATCGGACGAGAATCACCCGATTGTTCGGCTAATTCCCGAGCCATAGAAGGTGATGGATAAAATCTACCTAATACATCAACCCATGACTTATCAATAGGATTTTCTTTTAAGGTAATTGATCTGTCTGGATAACCTGGTTCGCCGGGTTTTATATACCCCGTTTTACTTGGATCCCCTTGTGCCGGTTCATAATGAATCAACCTGGTAAAATCATAATCTTTTATCCAACCTTCCATTGCCGCATGATTAGGTCCTCTTCCCGATTCATTACCCAACGACCAAATGATAATTGAAGGATGGTTTTTATCCCTTTCCACCATTCGAATTGCTCTTTCCATAAAAGCATTGTTCCATTCAGGCTGATTAGAAAGATACCCGCCTAATCCATGTGTCTCCAGGTTAGCTTCATCCAAGACATAAATGCCATACTCGTCGCATAAGTCATACCACTCAGGATTATTTGGATAATGGGAAGTCCTAACTGCATTAATATTAAATCTTTTCATTAAAAGAATATCTTTCAACATATCTTCTTTACTAACTACTTTTCCATTATACGGATCATGTTCATGACGGTTAACACCATAAATTGCGATTGGTTTTCCATTAATTAATATTTGGCCTTCAACATTAGTTTCGATTGATCGGAATCCAACATGAACACTTTTTGCTTCTAATAATTTTCCCCGGTTATCTTTAAGTGAAAACACAAGAGTATATAAATTCGGAGTTTCTGCAGTCCATTTTAGCGGATTAATTACCTCAGCTTCCATAAGTGCAAATTTCACATTATCCAACCGCGGATAAACTTCATTAACTATATCATATACATCTTTCTCCATTGGATGATTCAGTACAGCTTTTCCATCCGGATCATATAGCATTGCTTCCAGTGTAACTCTCTTTAAATCCTTATTATATAAATTCTGAATCCTGGGACGGATCTGCAGGCTTGCATTTTTATACTCGCTATCAAGGTGGATTTGTACAAAAAAATCACTAATCCTGATTTTGGGTTCTGCCAACAGCATTACTTCCCTTTGAATTCCGCTTAAGCGCCAATGATCCTGATCTTCGAGGTACGAACCGTCACTCCATCGGTATACTTTTACCGAGATTATATTTTTTCCCTTTATTACTTTATCAGTTATATTAAATTCCGAGGGGAGCATACTGTCTTCACTATAACCAATAAACTTCCCGTTTACCCAAACATAAAAAGCAGAACTTACACCTCCGAAATGAAGTGTAATCTGCATATCTTTCCAGCCGTCAGGAATTACAAAACTGCGCTGATAGCATCCGACTGGATCATCCGAATGATCAATATAGGGAGGATTAACTTTGAAAGGATATTTTATATTGGTGTAGATTGCAGTACCGTATCCTTTTAATTCCCAATTAGAAGGAACTTCAAGGGTCTTCCATCCTTTTACATCGGATTTATAAAAATTGTCAGGAGCACCTTCCGGAGTTGGACTGAAATAAAAATCCCAGGTTCCGTTTAGCGACAAAATCCTGTCTGATTTATTCCGGTCACATGTTTTCGCATCCATTTCAGAACTATAAGAAAACATGGTTACTCTGGCTGGTTCTCTATTTAATCCGTTTATTTCCGGGTTTTCCCAATCATTTTTGGATTGGCTTTTTAAATAAATCGGCGACATGAGAATAAGAAAAAGAGAGAATATTATATATTTCATATTTAATAATTTTATTTAAAAAAAAACAAGTTGACCGCTTAAATTGAAAAACTGTTAAAACAGTTGAATATCACGCTTTTGGTTTGCATTAACCCCGGGATTAATCCCGGATTAATGTAAAAAGACGAATATTTATATCCGTTTCAACGGTTTATCCCAAAGGCGGTCAACTTGAGTAAAAAAATTTAAGTTGATTACATTTTTAATAAGATGCATTTTCCTTCTTTTAATAGTTGTTCATTAAAACACTCTATTTTTCTTAATTCCAGACAGGTTATATAACATTAATTATTTAAGCAAAACCATCTTTTTTACTGAATTAAATATTTTCCCGTCATTTCCAACTGCATTTAATTTTAAAAAATATGTACCGCTTGCGAGTTTACTCCCATCATATGAAAGAGTATATTCTCCTGCATTCTGTCTTTCATTTATCAGTTCATTTAATTCATTTCCAAGTATGTCATAAATATTTAATATTACTAAACTGCTTTCAGGTAATTTATAACTTATTGTTGTAGTAGGATTAAAAGGATTCGGATAATTCTGGTAAAGGCTGAAACTTTCAGGGTTTTGTTCTGTTATCTTTTGTACTCCTGTAATGGCACTTCCATCAAGCATACCGACCATCGTAACGACAGATTTTGCAGGTATAGTATAAATACTATCGACAGAGACAGCAGGATATGCTTTCAGGTTATCATCCGGATTATCTCTTGTAATATAAGGAGTCAGATATTTTATCGTCTGTAATGAATCCAGGCCTGAGAAATTGAAGTTTATTTGTTTATCACTGCTGCTAACATTTACAAACACCATAATAACTTTTGTATCAGCTGAATCAATATATGCTGAAGCCATCAATCCGGTCTTATCATTTGCTCCCGTACAGCCGATTCTTTTTGAACCGGGACGTATGTACCGGCTGTAATTCCCTAACACCCATAAATTTTTTGATTGAATAATGCTTTGATAAGTACCGTTAACACTATAGTTGGTATATAATAGTCCATCCTTGTAATCGTATTTTGAAACTGCAAGCCACCATTGCCAGGCACTGGCATTAGCGACTGTCAAATCAAAGTTAATTATACGGGCAATATTCAGAGCGGTGACCATTGTAAGATCCCTTCCACCTCCACCTTCACCATTTGGCCCCTGTAAAATACAATACTCTGTAACCCAGTATTTATAACCTAACGGGAAATACTGACTCATATGAGTATAAAGCGATTGTCTTGCCTGTACTAATTCAGAACTCAGCAAATCAGACCAATATGAATGGCCTGCAAAAATTTTAGCTGCTTTATTACTAATATCACCAATATTAAAAAGGTTTAAATAACTTCCGTAAGTTTTTCCATATTTATTGCTGATTGAAGACTCGGTAGTATACCAGTCCGGCAAACTTCCGCTTTCAGGAATAATAATTTGAGTTGCTACTTCCTGGCTGTCCAGTTCGGCATATAATGAATCGACAATCATTTTTATATCATTATTACTTGCCCTGTTACCTTCCTGTCCGCCGCCATTCCATTCCCACTGAGGTTCATTAACAGGACTTATATAATTGAAATCGATCCCCACACTATCACGGAAATGCTTTAAAATATCAACCAGGTATTTTGAGAATTGGTTATAGTAACCATCCTTCAAATTTGTTGAACCAAGTCCATCCGTACAATAAGTATGACCATTACGGGTCATACTTCTCGGAGGACTATTCACAAAAGCAATAAATTGATTTACACCCCTTTCTTTAGCAGCTTTTAAAAACCATTGTCCTCCTGCATCGCGTGACCAATCATAATTGCCGGGTGAAGTTTCAAATGTTTCCACTGTTCTCCAGGAATCTGAAATTCCGGCATCAGTACCTGCACCTAAATTAAATCTCCATGCGGATAAACCTATTCCTTTGGTTGTTGAAAATAAAAGATCTGCTACAGAATCTTTATTGGCATCAGTCCACTTTTTCCCAATTACATGTGCCCACCAGCAGTCAGATGCAGAAAAATTATCTATGGTTTGATATTTTTTATCCAAATTAATATTGATGGAGGTTGTTTGACTATATATATCGTTTCCGCCAAAAAGCTGGAAAGAAATTACCGTTATTATTATGAATATTCGTTTTACAAAAATCCTCCGGAACATAGCAATATTTTTTTTATACAAATTTTTCACAAATACTCCTTATTAAAAATGTCCAAACAATGAAACAAATAATTCTATATAGTTTTCATTTAATTAACTCTATCTCAACGCAGCAAAATCATTTTTTTAGTTGAAGAATATGTACCTGCACGTATCCTATACAAATAAATTCCGCTGGAGAGATGATCCGCATCAAATTTCAATGAATAAGTACCTGCTGATTTTATATTATTAACCAGGATGGCAACTTCTTTACCCAGCAAATCATAAACTTTAAGAGTGACATGTTGCGTTATAGGAATCGCGAATTTAATCAAAGTTGTCGAATTAAAAGGATTCGGATAATTAGAATAAAGGAAATAATTATCAGGAATCTTATTCAAATCTTTGATAGATAACGGAGTGTTAATCACTGGCCAGCCATTTACATCCCAGTTAAGTGGAAGAATACGTAAAGTAGGAACACCATGATTTTCAGCATCGTAGGCATGAAGGATCAGCCAATCAGTATTTTCCTCCAGCAGTACAGCACAATGCCCGGGACCTTTCCAGCGATCATCGCCGGAGAGCAGACGATTTCCTCCGCCTTTCATCATTGCAGTTCCGTTACTGTCGGTATAAGTACCAGTAATTTCCTTCGAGCGTCCTACTCTTATGTTGTAAGTGCTGTTCACGCCTTTGCAGCAGTAATCAAATGAAACGAACAAATAGTAATAACCGTTTTTATATACAATAAAAGGGGCTTCAATAGCACCGCCGGAACGGCTGGCAATTGAGTACAGCTTATAATTCTGCTTAGGCTTCCAGGTGTTCGAGTCGAGCTCAACCAGTCTTATCCCGTCCCAGAAAGATCCGAAGGATAACCAGATCCTTTTATCTTTATCCATAACGACATTCGGATCGATTGCATTGAAATTATCGCTTGCATCCGATCGGAATACTTTACCTTTGTCGATCCATTCGTAATCAGGATCATCCGGATCAAGCGTAACGTTTGTGGCAAGACCAATGCGTGAGTGATTGCTCCCGAATGTTGAAAGTGCATAATATAAATAATATGTACTGTCGTGATAAAAAATATCCGGTGCCCATATATTGCTGACACCGGGAACTTCCTTTACTCCCCATGCCGGGATATCATTAAATACCGAACCTATGAATTTCCAGTTAAGGAGATCAGCAGATCTCCTTATATCAATTCTGTTTCCAGTGGAATAAATATAATAATAATCATCGCACTTAATTATGCAAGGATCATGAACAAATGTTACATACCCGGTTTGTGCAGTAATTTCAGACCCTGAAGCTATAAGAAAATAAAAGAAATACAGAGCGGGTAGAGATAACTTTTGTTTAAGCTTTATGAATTTCATTATTACCTTTTTGTTCGTTATCTCCATAATAATATCCAAGTATCAAAATGCTATTATCAAACTGTTTTTAACGTAATAAAATCATTTTTTTTGTTTTTGAGAAATTTCCTGCCTGAATCCTGTAAAAATAAATACCGCTTGGAAGATTACTTCCGTCAAATTGTACTTCATAAATTCCTGAAGATTTATATTTGTCTACCAATTTAGCAACCTGCTGTCCAAGAGAGTTATAAACAATTAGTGTTGTATGCAGAGACGGGGTATGCCCCGTCTCTGCTTGTGGAATTGCAAACTTTATCGTAGTTGCCGGGTTAAACGGATTGGGATAGTTTGAATATAATTTAAATTCAGTAATACTTTCATGGGATGGATTTTCAACTGCGGCAGGATCCTGGTATAATTGGCTGTCCATCCATTCAAGGTGCTTAACTAACCAATCTTTCATATAATCAACTTCCTTTTGATAAGTATCCCTTTCTTCAGCGCCGGGCAGACTGCGCCATATAGATACCCCTAAAATCGGCCATTTGGTGAAATTATGTTCCTGAGCTTCACTTAAATAACCGGCAACAGAATCTACATATGCCAAAATACGCTCCGCGCTTAGGGCATCTTTTCTGTATTCATTCCATTTGGTTTTCAGTCCGGTTTTAAATTCAGTTTCGGAAAATAACCTATCCCAAAAAGGGGGACGTCCCTCGTTAGGTTTTAAAATAATCCATTCATCTGTTCTGGCTCCATCATTATAGGAAGAATTACAAAGCGCCTGGTCAAAATCCCATTCGGGTCCTGCACAAATTTTTCCTCCGCGGTCTTTGTGGAAAAATCCGCTATAGGCGTAGGCATCCGAATTAGAAGTTAATTCCTGAATAATTATTTCATCGATAAAGGTTGAAACATCAATATATTTATTATAACCTACAAAAGGGACATTATAATTAGGACCTTTCATAACATCGCAGAATTCCTGTTCAAGCTGACTTATATAAGCAATCTGGTCAGGCATTACATCATTGGGTTTCGGATATTTGAGGAACCGTGGGTTACCATCCGCTTCAAGCAAATCAAAGAGAAGATCATTATGCTCCTCATCTCCCCATCTGAAATTTGTGCACCAGATATAGCCACCGGTTAAAGCCTCACCGCTGATATCAGAAGAGTCCATTTTAGCAATATCAAGCCTGTTTTTATCCGGTTTAATCTTTTCTTCAAGAATGTACACACCTTCATAACTGCCGTTTAGAACCAGTTCCACATAACGCGTTCGTGGTGCCCAGCGCCCCATGCCTCTGTACATGTAGTAAGCCAGGGCATCGCGCATTAACGTTTTATCGATATAACCCGCCCGCAGAACAAAATCGTTCTCTTTAGGCAGCCCGAGTATTTTCACGTTATCATTGGAACCATCATCATGACGGGTTTCAATAGTAAAGGGCTTTTTGTCAGAAACTCTAAAAGAAGCGTTGCCTCGGTACTCGATGCCAATCCATCCATCATATTCATTGAAAGGATCGGTAATCTTATTTCTATTTCCTAATCCGTTGTTGATAATCCCCATGCGGGCTGTAATTTTAGGTTCATCAACAATGGTTCTGCCTTCAGTATCAATAATTAAAATAGGAATATCGGAGGAGCTGAACTGGAACGGTTCTATGAACCATTCCGGTGTCGGTCGATACGATCGTGATGTATCACTTATACCTAATGAAAAGAAAGTGGTCGATGACATATCGGTTGATGCAGCAGATCTGTTATGAACCTGGATAGCAAGCACATTTTCATTCTGGTTTAAAACACTTCTTAATTTTTCCTTTTCGATCATAAACGCTTCCGGAAGCCCGCCGGTGTACATTTGAGCTTCGTGGTCGGAATCCGCGGTTTGATTGTAGGCCGGGGGTGTACCGGAAATACCAGCTCGGGCAATCTCAATACCATTTACGTAAGCCACAAACGCATCATCGTAATCAATATCCAATATAGCCGATTCGATTTTTGATGTATCAACAATATTGAATTTAATACGTAAAAATAGAGAGACAGTCTGCCCAATCGTGGTACTATCATCGCCATCGCCAAAACCTATTCCCCCGGGACCTTGCAGCCAGGAACTATCATTAAAGGAGAAAGTATTCCACCCTGCGCCCGGTTTCGTAAAGCCGGGATGATATTTCCATGTATCATTAGAATAGATTACTGTTTCCCAATGATTGATCAAATTAATGCTTGCAATAGCTGGATTTATACTGAATAATACTAAAAGTATTATTATCTTCATGTTAACCTGTAGCGTAAATTAAAATGAATGCATACTGAATATGATTAATATCCTGATTATTATTATATAACTCGTTTACAATGTAATTTACTCAATCAACTTTTGGGAAAAAAATGTTGATGATATTTTCTTTTTTAAATCTTCTGTAAACAAAATTAATTTTTAATTTAACTTAACATTATCATTTTCATTTTAAAAGAATCATCTTTTTTGTTAATGAATAGTTTCCTGATTGAATTCTATAAAAATAAATTCCGCTTGCTAAGTTTAAGGCATTAAATTCTGTTACATATTCACCTGCATCTTCCTCTCTATTAACTAAAACCGCAATTTCCTGTCCAAACGGATTAAACACTTTAATTGTTACAAACCCTCTACGTGGAATACTATAACTTATTTTAGTTTCCGGATTGAAAGGGTTAGGGTAATTCTGAAATAAATTAAAATCCCCCTGGTAAATTGTTTTTTCTTTGACTCCAGTCGGATTAACAATAATATAGAAATTTTGGGTACTTGCAGCACCGCAGTTATTTGTAAATGTAGCCGTTAAAGTACATGATTCTTTTGCTGTGAAAAATTGCTGTCTTGATGATCCAGATACACCGCATCCGCTCCAGTTCCATGTACCTCCGCTTGATGGATAAGGAGAGAGGGATACATAAGCGCCGGGACTTACATTTAACGAATCAGTCATTTGCCAAGCACCAAAATTTATCTGAACTTCAGGAATTACTGGGGTCGGATAGCAGCTTCCGCTATCAGAACTCTGATAATAACGAAAATAGTCAATTATGTAATAGTTAGGGAAACCGGTAGATGAATCAGCACTTGAACCATCAAGGCCGCCGCTGAATATTATGTACATAGAGTCAGAAGGTACCTGGTCGCCATTATAATACTTTGTCACTTTCCCATCAACGTACCATATTAAATACTGTGGTCCCCATTGCAGACTATACGTATGCCATTTTGTGAAGTCCCATCCTTGATTTTCATGTAAAAGAGTTGTACTCCAGTCTCCCCAATAAAAAGCTTCGGTCATATAACTAAGCGGAGCTCCTCTGTATTCAGCGATGTCAATTTCAGGCGGCCAACCTTCTTTTAGCATCCACCAGGCAGGCCACTGCCCTTTTCCTTTCGGATACTTAGCGCGCATTTCAAAATAACCATACTTAAACCATTTCTTGCTCCAAGCCCAACCACAGGAATAATGATATTGACCATAACTACCCATTTTACATCGAAGAACAAGACTGCTATCCTGGAGATATGTATCTTCGGGTACAATTAAACAGGGATTATTATCTGTGGTTCCCCATGGCTTCATACCGATACCCCAAGCATCTATATCCAGGATTTGACCGTTAAATTCATCACTCCATTCAAGGTTATACCCGGACGGAGGAAACTGTTGAGCTTTTCCAATATATATGAATACAAAACACACTAAAGCCAACGTAATGTAAAATTTGTCTTTCATCGTTTTTCCTCTTCTTCCATTTCTTTCATATCATATAATCAAAATTTATTTTAGTAAAATCATTTTCTTTGTTAACGAATAATTACCTGACTGAATCCTGTAAAAATAAACCCCGCTTGCCAAACCATCAGCCTTCCATTGATATTTATAATTACCTGCCGGGAGAACTTTTTTTACAATAGTTGCAACTTCTCTTCCCAAGAAATCATAAACCTTCAATGTGACTAATCCGAATTTTGCGATCCCTGCCTTGCCGGCAGGCAGGTGGAATTCAAAATTCGTCGTTGGATTAAACGGATTAGGATAGTTCTGACTTAAAGAGAATTCCTCAGGTTCTGTTTGGGCAGTATTTTCTACTCCGACGGTATAATCAAAAACAGAAAGATCCCACGAGTCATACCATTGAATAGACGGAACATTATTATCAACTTTAAGAGGCAACCAAATGTATGTAGAGGCAATAAGATTACTTGAATTCCACTTATCCGCCATGAATATAAATTTCCCAGGTTTTTCTTTCATTGGAAGCACATAAGTACTCTGGCCGCCAAATGTAATATCGGAATTCGGACCTACACACGGATTTCCCATTAAAGTCCACGGACCAAGTGGTGAATTAGCAACAGCATACTTGGCTTCATTTGGAGACCATCCAGTTGTTCCGGAACTTATCATAAAATATTTGTTGTTGTATTTGAAAACTGCCGGAGCTTCCCTGCTTTGACTGATAAGATTTCTTCTGTAAGTACCGCTTTGATGCAAGTAGTCACCGGTTAACAGGGATACGTACATAGTTGCATTATTCTCGGATGAAGAAAATAAATAAGCTTTCCCATCATCATCTTTGAATAGAGTCATGTCCCTGCTCATTGCATTGTTTGGTCTTGAGTTTCCAAGATATTGAAAAAGTCCTGTCGGACTATCGCTAATTGCTACCCCGGAATTTGCCAAAGAATAGTCGGAATAATCAATATGCATCCACATTACATATTTTTTTGTACTATCATTGTAAATAACCTTGGGACGTTCTAATACAGGCGTTTTGCCTGTAGAGTTAGTAGACGAATCTGAAAGAACAATTCCTTCAAACTTCCAGTTATAAAGATTCTTTGAAGAATAGCAGGAAACCCCTATAGAGTAAAAGCCCGATGCTGGTCTGGCTTCACCATACCAATAAAATGTCTCTGAAGAATCATCGTAAAGAAAACCACCTCCATGAGCATTGATAATTTTATTATCCGCATCATACCATGAAGCTCCCGGAATAAATTTTTGAATTTGAAAAGCAGTAAAAGACCAAACTGATGAATAAGGACTCATTCTGCCAGAATCTGAAGCACTTACATGCCAGTAATATTTCCACCCGATTCTTAATTTTGTACCAATTAAATTTTGAAGAGAAAGAGATGTATCTGCGACAACTGTCGTATCTACAATAGTAATTGTATAATAAATTGCTATTAATACGCGGTAAGAATTTGCACCAGTAACTTTATGCCATACCAGTGCCGTGTCATTTACTCCAAGTGTATCGTTATCAGGAGGATATACAAGTATCGGCGCCTCAAGTGAATCACTGTTTTCATTTTTGTAAATGAAAGTATAATCTGACTGGCAAAATGAGTCTACACTTATGAATAATAAAGTAAACAAAAAATATATATTAAATTTTATTTTCATTCAGGTCCTTATTTCTCGCTTAGTATTATACACTGTCCATTCATTCTTTGTATTGAGAGATCAACTATAATTACTCAGCATTTATTGTTAAACCAGCACCCTGCAAGCCTTCTGCAGAAGCTTTAATTTCAATCGTACCTTTCTTTCCATTTGATTGAATAAATAAGCGGGCTTTTCCTTCATAAACACTATGATGATCTGATTTATAAGGTTCTATACTATTGCTGTCTCCATTTCCGATACCGGCATTTATTCCGGCGCCTGTTACATCAATTGATACTTCATTGTCCGCATCTGGGACTACATTTCCCTGTTTATCGGTAACTAAAATCTTTACACTTGCAATATCTTCCATATCGGCATGTATTAATGACCTGTCACTTTCCAAAATAATTCTTTCCGGTTTACCTGTAGTTTTCAAAATATTTTCAGCTGCAATTATTCCATTATTGTAGGTTTCTGCTTTCAATTCACCTGACTTATAAGGAACTTTCCAGCTAAGGACGCCATTTTTTGAATCACCCCGATTATGTGAACTTATTAACCGGTTATTCAAATAAAGTCTTACTGAATCACAATTTGTAAAAACCAATACAGATATATCTTTCCCTGCAAACTCTCTCCAGTTCCAGCTATCAACAACGTGAAAACGAAATCTACTAATTGTATCCTCAGGTGAAATACAAGTTAAATGCACTAATGGTTTTTGAGTCCACAGGCTTTGCCGATAGTAAAAAAATGGTTTCTTAAAATCACTAAGATCAACCAGACCGGATAAACTGCTTCGATTCGGGAAACGGCCGGCTTCACCGATGTAATCTATCCCCGTCCATAAAAACTGACCGGGAATAAATGAATTATCCTTTACTGCCAGCCATGCATCATATGAATCACCGTTTTCGCTTCCAATAATTTTCCTCTGTGGAAATATTTTATGATCCTCCTCGTAATATTTTTCCTGGTAATTATAACCGACAACATCAAGTACACCGGTGTAACCTGTTTCATTTGACAATGGAATATTTGCAACTGCAGCGGTTACAGGACGTGTAGTATCAATTTCTTTCACATAATCACAAAGATGTCGTGCTATTTCAGTAACCTGGTACCCCTGCGGTCTCCATGGTTTATAATCCTTTCTATTCGGATCGGTATAAGGATCATTAGGATAATCGATCTCGTTTCCAATACTCCATAAAATTATTGATGGGTGGTTTCGATCCCTTCTGACCATATCTTGAATATCCTGTTTAGCCCATTTCGTGAAAAAATCGCTGTAGCCATGCTGCGAATAATAAGTTCCTAGTCCTGCCGCACCTTTATTCATTCCGACGTTTCTTCCTTTGATCCATTTTTTCTTACCTATCTCCCACTCATCAAAAGCCTCATCCATAACAAGAAATCCCATATGATCACACAGATCCAAAAATTCAGGTGCCGGCGGATTATGGCTCGTCCGTATAGCATTAGCACCCATCTCTTTCATCAGATTGAGTCTTCTTTTCCATTCCCTTTTTGGAACGGCTGAGCCTAAGGCACCGGCATCATTATGGAGGCATACACCTTTTATGATAATAGATTTACCATTTAGAAAGAATCCATTATCCGCATCGAATATGAAAGTACGAATTCCAAATGCGGTAGAATCTGAATCTAATATTTTTTGTTGATTATAAACTTCACTAATTACAGAATACACAACCGGTTTATCTAACGACCACAATGCAGGTTTTTTTACTATTATCTTCTGATCATATTCATATTTTGAATCAGGCTGGAATTGTAAATTCGAAGATATACTTCCGGCTATATTTCCCTCAGGATCTTTAATGATACTCTTTAATGTAATTAATTGATTAACCGAAGCGTTATATACTTTTGTAATAATTCTAACTTCAGCAGATTCTTTATTAACTACAGGGGTTGTAATGAATGTCCCCCAATTAGTAATATGTACTTTATTAGTTTTAATCAACCAGACATTCCTGATAATTCCGCTGCCTGTATACCAGCGTGAATCTGCAATATGGGAATGATCAACCCTGACAGCTATAACATTCTTTTTATTACCGAAATTAAGGTAGGGAGTGAGATCATAACAATAGCTTATAAAACCATAAGGACGTTTTCCCAAATATTGACCATTTATCCATACCTCACCATTATCATAAACTGCATCAAATTGGATCTCAATATTTTTATTTTTATCTGTATCCGGCAGCATAAATTCTTTTCTGTACCAGCCGATACCGCCTGGTAAGTATCCTGTACCGCTGGCATTCTTGGAACTAAATCTTCCTTCAATGCTCCAGTCATGTGGTAAATTCAAAGTTCTCCAGTCAGAATCATTAAATTCAGGATTCTCTGCACCGGTTACATCACCGAGGTGAAACCGCCAGTTGAAATTAAATGATGACTGTCTCGAGCTAGTATTAAGATTCACCGCATTTACTTTTGAGGTGAAAATGAAGAGAAGAGAAATGATAAATAAACAAGAAATTGGTTTTAATGATTTAATCATGATTTATAATCCTATGATTTTTCAATTTTAAATTTTATCTAAAAAAAATTCCAAACTAGCTTTTTAATCGAATTCAATTATTTCCGCATTTCCCCCTTCTTCTCCTCATACAATGTTATTTAATTTGTAAATTTTCAATATGAATAAGTGTAAAAATCTGAAAATAATTAGTTCTCACCTTCTATTAACCATTTAACCTTTCCACCATAAGGATCATTTTCTAATTTAAATGTACCGTCTTTTTTAATAAGTAATATTTTATTAAGTGCTTTATCACCAGGCAGATAAATTAATCCATCCGCTTTATCAGAATCTTTTGAATAAACATTTAATTTTAAATTTGACCAATCCATCTCCGATGTTGATTGGGCAAGTTTTATATGCGGTATAACAGCACCGTTTCTTACAAGTACTACTACTGGAATTTTTCCAGCTTTAATATTATGCCAGCCGGCAGTATATGTTTTTCCCGTCTGGTAATCAATCCATTCTCCCGGAGGAAGGTATACATTTCGATTTGTTGCATCTTCGAACAATGGAGCTACCAGCATATCTGAACCGAACAAATATTCATCATCAACAAGCCAGGATCCCGGATCATCAGGATACTCAATAAATAAAGCTCTCAGCATAGGTAATCCGCGTACGGTACAATCCTTGGCTTGAGCATAAATGTAAGGCATAAGTTCGTATCTCATGTTATCGGCGGCACGGAATGCATCCATAAAATTTTTCCCATATGCCCATGGTTCTGTCGGAGACGCACCATGGTCGCGAGTATGCGAAATAAGCATATCAAAAGCTGTCCAGCGCCTGAACAGATCTTCAGGTTTTTTATTTACAAATCCACCAATATCATTTGACCAAAAAGAAAATCCGCATACGCCAAGTGATAATCCTCCTCTTAGCGTAGCCGCCATAGCTGAATTCGTATTTGCCGGATCACCGCCCCAATGCAAGGGATAACGCTGGCTTCCGGCCCATGCGCTCCGGCCCCATATAATGGTTTCACCCGTTATCTTTTTTGTAATAGCAGCGACAGCTTTATTATAACGAAGAGGATATAAATTATGTTCATAAAAACCGGTTCTGCCTGAGTGATAAATTCCATCCGGTGGCGCTGCTTCACCAAAATCGGCTTTTATTACACTAACACCCTCATGAAGAAGTCCGGCTATTTTACCCTGATACCACTTAACTGTTTCCGGGTTTGAAAAATCAAGAACAGCATCCTCATAAGGTAAGTTCCCTTTTCTATCTCTAACAAAAAGTCCTTTCTTTATTATCTCTGGAAACAATGAATTTTTTGGAACGAAATATGGCAGTTGCCATAAACATGTATGTATACCTTTCTTAAGAAAATCACCAATCATTTTTTCGGGATCTTTAAAACGAGCTTTTGAAAATTTATAATCGCATCTCCAATCTGTTTCGAACCAGCCTGTATCGAAATGAAGAACATCAGTAGGAATTTTATTTTCACGTAGTTTATTTACAGCGTCTCTGCCCTCTGCTTCAGAATAGTATGTAATTTTGCTCATCCAAAAACCGAATGACCACAATGGCGGCATAGCAGCTTTTCCGGTCAGATTTGTATATTCATTTAAAATATCTTTCGGCTTACCTAGAAAAATAAATAAGTCTGCTTCATCATCCCCTATCATAAGTGAAGAAACACCGCTGAAATATTTTCCAAAATCGCATGTAATAGGTGTTGAGGTATGCATAAATACTCCATACCCGCGACTGCTCATAAAAAACGGGATCGGTTTATACATAGTCTCGTTTTGGGTACCGTTTGCATCATCTGTCCACAAAACAACTTTTTGTCCTCTTTTATTGAACTGTGTAAATGATTCACCGCAGCCGAAAATTTTTTCGTTAGGAGATAATGAAAATACAGCATCCATGCTTGTGGAATAATCGGAAGAACGGCGTACGAATGAAAAGGGGAGAATCGGAGTAAATGTTTTTGCATCATCTGTCATATTTATTGTCTTTGTAAGTAGTTTTCCATCTGCATCACGAATTTCAATTCGCCAAGGATATTCATAAATTGTAACAGAACCATATTGACTCTTATATTGATATCCGTTTTCTATTTTAGTGTATTGCCATGCTTCCCGGTCAGTCGGAGTATGTCCGTTTACTATCATGAGCGAATCACTATCCGGCCTGACCTGGAAACGTGAAGTAGCATGGATGCGTATTGTTCGAGGAGAAACAAACTGAATATAAAATGGAAGTGAAGGCGAGGCAGCATATTCATTTGTAGGAAACTCATTAGGAGGAACCGGTCGTAATACAGCAAGCATATTATTAAAAGCTAATCTCGTAAAATATTCGTAACGTTTGTATTTAATTTCACCTTTACCGGTAGCGGGATCAAAAACAGAAAGACTATCAGCTACATAATATGTATTTGAAAAATTACGGAAATCACCACTGATGTCTGTTGGTTCGTTTAATACTCTCTGATTATTATCCGGAGAATGTTCCGGTATTTGTGCAACGATATTGTAATGAAGAGACAAAAGCACAAAGGATGCAACAAGATATAATAACCTTTTGTGATACACAATAATATTCATAATATCACCATAAAATTTGTTTTAAAATTTTAGTTAAATGCAACCTTACACACTTTAGAGAAAATGTTTAATTTTTTATACATTGCGCCTCTAAAAAAACCTTTTCTAAACTAAAAAAATGTTAGTTATTCCCTTGATAGAAAATTGCATCGTTTTCTAAAATCAGTAATAAGTCACCTATATGACATGCTGAAATTATTTTTAAACATTTCAGTAAATAAATTACCTATTTGAATATCATCAGCTAACGTTAATTTAACCTGATTAGATTGTATGTAATATTTTCTTATTTAAATTTTTAGATGATTGACGAATAATAAATTCTGTTTCCAGGTAGACTTTTTCTATTGGTAATATTTCTGACGATTCTATATTTTTTATAAGTATTTCTGCAGCTTTCTTACCAATTTCAATTTGTGGAGCTTTTATAGTCGTTAAAGGTACAGGGTAAATCTTTGCATAATAAATATCATCATTTCCAATAATGGATATATCATCAGGAATTTTAATATTTAGTTCATTTAAAGCCATCATTACTCCTAAAGCCTGTTGATCATTAAAACAGACTATGGCAGTAGGATATTCATCTCGTTTTTTATGCTTGAAATAATCTTTGGTTTTTTGAAAACTCTGATCATATTTTGAACCTATGGAAACTATCATGTCTTTATTAAAAATGAGTGGACTTTCACTAAAAGCATGGCGAAAACCTTCATTACGCTCTTTTGAATGAGTAGATTGTGGAGGACCGGTGAAATGAACTATCTTTGTATGACCACAACTTATTAAATATTTAACCGCTTTTTTTATTGCTTTTATATTGTCAATTGCCACAACGTTAGCTTGTATTCCTTTAACATCCTCTAATAGGACAAAAGGATAATTTATCATTTTCAATTTAAAAAGATGTTCTATCTCTGATGTACCCTCAACTATAGGTGCAATTATCGTTCCTTTCACGTCTTTTGCAGAAAACAGATGTGAAAAGTTTTGTTCACATTTTTGATCATTCTCTGAACTGGCAACAATAACAGAGTAACCTTTATTGTTTGCATATTCTTTCACACCGGTAGCTATTGAAGTGTAAAACGAATAATTCAGATCTTTAATAATAACACCTATACTTTTATATCTATGACCATTTTTTAAATTTCTGGCTACTCCCTTCGGACGAAAGTTCATTTTTCTCATTACTTCCAATATATGCTCCCGTGTTTCGGGTTTAACTACATTTTTGGCATTAATAACAGCTGATACAGTTCCCTTTGTAACTCCAGCCCTTGTGGCAACATCTTCAATTGTTATTTTCTTCATTATATCTCTTTTAAATAATATTTAGATAAACTGATGTAAAATAGCTTTACATTCAGACTGACTTGCTGACAAAAAAATTATTTTTTCCTACATATATTTTTTAAAAATTTATTTATACCTGTATATTGTTATCCTTTGAATACTTACTTTATTACCTGGTAACTTGAGTCCAGTCCCTGACCAGGTGCTTGCATGTACTTCATCCCCGTTTAATCTTCTTTCAGGAATCCATTTACCATTTCCGAAAATACCTTCATCTACCTTATCCACTCCTAGCCTGGAAGTACTATCTTTTGGAAAGAATAAAATATCCAAGTCTTTACCTGCCGCAATAAATTCATCTTTTCCAACATTTATAATAAGTCCACCTGCTATATTCGTTCTCCCTCCCATCTTTGCTTCAATTTTATAATTGCCTAATTCAAAATGCTGTATCGGTGAAACTGTATCTACCAGTATTCCTTTCATTGTTCCTTTGCCCTGGTTCTTAAGAATTATCGGCGACATCTGTTGCAATACTTTATAAGTTTCACCCAAAGGATCATGATTACCATATCTGTTATCGTCAATGCCGAAAGGAGAAAAACATCCTGCACTGTATTCACCGAACACATAGAATGCTCTGGCAGCCCCGATTTCTCCACCTCTGGTTTCAGGTATGAATAGAGGATTGTTGCTCCTTGTGAATTCATCACATGCCCAGATAAATTCATCCATATAAATATCGGGTGCAATAAAATCAATTGAAGGAGCTGCTGCACGGTATATATCAAGAACCTGGGGCAGTGGTCCACCTGAAGGGTATTTTCCGGGCCAGTATGTAAAAGGCTGCTTTAGCCATGCATTAACATACATGGGAATCGAATATTCTTTCTTCCCTGCTGCTGCAATTTTCTGAACATAGCTCGCATAGTGCCATGCTGAAAAAAGTTCTTCAGTATAGTAGGAATAAAATTTCCAGTCCTTTTTTTCCGGTCTGAATTCACTTTTCCCAAAAACCTCTTCCCATGTTCCGGAAGTCTTAAAGCCATTTTCTCTCCATACTTTATAAAGTTCAGGAAATATATTCTCCTTATGCTCGACCAGATAATCCAGTAATTCTTTAGGGACGTTACTGTTATAAGCTTCATTCGCGGCATCACAGAAATCTCGTCTGGCATTTCCGGGAGTTTCACTCAAATTATCAAGTACACCCATTTCATTTTCAACCTGCATCATTACAACTGTCTGATCTTTTGCATCTACTTCCTTAATGTGATGCATTAGTGCTGCAAATGCTTTCGCATCTGCTTCTAAAGAAGCTTTTCCAAAAGTGGATAAAATCTCCAGCGGTTTTCCAAATTCGTCTTTTACTCTAGGGTATTTTTTATAATCCTTTTTAACCCATGAAGGAATATAAACCGAACTTGCATTTTTAAAACTTGCAAACCAGATAAGAACAAGTTTAAGATTTGCTTTTCTCGCCCCTGTAAGCATACTGTCAACAATAGTGAAATCGAATTTCCCCTCAGCAGGTTCAATCAGTTCCCAGGAAACTGTAGCAATAACTGAATTCAGATTTTTTTCTGCCAGTTTTTTCCAGACCGGTCTCATATAATCGAATCCACCGCATGTCGAATTATGAAGTTCGCCTGAAATAAGGAGTTGGGGCTTTCCATTTACAACAAGATGAGCAGCTGTACCTTGTTTTTCAAGATGAGGAATTTGGGTAATTGATACCTTATCTGTCTGACCATATGAAGAGGATATAAAACAGAAATAAAAAGCAAATACAATTAGTAAAGTTTTCACAATAAGAATCCTTTGTCTGAAATCTAGTTTTAATTTATTAAAAATATTTTGTACCGGGATTAATTCGAAAAAAATTTCTTTATTATTTAAATGAAATAGATTACAGTTTCATTTCGATTTTATTTCCATAATATTTAATTATTTTATCCGGCTGTGAAACAGGTTTTACACCTATACCGTGATTTTCTTTTACTACAACAATATTAAAAGTTCTTTCTATCAACATACCGGGGAAACTGCCGTTGCGATTTGAAATTATTAAAGTTCTATTTGTATTATCCCAATAAAAGTCGATTGTTGTATAAATACCTTTTTCATAATTATAGTTATCGTTTTCATCTTCATATAAAGTAAATTTTCCATCTGCTCCCGGATATATTCTTAACTCAATCGGGTTTTCGGGTTTTTCAGTTGAATACTGAAGAAACGGACCCATAGGAACTATAGAACCTTCTTTTACAAACAATGGCATGATATCAATTGGTGCAGGAGTTTTTATTGTTTGCCCGCCTTCAAATGTTTTCCCAGTCCAGAAATCAATCCAACCGTTTGATTCAGGCAGATAAACGTTTCTAGTTTTCTCAGGTAACTTTATTTTTTTCTTAGGTTGATAAGACGGGGGACGCCAGCCTAATTTTATGTCAGCTCCTCCCATATTTTCAAAGTACTCTAATTTGATATCATAGGTTTTCCCCTTTTCAAGATAGATCATTCCATAATGACTTTCAGTAGCATGGGTCTTCCAGTCATCAACTAACAATTTTCCGTTAACCCATAAATGTACTCCGTCATCAGCTGAAGTAATAAATTTATATTCACCGGTTTCACTGGCTAGTATTTTACCAGTCCATCGTACTGAAAAATAATCTGAAGTCATTCCCTCTAAAGGATAGCTATTTCCCCAATTATGATTGATAGTTGAATCGATTATTGTAGTAAATTTCTTTTCAAAGTTAGTTCCTTCATAAAATTCAGCAGTTAAACCTCCTTTTTTACCTTCATCAGTAAAAAGCTTTTCTGAAGGAATTGATTCACCTTTATCAGGTCCAATCCATGGATAGTACATATAATTAGTAACGGGATTAACAAGAAATGCCTGTCCGAACATATACTGATCATCAATATTATAAACTTTCTTATCATCAGGAAAATCAAATGCTAAGCCGCGCATTATTGTATAACCTTCGTTTGTTACCTTCCACGCTGTTGAATAAATATAAGGCATAAGACGATATCGGAGATTATCAAACTTCAATTGTGTATCATATGCCCAGGAACCTTTATTGCCGAATTGCCAAATTTCGCGCGGAGTGTTTGTTCCGTGTACTCTAAAGATTGGACAGAATACTCCGAACTGGTACCATCTTGTAAAGAGTTCTTTGTAAGAATTATCTTTACATCCATCAGTTAATGTGACAAAAAAAGCTCCTATATCCGTTGTCCAATACGGTATCCCGGAAAAACAAAAATTTAATCCCGCGGAGATCTGTTTCCGGTAAACATTCCAGTAAGCATAAATATCGCCTGACCATGTAACAGCAGCATTACGCTGCTGTCCTGCAAATGCAGAACGTGTAAGTATAAAGACACGTTTGTCAGAAGTTACGGAACGCTGCCCATTATAAACAGCAGATGTGGTCATTAAAGGATAAGTATTAAAATACCTCGCCCCGGTTCCCAAGGAGTTGTTCATAGCTTCGACTTCGGTTTTAGTCCATGCATGCGCCATTTCCGGTTCAGTGGCATCTAGCCACCAGGCATCGAATCCTTTAACATAAAATGAATCTCTTATCTGCCTCCAATATATTTTTCTTCCTTCAGGACTGTATGGATCATAATATTGCTGAAGCGGGTTCATCAAAATTGAGGTTGGTTTTAATAAAAGATTTTTAGATTTAAATTCTTCATAATTAGTGCTGGTTGAATCAAACTTAGCCCAGACAGATATCATAATTTTTGCATGCATCTTATGAACTTCATCTGTCATGAACCTGGGATTAGGATATCTTTCCGGATCAAAATGATGTGAACCCCAGGGATACGGACTCCAGTAAAACCAATCCTGCACTATCATATCGATCGGTACTTTATATTTCCTGAATTTTTTTAAAGTATTTAAAAGTTCAACCTGTGTATTATATCTTTCCTTGGACTGGATAAAACCATAACCCCATTTCCCAAACAAAGGCGCCTTACCAGTAAGATTACGGTACCCGGAAATTACTTTATCAATATTTTTACCGCTTATAAAATAATAATCAATGCCATCACCTACTTCGGACCATAATCCCATCCCGCTATAATCATCTTTGAACTTCGTTAGAGAATAATTATCCCACAAAATACCATATCCTTTCGTCGAAACTATTACAGGAATAGAGACATTGGTGTTAAGCTGCTGTAAATCTACTGAGTGCCCGCGCCAGTTCATTATACTATCCTGGTGCTGTCCCAGTCCGTACAAAGCTTCCTCGGGTGAAAGTTGAAACTTTTGTTGAATGTGAAAAGTATTTTCATTCAGAATAACGGCCGGTATAATAGTGCGGCTTTTCTCTTTAAGTAAAATATTTCCGGCAGAATCCTGAAATGTTATTTGGCAGGTTTTTTCATCAATATTAAGTTGAAGTGAACGAGTTGTTAAGACAATTTTATTATTTCTCTGTTCTGCATTCCAATTCACGTTTTCCAATTTGGGATTGAAAACCACAAGACTCTTTCTTTCATTTCTTAATTTCTCAGGATAAAACCGGATCCGTATGATTTTATTATTAACAACATGTATTTGTAAGATATTATCACCTGATTTTAATCTTATTCCGTCATTAGTCAGAGTATAGTTTTTCTGACCAAACGATATATTTGATGAAAACAGAGATAATAATGAAAGTAAAATGATCTTTGAATAAAATGTAAATAATTTCTGCATGAACCCTTCGATAATAAAATTCTTTAAGTTATATCTAAAAAGTTTTTTAATTTTTCTTTTAAATATTATTTGAGTAAAATCATTTTCTTTATCATTATTTTGTTGCCAATCTTCAATCTGTAGAAATATATTCCACTTGAAAGATCATCAGCATTGAAATTTACCTTATAGATTCCGGGATTCTGATTTTTATCTACTAGAACCTTAACTTCTCTTCCAAGTATATCATATACAATTAATTCAACCTTTGATTGTTCTTTTATAGAATAGGATATATTTGTACTGGGATTAAACGGATTTGGAAAGTTTTGGAATAATCCATCTTCAACGGATACAATTACACTTTGTTCAATACCTGTAAGAGATGAAACGAATACTTTGAATTCCCAGAAACTAGCCCAGGTAGCGGAAGGAAGTCCGGTAACAGTTATTCTAACATATCTTGCTGAAGAAGGAGTAAATATATCCTGTTGTGCTTGTGCAATACTTGTATTATCGTTTTTGTCGACAACGGTTTTCCATGAAGAATTATCCGGAGATACCTGAATAATATACTTATAATTCCGTCCATCAAATTCCCAGGTAACTTCCGTACCAACAATTTGATAGGATGAACCCAGATCAACTTTCCACCAATGATTTAAATTTCCGTCATTTGCACACCACCTGGTAGATAAATCTCCATCGTTTCCTTTATCTACAGTATTTCCTTTAGAACTTTCCTGGCTGTCGCTTGTTGAAGTTTTATTTAAAGCAATATTATTAACTTTCCCTGAAGAAACAACAAGATTAATAGCTGTTCCGGCCAGTACTTTACTTCCGGCTTCGGGTACCTGGCTAATAATATAACCGGCTGGAACTGTTGTACTAAACATTTTAGTAATGCTTCCGGCAGAAAGACCGTATACTGAAATCACAGAATCGATTACTGATTGATTTAAACCAACAAGGTTTGGAACTTTTGTAGTAGAAATCTCCGGGAAGACTTTCTTGCTTAATTTCATTGGATCTGAAGCACTGGTTACCGGCATTATTCTGAAAGAATAGGTATAAACTTTATTTGAATAGAGGGTAAATTCAGGATGAGGTCTTGCTCCCCAGCTATTGTCTCCACCTACACCCATTTGATGATAATTTAAACGCAATACAATTGAACTGTTTTTTGAAAGTTCATAAGGATGAGTTTTACTTTCCAGTTCCCAGGGAGTATATTGCAGTGCATTAAATTCTACAACAGGTGCGCCTACAGCCATAAAACCCACCCCGGAATTATTTGTTAAAGAAATCCATCGAACGTCCGTTCGATTTCCAGTTTCCTGTGGTCTTATATATGAAACGAACATACTGTCAATTGTTGTCTTATATTCATCTATATAAGAGCCGGTTTTTCTATCCCAATAATTTTCATACGGCCCTCTGCCATACCAGGTTACATTACTGAACTCTGCAGGTACCTGGCATAGCATTCCGATTTCAGGTATTTCAGGAAGTTCAGAACTTCCAGGTATTAACGTGTATGAAACAATTATATTACCATCACCATATATATTATATATAACACTACCTGAGGATTTTACAGAAGTCGGGAAATTAAAATTTATGATAACCTGAATATGATTTCCTGAGATTTGCTTTACTGAGATTCCTGTAACCGTTCTATTCAAACTGGCATCTCTCCAGGTATTACACCTGCTTGGCATTCCATTACCACGATCATTACTGTTCGGGGCTCTCCAAAAATTCGGTACAAGCCCTGAAGACAATAAACCGATACCTTCATATACATATTCTGAAATTGCACCTGAATTTTTATCGAAAACCAGTTTTAAATTAGTATTACTAACAATAACGCTGTCCCCGGAATCGGCTAATGATAGTGTGGGGACAGCTGATGTATCGACGTGAGGAGAAGCCGGTACAGAAAAAGGAATTTTAAATTGAGCTGATGCAATTTCAAAACCATTATCAGCCCATAGTTCCTTCTTTGCTAATTTAAAGCTTAAATCTAGCCAGTATTCAGAACCCGGTTTTAATGTGGGATTTCCGAAATCGATCATTACATTTTTATTTGTGAGCGGAGGAATATCAAGATCAGTTGAAGTTAAAATACCGCTATTTATAATTTTGTTATCTTCCTTTAGCTGCCAGTCTGCAGTGAATGATTTTAGATTAGTAAATAGATATTCGTTTTTGATGTTAATCTGTCCCTTTAACAAATCAACCGTATCGATTTTAATATTCTGATATACTTTTTTTACTTCATAAATTTCCGGTTGAAGAGTTCGGTCGGCGCTTACAATACCATTAGCACAAAAGTCACCATCATTAGGATTATCACCCCAATCACCACCGTAAGAAAATCCGCCTGAAGAATTTCTTAAACCCTGATCGACAAAATCCCATATAAAAGCTCCCTGTAGGTTAGGATATTTCTCTATTACATCCCAGTACTGATATAAATTTCCGACACTATTTCCCATTGCATGAGCATATTCACAAAGGATAAACGGTTTGCTGTTTCCGGAAGCACCATATTGTTCCACGCTCTCAACAGAAGAATACATTGCACTATTAATATCAGCAACCTGGTTATATCCTTCATAATGAACAAGCCTGGTAGGATCATTCTGATGAACCCAATCTGCCATAGCTTGGAAATTAGTTCCGCTTCCTGCTTCATTTCCTAAAGACCATATTAAAACGCTCGGGTGATTTTTATCCCTTTCAACCATACTTTTAACTCTATCAATACAAGCAGAAGTCCATTGTGGATCACTTGCAGGTACAATATTTCTGACTCCATGTGTTTCAAGATTGGTTTCATCAATGAGATATATTCCATATTTATCGCAGAGATCCAGCCACCGGGGATCATTCGGGTAATGACTTGTCCGGACTGCATTTATATTGAACTTCTTGAGTATTGTGATATCCTGGACCATCCTCTCGTATGGTATCGTTTTTCCTTTATCCGGATCGATCTCATGGCGGTCAACACCTTTAAATAATATCGGCATCCCGTTTATTTTCATTTGACCGCCGCTTAATTCAAATTTCCTGAATCCGAGTTTGCAGCTTTCTGTTTCAATTATATTATTACCGGCATCTCTGAGAACCAATACGAGTGTATAAAGATTAGGAAATTCTGCCGACCATTTAAGCGGGTTTGATACAGTTGTGTTTTGAGATAATTCAACTACATCGCCGTTGACAAAAGAGGCAGTACCCAATTGCAGTGAAATTACCTGACTCCCGCCCGAATTATATAATCCTGCTTCAACAGAATAACCTGAAGGTGATGTTTGGGATAAATCTTTAACATCGGCATTTATTATCAGAGTAGCATTTGTATAACTTTGATCAAAATCAGTTGTATAATGAAAATCATTTATATGAACTGAAGGAGTGGAAAATAAATAAACATCCCGGAAGATACCGCTTAGACGTATCATGTCCTGATCTTCAAGCCAGCTTCCATCCGACCATCTGAAAACCTGCACAGATATATTGTTGCTCCCCTGCCTCACATAATTTGTAATATCAAAATCTTTGGGAGTAAAACTATCCTCGCTATAGCCTACATAATTACCATTTATCCATACATAAAAGGCAGAGCTGACTCCCTGGAAAGAAAGGAATACTTTTCTGCCGGTCCATGCTGCAGGCAAAGTAAATTCTCTCCGGTATGATCCGACAGGATTATAAATTGTAGGTACATTGGGCGGAGAAGGATTCTCAACACCAGTCCACGGATAAGTTACATTAGTATATATCGGATGATCATATCCCTGTGTCTCCCAGTTGCCCGGCACTATAATATTTCCCCAGCTGCTAACATCGGCACTGTCCTTGTAAAAAGCCGTATCCCGTTGTGAAGGACTTGTAACCAGCTTAAAATTCCAGGTACCTTCCAATGAAAAATAAAACGGAGATGCAGCAGCATCTCCGTTCAAAGCTGCAGATACATCCGGATAGGGGATTAATATTGCATGTGCAGGTAAACGGTTAACCTGAAAAACTTCAGGTTTACTGTTCCATTCATTATTTGGCTGTGCTATAATCAAAAACGAATTTAAATTAACCAGGACTCCTGTAATAAGTATAAATAAAACTTTTTTCACAATTTCTTTCCTATCTTCACGCAGGTATAAGTCTTATTAGTAACTGCTAAACATCTGTAATCCATATAATTTTTTGGAATCAGGCTCTTATTGCATATTAATTATTGTGTATCAATAACTAATGAAGCCGGTTCCAGGCCGTCCGATTCCGCATCTATTTTGATTTTACCTTTTTTATTATTTGATTGAACTACAACAAGGCATTTTCCATTAAACGCTTTCCTGTATTCAGCTTTAAATGATTCATGACTTGTTTCCGATCCGTTATCAACACCAACAATTTTTCCTTCTCCGGATATATTGAAATTGATTAAGTTTCCTGCATACGGAACCATTGTACCATCCTTATCAAGCACTTCTGCTGTAACAAAAGACAAATCTTTACCATCGGCTGAGATAGTCTGACGATCAGGTTTGAGCAGTATTTTAGCCGGTTCTCCCGCTGTTTTATCAGTTGCCAGAATTTCTTTGCCATCTCTTTTTCCTATTGCTTTAAGAGTTCCCGGCACATAAGGTACTTTCCACATTAAATGCTGTTCACTATTAGTTTTTTTCTTTGTGCCGAGGGATTTACCATTTAACATTAATTCTACTTCATCACAATTTGTATAAGCCCAAACATCAACAGAATCACCTTTCTTCCAATTTACTTTTCCATCTTTTACGGTTGTCCAGCATTCGGAATTCCATGGCGGAAAAATGTGGAGAACCGGTTTATTTGTCCATTCGCTCTGATATAAGTAATAAGCATCTTTAGGAAAGCCGGCAAGATCAATAATTCCGAAGTAAGAGCTGCGTGAAGGCCACCAGTATGGAGTCGGTTCACCCAGATAATCAAATCCTGTCCACACAAACATTCCAGCTACATAATCATGTTTATTAACTGCTTCCAATGCTTCTTCATGCGTTGCACCCCAGGGAACCCGGCAGTTATCATAAGCAGAACAGGTATTATCAGGATTTCCCCCTTTGAAAGGCCGGTCCCATCTTGTAGGCCATACCCGGATACTATCAGAAGGCATATCATAATGACCACGGGTTTCCAACGCGGAAGTTGTTTCTGAACCGATTAACTTCTGACCGGGAAAATTAGTCTGGAAGTCTTCATAATCTTTTCTGTGATAACTAAAACCAACTATATCCAAAGCACCTGATTTGATTATATAATTTGAAGTTTTTGGATCATTACAATTAGAAGTAACAGCTCTTGTTGTGTCCAGACTACGAACTATCCCTGCTAATTCTCTGGCAATTGTTATCCCGGAAGTATCCCCCTGCTCTCTTATTTCATTTCCTATACTCCACATAACAATACTCGGATGATTCCGATCTCTTAAAACCATATCTTCAAGATCACGCTTATGCCATTTATCCCAGTCTAATGAGTAATCATATTTGGTTTTTCTTTTTTTCCACATATCGAATGCTTCATCCATTACTACAAAGCCCATTTTGTCGCATAAATCCAGGAGTTCCGGCGCAGGAGGATTATGGGAAGTTCTTATTCCGTTGCATCCCATATCCTTTAATATTTCAAGCTGTCTTTCTATTGCACGTTTATTAACAGCGGCTCCCAGACAACCGAGATCATGATGGTCGCAGACCCCGTATATCTTCACATGTTTGCCGTTCAGGAAAAATCCTTTATCTATATCGAAGTGAAATTTACGGATTCCAAAATTTGTGCTGTAATCATCGCATAATGTATTATTACATTCAATAGTAGTAACTGCTTTATATAAATCCGGATTTTCAACTGACCACAATTCAGGATTTTTAACCGAAACTTCCTGTGTAACTTCACTAACGGAATCTTTTATTACCTCAACCGGAGTTTCTATTTCAGCTACTTTTTCCCCATTTTTATTTAATACAGTTGTTTTAACAGCAGCCTTTTGAGTCTCGTTTGTTGAATTTCTGATTTTAGTTTTAATTAAAACTTTTGCATTTGCCTCATTTACTTCAGGTGTGGTAATAAAAGTGCCCCAATGTTCTACATGAATTTTGTTTGTGGTTACCAGCCAGACATTTCTATAAATACCGGACCCGGAATACCATCGTGAATTGGGCTGTTCGGAATTGTCTACCCTGACAGCTAGTATATTATTTTTATTTCCGTATAATAAATATGGAGTAAGTTCATATTGAAATGAACTATAACCGTAAGGACGTTTACCCAGGTAATGATTGTTAATCCAGACTTCGCTGTTCCTATAAACACCGTCAAAATTTATGAAAATAAGTTTATCTTTATCAGCTTCTTTTACAGTAAAAGACTTCCGGTACCATCCTGTTCCTCCGGGCAAAGCTCCTCCTCCAACACCAGCCGGATTATCTTTGCTAAAATTCCCTTCAATACTCCAGTCATGCGGAAGGTTTAAAGTTCTCCACGATGAATCATTTAGATCCATTTCCTGACCATTATTAATATCCCCGAGATGAAATTTCCAATTCCAATCGAAATCTGTTTTTTCCCTGACTTTTGTTGATTCAGCTGCGTCAGCCGGTGTCTGGCAAGAAATAAGAAAAGTTAAGGATATTAGAATTATAAAGGAAAATATTATAATTATTTTATTTCCTGCTTTAATAGTTTTCATTTTTTTCCCTTTATAAGTTTTATCATCAATTGAATAAAAATCACCGGGGGATTTTTCATAGTCCCCCGATTAGTAATTAATTTATATACTATTAATTGATTTCTAATTATTGAATTCTTAGAGTTATAAAACGCATTCAGACATAAATGCTACAGTTATTTCCGGTAAAGTATATCTTCTTTCCGACCAGCCAGGATTTTATAACATCAATATCAAGTAGAAAAAGAAGGACAAGGGTAAGTAGTTTTTCCGCATTTACCCTTGTCCCGTCATCATCAGTTGCTAAGAGAACAACTTAATAATGCGATTATTTCAAAAGCATCATTTTCTTTGTTATTGAAATATTACCTGATTGAATTCTATACATATAGACTCCGCTTGCCAAATTCGAAGCGTTGAAATCTACATTGTATTCACCAGTATTTTGCTGTTGATTAACTAAAGTAGCAACTTCCTGACCTAACATATTATATACTTTAAGTGTAACGAAACCACTGTGTGGTATACTGTATTTTATATTTGTTGTCGGGTTAAACGGATTAGGATAATTCTGGCTCAAAGTATATTTCGACGGAACTGAATTAGGCACTTGTCTTACACCCACGAGATCAGGCCACCAGGTATCATCGCCAAGCGGTTTACCATTCGGACCTGCAGTCATAAGTGTTGCATTTGTATAACGTAAGTTATCTTTTACAGGATAACCCTGCGTGGTTTTCCAATCAGCGGGAACGTCAACATATGTTCCTACACCAGCTTGTGTCGGAGTAATAGGACTAGCAGGATCTACAGAATTCCTGGAACCTGCTCCACTACCGCCATTTGCCCATACATGCCTAACATATCTGGACATACTGTCGGCAGCAGCAGCTACCAAAGCTGCATCGAAAACGGGATCTACATTCATATTCTTATCAGCGCCAATATCAAAGTTTGGCATGTTTAGAAGATCCGCGGCTTCCGGTCTTGTAGCAAGCCAAACGGGAGCAAGAATTTTACCGCCAACATTACGGTAGTGTCCTACTGATGTATCCGGATCAGCATTCATTGTTGTAAAGTTGTCCATAATTGCTTGCGGCCAGAAGTAAGCATTATTTGTGGCGACAAGGTGTCTGTCTGCTTCTGTAAGAAAATAAGGATCACCTTCTAAGTCACTGTAAAGTGAATCTATAGTAAGAATTGCAGGGGGACTAAAGAAATTCGCGTTGTAAGTTGATTCATCATATGAATGCCCTGAATCCAGACCTGCAGAATATACACTATAGAAAATATTATTGGTGATATCTGCATTGTGCATTTGCCGCATCGAAAAAGGAGAAGATTTGGTATGCATGAATATTGTATTATGATCAAAATGCAGATAACCCATCGATGAACCTGAACCCTCAACATTACCTCCAAAAACAAAGAAAGTGCTGTTTACTACCCACATTGTGTCAATAGCATTTACCCCTGGTCCGGCCCAGTTCATACCGGGATTCTGCGGAATATCGCTTTGATTATTCCGGAACAAACAATGGGTAACAAAAATATCCGTACCAAGTGCATTCCAGGTATTTAGTATGTTAGGTGTTCCTGTTGAACCGAAATTTTCAAAAATACAATTTTCCATTATATATCTGCAAGTATCTCCATTAGCACTCACGCATTGTTGAGTAACTTGAGAACCATCTGTACGTGTACCATTTAGAAAAAGATTTTTGAAATGGATATAGCTATCACCACCGGGAGTAGCAGCAATATTACCGGGTGAGCCTCCATCCGCATTAATATAAGGCGCAATAACCGGTAGGTATCCTGAAGGGGTTATTTTCCCGATAAGGTCCAAATCTTTAACCCTGATTTCTTCCGTTAAAAAATAAGTCGTGTCTGAAGAAAGTACATAAATGTGTCCGCTTTCACCTGATGCCGTGGTATCTGCGTTAATAACTGCATTAAGATTTCCCGGAGGTAATGCAGAAACATAAAGGGAATCTTTGGCAAAAGATTGAATACTTGCAACTAATAAAAAAAACGCTGCAAGTAAAAACATCTTGGTAAGTAACTTCATATAGAACTCCTTTCATTAAAGAATAATTAATTGATTGATTTTTATGTCCCGAACTACTTGAATTTGCTTCTCATATGCTCTGCCTCCTTTTCCTTTTAAGTTTTGTAATTAAAAGTATCTATTGGAAATTTACTCTGAATCCCAATTGAGCTGTTAAACCATATGATTCATCAGTAGACTGAAAACCATTCCCTCTTAAAATATAGGTATCATTAGCTCCATTCAGATTATTTAGATTCATGAAAACTTCTATACTGTACCAGGGTAATTTTTGTCTTGCAGCAACATCCAGGCGCAGGTATTCCTTTTTTTCAGTTCTTAATTCAGGATGGAAATTTGTACTATTGAAAATAGCTGACTGGTATATCGCGGAACCTAAAATTGAAAAACCTTTATAGTCCCATCCCAGGGAAACATTCACGATATTGTCCGGTTGATTTATGAGTTTATCTTCATAGGTAGAATCAACATATATAGTTGGAAAAGGAAATACCGGAGAATGTTCTACAACAGTAAAAGGATATTCTGCTTTTGAAAATACATGTGTAAAATTCACATTAAGTACCAGCCCGCTCAAAACCCCGGGTAAATACCAGAAATGTGTCTGCCAATCTGATTCGATACCCCATAATTCAACCCGGTTAGGATTATTAATATACTGTATTAATCGTGTATCCTTTAACATTCAAATCCGGATATTTCGAGATACTATATAATCCCGGATATTTTTTCTGATCAGATATATTACTACGTTGGAAAAACACAAAATTATCAATATGTTTCAGGAATCCGCCGAAAGTGAACAATCCTACCGCGTTATTATATACAGAAAGCTGCAGATCAAAGTTTTCTGATTTAGCCGGTTTTAGATCGGTATTGTTCCAGGTAACACTGGTGCTGGAAACATAAACATCAATAATAGGAAGAACATCACGGAAATTTGGATATGCTAATGTATTTGTATATGCACCGCGTATGCTAAGCCATGGCAAAGGATTAAATTTTATGTTAACATCCGGAAGCCAATATCCATGAGTTTTGGTAACTGTCGTGTCTATATGAGGAAGATCTTGCGGGTATGGATTTGAAACACTGGCAATATAGACCCGGTTTGCCTGGTAACTTGTTGTAAGGTTTTGGTATCTGGCACCTGCCATTATTGATAATAACTGACCGAAATGAAACGTTCCCATCAAATATCCCGCGCTTCGGTCTTCATTACCGGAATAATCACTGGCTATATTGCCAAACATACTGGGCACCCATGCAGCGAATCCGCCGGTAGGTGCAGTTTTTAAACTATATCCGTAATCAACAATAATTTTTTTAATATTCTTCATATAATCCAGCCCTGCTTTATTATCAAAAGTATAGTCGCCATTCAGATATGTACCGATGTTAAGACTGGGATCCATAAAAGGTGTTATAAATATATTTGAAGCACTCCTCGGATCAATACCCCAATCTGTTGATAACCAGGGATATGCGCTTACAATATTTTGACCGATTGTACCGAAGGTAACAGTACCATTTCCTTCGGAATAATCATGCTTACGATCCGTATAAGAATACATTCCGCCGGCTTTTAATTCTAAAGAGAGAAACTCTGCAATGTTGAAATCTCTGGAGAGATCGACTGCTCCCCGTAATACTCTCTCACTGGTAAAACTGTTATTTGTATTTACACGCCGCAAATTCATATTGCTCATGTCTAAAAATTTGTGTGCTTGTTCAGCTATTGTAACTGGTACAAGCCTGTCATCAATTGAATTAGTTCCCGTAGAAAGCTGTTCGAATTGAAGGTCCCATTGGTCAGGGGAAACATTCTCGGAATAAGAATGGGAAAGAGTTGCATCAATATTTACCAATGATGTCTTTTGATTGTAACTTAGAATGTTACTGATAAGGTTTAATTCCTGCGGTGAGTTATGGATATAGTAGTGAATAGTATTAGTATTTCCGCCTCTGGCAAGACCATATGCCTGCCGCCAATAGCTTATGTCTGATTTACTTTGGCTGAAGATATTCATTAAAGCTAAGTTTCCGTTCGGAAGATCATAATCGAATGTAGCAGTTCCATTGTATCTTTTTTCTACTCTGGGCGTAAAGTAAAGATTAAGATCAGTCAGGGGTAAATAACTCGGATTAGTTACTGAGTTAGGTTGAGAATAAGTGGCATCCAGATGATCCGAAGTAAAATTTTGCTGCTGTACTATGCCCTGAACAAATACGCCGAAACGCTCATCCAGAAATCTTCTTTCAAGACTTAGATCAAATTTATAATTATTATATTCGCTTGTAAGATTTGTATAACCGCCTTGTGCTGAAAAGGAAATTCCCGGTAAATAAGACAAACCAAGAGGCCGTTTCGAAATGCCTTTACTTGCTTTTCTGATACCTAAATTTACGGTACCGCCAAGAACATCGGCATCCATATCTGGTGTATTAGTTTTATAAACTTCAATACCCGCAAGCGAGCTTGAAGAAATCATTCGCATATCTACTCCTCGTCCGCCGCCGACCCGGCTGCCCAGCGGATCATCTGAATTAATTTGCCTTCCGCTTTCATTTGCAGGGATAGGAACACCAGCTATCGTAATTTGGTTATATTGCGGGCTGATTCCGCGAATTACTACTTGTGTTGCCTGACCGCCGGATCTTATTAGTGAAATTCCGGGCAGCCTGCCGATTGATTCTGCAGCATTAGCATCAGGAAGTTCCTGTATTCTTGCAGATGAAACTACATTTACGATATTACTCGAGGCTAATTGCTGGTTAATGGCTGCATTTTGACCGCTTGCCTGGGCAGTAATAACTACCTCACCTGTTGATACTGTTACTGCATTTAGTTGTATGTTTTCTTCGAGGTGTTCATTATCTTTTAAAGATAAACGAACTGTTTTTGGTTCGTAACCAATATATGAAACCTTTAACGTATACGATCCTGCAATAACATCGGAAATTAAATATTTCCCTTCTACATTTGTAGCAGCCCCTATACTCGTCCCCTCCAGGACAAGATTGGCACCAAAGAGAGGTTCCCCAGTACTTGCATCAGTTACTTTTCCTGATATTTTAGCGGCACCCAATATAAATTGAGAGGAAAATAAAATTGTCAGGATAAATAAATAAACTGTAGATATTTTTGTCGGCATCTTACCTCCATTTTTGTTTATGTTAATTAAATTTTTAACATCTATTATTTTATTAAAATTTTTCTGTATAAGAATTAAATACGTTTTATACCAAAAATATTTCAGCGATTTTAGAACCGCACATAAATAAATGAACTTTCACTTTTTCTAATTAATTCTTTTCCAATTTTTTATAATGTACATTTGATAAATCTTTAAGTATTTTGGCGCTATATTCGGGAGTTATATCTCTTTGAGGTTCAGCCAGCATTTCATAACCAACCATAAATTTTTTAATGCTGGCTGACCTTAACAGAGGAGGAAAGAAATGAAAGTGAAAATGCCATTCTTTATGCTCTTTCCCACTAGTCGGTGCCTGATGCATTCCTGCAGAATACGGGAAAGACGTTTTAAAAAGATTATCATATTTAGTTGTTGTTATTTTCAAAGCATTTGCAAAATCTCTTTCTTCTTTTTTATTAAGATGAATTATATTTGCAAACTTTCTTTTAGAAATTATTAAAGTTTCATAAGGCCAAACAGCCCAGTATGGAACTAAGACAACAAATGATTCATTTTGATATACAACTCTTTCATCTAATTTCAATTCTAATTTTAAATAATCACTTAATAAGCTGTGTTTATTCTTTTTATAGTATTTCTTGAACTGTTTTAGTTCTTTCATTGGTTCCTGCGGAATACTCTCCTGTGCCCAGATTTGACAATGCGGATGCGGATTGCTATTTCCCATCATCAAACCTTTGTTCTCGAATATCTGGATATGATTAATACCGGGATTAGAGCTTAGGTTCTTGAATTCTTTCTGCCAAGTTTTAATAACTTTTTCTATTTCATTTTCTTCCATTTCCGCTAAAGTTAAATTATGTTTTGGCGAAAAATTCACAACACGGCATATTCCTTTTTCACTTTTCGATAATAAAAGATCTTTTTTATTGTATTTATAGCTTTCTGTATTTTCTAAAATTGCAGAGAAATCGTTTGTGAACACAAATGTATTTTCATACTGAGGATTCTTTTCACCATTAACCCTCTTATTTCCTGGGCATAAATAGCAATCCGCATCATATTCGGCCAGAGTTTGCGTACTGTCTTTAGAGATTTCACCCTGCCATGGTCGAGATGTTCTGTGCGGTGAAACTAATACCCAATCTCCTGTTAATATATTTTTCCTGCGGTGAGGAAAGTTATAGTTATGCTGTGACATCTTCTTCTATTTCTATTTTATTTGTACCTCCACTGATCTTTGTTACATATATTTTTGCTTCTATCCCAAACATATTTCTATATTCTTCTGTCACTTTTTTAGTCACCGTTTCAATAGCATCATTCTCAATTAAATTTATTGTGCAGCCGCCAAATCCGCCTCCCATCATCCTGGAGCCATATACCTTTTGATTGTCCCTTAATAATTCGACTAGATAATCAAGTTCCCGGCAACTTACCTCATAATCTTTGCTTAATCCTTCATGTGTTAGATACATCAAGGCTCCAAATTTCTTTAGATCATGTACACTTAATGCTTCACATGCTTTTAACAATCTATCGTTTTCTTCAACTACATATTTGCATCTTCTATATATGGTTTGATCCATTTTTGATTTATATTCTTTTAAGATATCTAATGAAACATCTCTTAAACTTGTTATTTCAGGATAATCTTTGCTTATTATTATTACCCCATCATTACATTCTTTTCTTCTCTGATTATATTCAGATGAGGCAAGCGAATGAGATACATTAGTATCAATCAATACTATTGATATATTGTTGTAATTAAAAGGAAAGTAAACATACTCCAGAGAACGACAATCTATTCGAAGAACATGCCCGCTTTTTCCGAAAACATTTATGAACTGGTCCATTATCCCGCACTTTACTCCGACAAAATCATTTTCGGCTTTTTGGGACATTTTTACCATGGTGAGTTTATCTATACCTAATTTATAAATATAATTCAGGGCAAAGGCCAATCCTGCTTCTAAGGCAGCAGATGAAGATAATCCAGCTCCGATCGGTATATTGCCTCCGAATACACAATTAAATCCGTTAAATATATATCCTCCCTTTTTAAGTTGATCAACTATGCCTAATAAATAATTAGGCCATCCCTTCTCTGACTTCCCGAAATCTTCTATTGAATTTTCGAAGAAATCATTCATATCAAGAGCAAATATTTTACAATTATTATCTTCCCTCGGACTAATTGCCATATAAACAGTTTTATCAATTGCTGCCGGCAACACAAAACCCATATTATAATCCGTATGCTCACCTATCAGGTTTACTCTACCGGGCGATCTAAATAAATAAGGTTCTTCATTAAATAATTCTTTAAACTTCACACTTACTTTTTCTGCCAAATTCATATTTTTTTTTATACCGTTTGCTTTCTTGTTTTCAGATACATTAATCCGCCAAAGATTATCATAACTCCGCCCCACCATATATCCGGATGGGTATTTGCTAATACAGTCTTTACCGCTGGGGGATTTATTAAATTATATATTCCGCTTAAGAATATTATTATTCCCATTACCAGCAGAATTAAGCCTACAAAAAACCAAATTGGTTTCATTTTTCCTTCAGTCATTACTTTCCTTTTTTTATGTTTATTACCAGAATAATATGTTTAGTACTACTAAAACTATAAATGAGATTATTGCATAAAACGCTGGTCTTTTTATAAATGGCATGTTCCTGTCTAGTTTTTCTTCAGTTAATCCTTTCACCAATCCAACCAATTCTTCCTTTGGTTTCTTTCGGGTAAAGAGGCTGACCAATATTGTAACAGCAGCACATATCACCCAAGCCCACCATGCCCGCCAAAAGTTTGCTGCCATATCACTCTGAACGTTCGACATGGTAATTATACTCTGGCTAAACCAGTTGAACTTTACTGCCAAATACAATGTAAAGGATGATCCCATTCCAGCAATCAATCCCCAGAAAGCACCATTTGGAGTGATCCACCAGATGAACATTCCTAAAAGCATTGTTGCAAACAATGGTGCATTTACCCAAGAGAAAATTGCCTGCATATAATCCATTATGCTGGGGAAACTCTTTGCCCAATATGCTGTCACCAAGGATAATGCTACTCCAACTATCGTTGAAACACGCCCCATCCATAACAGATGTGTATCTGATGCATTCTTATTTAATACCGACTTATAAATGTCATATGTCCAAACTGTATTAAATGCACTAATATTACCTGCCTGGCCTGCCATAAAGCCTGCAAGCAATGCCGTTACTCCCAAACCGACTAATCCTGCAGGATAATACCTGGCTATCAATAACGGAAGTGCAGAATCGTAATTTATATGTCCTCCATCATGGATTAACTTAAATCCGCTATGAGGATCATTTGATAAGACTATAGCAACTAAACCTGCAAGAATTACAATAAAGGGAAGGGCCATTTTAAAGAAAGATGCTACAATTGGTGTCATTCTTGCAGAACGTAAATTCTTGGCAGAAAATGCCCGCTGAATGACAAGAAAATCTGTTGTCCAATATCCGAATGAAAGAACAAATCCCAAACCCAGCACAATTCCTGCCCAATTGACAAACATCCCATTATCTAACGGATTCCCGGATGTTGACCAAAGAGTTGTAAAAGAAACTTGTGAAAATTCATTTATCCTGGTTACTATCTGATGCCAGCTGCCAATTTCTACAAATCCTAAAATCGATACCAGAAACAGTCCGAACCAGATCATGAAAAATTGAATTATCTCTGTAAATATGGCGGACATTAATCCGCTCATACCTACATAAACTGCAACTGTTATGGCGGAAACCCACATGCTTATATCCCAATGCCAGCCCAGGAATGTATGGAGTACAAGTGCCATTGCATAAAGATTGATACCGGAAACAAGAAGCGTCATTATCGCAAATGCTATCCCGTTAAGAACCCGTGTCTTTTCGTCAAAGCGAAGCTTTAGGTAACCGGGAACGGACTTTATTTTACTGCTGTAATAGAATGGCATCATGTAGACACCAAGGAAAAGCATCGCAGGGATTGCTCCTATCCAATAGAAATGAGCTACAAACATTCCATATTTAAAGGTATTGCCGGTCATTCCTAATAGCTCAAGGGCTCCCAGGTTGGCTGAAAGAAAGGCTAAGCCGGCAACCCAGGATGAATTCTTCCGGCCGGCTAGGAAAAAATCTTCTTGATTCTTTGTAAATCTTCTTAGATACCAGCCTATACCGAGAACAAATCCAAAATAAACTAAGATAATAATCCAGTCTATAAAAGATAAACCTATTGTTTGCATATAGTTTCTTTAAAGTTTAATGATGTTGATTTGAATTAATAAAATTTTAAGCATAGATTAAAATTTCTTAAAATTTAGCAAACCATACGGCAATCGTTTGCATATTCATAAATAATTTTACAGATTAAGTCGAGTTTCTAACAATTAATTTAGCTTCAAGAACAACTGTTTTTTTCTGATGATTTTCCTGCTGATTATTAATCATTTCAATTAATATTTCTACTGCTTTTTTTCCCATTTCGAAAGATGGCTGATTAACCGTTGTAATAGTCGGATTTACCAAACTTGTTATTTTATTGTTTGAAAATCCGACTATAGCAATATCTTCCGGTATTCTTAACTTTCCTTCTTTAATCCTTTGGAATGCACCAATGGCCACAGGATCATTTACAGCAAATATCGAATCGGGAATAATATTTTCTTTTAAAAGATCATCCATAGATTTATAACCATCAGATTCATATAATCCGCCATAACGAATTAATTTATTCACTATAGTCATATTTGCATTTTTCAAAGCATTTTTGTACCCCTTCAACCTTTGTTCGCATATTTTTAATTCTTTAGGTCCTGAAAAATGCGCAATTTTCTTCCGCCCGGTTTGGATTAAATAATTAACTGCATTAAATGCACTTTTTGCATCATCAATAATTACTTTATTAGCCGATACATCGCTGCATACTCTATCAAAAAAAACCAAAGGTATATTTCGGCTAATTATCTCTTTAAAGTGGTTTCCGTTTTTAGTATTTTGAGATATAGATACGATAAGTCCGGCAACTCTCTGATGCATCAGAGCATTAATATTTACAACCTCTCTTTCATAACTTTCATTTGATTGACATACTAAAATTACATAACCAGAGTGGTATGCAACTTCTTCTATTCCGCTAATAGCAGATGAAAAGAAATCGTGTTCAATTTCAGGAACAATAACACCAATGACATTACTTCTTTTACTTTTTAGGCTTTGTGCAATTGGATTAGGTGAGTAATGTAATTTTTTGGCGATTTTTTTTACTTGATCTTTTGTTTCTTGTTTAATATCAGGGTGGTTATTTAAGGCCCTCGAAACGGTAGATGTTGAAATATTTAATTTTTTAGCTATGTCTATTATTGTTGTATTTTTCGAAGTATTCAACATCTTTGGAGATTAATAAATTGTAGAAAATTTCTTTATACTAATTTCCTTTAAAATGGAAATAAAATTATTATTTCTATATCAGAACAATTATTAAAAAAAATCCGGTTGAAAAAATTAAACAAACTCAGAAAAATTACTTCGGCAAAAAAAATAGATGCGAGATTTGTAAATCGTAACTAACATACCCTCAAAATTTCATCTTAATGCAAACGTTCCCGTGAACGATTGCGACAACGATTGTAATATTACATTTTTTATTTTTAAAAGTCAATAACCAATTAAAATGATATAAAAAGGGAAATAGAGAAAAGTTATTTCAAATATGAAAACAAGTGAATGCTGAAAGATTTATTAAAATGATTACATATAAATTTATTTCTAAATATATAATCCAGATTAAAATTTTAGAAGAATGAATATGTCTACACAAAAATCTTTTATGGCTGATTATTAAAAAAATAATTTTCTAAAATTCTCTAAAAAACAAATATTTATTGTTGTAAATCTCACTTCATTTAAAGTCAACTCTAAAAAATAAAAGTATATTTTTTATTGTCAACAAAAAAATAATCGTTTGCTCAGCCTACTAAGCCAAGGCAAGAATAAAAAAAATATTGATCGGTTTATAGCTACTTTTTTGATACTATTTCATTAAAATAATTTTTTTTGTTTTGGAAAAACCATCAGTTTGAAGCCTGTAAAAATAAATTCCACTCGATAAATTAAATTTTGAATCATCAAAATCAACTTCATACATTCCTGTCTTTTTTTCTTCATCAACAATCGTTGCAATTTCTTTTCCCAGCCAATCATAGATTTTTAAAGTAACAATTCCCGGATTTGAAATCTGATACCGTATCTGCGTTACAGGATTAAAAGGATTGAGATTCTGATATAGAGATGCAGTAGTAATTACTTTATTATCTTTTACGCCAAGAGTCGATTCTTCAATCTTGGCCATAACAATATTTCTGCCGAATTGATTTGTCTGTGTCCATACAGATTAATCTTTTCCGTTATAAGCAATAATGTTTATGTAATCACCAAGAAATTCATCATTACTGGTTTCAAAAGCTGCATCGCTAACCAGGTAATTATGATATGTCTCACCTCCATCAATAGACCGGGCAGCATAAACTTCAGTTATGGCACCTATTGTATCTCTTCTATTATAATAAACTATGTACATAACTCCGGTTACTGGCTCAATGCACATCCAGGGAAAGAACTGCGGTCTGCCGCTGTTATCATTATTTACAATTTTTGTATCACTCCAAGTTATACCTTTATCAGTAGATTTCTTTAATAGTATATCGGGATTTAAAATTACCGTTATCTTTGATCAGCCCATAAAACATAAACAGTACCTCAGTAAGGTGAATTACTTGTATCGCAAATTGTTTGGGGTAAACCATTTCCGAAAATTCCTTCAATCTCATAACCCCATCCCCAGCCGCTGACAATGTCCGATACAAAAATATCCTTACCAAAAGTAACTCCCCCCATCGAAAGACCGATCAATGGCAATTCCTTCAGGTCCGGCCAATGCTATATAAATTTCTCCGTTAGGTCCGATTGCAGTAACAGCTCCTTCAGTATTGCTGTCATCATCCATACAGTTACCCTCTACATCACTAATTTGCAAAGGATTGCTTCATGAATCACCGGAATCAGTTGAACGTGAAAAAAGTATTCGCTTTTATATAAAGTATCCAGATCGAAAAGCTTATCAAACTCTGTCCAGGCTACATACATATTATTATAATCCGGACTTATAAGATCAACTGAAACCTATAAAAAAAACTGATTTTGGATTAATATCGAGCTTTTTAAGTGTGACAGAAAGGACTTGAATCCCCGACTCTTTGATTATGAATAAACGGGAATCCTTATTATACTGTTTCTATACTTACTTTTTTTTATCCCTTGGATACTTTTGGTAAAAATCGAGAGAGGTTTATTCAATGTTCATTAAAAAAAGAAAAACTTACCATCAGGTAATTTATTTTGTTGATGGAAACGGATTTAGAAATCAACATAAAGAACTACAATTATAAAAGCACAAGAATTTCTTTCCCGATTCAATCTAGAAAAAGAGAAAGGAAACAAATCAAATATACAGCCATCCGCAGCAGGAAAACCTAAGTAGGGCAGTAAATTCAATATAAATATGTAATGGCTTTATACCCTTATAATGAAGCCAATCTTTTGAGTAATTTATTCTTCATTCTAAAATCACAATACATAAAAGTCAGTTAATTAATAACCATTGGTCTTATTATATTTAGTAATACCCAAACTATTTTAATTTAATAATATTTTTTAACTAAGAATTAATTTATAACCAAATTATGGCTGAAAAAACTAAACTTTGGTACTTTGAAAACTTTAATCTTTTTAACGGATTAAGTGAAGAAAAAAGATGGAGCTGAGCCGCATTACCTAAATGCATGAATTAAATAAAAAATGAACCAATTTATTTTGCCAATGATCCGTCTACATCTATTTTTTTCTTAAAAACAGGCAGGGTGAAGATAGTTAAGTATTCAGCAGATGGAAAAGAAAATATTTTGACTCTCATTAATCCGGGTGAAATTTTTGGTGAAATGGCTTTCCTGGATGAAAAAGAAAGTTCTGATTTTGCAGTAACGGTTGAACCTGCTCTTATTTGTGCAATCAATAAATAAGACTTAATCTTGAATAGTAATTAGCAGGCCTGTTTAAATTTCATAAATAATTACATTAAGTTTGGTAATAGGAATAATATATTTATCTGCAAAAAATATTATCGATGAATCAATTTTAAGAGACTTATAAACATTTTTAGGTATAGCCAAATCCCCAAAATAAACCTTGCCTGTTTTATCTTTAACGCATCAGGTTTTAGGTAAAGCCAGAGTTAAAGTGCAGAAAAGTTTAATACTAATTCCCAAATCTTCTCCGCTGTTTGCGTCCACTCCGCCTGGTATATCTAAGGAAATAGTTTTAGAATCTTGCTGGTTAACCCAATCTATTATTTCTTCATAATTAGATGTGGATTTTCTTTTCAAATTATAACCGTGATTTTTAAGATGTCTTGCTGCACAAATACCTCCCCCTCCGTTATTTCCTTTCCCAGCTGAACCAGGATAATATTAGTTTTATTATTTACAAAACGGCTGGTTAATTCGGAAAGGTCTCGTCCTGCATTTTCCATCATTTGAAATAAATTCGTCCTTGTTTCATTAATTGCTATTTTATCAATTTCAATCATCTGCTCACGTGTAACTGCAGGATTTTTTTTACCGTCATCTGTTTCAAAATATTTTATACTGTTTGCATCCATATAATTCTCATAAGGTTATATGTCTTTGGGTTGCAGTAATTTTGCAATCAATCCGGTCCACCCGGTCTGATGAGAAGCTCCAAGCCCCCTCCCCTCATCCCCATGAAAATATTCATAAAATAAGATATAATCTTTAAAATGAGGATCGGTTTGAAATTTATTATTGGTTCCATAGACAGGTCGATTCCCTTCTTTGTTCAATAAAAATAAATTTTTTAATCTTCTTGTTATTTCTTCCGAAATTTCTTTAAGCGTAAAATATTTTCCCGAATTTGTTGGATACTCTACCTTGAAGTCATCACCATAATAATGATGAAACCTTTGAAGAGATTCGATTATTAAAAAATTCATTGGAAACCAGATCGGTCCGCGCCAGTTTGAATTACCGCCGAATAAACCGGTCTCCGACTCAGCCGGTTCATAATTGATTGTAAAGGTATTACCGTCACTCTTAAAAACATATGGATTATTTTGATGGAACTTTGATAGTGCACGAATTCCATAATCCGATAGGAATTCTGATTCATCCAGCATTCTTTTTAGAATTCTTTTAAACGATGGCCGCGCAATAATGAGAATAATCTACTCTCACCTCTTCCTTTAATATTCCATCTTGATACAAGATTTGAAAGATCCGGTCTGTAATTTAAAAACCAATCCATTCTTTTAGCAAACTCTGGACATTTCTCAATAATCGACGGTTCAATTACTTCAACCGCAAAAAGTGGAATAAGACCTACCATTGAATGAATCTTTATTCTGCTACACCCATTAAACGAACTGAGCACATCATAATAAAATTCATCATCTTCATCCCAAAGATTTATCCCTTTCCCCCCGATATTTGTCATCGCACCCGCTATGTATAAGAAATGCTCTAAAAATTTAGTTGCCAAATCCTGGTAAATAGGATTTCTTTTTGACAGTTCAAGCGAGATTCGCAACATATTTAAAGAGAACATTGCCATCCACGCAGTTCCATCTGCCTGCTCAAGATATTCACCAGATTTCAATCCCGCACTGCGATCAAAAACACCTATATTATCTAATCCCAAAAAACCGCCCTGGAAAATATTCAGGTCATCTTTATCTTTACGATTTACCCACCATGTAAAATTCAAAAGCATTTTGTGAAAAACTGATTCAAGAAACGGGATATCTCCTTTTCCGTCGTTATTTTTTTGATCAATCTTATAAACACGCCAGGCAGCCCATGCATGTACAGGTGGATTAACATCTGAAAAGTTCCATTCGTATGCAGGCAGCTGACCATTGGGATGCATATACCATTCACGGGTTAAAAGTACCAACTGTTTCTTTGCAAATTCCGAATCAACGATTGCCAGAGAAATACAGTGAAATGCTAAATCCCATGCAGCATACCACGGGTATTCCCATTTATCCGGCATTGAAATTATATCTGCATTATTTAGATGAAACCAGCTGCTGTTCCTTCCTTTAAGTCTTTGTTTAGGGGGAGCCGACTGCTTTGGATCCCCTTTCAACCACTGTGAGATATCATAATAATAAAATTGCTTATTCCACAGCATTCCGGCAATAGCCTGCCTTTGTATATTTTTCTCATCTTCACTTATAATATCAGATTGAAGTTCTGAATAAAATTTATTTGCTTCATTAATTTTATCTTCAAATATTTTATCAAAATCTTCGAAGGCGTTTTTGAAAGACGATTTTGTTAATCTTAATCTAATTGTTCCCGGTTGTTCATTTAATACTGCTATTTTATAATTTACTGCTGCCTTAGTACCATATTTTTGCGGATTAATTACATCTTTTTTATTATTAATTATGTAATCATTTATGCCGTCTTTGAAGTATCCTTTTGGATTATCTGCTCCATATAATTTTTTAATATTGGTTTCATTTTCGCAGAAAAGGAAATCGCAGCTATTTTCAAAATAAAGCTTGTAATCACCTAAGTCTTTATGTTCGGCAAGAATGACACGGTTTTTATTTAAGGATATTTTCGGTTTATAATCATCATAACCCCAGGACCATGTATTGCGGAACCATATCTGGGGTATAATATTGATTTCTGCTTTTTGCTTCCCTCTATTGTATACTGTTATCCTGATTAAAATATCCTCGGCTTCGTTTTTGCAATATTCAATAAAAATATCAAAGTATTTATCTTCGTCAAAAATTCCAGAATCGATTAGCTCATATTCCGGATCAAATTTTCCTCTCTTTTTATTTTCATCAATTAATTTTTTGTATGGAAATTCAATTTGAGAATACTTATAAAGCATTTTCATATAAGAATGATCAGGTGTATTATCGAGATAATAATAATATTCCTTAACATCCTCTCCATGATTCCCTTCTCTCCCGGTCAATCCGAAATATCGTTCCTTAAGAATCGGATCTCTCCCGTTCCAAAAACTTAAAGCGAAACAAAGAATTTGTTTATCATCACTTATACCGCCAATTCCTTCTTCACCCCATCTATATGCTTTACTTCTTGCCGCATCGTGAGTTATAAACTCCCATGCATCACCATTTTTGCTGTAATCTTCGCGGACAGTTCCCCATTGTCTATCCGTTAAATATGGCCCCCAATTTTGCATATTATTTTTCGTCAAAGAATTTTTTGATCTTTCTCTTTCTTTATCCATAACTATACTTTTTAGATTGATAAAAAATAATTAAGTGCTCCTATAAACCTACAGAATATTTAAAGCTTTTTCCGAGACCAAGCTTACAAATTATATTTTATTTTCTGATTTTATTTATGGTTGCAGCAGAATATACCGATACAGAAAAAGAGACGAAAAATGTCAGAATAAATTTAAAATAATCTATTCCACCAAACTCAACATTAATTACAGTATTCCATTGATTAATCAAGTTTAAAATTATCCCGACAAATGTTGCAGTTCTCAAGTGAATGTTATGTGTATAAAACTCTAAATTCCGATAATAAAATTGTACCAAAACTCATATAGGAATGATTTTATTATTAGGATATTAGAAATATGAATAAATTAAAAATCAAAATTGAAATTCAGCACTTCGATGACTGTCCGAATTCACCTAAACTGATACAGCGAGTGAAGGAAGCAATAAAATATTATGTTAAAAATATTCAATATGAAGAAATTTTAGTTACTTCAAACGAAGAAGCTCAAAGAATCGGATTTCGCGGTTCTCCAACTTTATTAATTAACGGGAAAGACATTGAAGATTTGCCCGTTCCAAAAGAGCCTGCCTTAATGTGCCGCTTTTATTCAGATGGGCTTCCATCAGTTGATGCTATAAAAAAGGTTTTGGATTCGTTTGCTAAATAGCTTATGATTCTGTTTTGGTGCAAAGTGTTTTCAATGAAATATCGGTTTTATAACTAAAATAAAATAGCTCAGGTTTTAATTAATATTTGGACATTTGAACACTTCTAAATTTATTTTTATTCTGAAATTGTCTACTTGTGCAAATTTCGTTTAATATCAAAGTATTACCATTTCATTAATACACCATAACATTATTTTAGATATATTGGACGCATCCTAAAAAATTTTATCTCCCAATTGAAAAAAGTCTGGACCTTACAATCCATTCTTATCTATTTCCCAATCCTAATTGATTCAAAATTATCTGCGGTACAAGTAATCCGGGAACTTGATCAGATTTTTCCCACCGAAACATTTAGCTCGTTTATTGGGCCAAGGAGTGATATTGTTAAAAATGAAAAGAACGAAATTAAATAATGAATACTCTCAGCTATTGTGCTGGATGAACTCCATTCTATTAATGGAGACAAGTCTATTTTTGAAGGATCTAAGAATACAACTAACGAATCTTTCAAGAATGTTTGTATAGCAAAATCTTTTAAAAGTTCTAAGGTTATTGAAAAGGTTATTGAAAAGCTTAGTAAAAAGTAACTACATTATTAAAATTAAAACATATTTAAGAATACATCAACAATCTTTATTCTTCTCTTAATCATTATTTATTCGACAAACGAAGAATATTATGTTAATGCAACCGATTGAGGATTTGTTGATTTATTTTTACCATCAGTCTTTAGTAGACAATTAGTTTTTATTCTAGTTAAGGATTAGTTCCTTTTTCATCCCTTTGCTCGATTTACTTATTATTCTTTTCTTCATAATATGGTTGTGTTTAATTACCAGGAAAGAGATTTAAGATGTACCAGATAAATAATAAAGGCAATTGGATTGCATTAAAACAAAGGATCATACTGGCATATCCAACAATAACCATGGATGATTTAGAATTAAACCATGGCGATGAATTCGATCTGCTTGTTAGGTTACAAAAAAAATTTTCAAAGACTAAAAAAGAAATTATTAGGATGATTGATAAACTATAATTGTTTTAAGATACATTAATAATTAATTGAAAGTTTTAAAATAGACCGTACAAAATTCTCTCAAAAAATAACCGTATTCGACAAATAACCATTTTAAAAATAATAACAAGAGTAAAGGTCCTGATATGAAATATTTAATATTATTCCTAGTGATAATGTCGTTACCATTATTTGCTCAAGACAAAAAAGAAAATGATAAAACAGCACAAGACATTCAAACCAAAGAATGGATGACTAAAATATCATCTGATCCTGAAATGCGGAATATAATGATGACAATGATTCTGGATGATACAAAAGGAAACAAAGAAGAAATGTCGATGCTGGGAAAAACAATTATGGATAATCCAGGTATGAATTCTATTATTTCAGGTATGATGCAGAGAAATAATAATAGCAACGATATGACTGTTCCCTCACTTGATATGATGCGGGACAGTACTAAGGCTAAGACAATGAAAATGTCAGGTCATAAGTCATACCAAAAGAAATAACTTTAATAATATTCTAAAAATATGATTCGGACAGAACAATTTTATAGAAAATCGGATTTTTTGTTCGAGAAAAATCCAACCATTTCAGTATAATAAATGGAAAGATGATGCAGCTGTGTTGATAATTAAAAGCTTAAAAACCCGGTCTTTGAACGGGTTGAATTTAGTTTTAATAACCCTTTAGGATTAATCCCTTTTATGTCCATTAGAACCATTTATTAAGTAGTGTATTATCTATACCTTATATAAACATAGAATTGTTAGAATACAGAAGTGTTTGATAGACAATTCTCATTCATATTTATTATATTAATTTCAATGGAAAGTGAATATAGGTACTGATATGAGTTATAAACTTCAGGTTGGAATAATAGATCTTGTATCCAAAAAACCAAACAAAAAATTATTTGCACGCATAATGAATGCGAACTTTGCAAGCATTATGCCTCAAGTTGTTGGAGTGTGGTGTGAAAAAGAAGGGCATGATGTAACATATATATGTTACACAGGTAAAGAAGATCTGATAAAAGAACTGCCCCTAAATGCAGATATAATATTTATTGGTGCATTTACCGAATCTGCGCAAACAGCTTATGCCTTAAGTAATTTATTACGCTCACGAGGTGCTGTTACTGTATTAGGTGGTCCGCATGCACGCTGCTACCCGGAAGATGCCGTAAAATATTTCGATTATGTTGTTGGTTTTACTGATAAAAATATTATTCATGAAATTCTGCATGATTGTTCACCCCACCGGCCGGAAGGTTTGTATCTCACCGCTCATAAGCAGCCTTTATCACTTCCGGGAGTAAAGGAACGATGGAAATTTATTGAACCGACTCTTAGGAAAGCTCCGTTAATAAAAATGGTTCCTATGCTCGGCAGTTTAGGCTGTCCTTATACATGCAGCTTCTGCATTGATTCAACTGTTGCTTATCAGCCTTTAGACTTTGATATTCTGAAGGAAGATTTGTCTTTCCTTCTTACCAAATTCAAACGACCCCTGGTAGGATGGCATGACCCGAATTTTGGGATCCGGTTTAACGAATACATGGATGCAATCGAAGAGGCAGTGCCTGAAAATCGGATCGATTTTATCGCTGAAAGCAGCTTATCTCTGTTATCCGAATCTCATGTAAAAAGGCTTAAACGGAACGGTTTTGGAGCAATGCTGCCGGGTATTGAATCATGGTTTGATCTTGGAAATAAATCAAAGACCGGAAGCATGACAGGGATGGATAAGGTTGAAAATATAGCGGAACATGTAAACATGATATTACGATATATTCCTTATGTTCAAACTAATTTCGTTTTAGGGCTTGATTCGGATATGGGTGAAGGACCATTTGAGTTAACAAAAAAATTTGTAGATATGACACCAGGTGCATTTCCCGGTTACTCGTTACTATCTGCATTTGGACAGGCAGCACCGCTTAATTTAGAATATCAAAAATTAAACCGGGTAATCCCCTTTCCGTTTCATTTCCTGGATAATAACCATGCTATGAATGTGAAACCTATGAACTATTCGTGGACTGAATTCTATTCTCATATAATAGGCCTCGGCGAACATACGTTTTCATGGAGTGCAATTATGAAACGCATGGTAGCAACTAAAGCTTTCATCCCGAGATGGATGAACGTTGTACGTGCAATATCAGAAGAAGGTTTTGGAAGGGTTGCATACAATAAAAAAATACTGATGTATCTTAATTCTGATACTGAATTCCGGAAATATTTTGAACAAGAAACAACCGAACTTCCAAAATTCTATAAAGATATTATAAAAAATGAATTGGGTCCCTTGTGGGAATGGCTCCCCGAAGGTGCAATTTCCCACAATCAGAATGCATATCTAGAAACTATAGATGAACGAATTGCTGTATAAGGAAATATCTTTAAAATTTTAGAAAGGTAAAGATGAATATTTTATTAGTGTACCCGGAATATCCTGATACATTCTGGAGCTTTAAACATGCACTTAAATTTGTTTCAAAGAAAGCCAGCTTTCCGCCGTTAGGACTTTTAACGGTTGCTGCAATGCTGCCCAAAGACTGGTATAAAAAATTAATTGACATGAATGTAAATCAGTTGATGGAGGATGATATCCTTTGGGCAGATTTTGTTTTTATCAGTGCCATGTCTATTCAAAGTGAATCGGCAAATCAAGTAATCGAAAGATGCAAAAAGTTAAACACAAAAATTGTAGCCGGCGGACCCTTGTTTACAAGCAGTCCTGAATATTACGAAAACGTTGATCACCTGGTTCTTAATGAAGCTGAAATTACTCTTCCGCAGTTTCTGAGTGATCTGAAAGAGGGAAAACCAAAGCAAAAATATACATCCGAAGAATGGGCTGAAATTACAACAACTCCCCTGCCTCTTTGGGACCTTTTATCAAAAAAAAATTATTCCTCAATGAATCTTCAATATTCAAGAGGCTGCCCTTATAATTGCGATTTTTGCGATATAACTGTTCTTTATGGAAGAAAACCACGAACTAAAACCAAAGATCAGGTAATTGCCGAATTGGATCATTTATATTTTACCGGGTGGAAAGGTCCTGTCTTCTTTGTTGATGATAATTTCATTGGAAACAAAGTAAAATTGAAGAAAGAAATTCTTCCTGCAATTGTTGAGTGGAATGAAAAAAGAAAAAATCCATTTTATTTTAACACTGAGGTATCAATCAATCTTGCCGATGATGATAAACTGATGCAGCTTATGGTTAAGGCTGGTTTCGAAGCTGTATTTATTGGCATAGAATCCCCTAACGAAGAAAGCTTGGTTGAATGTAATAAAACTCAAAATAGAAACCGTGATCTAATTACTAGTGTCAGGAAAATTCAAGAGTCAGGTTTAGAGGTTCAGGGAGGATTTATTGTCGGGTTTGATAATGACCCTCCGACAATCTTCGATAAGCTTACAAACTTTATTCAGGAAAGCGGAATAGTAACCGCAATGGTTGGATTATTAAATGCTCCAAAGGGAACAATGTTAGAGAAAAGACTGCTTAATGAAGGAAGATTGTTAAATGATTTTACCGGTAACAATACTGACTTTTCGATCAATTTTATTCCAAAAATGAATCCGGAAGTACTAATGGACGGATATAAAAAAATCCTTAATACTATATATTCACCCAAATGTTATTATGCGCGGGTCACGAAATTTCTTAAGGACTTTGAGCCGCAGAAAAAGAAAATATTTCATATCAATGCTAGTTATGTACAGGCATTAATTAAATCAATTTTCAAATTAGGCATTGCCGGAAAAGAAAGATTTTATTACTGGAAACTTTTTTTCTGGTCTTTATTCAGAAAGCCCCAGCTTTTTTCCCTGGCAATTCTATTCTCCATATATGGCTTTCATTTCAGAAAGATTTCAAGTGATGTCTAACTATTTAAAATAAAAGTTTAAATTTTAAAAGATGCACAATTAAAATATAAAGTGTTACCTGCTTTGGATAATTTTCAGTTAGCTTAATTGAAAGAAATGAAGAAGTTTAAAATTGTAAGAAATAAAAAAGACGGTCTTTTGTATCTCAGATAAAAAATATTTTTTTCTGGAAAACTATTTTGACATAAAATTATGGAACTTACTATTTTCTTAAAAGGAATTTGTATTGGTTTTGCTTTGGCAGTCCCCATTGGGCCAATAGGAATTATGTGTATTCGTAAGACAATTACCGAGGGACGAATACGCGGATTAATTATAGGTCTTGGTGCTGCAACTGCAGATTTAATTTATGGCCTTATTGCTGCATTTGGACTTACGGTTATTTCAAGCACACTTGATAGTCAAAAAATTTGGATTCGGCTTGTTGGAGGACTCCTCTTTCTCTTCCTTGGTATAAAAGCATTTCGTTCCCGACCGGTTAAGACCAATTTTTCTATAGACAAAAGCAGTTTCTTAAAAATATATTTATCCACTGTTTTTTTAACACTTACCAATCCCATGACAATCTTTGCCTATATTGCTGTATTTGCTGCACTTAGTTTAGGATCAGGCCTGAATTATTTTTCTATGTCAGCTCTTGTTTCAGGAGTTTTTATTGGTTCATTTTTATGGTTTCTCTCTCTTAATTCGGGTGTTATTCTTTTTAGAAAAAAACTGGATTTAGGCGGGATTCAATGGGTTAACAGGATTGCGGGTATTTTAATAATTATCTCCGGTATTGTTGCTATCACAAGTTTATTATAAATATTTTTAACTTTTTTCGAGATAGTTTAATTGTGTTTATCAATTAGGGAATTCGATAATTAAGTGCATCATATTATTGTTAGAATGCTTCCGATTGGCATTAGCAGGTTAAATTTTTATGTTTATAAAAAATGAATTAAACTTTCAGCTGAGTAGAGTTTTCACAGGTTAATTTATTCTGATTTCATCTTTTAAGTAGATTCATTCTGGTAAATATAGATTTTCAGAAGTACCATGATTTATATTTGAAAGAAGTTATGAAAAAGGAAACAATATCCAAACGATCTCCGGTTAAAAGAAAGAAAAAAACCGCTTTAGAATTACCCGCTGATAATACATTTTATGTAGTGGGCATCGGTGCTTCCGCAGGCGGTTTAGATGCTCTCGAAAGATTTTTCGGAAATATGCCTGAGAGTTCCGGCATGGCTTTTATTGTAGTATCGCATTTAGATCCTACTCATATAAGTATAATGCCAGAACTAATTCAAAAATCAACTAAAATGAAATTATTCCAGGCAGAAGACGGAATGATACTTGAGCCTAATCATGTATATGTTGCACCTGCTAACCGTGATTTAGCAATACTTCACGGTACAATCCAGCTAATAGAACCTGTTGAGGCACATGGATTCCGGCTTCCGATTGATTTTTTCTTTAAATCGCTTTCGGCAGATTTAGGTGAAAAAGCCATTTGTATTATCCTCTCCGGCATGGCTTCCGACGGTACTGCAGGGTTAAAATCAGTTAAAAGTGAACTAGGAATGGTGATGGTTCAGGAACCAAAATCAGCAAAATTCGATGGTATGCCAAGCAGTGCCATCAAAACGGGTTTAGCTGATTACATCCTTCCACCAGAAGAAATGCCGGGTCAGTTGATTAAATATACCGCTCAAAAAGTTAAAGGTATTTTATTAGACAGAGCAATTACCGATGATAAAATTCCCGATTCATTTCAAAAGATATTCATACTTCTCAGGACATACACCGGCCACGACTTTTCGCTTTACAAACAAAATACAATTTACAGGCGGGTAGAAAGAAGAATGAATATTTCTCAACTGGATAATATTCCAAATTATATCCGGCTGCTTCAGGAGGACCCGTCAGAAATTAAAAACTTGTTTAAGGAGCTTTTAATCGGGGTAACAAATTTTTTCAGAGACCCGGAATCTTTCGAAAATTTGAAAAAGGTATTATTAGATTTAGTAAAAAACAAACCGGATAGCGGCCAGATAAGAATTTGGGTACCCGGTTGTTCTACCGGTGAAGAAGCATACTCGGTTGCAATTATATTACGGGAATGTATGGATGAAGTGAAGAAATATTTCAACGTACAGATATTTGCTACGGATATTGATAGTGATGCAATTGAAAAAGCCCGCATCGGCTCATTTTCAGGAATTGAACCCGATGTTAGTAAAGAACGTTTGAAACGTTTCTTTAGGTACGAGGGAAATTTATTTCATATTCGAAAAGAAATTAGAGAAATGCTGGTATTTGCACCTCAAAGCATTATTAAAGATCCTCCGTTTACCAAACTTGATCTAATCTGCTGCCGCAATCTTTTAATATATTTAAATACTGAATTACAGAAAAAAATAATTCCCCTTTTCCATTACAGCCTTTTACCCAACGGAATACTTTTCCTCGGATCATCGGAAACTATCGGGGGGTTTGTTGACCTATTTTCAATTTCAGATAAGAAATGGAAAATTTACAGAAGAAGAGATTCCATTTACTCTGCACAGCCTTATATAGACTTCCCGGTATCGCGGTCAAAAGAAAAAACTCATGAGACTATTATGAATAAGGATAAATTAAAAAACATTACCGGATTAGCAGAAAAAGTTATCCTGCAAAGCTACTCTCCAAATTGTGTGATAATATCTGAAAATGGAGATATAGTTTATATTCACGGGAGAACCGGCAAATACCTTGAGCTTACTAACGGCGAAGCCAAGATGAACATTTTTGAAATGGCACGCGAAGGATTAAAGCAGGAACTTCCGGTATTGGTTAGAAAAGTTTTATCGAGCAGGAAATCATTAACCGTCGAAGGTATAAAAGTAAAATCCGCCGGCAGAGGACGGTTAACAAATCTTACAATCAAACCGGTCAAAGAACCGGAGGAAATGCGGGGTTCCCTATTGATGATTTTTGAAGAAGTAATTCCGCAAAAGAAAATCCCGGCTTCTAAAAAGATCCAGTATGAAAAGAAATCGGAAAAAATCATCAAAGGACTTGAACGGGAATTAAAATCTACCAAAGAAGATTTAAGAGCAACCATCGAAGAACTGGAAACTTCCAATGAAGAACTAAAATCGACTAATGAAGAAATGCAATCAACAAATGAGGAGATGCAGAGTTCAAATGAAGAATTGGAAACTTCTAAAGAGGAATTACAGTCGCTAAACGAGGAATTGATTACTGTAAACACGGAGCTGCAAAATACAAATGAAGAATTATCAGTTATTAATAATAATATGAAAAACTTGCTGGACAGTACTGATATCCCGACTATATTTCTTGATAATAATTTATTTATTAAAAGTTTTACGTCCAATGCGACCAAAGTTGTGAATTTAATTTCTTCCGACATTGGAAGGCCAATAACCCATTTAGCTACAAATCTTAAATATGAAAACTTTATTGAAGATACAAAGGAAGTATTAAGAACCCTTGTTTATAAAGAGATTGAGCTGCAAACCGACAATGGCATATGGTATCAAATGCGGATATTACCATACAGGACAATAAGTAATGTTATTGACGGCGTTGTGATTACATTTACGAATATTAACAATTTAAAAACTGCTTACGAGGAAATAAATAAGCTGAATGAGGACATTCAGCTTGCACGTGTGTATGCCGATAATATTATTGATACAGTGAGGGATTCGCTTCTTATTCTCGATAAAGATTTGAAAGTTCTTTCAGCTAACCGGTCTTTTTACAAAATGTTTAATAATACCAGTGAAAAAACTGTCGGTAAGTTTATATACGAACTTGATAATAGAAAGTGGGATAAACCTCAATTGCGTAAACTTCTTGAGCAGATAATTCCAAAACGTAATTTTTTTGAAAATTATGAGATCGAATACGATTTTTCAAACGAAGGCAGAAAAAAGTTCTTATTAAATGCACGCCAGATATTTCAGGGTGAAAAAGGAACTAAGCTCATTCTTCTTGCGTTCCAATTAAAAAATATAAAACAAAAAGGAGCCGGGGAATGAAAAACACAGGGAAAGAATCAAAAAAAACAGTTAATAAAAAAGCTGGGGGAAAAATCAAACCCAAACCTAAAAATCCGTCGGTTAATAAATTTGAAGATGTTCAGAAACTGGTACATTTGCTCCAGGTTCATCAAATCGAACTCGAACATCAAAACGAAGAACTTAGAGTTACACAAAATGAACTCGAAGTTTCGCGAAATAAATACGTAAATCTCTTTGATTTTTCACCAACCCCTTACTTTACTCTTGATATGGAAGGTATAATTAGGGAAGTAAATTTAAGCGCAAGTAAACTGCTTGGAATTGGCAGAAACAAATTAATTGGTAAGAAGTTAATTACTTATATACCGCTAAATGAAAAGGATATTTTTCATTCTTTTATAAAGACTGTTTTTAGTTTGCACCAAAAGCACTCTTGTGAATTAAAGTTGATGAACAAAGATAAAAACGTATACCATGTTCTGCTGGAAGGTTTAGAGATAGACGATTCACTGGAACCGGATCGAAGATGCCAGGTTGCGTTAATCGATTTGACGGAATATAAGAGGATAGAAAATTCATTAAAAGAGACTAATGCAGAACTTAAAATACTCAACGATACCAAAGATAAATTTTTCTCAATTATTGCACACGATTTAAGACGGCCTTTCCAGACTTTATTAAGTTATTCGGAGCTGCTTTCTGCAGGAAATTGAGAGCTTATCGCAGTGAAGAAATAATACAATTTAGCAGAGCGTTAAATGAAAATTTGAACAGCCTTTTTGGTCTTCTGGAAAATTTGCTCAATTGGTCAATGATGCAGAGAAACATGCTTGAGTATAAACCTGCAAAGCTTGACCTCTATAATTTAGTAAACAAAATAATCGGGATATTAAGTAAGAGTGCTGCAGAAAAAAATATCTCCCTGTCCAATAACGTTGAGGCAAAAACCTTCGTTTACGCAGATGTTGATATGCTTCATTCAGTTGTTCAGAACCTTCTAATAAATGCGATTAAATTTACTCAAACAGAAGGGCAGATAATTGTTTCATCTGCTAATAAAGAAGGTTTTGTTGAAGTATCTGTCCGGGACACCGGGGTAGGAATTGAACCAGAAAAAATTTCCAGACTGTTCAACTTCGGATCTAAATTTACAACTGATGGAACTGCAGGAGAGAAAGGAACCGGGCTCGGGTTACCACTTTGCGAAGAATTTATAGAAAGGAATGAAGGTAAAATCTGGGTCGAAAGTGAATTAGGAAAAGGATCGAAGTTCACATTCACAATACACAAGTCGATTTCATAAATAAATTGTAAGTTTATTTTTGGAATAAGAATTAGTGAAGGTCTGATATCATATTATCTTTCAAAATAGAGTTAAATTTTCTTTACTATCCGATTTCTGCAATTAGAATTTTACTTAACCAATGAATTGATTCAAATTACAAATTTCATATTTGACCTGGAATGTAAAACTTGAAAAATTATCAATTATTGCAGCGGAATATAAAAGATACACAATCTTCTGAATCATATATATTGGTAATTCAATAAATACATACTTCCCACTGTTATCACACTTATAAGATGTAGTTCCCTTTTCATCCCTTTGCACTATAGGATACAGAGTTTATCCTCGGTACCTTATTTTAAATTTAATAAGAAATTTTCCGTTCTTGAATAACAGGAATCGAAAATAATGTAATATACAATTAAAAAGGAGTAATCAATGAAGCATATTAAGATAGCTTTGTTAGTAGTGTCTTTACTCTTCGGCATAGTGATCGCAGGATGCGGAAGCAGCCCGGCGGTTGTCGATAAAGAAGCAACTACATCATCAATTCGTGCAGCTGAAGAGGCCGGTGCAGCCGGTATTTCCAGCGCATCACTCTATTTACAGCTTGCAAAAGAGGAGCTTGTAAAAGCACAGGGGTTCGCAGCGAAGGGAGATAAGGAGCAGGCGGAGTCCATGCTACTGCGTGCTCAAACTGACGGAGAATTGGCAGTAGCGCTCTCCCACAGCGATACCGACACTAAGGAGGCCAATAAGGCAATAGACAGGGTAAAACAGCTCCAACAGGATAACAAATTACCTCAAGAAAGGAATTAGACTATGAAACTCATGATATATCTTACCACTATAGTATTTGCAGGACTGCTGGTCAGCTGCAGTGCAAGCATGCCTCCTACAGAACTAGTCAACGCTCGTCAGGCTTACCAGCAAGCCAGCACCGGGCAGGCAGCACAATTAGTGCCTGCAGAATTACATAAAGCACAAATTGCGCTAGATGCTGCTGAAAAATCTTTCCAGGATGCTCCTGATTCTTATCGTACGCGTGATCTCGCATATGTGGCGGATCGTAAATCCAAGATGGCAGAAGCACTGGCTGTTACAGCAGCTCAGAATGCATCCGCTGCGAAAGCAAAGAAAGATTATGAAGCAACTCAGGCTGAGATCATGAAGAAAACAACAGCTCAGCTTGCTATATCGCAAAAAGCACAGGCAGATGCTGAGAAGGCCGCGGCTGATGCACAGGCAGACCTTGCCAAACTCGCGGCAGTAAAGGAAGAAGCCCGTGGTCTTGTGATTACACTTTCAGGCAGTGTTTTATTTGCTTCGAATGAATCAACACTTTTACCGGCAGCGCAAAATCGGTTAAACAAGGTTGCCGATGCACTCCTGGTAACAAAAGAGCGAAAACTAACTATTGAAGGTTATACTGACTCACAGGGATCATCAAGTTATAACATGGTGTTGTCTCAAAAGCGTGCAGATGTAGTACGCACATATCTGATCTCAAGAGGCTACCCTGGTGAACTTATTCAAGCGCGGGGAATCGGTGAACAAAGCCCAATTGCAAACAATAACACGGCCGAAGGTCGTGCCAACAATCGCCGTGTAGAAATCGTAGTTGATCAATCAGCAAGGCTGTCAACTAATTAACAATTATTAATAAAAACCCAGACCCGGAAATTTATCCGGGTCTTTTTTTACTTTTTCAAACACATTTTTAATAAACCTAATAACATCTATTTTCAGTAATAACAGGACAAAAAGATCTAAATGGAAACATTAACAAAATCTATTGCAGCTTACATTACAACTTCAATTCCAGGTTTTAGCAAATTAAACAATCATTTTTTTAATCCGTTAATTGCTGGTTTTTTAGGATTTACTGCATTTTTAATGATCATTTTCTTCATGCATCTCCTTTCATTTATTGTAGGAGCAAATAAAAATTTGGGATTTGACTTATTAGATTATCTCTTTTCGGGATTCGGGTTTTTCCTTCAAATGACAAGCGCACTAATAAAAAGTTTTATTAAAGTAAACTAAATAATTTCCCGACTGAGTTAGAAAAGCGCTTAATATTTTTTTAGGTAACCGAATACATTTCTTTTATAAATAGCTGGTACTGAAATTTTTATTATCGAAAAATGCTTATCGGCTGAAATAAGCATCAAGGAGACTCATCCAAGAGATGTAGTCCCTTTTTCATCCCTTTGTACGATTGAATAAATTTATTTCTCTTAATAGCTTAATCTAGAATTTAAACAAAAAAATTTAAAAGAAAGGATAATTACAATGTTATATACAATTGCTGTTATTCTAATCGTTTTGTGGCTGCTTGGACTACTGACCTCCTATACTATGGGAGGTATTGTACATGTTTTGCTTGTAATTGCGCTTATATTGGTCTTAGTAAGAATTATAAGCGGACGGCGTGCGCTTTAGTACATGTGAAACACTAAAGTCTTTTAACAAACAGCACGCATATTTAAATATGAATTTTACTGCAATATTTGCAGTATTATTTAAAAGATTAATTGGTTTGCTATTTTTTATTGTATTTCGGCGGTTTCAATGATTTCTTAAAAAACAAGCTCACATAAAGACATGACTGAAACAAATAATATTTCCCGCGGGATGCGTATACTTGTTAGTTCAGCAGCATTTGTAATAATCATCGCCGGGATTAATTTTGCACAATCAGTTGTTGTGCTGTTCCTCGTCTCTATTTTTCTTGCAATACTTGGAGCACCTGCGGTACTCTGGTTAAAGAAGAAACATATTCCATCCGTATTAGCAGTGCTGATAGTTATGGCTGTTATGATAATTATTTTAGCTCTTATCGGGGCGCAGATTGGCACATCCGTTAGCAGCTTTTCGGATGAAATACCTTTATTGCAATCTCGCATTCGAGAACAATTCCTGAACCTTAGTGTAATGCTGTCAAGGAAGGGTTTTGTTGTAAATGAAAAATTCTTTCTGGAATATGTTAACCCGGAAGCAGTTATGAAGCTTACAGCCGGCTTATTATCACGGTTGAGTTCCGTTCTTTCCGATATTGTTTTAGTCCTTCTCACTGTAACCTTTATTTTGCTGGAAGTCTCCAGCTTTCCCAAAAAACTCCGTACAATTCTCGGTGATCCTGACCAGGTATTTCCCCAATTCATGAAATTCGTTGTTGATATGAAACGGTACACTGTCATCAAAACTATGATCAATCTGGCTGCAGGAATTTTAATTGCAGTGTGGATGGAAATACTTGGTGTGCAGTTTCCAATTTTATGGGGTTTTCTTGCATTTCTTCTTCATTATATACCTAATATCGGAGCTATAATTGCCGCTATTCCTCCAGCTCTTCTGGCACTTGTTCAAATTGGGATCGGCAGTGCCCTGCTTGTAGTTGCAGGTAATATTTTAATTGGATTTCTAATAGGTAATGTTATCGAACCGCGGCTCATGGGAAGAAGACTCGGGCTCTCCACATTGGTTGTCTTTCTCTCACTTATTTTTTGGGGAAGCCTGCTCGGTTTGATCGGTGCCATTCTTTGTATACCGCTTACGATGGCATTGAAGTATGCATTTGAAAGCAATGAAAGCACACAATGGATTGCTGTGCTGCTGGGTTCGGAAAAGTCGGATGAGATTTCTACACCAATTTTAAAGCGGACAAAAGAATGATGGTTACTTTGGTTACTGACAATATATTTTTAAATAGCATGACTCTAGTAATAATTTGTAAAAACGTATTTGAAGAGATGACTTATTACATAAGTATTCTGATTTAAAGTTGTACCATGGGACTTATTATTTTTCTAAAAGGAATATTTATTGGTTTTGCGCTGGCAGTCCCGATTGGGCCTATTGGAATAATGTGTATCCGTAAGACACTAAATGAAGGACGATTACGCGGATTAATTGTTGGTCTTGGAGCTGCAACTGCGGATCTACTATACGGTTGTATTGCTGCATTTGGAATTACATTTATTGCAAATACACTTGTCAGCCAACGAATATGGATACGGTTGGTTGGAGGAGCGCTTCTTCTTTACCTGGGTGTTAGAACATTTATCAAACTTCCTACTAATACTGTTATCCCTGTAAACAGCAATGGAATTTTGCGGTCATATCTCACAGCATTTATACTAACCCTTACTAACCCATTGACCATCTTTGCTTTTATAGCTGTATTTGCGGCACTAGGTTTGGGAAGCGATCTTGGTAATTTTTCGGCATCAGTTCTTGTTGCAGGCGTTTTTATCGGTTCATGTTTATGGTTTTTGTCTCTTAGTTCCGCTGTTATGCTTTTTAGAAAAAAATTAGATCTGGTCGGACTTAAGTGGGTAAACCGAATTGCAGGAATTTTAATAATTATCTCCGGTGTTATGGTTATGGTTAGTTTGTTATGAATGTTATTTTACTTTTTCTTAAAAGTCTAACAGAGCTTATTTTACTCATCCAAAAGTCTTAGTTCCCTTTTCATCCCTTTGCTCGATTGCGCAATTCTAAACTTCTTTATATCATATTATGTAAGCCATAAACTAAATTAGCTTTTGATTAAATGAAAAAAGCAGCATTGTATTATAAAAACTATGCCTATTAAAAAAAGAGTATGAAAGATTTAAGTCTAGATGAGAGCAAAAATATTTTCGGATCTTCCAAAATAAATAAAGAAGACAGCGAAGACATAAGCTCAAATTAAAACTTATCATTTCAAATTTAATAAAAGAAAGTACATAAATTAAATGAGAACAAGAGACGTTTTAAACTATGGCTTTCTAATAGTTATTTTTTTTATGTGCGTTTATTTTCTAATCGAATATGGTTATGAAATATTTAATATGAGTTTCCGGTAGGCCGGGACATCATAAAATCTAAAAACTTAAGGATAGTTATGAAAAACAAGCATTTCATCTTAGTAATTATAGTGTTAATTGCTGCGGCAATATTAGCCGGTTGTAATAACAATCGAGATAAATCAAAAAATGATAAAGAAGATGTTAAACAAGCCGCTCAAGATTTAAAAGATGAGCAGGGGCAATTTGAAAAAGAATGGCAGCAATTCAAGAATGAATCCGAATTAAAAATTAGCGACAACGAGAAAAGGATTAATGACTTCAAAGCGGAGATTCAAAAGACTAGTACAAAATTCAAATCTAAATATGCAAATAAAGTATTAACCTTAGAACAAAAAAATATTGAACTCAAGAAAATGATAAATAACTATACGTATGAAGGAAAAGATGATTGGAAAGAATTCAAGCAGGAGTTTAGTAATAATATTGATAGTGTTGGAAATGCACTCAACGATATATTCGCAAAAAAAGATTAAACTGTATTGTAAGAAAAATTAAAAATAAAGATGTATCCTTTTTGTTTTTATTTCTAAATCACATCGGATACAGTGTTGAACTACGATTGGATAGAATTAGATATTTAATGAAATTACTAAAATGGAAAAAATATTTTTACCTAAGTCCCTGGATGAAAATCCGGCCGAAATAATTCAAGATTCGATATTTAAAAAATTCTTTTTAGAAATAGCTTCGATTACAATTTTTACCTGGCACTTTTTCAAAGAAGTATTTAAACCGCCGTATGAGTTTAATGAACTGCTCAAACAATCTTTCCTGATCGGTTACAAGTCTCTTCCTTTGGTAGCTGTTACAGGATTTATAATTGGGCTTGTCCTTACTATTCAGTCAAGACCAACATTGGCAAAGTTCGGAGCAGAATCTTGGCTCCCTGCGATGGTAGCAGTTTCAATTATACGGGAAATAGGGCCGGTTATAACTGCGCTAATATTTGCAGGAAAAGTAGGTTCTGGAATCGGGGCAGAGCTGGCATCGATGAATACAACCGAGCAAATTGATGCAATGCAGGTGTCGCATACCAATCCATTTAAATATCTGGTTATTACAAGGGTACTCTCTGCTACATTAATGCTTCCATTGCTGGTAATTTTTGCCGATGGTATTGGTTTATTAGGGTCATTTGTCGGCGTTAATATAAAGGGAAATGTAAGTGTCTACTTCTTTTTTGCGCAGATATTTCAAAGTCTCGGATTTAATGACCTGTTCCCTGCTTTCATTAAAACTTTTTTCTTCGGATTTGCTATCGGGCTTATAGGAAGTTATAAAGGATATTATTCAAACAAGGGAACTGAAGGAGTTGGAAAAGCCGCTAACTCAGCCGTCGTATTCGCATCTTTAATGGTTTTTATTATAGATATGATAGCAGTACAAATTACAAGTTTGCTTCAACATTAAAATGGATAATAACAAGAATGACAGAGAATGATGCCTTAATAGAAAACGATAAAAAACAAAACGGTTTTGTTGTTGAGATGGAGCATCTTAAGAAATCTTTTGGAAACAATCATGTTCTACGTGATATTAATTTGGTGATCCGTAAAGGAGAAAATCTCGTAATACTCGGAAAATCCGGTACCGGTAAATCAGTTCTTATTAAATGCATTGTGGGATTGGTTGATATTGATGAGGGGAAGCTTGTAATACTCGGGCAAAATATTTCTGAACTAAAAGAGAAGGAACTGATTGAATTACATGAGAAGATTGGTTTCCTTTTTCAAAGCGGAGCTTTGTATGATTCCATGACTGTAAGAGAAAATCTTGAATTCCCTCTTAGAAGACAAAAAGGTTCGATGCGGAAGGAAAAAATTAAATTGCTGATAAAAGAAGCATTGGAAAATGTAGGACTTTCTGAAACTATTAATGAGATGCCTTCGGAACTTTCCGGCGGTATGCGTAAAAGGTTAGGTCTAGCCCGAACGCTGATCCTAAAACCTGAGATAATGCTTTATGATGAACCCACAACAGGGCTTGATCCTATAACTTCAAAGGAAATAAGTAAGCTTATCCTGGAGGTTCAAAAAAAATATAACACTTCCTCCATTATTATCACACACGATATTGAATGCGCCAGGCTGACAGCAAACCGGATCATAATTATCAAAGATGGAATATTCGCTGCAGAAGGGTCATATACCGACCTTCAGAATTCGACAGATACATGGGTCAGATCATTTTTTGAATAATAAGTCAGAAAAATTATAAGAGAAGATAAAATGAAAAATAACGTAACAAATAAAATCAAGCTGGGAATATTTATTTCCTTTGGAATTCTTGTATTTATTGTGGCAATATATTTTATCGGCGAAGGGCAGCAATTATTCAGACATACATTTCAGTTAACCGGTGTGTTTAAAGATGTTGCCGGACTTCAGGCTGGAAATAATGTGCGGTTATCTGGTGTAAATGTGGGAACTGTGAAAAACGTTAATATAGTTAGTGATACTTCCGTTAAAGTAGAAATACTAATTGATGAAAGCACCCGGGAGTTTATAAAGAAAGATGCCGTTGCAATTATCGGCTCGGAAGGGCTTATGGGGAATAAAGTTTTAATTATACATCCTGGAACAGGCGGGAAAAAGGAAATTGAAAACGACGACGTGATCGAAACTATCCAGCCGATTAGTATGGATGATATTATGAAATCACTAAACACAACTATTGATAATACATCCAGAATAACCGGTAATTTATCTAAAATTATGAGTAATATAGAATCAGGTAAAGGGACGATTGGACGGCTGATAATGGATAAATCGTGGAGACAAAATTTCGATTCTACCTTTACCAATTTGAAAGATGGTTCGGCAGGGTTTAAAACACTTATGGACAAATCGAGTGAAATGGGGGATATTCTAACTTCATTAAAAACAACTATTGATAATACATCCGCTATTACAGGTGATCTATCTAAAATTACTCACAGCATACATGCGGGGGACGGCATAATAGGGAGACTGTTAATGGATAAATCATGGGGGCGAAATTTTGATTCTACTTTTGTTAACATGAAAGAAAGTTCCAGTAATTTAAATATTCTTATGGAAAAGGCAAGAAGCAGCTGGCTGCTGTGGGGTTTTTAATTTTTGAAAATCTGCCACAGACTTTTTAAAACCGGACTAAATAATTTTTTGACTGAGAAGGAAATAGTATAATGCGGATTCAGCCAAAAGATGTAGTCCCCTTTTCATCCCTTTGCTCGATTGAACTGTTTCATTTGACTTCATATCTTAGCATATAATTTAAATTGAAAAGACACGCACTATGACCTATGCAATTGATATTATTGTAATAGTATTGTGGTTACTTGGATTCCAAACTTCTTTCACAATCCAAGAGACAACATTTGGTTCCGGTAATTTATATTGTCACTTCCTCAATTTTTATTTCATACCGCATATAGTAAAAATAAGGGGTATAATATCATGAATAGTAATGGTAAGAAAACAATTCTTCTTGTGGAAGATGAAGCAATCATCGCCATGAATGATACTTTGAAATTGAAAGAGTACGGATATAATGTTAGCCATGTTCTATCCGGTCAAAAAGCAATTGATGCTGTTAATGATAATAAAGATGAAATTGATCTTATTCTTATGGACATTAATCTCGGTGACGGAATAGACGGCACTGAAGCTGCTAAAATAATACTTAAAGAACACGATATCCCTCTTTTATTCCGTTCAAGCTATACGAATCGTGAAATTGTGGTTAGAACTGAGAATATAACTTCCTATGGATATGTTGTTAAGAACGGAATTACTGTACTTGATGCTTCTATTAAGATGGCGTTCAGACTACATGAAGCATATCAGGATTTTAAAAAACAGAAGTCAAAAGTTGAAGCCCAAGAGAATGAATTACGAATGTTTGAAAAAAGATATCACAGGCTTTTTGAATCAGCTAAAGACGGAATATTAATTCTTAATGCTGATAGCGGGTTGATTGTTGATGTTAATCCTTTTTTAATTGAAATGCTGGGTTATACTAAAGAACAGTTCCTTAAAAAAAATATTTGGGATATCAGCACTTTTAAAAATATTGATTATTCAAAGCAATTGTATAAAGAATTACAAGATAAAGATTATGTCCGCTATGAAGATTTGCCCCTGGAAACTTCCGGCGGAAAACAAATACATGTAGAATTTGTTAGTAATGTATATTTAGTGGATAATGAAAGGGTTATTCAATGCAATATTCGTGATATAACAGAGCGAAAGAAATATGAAAAGACACTAAGAGATGATATAGATAAAAAAGAAGCTTTGCTTAATGAAATACAGCACCGGATAAAAAACAGTTTCAGTATAATAACAAGTTTAATTAATCTTAGATCCAACGTAGTCAAATCCGATGAAACAAAAACTACACTTAAAGAATTCGCCTTAAGAGTTAAATCAATTGCAGAATTATATTCCTTGTTAAATGAAACCAATTCTTTTTACGAGGTGGAGCTCAAAACATATTGCAATAAAGTAATTGATTCGATGCTTAACCTTTCAAGAGATATTAAAATAAATAAACATATTGAAGAAATTACTGTTTGCACTAAAAATGCAGCTACCATAGGGATGATCCTTGTTGAACTATTGTCTAATGCTATTAAATATGCATTCCCTTACACGGATGGAATTATAAATATAGAATTGAAAAAAGTAAATTCCCGGATAGTATTGATAGTTGAAGATGATGGCATTGGCTTACAAAATGATTTTAATATAACTGAAAGCAAAAGCTTAGGGCTTCATCTTGTAAATTTAATGGTCAGCCAGCTTAACGGTATAATTAAATTCATTCCGGGAAACGGTACCAAAATTATTGTGTGGATTTCCTTTTTGAAACTATTTCTAAATATAGTATCTCCAAACGTACGTGAACCCCCTCTACTAACTTTATAATGTATTTATTATATAACAAAAAAAGTGCGGATTATTTTTAATTTAAGGAGCGATTTTCCTTGTCTCAGGTTCAAAAAGATTCTTCAGTTTAAGCTAATTGACCTGACAATAAAAAATGAAAAAGTCCTGGAACAATATTAAAAATATAACTTCTGAATTTTTAGGCATTACTCCACCCAAAAGATGTAATCCTTTTTTCATCCCTTTGCTCCATTGAATTTCTTTATTTCTCTAAATAGCTTAATTGTGAATTTAAACATTGAAATTTAAAAGAAAGGACAAACACCATGTTATATACAATCGCAATTGTTCTAATAGTTTTGTGGCTTCTTGGCCTGCTCACCTCCTACACCATGGGCGGTGTTATTCACGTTCTTCTTGCGATAGCAATTATAATGATCATATATAACGTCTTTCGTGGACGCCATGCACATTAATTGTTTAGAAAAAAAATGATTGTACTGCTAACCTATTAGTTTTTACAAAACAAATATTGTTCTAGTGTTTTGTCTCTAACATTTCCATACATTTGACATGGCTGTCATGGACCATTCCATGACAGGAACAAACTTAATCATAGTCATGGTATGGACCATGACTGCCTAACGTAGTTATTTGAGGGACAGAACACCAGGTATGATCAATCTGAGTCTGAAGTAAATATAGAAAATTACAAAAAGGATTATAGTTATGAAAAAGAAATTCTTATTCGGTATTGTTCTGGGATTGATGCTGATTGTTTCAAAACCAATAACAGCACAGGACCATGGATTTGGACTGGGAATTATTTTAGGTGAACCTACCGGGTTAAGTGCAAAACTTTGGACATCAAAGGAAAATGCTTTTGATTTTGGTCTTGGTCTTTCGGTGGGCGGCGATCGTATCTCTCACAAGGGTAACTACAGTGTAGGCAGCCGCATTCATTTTCACATGGATTACCTCTGGCACTCATTCAATGCAATAAGCTCAACCGAAAGATTTCCTCTTTATTACGGAATCGGGGGCAGGTTCAACAGCGGAGGAAATTATGATGGTTCATTCGGTATACGGGGTGTATTTGGAATAGCCTGGTTTCCCCATTCAACTCCGATTGATATATTCTTTGAGTTAGTACCGGTATTACAACTTACTTCATCTACGGGACTTGGAATTGACGCCGGGCTCGGGATACGATATTTCTTTAGATAAGAGAAATAATTGTGAGTAGTTTACTTTAAGTCGTAGACTACTCTATATGTATAGGTTTTGAAAGAAATAATCTGAAAATAGTTAGGTATGATAAAAAATATTTGGCGATTATACTGAAAAATGCAGGAAGAATAAATATGCTGACTACAATAGCTCATATTCCCAAAATATATACTGCCGACAAATTCCCCATTCAATAAGACACAATTCAAACTTGATTTATTGCACATATAAAAGGATTAATCCTCTTTTCATCCTTTAAGACGATGAATTAAGATAACCCTTTTCATAAGTTAATATTAATCGTAAGGATAATGCACCATACAGGGTGTAAGTCACCAAGCGCAAGCATAAGTAAATTGATTTCTAAGTTCATTTGTTTCCGAAATAAAATACAAGTAGAATTTCGAACCTATAACGAAAATTTAACATAAAATGATTAATCTCGTAATGTAAATGAACAAAAAAAATATTTCTATTTCCAAAATTATTAGTATGAATTCTTTTGTAAAAGCATGTCCAATGTTTTTTGCAGCAATAACGTGTTTTTTTATATTAGTGTTATTTGTTGACCAGACTAATCTGCTCGACATCATTTGGGAAAAAAGCAGCAGCATAAACATTGTTCATTCTGAAGAAATTGAAAATTGCGATTTTCAAATTGCCCCTCTACTTAATAGGATCGATTTTCATAATAATAAAATATCTGCAAAATCAAAAACAAATTTACCTGTCAATTATTCTTCATTACTCAAATTCATTATTACCGATGAGGGCAGCCCTTCAATCGAAATTATCAAAGTTGAAGTTATTGATGTGAACCGGTTTTATAAATTTGAAGATACTGTTAATTATTCTTTCACTGAAAACGCCAGCGCAATTTACCTTCGAAACAACTCACTTCTAATTTGAGATTCACTTCTTACTCATCTTACTTTATTATTTAATTAAACTAATACCTTAGCGGAAATATATTCCTTGTGTTGAATAAAAGGAAAGATGGCTCTAATTCCCGTCCTTTTGACGCAGCATTATTAACTTTGATAAACTTAGGACGCTTTAAAAAAAGAAAAATTAATCAAATAAAAAATTATCATAATATTTATAGTGAGAAATGAACATGGAAGACAATGAAAAAATGTTCGAAATATATTATGGGGGAAAAACAGCAGAAATATTTTCAACCCGTAAACAGCATCTGTGGGGAATAGTACTTGCCGGAGGAGAAGGAGATAGATTGAAGGATTTTGTAAAAAGGCAATATGGATACCACAGACCGAAACAATATTGTACCTTTACCGGCACACGATCCATGATTAGGCATACTCTTGACCGTGCCTTAATGTTAATTCCAAGAAAACATTTACTTACAGTTATAACCAAACATCATTATAAATTTGCTGCCGAGGAAATTGGGGACATACTATCGAACACGACAATTACTCAACCATGCGCACGCGAAACCAGTGCGGGAATTCTCCTGCCGATGTTAAAAATAAATCAAATAGATCCTGAAGCAATAGTAACAATTTTCCCTTCCGATCATTTTATTAGTGAAGAAAATTATTTCATGGATAACGTGTTGGAAGCTAACCTATTTGTAGAGAATAATCCCGATTCAATTGTAATGATAGGTGTAAAGCCCGACCGGATTGAATGCGGGTACGGCTGGATAGAGCCGGAAAGCACGATATTTTACAATGGAAAGAAAATAATTAAACGTGTTAAAAGATTCTGGGAAAAACCCGATCCTGGGAAGGCAGAAGTGTTATGGTATAACGGTTGCCTATGGAATACCTTCGTTCTTATCGGCAGAAGCGCAACATTTATTAAACATATGCAAACCTGCATTCCAGAAGTATTCAATGCATTTGAACCTATTAGAGCAGAGGTTGGAACTTCCCGCGAAAAGACTGCTATCGAGACGATGTTTGAATTTATTCCGGCAGTCAACTTTTCACGGTTTGTTCTGGAAAAGATTCCCGAACACTTATGTGTAATGGAAGTGCCGGATATTTACTGGAGCGTTTGGGGCGACGAGAATCGAATTAGAAACGACATTGAAAAATTAAATTTAAATATGATCGATTCGGTTGCCTCCTAAATAGAGACGATAATAGTTTTTTCGTAGGTATAACACTATAAAAGCCGTTTAATGAAAAAACTAAGGCCGGTATTTTTGATAAAGAATTAGTTCCTTTTTCATCCTTTAGAACGATTGAATTAAGAAATCTCTCTTAATAGATTATTTAAGAATAAGATTATTTTTTTATATATGTAAGTCACCAGGCGCAAGCATAAAAAATTTGAGTTTTAAGTTCAAATGTAAAATCCAGAAATAAAATACAATTAGGATTACGATAGTAAAATAAAATTTAAAACATAGCATTTAAGCAGGTAACACTTATGAATAAGACAAGCAAAAGATTCCTAATTATTGTGTTTATAGTGGTAGTGCTGCTTTTTTTATTCTTCGGCAGCGGTGAAATGATGAATGGCGGTATAAATGTAAGGATGAATGGAAATGGTTGGCTAGGCGTCAATAGCTGGTGGTGGTTCTCCACTATCGTTTTACTTGTTTTTGGCGCCTCTTTCGTTTGGCTGTTTTATAGAAAGAAAAATTAACCAATTCAATTTTTATCATAACAATTATAACCGGGAACGAAGATACCAGACAATTAAAAATTGCCGCAGTGTATAACCTCACTAATAAGTAAAAATAATTAGATAAATTAAGGAAAGAATGATGAAAGTAAACCCACATGCAGGAAAACCTGCTGAACCGGCAATACTGGTTAACGTGCCCAAACTAGTCACCGCCTATTATAACGAAGTACCCGATCCTTCAGAACCGGAACAGCGTGTTATGTTCGGCACCTCAGGGCATCGCGGCTCGGCCTTCGACAAAGCATTCAACGAATGGCATATTCTAGCCATCACTCAAGCAATCTGTCTATACCGCTCTCAGCAGAAAATAGAGGGTCCATTGTTTCTGGGTATGGATACTCATGCGCTCTCCGCTCCGGCTCTTGCCACTGCGCTGGAAGTGTTGGCAGCAAACGGGGTGGAAGTTATGGTTGCAGAGAAAGATGAATACACCCCGACCCCTGTTATTTCTCATGCTATTATCACATACAACCGCGGGCGTAAGGCAGGGCTGGCTGACGGTATAGTGATCACACCTTCGCATAATCCGCCTCGTGACGGAGGTTTCAAGTATAATCCTCCTAATGGCGGGCCGGCTGACAATACTGTAACTGATTGGATAGAAGCTAAAGCAAATGAATTTCTCGAGAATGACCTCTTAGATGTAAAAAGAATTCCTTTCGAGAAGGCTCTTCATGTCGGTACCACGCACCGGCATAATTATCAAGACGTTTATGTAAGTGATCTCGGTAATGTAATTGATATGAACATCATTCGGGATACCAAGACTAGTATTGGGGTAGACCCGCTCGGCGGTGCCGGCGTCCACTACTGGGAACCGATTGCTGAGCGATACAGATTGAATCTTACTGTTGTTAACAAGGTAGTAGATCCAACTTTTCGTTTTATGACGGTGGATTGGGACGGCCAGATACGTATGGATCCATCCTCACCTTATGCAATGCAAAGGCTGATTGATTTAAAAGATCGCTTCGATATTTCCTTTGCCTGCGACACCGACCATGACCGGCACGGAATTGTCACCAGGAGTACAGGATTGCTTTCACCCAATCACTACCTTTCAGTCGCTATCTTCTATCTTTTTAAACACCGGTCTAAGTGGCCCATGGAAGCAGCGGTCGGAAAAACAGTGGTGAGCAGCCAGATGATCGATCGCATCACTGCGAAACTAGGCCGGAAGCTTTACGAAGTGCCGGTCGGTTTCAAGTGGTTTGTTGATGGATTGCTCGATGGATCGCTTGGCTTTGGCGGAGAAGAAAGTGCAGGCGCCTCATTTGCCCGTCTGGACGGCACCGTTTGGACTACGGACAAAGATGGAATTATCCCGGCTTTACTTGCAGCGGAAATAACGGCAAAAATGGATCGTGATCCCGGCCAGTTATATAATGAACTTACACATGAGTTCGGTGAGCCTTTTTACGAACGCATTGAGGCACCCGCCACCCCGGATCAAAAGGAATTGTTGGCAAAAATCTCTCCCCGGCAGGTTAAGCAAACCGGATTGGCTGGTGAAAAAATCCAGACAATCTTATCCCACGCGCCGGGCAACGCCGCGCCTATCGGGGGATTGAAAATAATTGCAAAAAGCGGATGGTTCGCCGCTCGTCCATCTGGAACTGAAAACATCTACAAAATATATGGAGAGAGCTTCCAGGGAGCTGATCATTTGCACAGCATCCTGGAAGAAGCTCAGATAATTGTTAACGATGCCATAGCAGCTGGACAGAAACCTGAAATGACTTTAAATACAAAATATTAAGGAAGAACCATGAGCAGACTAACAAGTGTAAGCAAACAAAATTGGACTGGCACTAATATAGAATCCTTGATGGACATGCTGGCAAGCAAGGAGGGTGCGACGCGTCAAAAAGCAAGGAAATCTCTGGTAGCTCTGGGTAAACCCGCTGTCCCTTCCCTAACCCGTACCTTGCGTAATTCCAAGTTAGATCACCTTCGTTGGGAAGCAGCTAAATCTCTCGGTTCGATCTACGATACAAGAGCAATACCATCGCTGGTGAAAGCGCTCGAAGACAGTGACCATGATGTGGCATGGTTGGCTGCTGTAGCATTGAGAAAATTTAAAAAAGCCGCCTGGCCGCAACTATTAAACATGTTGATTAAAAGCAAACCTGATTCTATTTTATTGCGCCAGGGAGCGCACCATGTTTTACAGAACCAGAGAGAGAATGGATTCAATGAATTGCTTGCAACTCTAATGAAGTCTTTAGAACCCGGCGAAGCTCAGGAATCAACAGCAGTAGCCGCGTATAACATCCTCAAACAAATGAAGGAAAAATCGTAAAAATTCATTCGTATATTAATATACTGAAATGTCGTTAAAGATAAATATTTGGAGAAATCATGAATGAAAAAACGAATGTGAAAATGCTGTACTCTTTTCTGCCGACGGCAGTGGAAGGATTCGATTCCCTAGCCGAACTTGCACTGGATATGAGATGGTCGTGGAGTCATTACGCCGACGAAGTTTGGCGAAAGCTGGATCCCGGGCTGTGGGACTTTACTCAAAATCCATGGGTAATACTTCAGACTGTTTCGCGTGACAAGCTTGAGCGCAAATTAGCGGATCCATTGTTTCGTAAGGAAGTAAATAACCTCATTAAAATAAAGAATAAAGCTACGGAATTACCGGCGTGGTTTCAAATACATCATCCGAAAACACCTTTAAAATGCATCGCTTATTTCAGCATGGAATTTATGCTGAGCGAGGCGCTGCCGATATATTCAGGCGGTCTCGGCAATGTTGCAGGCGACCAGCTTAAAGCCGCCAGCGATTTGGGTGTGCCGGTGGTCGGCGTGGGACTGCTATACCAGCAGGGTTATTTTCGACAGGTGATTGATAAGGATGGAGCACAGCAGGCACTGTTCCCATATAACGACCCGGGACAATTGCCGATAACACCTCTTTTAAAACCGAACGGTGATTGGCTGCGTCTGGAAATTGCACTTCCGGGTTACTCAGTATGGCTTCGCGCCTGGCAGGTTCAGGTCGGCAGAATCAAACTTTACTTACTGGACACAAATGATACCGCGAACTTTCCGGCTCATAGAGGAATTACAAGCGAGCTATACGGAGGCGGGCCGGAGCTGCGGCTTAAACAAGAAATCATACTCGGGATCGGAGGATGGCGGCTGCTCGCCGCACTCGGCATCCATCCGGAGGTTTGCCACCTGAATGAAGGGCATGCTGCCTTTGCTGTGCTGGAACGCGCAAGAAATTTTATGGAAGTTACAGATCAATCTTTTGAAGCCGCATTACATGTCACTCGAGCCGGAAATCTTTTCACCACCCACACAGCAGTGGCAGCCGGCTTTGACCGTTTCCAACCGGCTCTTATCCAACAATATTTAGGTGGGTATGCTGAGCAGAAACTCGGAATAACACTTAACGATTTGCTGGCACTCGGCCGCCGGAATCCGAACGACTCGTCTGAAAGTTTCAACATGGCCTATCTGGCGGTACATGGAAGTGGGGCTGTTAATGGTGTGAGCCGATTGCATGGGCAAGTCAGCCGCCACCTTTTTGAACCTCTCTTTCCACGATGGCCGGCAGACGAAGTGCCTGTCGGACATGTGACCAATGGAGTGCATATGCCTACCTGGGATTCGGCAGAGGCTGACGAGCTTTGGACTGAGGCTTGCGGAAAAGAACGTTGGCTGGGAACAACGGAAACATTGAATGAGAACATTCGCTGTATTTCCGATGAAAAGCTCTGGCAATTTCGTACTGTAGCCATTAAGTCTCTCGTTGAATATGCCCGTGAACGGCTATCCCGTCAGCTTGCTGAGTCAGGCGCATCACCCGAGAAGGTTAACGATACAAAATATTTATTTGATCCAAATGCATTAACTCTTGGTTTTGCACGCCGCTTTGCTACATACAAGAGACCGAATTTGCTGCTGCATGATCCGCAGCGGCTTCTTCGCCTATTATCCGACACGCAGCGTCCTGTGCAGATCATTATAGCCGGTAAAGCCCACCCGGAAGACCTGGCCGGACAAAAACTGATTCAGGAATGGGTCCATTTTATCCGTAGACCCGAGGTGCGCCGTCATGCGGTATTCCTTAGCGACTATGATATGCATTTAACCGGGCATCTTGTACAGGGCGTAGATGTCTGGGTTAATACTCCGCGGCGGCCGTGGGAAGCAAGCGGAACCAGCGGCATGAAGGTACTTGTCAACGGCGGAATCAATCTGTCGGAGCTGGACGGCTGGTGGGCAGAAGCCTATACACCGGAAGTCGGATGGGCGCTGGGAGACGGCAAGGAACACGGGGATGATCCTGCGTGGGACGCTGCCGAGGCAAATACACTTTACGACCTTCTCGAACATGAACTTGTTCCCGAATTTTATAATCGCGATGAAAATGGTATTCCTACAGCATGGGTGGCGCGTATTCGCGAAAGCATGGCTATTTTAACGCCCCGTTTCTCGGCCAACCGAACCGTCCGGGAATATACCGGGCAGTATTATCTCCCTGCTGGCGCATCATATCTTGAGCGCGCTTCAGATAAAATTGCAGAGGACAAAAAGTATATAAACTGGAAGCATAATCTCGAACAAAATTGGACTACAATACGTTTCGGCGAAATAAAGTTTGAAACTAAAGGACAGCAGCATGTATTTGAAGTTAAGGTACATCTAAACCAAATCAGCCCGGATGCGGTTAGAGTGGAGCTTTATGCCGATGGTATAAATGGCGGTAGTCCGGTAAAGGTGGAGATGAAGCTCATCCGTCAATCGACAGACTCAACAATCTGCTATATCTATGGCGCACAAGTACCGGCAACCCGGTCTGCGACAGACTATACAGCAAGATTGATACCTCACTACGAAGGTATTGCTATTCCGCTTGAAGCTTCACAAATACTATGGCAGCGATGAAAAAATTTTAATTTTGATTGTGAATTGATAAGTAAGTCCAAGCAAAATAAATAACAGTAATCAAATTCAGGTGCAATAATAGAGGTAAACAAAATGAGAAAAAGCAGTTCTTTTGCAGTATTAATCTTCATAGTATTTTTTGGCATTGGCGGTTTAATAGCATATGGCATGTATAGTGCCACGGCTAACACAAAAAGCGTATGGATTGCAGCTATTGCATTTGTGATTGCACTCTTTGTTTCTCTCGCAATTAAGGTAGCGGATCAGTGGGAAAGAGTGGTGATTCTGCGGTTAGGTAAATTCCGCGCACTCAAGGGGCCGGGACTGTTTTTCATCATCCCGGTCATCGACGCTATACCCTACTGGATTGACACCCGTGTAATCACAGCTTCTTTCAAGGCAGAGAAGACACTAACCAAAGATACCGTCCCGGTGGATGTAGATGCGGTACTATTCTGGAAAGTTATAGACCCGAAAAGGGCAGCCCTGGATGTAGCCGATTATCAAAGCGCTATAAGTTGGGCTTCTCAAACAGCTCTGCGTGATGTCATTGGCAAGACAATGCTTTCGGATATGCTGGAAGGCAGGGAAAAGATTAGTAATGAGTTACAGAAAATTATTGATGAGCGTACCGAACCATGGGGCATTAATGTAATTTCTGTAGAAGTTAAAGATGTACTGATTCCCCCGGCTTTGGAGGATGCAATGTCGATGCAGGCACAAGCGGAAAGAGAACGTCAAGCCAGGGTAATTCTTGGAGATTCGGAAAGACAGGTGGCAGAAAAATTTGAAGCAGCTGCAAAGACCTATACAAACAATCCTGTGGCATTGCATTTAAGGGCGATGAATATGCTTTATGAAGGTTTGAAACAAAATTCAACGATCGTAATTGTACCCAGCTCAGCCGTGGATACAATGCAGCTCGGCGGCATGGCCGGGTTAACAGCTTTGACCATGGGAATCGGCCAGGATAAAATGAATAAAGAGAAGGAAAGCAGGATCGGAAAACAAGGAGGTTTATCATGAAATCAAAATCAACAATTGTCTTATTTGCCTTTCTGATTATAGCGTTCCTGGTGCTGCTCTCCCTTTTCGCGGGATATTACGGCGATTGGCTGTGGTTTCTGAATATGGGTTTCGGCGCAGTATTTACCACGATCCTGTGGTCAAAGATTCTGCTGTTTTTTGTTTTTTTCCTCATATTTGGCATTTTTGCGTGGGGGAACATTGCTATTGCAAGGGGACGGGGCAGCCATACCCGCTCCTTGAAAGTGCTTGGCCCTGAACAACGCATGACGCCTTTTGATATCGTTTTCAGTAATAAATATGCCAAATATTCATGGGCTGCGATTATTCTGTTTTTTTCATACATCATGGGTTCGCAGGCATCCGGCTCATGGGAAACATTTTTGAAATTTCTGAATGCCTCCACATTCGGGGTTACCGACCCGATTTTTTCAAAAGATGCGGGATTCTATGTTTTCCACCTGCCGCTCTATGATTTTATCCAGGGATGGTATTTATTTTCTGTAATTATTGTTTTCATAATGGTTGCGGCCTCCTATTTTATGGACCGGTCTATCGGTGTCCGGGAAAACCGCTTTTATATCAACCAAAAGGCGCGGACTCATCTCGCAGTTCTGGGGGGGTTGTTTTTTCTGGGTATCGCATTGGTTTTCAAGCTGAAACTCTACGGATTGATGTATTCGGGTTCAGGTGTGGCATACGGCGCCTCCTACGCCGATGTCCATGCGCAGATTCCTGCCTACTGGGCTGTATTGATCACAGCCTTGATTGTGGCGATTCTTTTTTTCCTGATGCCTTTCCTCAACAAATGGAAATTCCTTCTCTATTCCATCGGGGTCTATTTTGTGGTCCTCATAGGTTTTTCATGGATTTATCCCGCCCTGGTTGAACAATATTCGGTCAAGCCCACCGAGCTGACAAAGGAAACACCCTATATCCTCCATAACATAAAATTCACCCGTCTGGCGTTTGGGTTGAACAAGATCGAAGAAAAACCTTTCCCGGTGCGGAAATCCATAACTTACGATGATATAAAGGAGAATAACGCCACAATCCATAACATCAGACTCTGGGATACCCGTCCGTTGATCGAGACCTACAGGCAATTGCAGGAAATCCGGCTTTATTATAATTTCAAAAATGTGGATGTGGATCGGTATCATTTCAAGGAGAACTATACGGAGGTTGCCCTTGCAGCCAGGGAATTGCCTCCTTCGCAGCTTCCTGCCCGCGCAAGCACCTGGCTCAACATACATATGAAATACACACACGGTTACGGCCTGGTCATGAGCCCTGTAAACGAGATCACAAAAGACGGCATGCCTGATCTCATTGTACAAGACATCCCTCCCAGCTCAAACGTCTTATCTATTACCCGTCCGGAAATCTACTATGGTGAGCAAACCAATCAGTATGCCCTTGTCAACACCAAGACCAAAGAATTCGATTACCCAAGCGGCAATAAAAACGTGTATACCTCCTATCAGGGAAAGGGTGGCGTCCGGCTTTCCAGCCTTTTTCGAAGGTTGGTTTACACCTGGAATTTTTGGGACATAAAAATCTTGCTGACCGACTACCTGACAAGCGAGAGCCGGATCATGTTCCATCGAGACATCACGGACCGTGATAATACGATTGCACCTTTTCTGGCGTATGATTCTGATCCCTACCTGGTAGTGGGCGAGGATGGTAAGTTGTACTGGATTCATGACGCATATACCACGTCGAACATGTTCCCTTACTCACAGCCTTTTTCTCAGTCACAAAACATCAGGGGATTCAATTACATTCGGAATTCCGTAAAGGTAGTTATTGATGCATATAACGGAGACGTTTCCTATTATGTCATTGATCCTTCGGATCCGCTGGTCCGGACCTATGAGAAAATCTTTCCTACCCTGTTTAAACCCATCAGCGAGATGCCTGTATTTCTGAGGAGGCATATACGTTACCCCATGGATCTATTCCAGATCCAGGGAAAAATGTACAAAACATTCCACATGACAAACCCCCAGGTTTTCTATAACCAGGAAGATTTGTGGAGTTTACCAACGGAGGTTTACAATCAAAATGAGCAGCCAATGTTGCCTTATTACATCATTATGAGGTTACCGGACACCAAATCGGAGGAGTTTATGTTGATGGTCCCTTTTACACCATCGAAGAAGAACAATATGGTGGCCTGGCTGTGCGCTCGCTGCGATGGCGATAATTACGGCCAATTGCTGGAATACAGACTCTCCAAGGAAAAGTTGATTTACGGGCCATTGCAAATTGACGCCCGGATAAACCAGACACCCGATATCTCTTCCAGGTTGACCCTCTGGGGACAAATGGGGTCCAGCGTGATTCGAGGGAATTTGCTTGTTATCCCGATTGAGCATTCTTTCCTGTTTGTAGAGCCTGTTTACCTCCAGTCGGAACAAAGCAAGATGCCTGAATTAAAACGTGTCATCGTTGCCCTTGGAAATCAATTGCAAATGCGCGATAATCTGGATGATGCCCTGCGAGCCGTCTTTTCTTTAGAGGCCGTTCCTCCCGCGCAGCTGCAAAAAGCCCTCACCGGATTGCCAACAGGACCCCTGTCTGACATGGCACAAGAGGCACTGAACCATTTCAATAAGGCCCTGGATTATCTAAAAAATGCTGACTGGACGAAATATGGTCAGGAATTGAATAAAATCAAGGATATTTTACAACGTATGGCCAAAAAGAAATGATGCGGCGTCAGGACCCCAAGAAGCCAGCCATGGTGGAAGCAAAGGATGTACTAATTCCCCCTTCTTTGGAGGATGCAATGTCTATGCAGGCACAGGCGGAAAGAGAACGCCAGGCAAGAGTAATTCTGGGTGATTCGGAAAGAAAGGCTGCCGAAAAATTTGATGAAGCAGCAAAGAGAAGGAAAGCGGAATGAATAAAGAAGAAATTCTTTAATTAAAAATATTATGTACAAGGAGACAAAATGAAAGAAATAGCCGAGATTAAATATTTATTTGTGGATATCGGGGGTGTTTTACTCTCCGACGGATGGGTTCACGAGTTCCGCAAACTGGCAGCTAAGAAGTTCGACCTCGACCTGGAAGAGTTTGAAAAAAGGCATAACCAATCATTCGACACTTACGAAGAGGGCAAACTAACAATTAAGGAATATTTGAACCGGGTTGTGTTTTATGAGAAACGGCCTTTTACTCCGGCGCAGTTTAAAAAATTCATGTTCGACCAGTCGAAGCCATATCCCGAAATGATTGAATTGATCCGCCGGCTTAAGGCACAGTACAGATTGAAGATTATTGTTTTAAGCAACGAAGCTCGTGAGCTTAATGCTTACCGCATTCGAAAATTCAAGCTTAATGAGTTCGTAGATTTTTTTATATCGTCTTGCTATGTCCACTTACGAAAACCGGATGAGGATATCTTTCGGCTTGCCTTGGACACAGCTCAGGCACCTGCACGGCAGGTAGTTTATATAGAAAACACCCCGATGTTCGTCAAGATAGCGGAAGGTTTGGGAATTCGAAGTGTACTACACACCAATTACGAGTCCACGTGTGCAGAACTAGCCTTGTTTGGATTGGAGGTTGCAGAATGACAAACTGGTCAGTTGCGAAACCGGAACACACAAACATTCTAACAATCAACGGCGGCTCGTCGAGCATCAAGTTCGCTCCGCACCAGACGGACAAATCGCTGATAAAAAGTTTTAATGGAAGCGTTGACAGTGTCGGTTTGCCGGGTACAAATTTAACTTTCAGTGACTCAACTGGGCACAAATAACAAGTTCGCCTGTGAGAAATTATCCGCACTCGGATTAAAGATCATTGAATGAAAAAAGGAAAAAGATTATGCGTTATTTTTTTGTATTAATCGTAGCATTGTTCTTTTTGAGCACTTTAAGTGCACAAATAGGGAAAGTTAATAACAATCATCAGAAAAAGGAAACCGGGAAAACTCCAGTACCAGGAGATAATTTAAAAAATCCATTTACAGATAAAATAAGCTCTGCTTTTGAAGGGAAAATAATATTTGTTCAGAATTGTGCTTCCTGCCATGGTAATGAAGGACTAGGTGATGGACTTGCAGGTAAAAGTTTAATACCTAAACCTGATAATCTTACGAGCGATGAGATAAATAAAAGGTCTGATGGTGAAGTATTCTTGAATATAAGTGACGGTGCAACCGGAGTTATGATTCCCTGGAAGTTTATACTTTCTGAAAATCAAAGATGGCACCTGGTTGATTATATAAGAGAACTAAGGAAAAAATCAAAATGATGGAGTATTGTAATGAAAAAATATAAATTCAGAAAAAATATTATCTGTGGAGTAACGATTGCGATATTAATAATATTTTCTAAAGAAAGCATGGCTATTCCAAGCTTTGCACGTCAAACAAATTTGCCTTGCAGTTCATGCCACACGATATTCCCTGAACTAAATACATTCGGAAGATTTTTCAAGTTGAATGGATATACTTTGGTTGGTGTAAAAACAATAGAGGTTAATGATTCAACCGATATAAATCAAGATGTGGATTTCAATCTTTTAAAAATTCCCCCGGTTTCGTTAATGATTCAGGCTGCATATACATATAAAACAAAAGAACAGCCTGGAACTCAAAATAATAATGTATCGCTCCCGCAGCAATTAAGTATATTTTTTGGCGGTGAAATTGCTCCCCATCTTGGTACTTTCATTCAGGTTTCCTACGATGACCAGGGGGCTGCCTTTGGTGTGGATAACATAGATCTCAGGTACGCTAATCAGACAGAACTTGGGGCTGAAAATTTGTTATACGGAGTTACTTTAAATAACAATCCGACTGTTCAGGATATCTGGAACAGTACTCCTGCATCGGGATTTCCATATGCTTCTTCCTCGGTTACAGCATCTCCGTTAGCTTCAACATTAATAGAGGGTAGATTAGCTCAAAGTGTGGCGGGAATGGGAGCTTATGCCTTATTGAATAATTTTTTGTACGCCGAATTTAGTATCTACAGATCAGCCCAACAAGGCGGCGCTCATCCGCCTGACAAGACAAGCTTTGGGATTGTTAAATCATTTGCGCCCTACTGGCGGCTTGCTCTTCAAAAACAGTTTGATGATCAGTATGTCGAAATAGGCACGTTCGGCATGTCAACAGAAATGTACCCGGCAGGTGTATCTGGATTAACAGATAAGTATGATGATGTTGGTTTTGATCTAAATTATGAAAAATCTTTTGGTGATGATCAGTTCACTGCACATACAAGTTTTATACTAGAAAAAAGAAATCTTGATGCAACATACTATTCTAATGGTTCACTGAATCAATCCTTGAATTTAAATTCATTTAAAATTGTAGGGAATTATTACATAGATCAACAGATTGGTTTTTCATTAGGTTATTTTGCAGTCTACGGGAATGGAGATGCAATATTATACGCTCCGGCTGCAGTTTCAGGAAGTTCTACAGGATTTCCTGACAGCCGAGGACTTATTACGGAATTTGATTTTCTGCCCTGGTTTAATACAAAATTTTCAGTCCAGTATATAGCATATAATAAATTTAATGGTTCTAATGATAATTATGATGGCGCTGGTAGAAATGCATCGGATAATAATTCCGTATACGCTTTAGCGTGGATAGCTTTTTAATGAATTGGAAGACCTTGGTTTACGCATCACTCTTTATTTAACTTTTGAAGAAGTTTTAAGAAGGAAGTAATACATGGAGTCAGCTAACCCGCACATCCTGAATATCAATGACGATAGGTCGACCATCAAGTTCGCTCTGTGTCAGTTGGGTAAATCACTGAAAAATTGAAAAGGATATGATTATGAAAACAAGAAAAGTTTCTGAAAAGAAAATAGATATTATGTTAGCACCTAATCGTAACGCACCCGGCGCACCCGGCATTGAGCCACGCTGGACTTCGAGCGCCAAGACCGGTGTTGGTACTGCACTTAGCAGCAATAGCAGGGTTTGGTTCACGTTGAGCCATGGAATCTTAAACGAGATATATTGGCCCCGGATTGATCAGGCCTGTGTTCGCGACATGGGATTGATTGTCACAGCCGGAAAAGATTTCTTCTCAGAGGAGAAACGAGATGCAGGACACGAATTGAAATGGCTGTCCGACGGTGTACCGGCTTTCCGGCTGGTGAACATCTGCCGTAGCAGCCGTTACCGCATCGAAAAGCAGATTGTGACCGATCCGCATCACGATACGGTATTACAGCATATTCAGTTCATACCACTGAAAGGAGTACTGTCCGATTATCGTTTGCATATCCTGCTTGCGCCGCACCTGGAAAATCACGGCAGCGGCAATACAGCCTGGGTCGCAGAATTTAAGGGAACACCGATGCTGTTTGCTCAGCGGAACGATTGCGCCTTGGCGCTAGCATGTTCCGCTCGATGGACAAAAAAATCAGTAGGCTTTGTCGGTTCATCTGATGGCTGGCAGGATTTGAATGTGCACAACCAGATGACTTGGGAGTACACGCGAGCCGAGAATGGCAACGTGGCTCTGACAGCAGAAATTGATTTAGTGAAGTCGAAGGGAAATTTTATGCTGACGCTTGGATTTGGCAAAGACCCGGACGAAGCGGCCCGGAATGCCATCGCCAGCCTGCACGACGGTTTTGACAAGGCAAAGCATGACTATGTCGCCGGTTGGCAGAAATGGATGAAGACGCACCCGTCGCAGAAGCCGGGAGAAATTGCTCCGGGCGATCTGACCCAAAAAAGCCTCGCTGTCCTGCGCACGCATGAATCCAAGCAAGCACCCGGTGCCCTCATCGCCAGCCTCGCGATTCCATGGGGATTCAGCCAGGGCGACAGTGATCAGGGTGGTTACCATCTCGTGTGGTCGCGCGATATGGTAGAGACTGCGGGCGGCTTGCTCGCTGCAGGTGCGCACGAGGACGTTGGCCGTGTCCTCGCTTATTTGCAGAAAACCCAGCAGCCGGACGGCCACTGGTCGCAAAATATGTGGCTGGATGGCTCACCTTATTGGAACGGAATCCAAATGGATGAGACAGCTTTGCCGATTCTTCTGGTGGATTTGTCCTATCGTGAAAAGACCTTAACCCACGCCGGTGTTACTAAGTTTTGGTCGATGGTGAAAAAGGCTGCAGGTTATCTGGTGCGCAACGGCCCAGTTAGCCCGCAGGATCGATGGGAAGAAGATCCTGGCTATACACCGTTTACAGTCGCAGCGGAAATCGCCGCATTGCTTGCAGCGGCGGATCTGGCCGATTTGAACAACGAAGTATCCATTGCAACTTATCTCCGTGAGATTGCCGATGTTTGGCACGATTCCATTGACCGCTGGATGTATATGTCTGCTACGGACTGGTGCAAGAAATTCAAGGTTGATGGTTATTACGTTCGCATCGCGCCGAAGCAGACGGGTACCGTAGGATCAAGTTTTCAACAAAATGTTCGCATCAAGAACGTGACGGCCTCCGAGGACACCCGCCATGCCAGTCACCTGATCAGTCCCGACGCCTTGGCTCTGGTACGTTTTGGTTTGCGTGCGGCCGATGATTCGCGCATTTGCGACACCGCCAAAGTCATTGACGCCTTGCTCAAGGTGGAGACCCCATCCGGTCCCACCTGGCATCGCTACAACGACGACGGCTATGGCGAGCATGAGGATGGTTTGCCGTTTGATGGAACGGGAATCGGTCGTGGCTGGCCGCTGCTCACCGGTGAGCGGGCACACTACGAATTGGCGGCAGGTCACGAGGCAATAGCCAAAAAACTTTTGTCCGCCATGGAATCTTTTGCCAACGAAGGTGGTTTAATTTCCGAGCAAGTCTGGGACTCACCTGACATGTCCGAACACGAACTGTTTTTTGGTAAGCCTTCCGGTTCAGCCATGCCGCTGGTTTGGGCACACGCAGAGTATCTCAAGCTTCGGCGCTCGCTGAGCGACGGACAGCTATTCGACATGCCTCCACAAACCGTGAAACGTTATTTGACAGATAAAACCATATCACCACGGATGGTGTGGCGATATAACCACAAGCTTCGCTCGCTGCCACCCGGAAAAATCCTGCGCATCGAGTTGATGGCTAAAGCCGTTATTCATTGGACAGCCGATGATTGGAAAACCTTCCAAGACCTGAAGACTCACGATGCCGGACTGGGAATCCACATGGCCGATCTTCCGACCGAGAATCTTGCCGAAGGAAAGCAAATCAAATTCACGATCTACTGGCCAGGCGCTGATAATTGGGAAGGCACGAACTTCACCGTTCGGATCGGTTCGTTTCAACAAGATTCGACTGACGCTGCTGAAGGGAGTGAGAATGATGAAGAATAAAACCGGGACGAACGGGAAACATTTTGTGTATCTCGCCACCGCCATCTCTGCGCTGGGCGGCATGCTTTTCGGCTATGACATCGGTGTAATCTCCGGAGCCATCCTTTTCATCAAGAAAGCCTTCTCGCTTTCTGCCGGCATGGAAGAAATCGTTGTCAGCTCGGTTTTGCTGGGTTCGCTCGCCGGCGCAGTAGCTGGAGGAATTCTGGCAGACCGGCTTGGACGCCGGAAATTACTGATCATCACCGCGATTGTTTTTGGTTTGGGTGCCGTCGGGGCGGCTCTGGCACCGGACACGGTATGGTTAATTACTGCACGTGTCATTGCCGGCATCGCTATCGGTGTCGCTTCGTTTGTCGCACCACTCTATATTTCCGAGATCGCTCCTGTTGCCATTCGAGGGAAGCTAGTTTCAATCAATCAGGTCGCTCTTACCAGCGGCATTGTCATCTCCTATTTAATTGATTACGCCTTTGCAGGCTCGCAGTCGTGGCGCTGGATGTTTGCTATGGCAGTGATTCCGGCAGCCGCATTTGGTATCGGGCTGATGTTCATTCCTAACAGCCCGCGATGGCTGGCCGCTCGCGGACACATGGACCAAGCCCGGGCCGTACTGAAACGAATTCGTACTCCGGAAAAAGTTGAGGGCGAACTTAGCGAGATTCAGCAAAGTGTGAAACAGCAGAAAGGAAACTGGTCCGAGCTGTTCAGTCCGCTCTTGCGAATGGCAATGATAGTGGGCGTTGGACTGGCAATCGCACAGCAAATCACCGGCATCAATACTGTTATCTATTACGCTCCGACAATTTTCAAGTTCGCCGGCCTGTCTTCCGCTTCGGTAGCAATTCTGGCTAGCGTCGGAGTCGGAATCGTCAACGTTATTTTAACTGTGGTGGCCATGCAACTGATTGACCGGGTTGGGCGGCGGCCACTTCTCTTGGTCAGTCTTGCGGGAATGGCATTTAGTCTGTTAGTGCTGGGGTTAGCGTTTTCACTTCCGCAACTGTCCGGCAGCCTGGGATGGATCGCTGTGTCGAGCCTCATGATTTACGTTGGTTCGTTCGCCGTGGGACTGGGCCCTGTTTTCTGGCTAATGCTTTCGGAGATTTACCCGCTGCGCATCCGCGGTCGGGCAATGAGCGTGGGGACGGTCGCCAATTGGAGCACCAACTTTATTGTAGCCGTGTCGTTTTTGACCCTTACACAATTTCTGGGTAAACCCAGCACATTTTGGTTGTTTGCGATCGTTAGTATCGGGGCATGGTTTTTTGCGTTCTTCCTGGTACCGGAAACCAAGGGCAAAACCCTCGAACAGATTGAAGAGCATTGGCGGGCGGGAAAGCATCCGCGGGCATTATGAAAGCGTGTTAAAGAAGAAATTTTGTGCACACTTTCTAAAGGTGTAAAAATGAAAAAGAAGTTATCCATGAAACCAACTAACACAAACATTTTAACAATCAACGGCGGCTCATCGAGCATTAAGTTCGCTCTATATAAGTCTGGCAAATCTTTGAAAAAAAGTTTTAACGGAAGTGTTGACCGTGTCGGTTTGCCGGGTACGAATTTAACTTTCAGCGAATCAGACGGGAAACCTAAAGACAGCCTCATTCTTGCATCCTCCGACACCAGGTCGGCAGCAAATTTCCTAATTGATTGGCTGGAAAAAAAGATTGACTTTTCTTCGATTAAAGGAATCGGACATCGGGTTGTTTTCGGCTTGAATCATACGGAACCAGAACCCGTTACACAGGAATTAGTGAATGAACTTCATCGCATCAGCCCATACGATATGGATCATCTGCCTGCCGAGGTTAAATTGATCGAGGTAATGCAGCATCGTTATCCTAAAATACCGCAAGTGGCTTGCTACGATACCGCATTTCACCGTACCATGCCGCGTGTTGCCGGAATCTTGCCTATCCCCCGCCGCTTCGAAGCATTAGGAATCCGGCGGTACGGATTTCACGGTCTGTCCTATTCTTATCTCATCGAAGAACTCGCTCGCATTACTGATACAAAAGCAGCACAAGGCAGAGTGATTCTGGCTCATCTCGGCAGCGGTGCAAGTTTGGCTGCGGTAAGTGAAGGTAAGAGCGTTGATACCAGCATGGGCTTTACTCCTGCCGGAGGACTTACCATGGGCACCCGGCCCGGTGATTTAGATCCGGGCGTCGCGTGGTACATGATGAAGTCGGAGAATCTCACGCCCAAACAGTTCAATAAAATAATAAACCACGATTCCGGCCTCCTCGGTATTTCCGAAACCAGTTTCGACATGCGGGATTTGCTCGCAAAGGAAACTGATGACGTTCGTGCGGCGGAGGCCGTGGAGTTGTTTTGTTACCAGGCGAAGAAGTGGATAGGAAGTTTTGCCGCTGTACTCGGCGGATTAGACGTACTGGTTTTTGCAGGCGGTATCGGTGAAAAAAGTTCGGTTATTCGCTCCCGCATTTGTAAAGGGCTGGAATTTCTTGGAATTGAGATTGAAGAAAAACGGAACATGGAAAATGCCCCGGTTATTTCAAAAGATACCGGGCAAGTTGCTGTCCGCGTTATTCTCACCGACGAAGATCTCATGATTGCAAGGACAGTTTGCAGTATGCCCGGTTTTGAAAAATAAGGTGAAAGAAAGAATTCAAGCTATGTTATAAAATGAAGTTTTTTCCCAACTGATCATCTTTCGGTGGTGGGTGTATCCACACAATGTAACTGCCTGCGGCATTGCATTACGAATATTGGCATCTGAGTAAATTAGAGTGAAACCGATTTTTCAAATATGCTGTCAGACATTAAACGACAAAAAAAACAATAAAGAACAAAAGGAATATTATTATGCTTTACAAAATCAAAACACTTAAGGGTTACAAATTGGACAGCCGCGACGGGGAAATAGGAAAGGTTAAAGAATTATACTTCGATGACCGGTACTGGACCATCCGCTATCTGGTTGTCGACACAGGCAACTGGCTTACTGGCAGACAGGTATTGATCTCTCCGTATGCCTTAACAGGTGTAGATAAGAACGAACAATGCATCACCATCAATCTAACTAAAAAGCAGATTGAGGATAGCCCGCCCCTGGAAAGTGACAAGCCCGTTTCGAAACAATTTGAACAGAATTACTACATGTATTACGGATTGCCGCTCTATTGGGAAGGCCCATATATGTGGGGAACTTATCCCAACATTTTACGTGAAAGTAAAAAATTGAGAGAACACAAAAAAGGCGAGAAATCGTGGAATCCTAATTTGCGTAGTACTATCCAAGTGAGTGGCTATAATATCCACGCCGCAGACGGTGAGATTGGCCATGTAGAGGATTTTATTGCTGATGACGAGACGTGGGCGATTCGTTATCTTATCATCGATACAAAGAATTGGTGGCCGGGAAACAAAGTCTTGATTTCACCGGAATGGGTAGAGCGTGTTAGTTGGGACGAGTACAAAGTTTTTGTAAATCTTACTAGTGAGAAAATTAAGCAATCCCCTGAATATATTGAGGGATCTCTACTATCACGGAATTACGAGACCGCGCTGCATAAGCATTATAATCACCCTGGATACTGGGAAGAGGGACCTGTTATCAAGAAGCATTCTCGTTGAAGTAAACACGAGAAATGGTTTTTTGACATGTATGATTTGCTCGACCGAAAAACGCAGTATATTCAAATAGCGGAAGTTTTGCTATCCGTCATTTGCATGGACGAGGAAAGGTTGATAGCAAAAACGGTCAGCCAAATTATAAATCTTAATGCTTAAAGTAGTATGACTTATGAAAAACAATACAAAGTCGAACGGAAAACATTTTGTGTATATCGCCGCCGCCATTTCGGCGTTGGGCGGTATGCTCTTCGGTTATGACATCGGTGTTATCTCTGGGGCTATTTTGTTCATTAAGGAACAGTTTTCGCTCTCCTCCGGGATGGAGGAAATAGTCGTCGGTTCGGTACTGCTGGGATGCCTTGGCGGCGCTTTAGTCGGAGGATTCCTTTCCGACCGCTACGGACGCCGTAAATTATTGCTTTTCACCGCAATGGTTTTCATTTTAGGTGCCGTCGGGGCGGCTCTGGCGCCGGGTACTGCATGGCTAATTGTTGCACGATTCTTTGCCGGCGTTGCCATCGGCGTTGCATCCTTTGTTGCACCTCTTTACATATCTGAAATTGCTCCGGTTGACATTCGCGGAAAGCTCGTTTCGCTTAATCAACTTGCGATCACATGCGGAATTGTCATTTCTTACGGCATCGACTACGCATTTGCCGGATCGCAGGCGTGGCGCTGGATGTTTGCAATGGCGGTAGTTCCGGCAGCAGCATTTGGAATCGGATTGATGCTCATTCCTGACAGCCCGCGGTGGCTTGTCGGTCGCGAACGCATGGATCAAGCCCGCTCAGTGATGAAACGGCTCCGGGCCCCGGAACAGGTGGAGGACGAGCTAAACGAGATTAAGCATAGTGCTGAACAGCAGAAGGGGCACTGGTCAGAACTGTTCAGCCCCTACTTACATGTGGCGATGATTGTGGGTATTGGACTGGCGATTGCTCAGCAAATTACAGGCATCAACACTATCATTTATTACGGCCCGACTATTTTCAAGTTTGCAGGCATGTCTTCGTCGTCCGTAGCGATTCTGGCAAGCGTCGGCGTTGGAGTAATAAATGTTTTAATGACTTTGGTGTCACTGCAGTTGATTGACCGGATCGGGAGGCGGCCGCTTTTGCTGATAAGCCTTGCGGGAATGACACTGAGCCTGGTCGTGCTGGGCTTGGCGTTTTCGCTTCCGCAATTTATCGGAAGCCTTGGAGTGATCGCGGTAATTGTTGTCATGATCTATGTCGGTTCTTTCGCAGTTGGTATGGGACCGATTTTCTGGCTGTTGATTTCGGAGATGTATCCGCTGCGCATCCGGGGCCGGGCAATGAGCGTTGCTACTGTTGCAAATTGGGGCGCCAACCTGATCGTGGCACTGACATTTTTAACGCTTACGCAAGTCCTCGGCAAAGCCGCCACGTTTTGGCTATACGGAGTAATTAGTATCGGAACATGGACCTTTTCATTTCTCCTTGTGCCGGAAACCAAGGGCAAAAGTCTCGAACAGATTGAAGCACACTGGCGGGAGGGAAAGCCTGCAAGGACATTATGAAAGCATCGAAATGGTTACTGGAAAGTCTGCCTGGAAAAGAAAAAATATTTAATTAAAAAGGAGTCATTATGTTACGCAGTATAAATAAGTTGATAGACTTCACCATTAGTGCAAAGGATGGTGAGTTAGGAAAAGTAAGTGAGTTCTTCTTCGATGATCTCACCTGGTCAATCCGTTATTTGATCGTGGAAACAGGCAGCTGGTTGTCTGAACGAAAGGTACTTATTCCGCATGCGGCACTTGGCGGGACTGATTGGAAGAAGGAGACATTTCAAGTAAACCTCACTATGGAACAGGTACGCAAAAGCCCCGATATTGATACTGAAAAGACTGTATCCCGCCAATATGAGATAGAATTATTTAGACATTACGCGTTGCCTGTTTATTGGAGAAATGGATTTTATGCCGGACCAACCGGAATGTCTCCGTTTACTCCCGTTGTCGATAAGAAAACAATGAAGGAAGACAATGATTCTGTTAAGCAGTACAAAGGTGATGCACACTTGCGCAGCTCCAAGAAAGTTAAGGGCTACCATATTCATGCTGACGACGGTGAAATAGGACATGTGGAAGATTATATAGTTGATGATGAAAAGTGGAATATTTGTTTCCTAATTGTGGATACACACAACTGGCTGCACGGGAGAAAAGTTCTTATAATGCCGCGCTGGATAAATCGTATCAATTTTGATGAATCAAAAGTCTATGTGAATCTATCGAAGGAATCCATAAAGGATAGTCCTGTATTTGATCCTTCTAAACCCATAGGCAAGGATTATGAAATTGAACTCTTCAAACATTACGGAGACAAAGAAATCCACATGGACAAAACCGGCGATGTTTAGGTTGCAGAATAAAGATGAAATCAAAGATGAATTTATCAAACATAATTGTTCTGACGAACAACAGCGGCTAATCAAGTATCTTAATCCGTTTTCGGAGGCTGATATTTCCCGCTCTCGGTCGTGGAATAATTGAAAATAAAAACAAATAAAAGGAACTACTATTATGTTAAACAATATCAAAACTCTAAATGGTTATAAATTGCATAGTCTCGATGGGGAAATAGGAAAGGTTAAAGAATTTTTCTTCGATGACAAGTACTGGGCCATCAGGTATCTGGTTGCCGATACTGGAAACTGGCTTACAGGCAGGCAGGTGTTGATTTCTCCCTATGCGCTGGTTAGCGTGAATAAGGAAGAACAATCAATCGCCATCAATTTGACAAAAGAACAGATTGAGGAGAGTCCGTCTTTAAACAGTGACAAGCCCGTCTCACGACAATTTGAGGAGAACTACTACGGGTATTACGGATGGCCGGCATATTGGAGCGGCACAGAAACGTGGGGACCTTATCCCTACATTGTAGGTGACTTCAAAAAACAGAGAGAGTCCGTCCAAAGTAAGAAAACCTGGGATAGTCATTTGCGCAGCACTCACGATGCGAGCGGGCACAACATTCAAGCCAATGACGGCGAAATTAGGCACGTCGAGGATTTTATCATCGATGACAAAACATGGACGATTCGTTATTTAATCATCGATACAAAAAACTGGTGGACTGGAAAAAAAGTACTGGTCTCTCCGAAATGGATCGACCGCATTAGCTGGAGCGAGAAGAAAGCCTTCATCAATCTTTCCCGCGAGGCAATCAAGAAGTCCCCTGAATTCACTGAGGAATCTCTGATAACCCGGGATTATGAATTGGCGCTGCATCGGCATTATAATCGCAAAGGATACTGGGTTGATGAACCGGCTGTTAAGGTAAATTCCCATTGAAGTACACACTCATGTTTGGCCAATGGATCAGACGAGTATTGATGATTCTTCGGCTTGCATTCAAAAAGTTTCTTCGTATTGATGGAGTACAATGGGCCGGAGCGTTCTCCTTCAACATGTTCTTCTCTCTGTTTCCTTTAATCGTCCTCTTTGTCACTATTGCATCGACTTTTATTGACAGGGATCGGGCCGGGAAAGAGATAATTACTTACATAGAAAACTATGTTCCGATTAGCGGAGAAATGCATAACTACATTTTTAATACCATCACCGGTGTGATCAATGCGCGAGAGCAAGCAGGTTTAGTTGCGTTTATAATCCTTGTCTGGGCCGCCCTTCAATGTTTCATTACCCTCATCGTTGCTGCCAACCGCGCATGGGGTACCGCGGTTTACAAAAATTGGTGGCATCTGCCAATCAGAAGTTTGATGCTGCTCGGCATTACAGCAAGCATGGTTCTCCTGGGCATGGTATTGCCTGTACTATTGAGAATAGCGAAGAATTGGATCTTTGCGACAAATGATTTCAGTTCCTGGCTGTATGGCATAGGAAGCTTTTTCATCCCATTACTGCTGGCTTTTTTCGGTCTGAGCCTGTTTTACATGCTCGCACCGCTCCGGTCTACTCGGTTTACCGTAGTCTGGGTCGCCGCTTTGTTCTCTACAGTTCTTTTGCAAGCGAGCGAAATTCTGTTCGAAATCTATCTGAGAAACTTCGCCACGTTGAACGCTGTTTACGGAACGTTTGGCGGAATCATGGCATTGCTGCTCTGGATTTACCTTTGCGGGTGCATTTTCATCTTCGGTGCCTGTTTGTGCGCAGCTCAAGCGGAAACGAGTCCGCTTCCGATGAAGAACAATTTTAGTGCTGTTTAAATTTTAAAACTTAATATTGAAAGAATAAATGATTATGAAAACAAAAAAAGTATCTGAGAAGAAATTAATTAAGGAAGTAAGAGAAGGACTTGAAGAGAACATTGTTGCGAAAACGAAAAAGAATAATGTAAAAGATAAACCTTTATCTCAAGAACTTCTGCAAAAAATGAACGCCTATTGGCGAGCTGCAAACTATTTGTCGGTCGGGCAGATATATCTGTTTGAGAATCCACTATTAAAGAAACCATTAAAATTGGAACATATTAAACCCCGGCTGCTGGGTCATTTTGGAACAACACCCGGACTTAATTTTATTTATGTTCACCTCAATCGTATCATAAAGAAATACGACCTGAATATGATATATGTTATAGGACCGGGTCACGGTGCGCCGGGAATTGTAGCCAATACATACCTGGAAGGAACATACAGTGAGGTTTACCCGAGTATTACTCAAGATGAAGAGGGAATGAAAAAACTGTTCACACAATTTTCATTTCCGGGCGGTATTCCAAGTCATGTTGCACCTGAAACACCGGGCTCTATTCATGAAGGCGGAGAACTTGGTTACTCTCTATCGCATGCTTACGGCGCAGCGTTCGATAATCCCGATCTGATAGTATCATGTGTCGTTGGCGACGGTGAGGCAGAAACGGGTCCGTTAGCAACAAGTTGGCACTCAAACAAATTTCTCGATCCGGTTCGGGACGGAGCTGTACTTCCCATCTTACATTTGAACGGTTATAAGATAGCCGGGCCAACTGTTTTGGCGCGTATCAGTCATGAAGAATTAGATCAGCTCTTTCGGGGTTACGGATACAAACCATATTTTGTTGAGGGAGATGATCCAGACGAGCTTCATCAACTCTTGGCTTCCACTCTTGATACGATTATTGCAGAAATTAAACAGATACAAACAGACGCACGTGTTAACGGCTTTAAGGAACGACCAAAATGGCCAATGATTATTTTCCGAACTCTTAAAGGATGGACTTGCCCAAAAGTGGTTGATGGCCTGCCCGTCGAAGGTACTTTCCGGGCACATCAAGTACCGATTACAAATTTTGTGGAAAAACCTGAACATATAAACATTCTTGAAAAATGGATGAAGAGTTATAAAGCAAAAGAATTATTTGATAAAAGCGGCAGGCTAATTCCTGAACTTGCCGAGTTAGCACCTAAAGGCGAACTGCGAATGGGAGCAAATCCGCACTCTAATGGAGGGCTGCTTCTTAAAGGATTAAAAATTCCGGATTTCCGTGATTACGCTTTAAAGGTAACCAACCCGGGCACTGTCGAAGGAGAAGCCACGCGTGTACAGGGTAAGTTCATCCGCGACGTGATAAAACTTAACCCGGCTAACTTTCGTGTCTTCAGTCCGGATGAAACTGCATCGAATCGGTGGGGGGATGTATTTGATACAACAAACCGTTGTTCTACTGCTGAAATTATTCCCATAGACGACCATGTTGCACCGGATGGTCGTGTGATGGAAATGTTGAGCGAGCATCAATGCGAGGGCTGGCTCGAAGGTTATTTACTTACAGGAAGACACGGTTTTTTCTCATGTTATGAAGCGTTCATCCACATAATTGATTCAATGTTTAACCAGCACGCCAAGTGGATCAAAGTGGCTCACCAAATTCCCTGGCGAAACCCCGTTGCATCTTTGAACATTCTACTTTCGTCTCACGTATGGCGGCAGGACCATAACGGCTTTAGCCATCAAGATCCCGGTTTCATTGACCACGTGGTTAATAAGAAGGCTGACATTATCCGCGTATATCTGCCTCCCGATGCCAATTCATTGCTGTCTGTGACAGACCATTGCTTACGCAGCCGCGACTATGTTAATGTTATTGTTTCAGGCAAGCAGCCTGCACTGCAATGGATGGATATAAATTCCGCAGTTAAACACTGCACCGCAGGGCTCGGTATATGGGAATGGGCAAGCAACGACAAAGGTGGAGACCCCGATGTGGTCATGGCTTGCTGCGGTGATGTGCCAACCCTGGAAACATTAGCTGCCGTTGAAATACTGCGGCAGAACTTCCCGGAACTTAAAGTCAGAGTTATAAATGTAGTAGATCTGATGACGCTCCAACCGAAGAGCGAGCATCCCCACGGACTTAGCAATAAAGATTTTGATACTCTCTTTACGAAAGACAAGCATGTTATCTTCGCCTTCCATGGTTATCCGCTTCTGATCCATCGTTTAACATATCGAAGATCCAACCAGGAGCGGTTTCACGTGCGCGGGTATAAGGAAGAAGGAACGACAACTACACCCTTTGACATGGTAGTGCTGAATGAACTGGATCGTTTCCATTTAGTTGGAGATGTGATTGATCGGGTGCCGGGTTTAGGTTCGCGGGCAGCTTACGTTAAACAGTTCCTCCGTGACAAGCTGCTGGATCACAAAAAATATATTGATAAATACGGTCAGGACATGCCGGAAATTCGGAATTGGAAATGGAAACTAACTAAATGAATAAGTTCAAACAACTTTGGATCAATTTACGGTCGAACTTTTGGTTTATGCCTTCGCTGATTGTTTTGGCCAGCATTGCCTTAGCGGTAACTTTGATTCAAGCAGATTCCACCGGAACCGACCGATGGCTGAACCAGTGGCCGCGACTTTTTGGAGCCGGGGCAGAAGGCGCGAGAGGGATGATGTCTACTATTGCCGGTTCGATGATGACCGTAGTGGGCGTCTCGTTCTCCATGATATTGGTAGTGCTTGCACTGGCTTCAAGCCAATATACTTCACGCATCTTACGTAACTTCATGCGCAGCCGTGTTACGCAGGTAGTGCTTGGGACCTTCGCAGGCATTTTTACTTATTGTCTCATCGTTTTGCGTACCATTCGCAGCGGTGATGAGGGTGCATTTGTTCCAAATCTGGCAGTATTCTTTGGCTTCGTAATGGCACTTGTAGGTGTTGGCACCCTAATGTTTTTCATTCATCACATAGCTTCTTCGATCCAGGCTTCCAGTATCATTGCTTCGATAGCTAAGGAAACTAACGCAGCCATTGATCTGCTGTTTCCGGAAAAACTTGGGCAAAGTCCGGATGAAGATGATGAGGAACAAACTCAGCGCCCCTTAGCTAAGCGGAATTGGCGTGTCATACAGTCCAAGGAGAGCGGTTATATCCAGAACGTGAATAATACCGGACTCCTGCGCGTAGCTCGAGACTGGAAAACCGTTGTAAGGATGGAATACGGAATAGGCGAGTTCGTTGTTCAAAACACTCCGTTGGTTTCACTCGCAATGGAAGAGCAGCCGGATCAAGAGGCGATTGCTGCCCTACAGGCGGCATTCAGCATCAGCCGCTTTCGTACGGTGGAACAGGACCCGGCCTTTGGTATCAGGCAGATCGTGGATGTGGGGTTGAAAGCACTCTCCCCCGGCATCAACGACACAACAACTGCTGTTACGTGCGTGGATTATTTGACAGCGATTATGGCACTGATAGCTCCACGGCAAATCCCCTCATCGCGTCTCTACGAAGAAGGGAAACTGTTAGTGATTGCTAAAGGTTCAAGCTTCGAAGGCTTTCTGTCTGAATCGTTCGATCAAATTCGAAATAACGCCAACGATAATGTCGCCATCATCTTAAGGATGCTAGACTGCTTTCAAACCCTTGCCGGTTTAACGACCAGTCCGCAGCGAAGGCTGGCCCTTATTGAACAAGTACAATTGATTGCCGAACTGGCCGACCGTACCGTTGAATCTACCTATGATCATGCTAGAATTGAAACATTGCTGGTGCGAGTTCGCGAAACGCTCGAAACCGATCATGCTTAGTGTGAAGGTGTGTAGAATGAAATGTATATCGCTCAAAAAGTGGTTGATAATTTACAACCCGGGTCAAAGAAAAATAAGGAAAGCAAAAACGACCGTTAAACACTAAACAGAATGGTAGAGACCTTCAATCAGTCATTCGAACGATGTTTACTGTTGCAGCCACTTATCGATATAAACTAAATCAAAATTACAATAGGAGAAAACCATGAATATCCAAATCAATACCGACCATAACATCCAGGGTAATGAGGCTCTGATTGCTAAGTTCAGCAGTGCAGTTGAGAGTGAATTAAGTCGAATGAGCGATCACATTACGAGTGTGCAAGTCCATTTGAGTGATGATAACGGTGACAAGAAAGGCAAGAATGACAAACGCTGCATGATTGAAGCACGTCTCGAAGGACGCCAGCCCATTGTTGCCATAGACCGTGCTGCAACCTTGAACCAGGCACTTTACAGTGCTATCGATAAATTATTAAGTATGATTGAAAGCATCCTTGGACGTCAACACGATCAAAGGAATCGCAAAACTGAACAATCAGATCCTGAACTAAAATTTCCGGAGGAGAAGTAATCGCAATGGAGAGATGATTTGCATTAGCATGTTAAAGACGTTGGTGGTTTTATGTTAAAAGTGCAAATGAATGATTAATTATTAATTGATATAATTATGGAGTTATCAAAGATGAATTCACAACAGATTATATACACCGCAAAGGAACGGTTTATCAGACGATTAGAAAAAGTGGCGGCATTAGAAAAGAAAAAAGAGTAAAGCAATCTCTTCGGGATTATTGAAAATCGTTTATATTCTTTCTGCCCTGTTTTTAAGAAGTGGGGGTAGCATAATTCTGGAGTGGTATTTAAAAAAATGAAATAATTCAAATAAAAAGGAATAAAAATGAAAGCAACAGATGTATTAATTATCGGCGGCAGTGCCGCTGGAATGGTGGCAGCAGTAACGGGTAAATCCCATTGGCCAAAAAAAGAATTTATTCTTGTAAAAAAACAAAAAGAAATGATGGTTCCCTGCGGCATTCCATACATATTTGGAACACTTGAGAACATCGATAAAAATCTGATGCCTGTTGATGCCGCGCTGCAAAAAAGCGGAATCACGTCCTTAGTCGATGAAGCAATGGATATTAACACCGGCAACAAAGAAGTTCTGTTCTCAAGTGGCGAAAAAATCAGTTATCAAAAATTAGTTATTGCCACAGGCTCAAACCCTATGAAACCCAAATGGTTGCATGGTGCCGATTTGGAAAATGTTTTTGTAGTCCCCAAGAACAAGGAGTATCTTGATGAGATGAAAAATAAGCTGGGTGAGGCAAAAAATATTGCGGTAATCGGGGCGGGTTTTATCGGTGTAGAACTTTCCGATGAACTTAACAAGCATGGCTATAAGGTTACCCTGATTGAAAAGATGCCTAACATTCTTAACCTGGCATTCGATGTCGAAGTTGCTGAGAAAATCCATGAATTGCTTATAGGCAGAGGGGTTAATATTATCGCAGGCAAAGGGATAAGCAAAGTAATCGGAACCAAAAAAGTGGAAGCCATTGAACTTGAAGACGGACAAAAGATGGATATGGATGCGGTTGTACTGTCAATCGGCTACAAACCAAATAGTGAACTGGCGAAAAAAGCGGGAATATATGTTGATGAAGACAATTTTATTGCTGTTGATGAATATATGCGTACACATGTAAAGGATGTATTTGCCGTGGGCGATTGTGCTCAAAAACGTGATTTTGTAACTCGAAGCAGGGTTGCAACGATGTTAGCCTCTACTGCCTGCGCAGAAGCCAGAATTTGTGGAATGAATTTATTCAATCTGAATGTGGTCAAAACCTTTAGCGGAACAATTGCAATTTATTCTACAGCAATTGGAAACACCGGATTTGGAACTGCAGGTGTAACCGAACAAAGAGCTGAACTAGAGGGTATTGCAACCGTTACAGGGCTTTTTGAGGGTGTGAACCGTCACCCGGGGAATTTGCCTGATGCTCATAAGCAAATTGTAAAACTTATTGCTGCCAAAAATTCAGGTGTCATAATTGGTGGAGAAGTAATTGGTGGATTAGAGGCTGGCGAATTAACCAATGTTATTGGCTTAGCCATACAAAATCGCATGTCTGTAAATTCATTTTTAACGATGCAAATTGGCACGCATCCATGCCTTACTGCTTCTCCTGCTGCATATCCGCTGATAAAGGCTGCTGAAATTATTGCCAACAAAATATTAAGGAACATGAAAGAAGAATAACAAGAAGTCAAGCCCTTGCTGCACAATGTACAAGACAATCAAAATCAACTTTTACATGAACAGCAACATATGTTTAAAACATAAATTGTTAAACTAAAAAATGGAGAAATCATGAGAAAATCAAAAAAAACAATAGTGATGGTCAGGGCAGTGGACTTGGAATGGGAGGTGGTCACGGAAAAAACAAAGGCGGAGCTTTTGGTACCGGCGGATACTGTATTTGCGCCAAATGTGGAACAAAAGTTTCGCATCAACAGGGTGTTAAATGTACTACACTTAAATGTCCTGATTGCGGACATAGTATGATCCGGGAAGAATTGTTGAATGAAAAACGTAACAAAGATTAAAGAACTATTGCCTTTTATTCTTCATGTTATTAAGTGCTTTTAATAACTTCACTAATAGAAGGAATTGTTATTGTATTACTAATAGATTAAGCAAAAACAGAAATGAAATTAAATCATGTAGCACTCAATATTCAAAGTGAAGAGGAATTAATTGATTTTTATCAAAATATTCTCGGCTTTTATTTTGAATACCAATTTAATATGCCTACTGAGTTGGCAGACACTATTTTTGAAGTAAAAAAACAAGTAAATGTTTTTTTGTATAAAAGAGAAGATATCCATCTTGAATTGTTTGTTCATTCTGAAAATACGACATTGAGCTTTGCACACATTTGTATGGAAGTAACAGACCGTGAAAGTATTGCTGCTAAATGTGAGCAAAGTAGCTATCCGGTAATAAGAATAAAGCGTATCGATAAGCACGACATCCTGTTTGTTAAAGACAAAGTAGGGAATATTTTTGAATTAAAAGAAGACGAATTATGAAACTATATCTTGATTGTATTCCTTGTGCTATACAACAAGCATTACGTGCGGGACGAATGGCTACTTCCAACGAAAAAAAATTAAAGCAAATTCTAGATGAAACTGGAGAAATGATAAAAACCATTTCGATGCACGCCACACCGGCTGAAATAGGAATGAGCGTTTATCGTATAGTGAGTAAAGTTACCAGTGTCCGTGATCCTTATAAGAACATGAAGCAACATCATATTGCTGAAACGAAATCAATTTATCCCGAATTGGAAAAGATAGTTGCTAATTCAGAGGATAAACTACTAACTGCCATAAGAATAGCAATTGCTGGAAATGTTATTGATCTCGGAGTCAAAAAATCATTTGATATCGTAAAGGATGTGAAAAGTATTTTGAAACAGGACTTTGCTGTTTTTGATTACAGCGCTTTTAAGACCCAATTAGAAAAAACAGAAAATATCCTTTATATTGGTGATAATGTTGGAGAATCGGTTTTTGATAAAATACTTATCAAAGAATTGAAAAAACCGGTAAAATATGCTGTGCGTTCAATCCCCATAATAAATGATGTTACCATGGAAGATGCTATTGCTTCCGGATTAGGTGAGTTGGCTGAATTAATTGATTCAGGATGTGAATCTCCGGGCATTATTCTCAATCAGAGCACTCCTGAATTTCTTGAAATTTTCAACACTTCAGGCCTTGTAATAAGTAAAGGACAGGGAAATTTTGAAGGATTATCTGATTGCAACCGTCAGGTTTTTTTCTTGCTAAAAGTAAAATGCCCTATTATATCGAATCATCTTGGCGTAAAAGAAGGTTCTATTATTCTTAAAGAACATAAAATCCGGGAAAAAAAATAAATATGTATAAGCATCTTTTCGGACCTGTTCCCTCGCGCAGATTAGGTATGTCGCTTGGAATTGATTTAATACCTAAAAAAGTTTGCTCATTAAACTGTGTTTACTGCGAAGTGGGTAAAACCACTAAACTTACGCTCGATAGAATGGAGTATGTAAAATACGATCAGGTGATTGCAGAATTAAAGCAGTTTATGAGCAAAAAACCTATACTCGATTACATTACATTTTCAGGCTCGGGCGAACCAACGCTCAATAGCCGAATAGGAGATGTTCTGAATTTTGTCAAGAAGAATTATCCCAAAATAAAAACAGCCGTTTTAACAAACGGGACTTTATTATTTGATAAAAAATTAAGAGATGAATTGTTACAAGCCGATGTAATTTTGCCTTCTTTAGATGCAGCGACCCAGAAGGTATTTGAAAAAATTAACCGACCAAATTCAAACTTGACAATAGAAACCTACATTCAAGGTTTGATTGATTTAAGAAAAGAATACAAAGGAAATATTTGGTTAGAAATATTCTTATTGAAAGATTATAATAACTCAAAAGAAGAATTGGATTTACTTAAAAAAGCCATCCTGAAAATTAATCCCGACAGTATTCAATTAAACACCCTGGATCGTCCGGGAACAGTCACCGGCTTAATTCCTTTATTAAAAAGTGAATTGCAGGAAATTATTGATTACTGGAACATGCCAAATGTTGAAATTATTGCAGCAGCTCAGGAGCGAACATCTGTTGAATCCTATAGCGGCGACATTGAAACTGCCATTATAGAAACCATTGCCCGTCGCCCTTGTACGCTTGATGATTTACATCATTTTCTAGGTATTCATGTTAATGAAATAAATAAATATTTAGGGACATTGGAAGCAAATAATAAAATACAAACAGTTCGGCTTGAGCGTGGTGTTTTTTATGAATTAAAGTATAAATAATTTTTGCCTTTATTTTAGGTGCAACAAGTTTACTATTTAGTTTTGAAAACTTAAAAAACGTATTATGAAATTAGCATTGTTACGACACGGTGAAAGTCAATGGAACAAAGAAAACCGTTTTACAAGTTGGACCGATATTGACTTAACAAAAAAAGGATTAGAAGAAGCAAAAAGCGCAGGAAAACTTCTTAAATCAGAAGGCTTTACCTTCGATGTAGCTTACACTTCGGTTTTGAAAAGAGCCATTCATAATCTTTGGAATGTATTGGATGAAATGGATCTCGCGTGGATTCCTGTGTATCGTTCATGGAAGTTGAACGAAAAAAGTTATGGCGACCTGCAAGGTTTGAATAAAACTGAAACCGCGCAGAAATATGGGGAAGAACAAGTGTTACTTTGGCGACGAAGTTTTGATGTTCGCCCTCCAGAATTGAATGTCACCGACAAAAGACATCCTGTTAATGAAATGAAATACAGCACAATAGATAAATCGTTGTTGCCTGCTACAGAATGTTTGAAAGATACAGTTGAACGATTTTTACCTTATTGGCATGAAACTATTAAACGTTCTATTCTTAATCAGCAAAAGGTTTTAATTGTAGCACACGGAAATAGTTTAAGGGCTTTGATTAAATATATCGACAATGTTTCTGACAGTGACATTGTGAATTTGAATATTCCCACAGGAATCCCCCTTATTTATGATTTGGACGATGTGCTTCACCCTGTTGACCATTATTACCTTGGAAATGATGAACAGGTGCAGGAGGCTATTAATAAGGTGAAAAAGCAGGCAACAGACTAGAATAAGGTTGATTATTAACTAAAAAAATAGAAGACTTTAGCAATGAAAACAAAAGAACTTATATCAACTGCAAAGGCAATGGTAGCCGACGACAAAGGTTTGCTGGCAATGGATGAAAGTAATCCAACATGCAACAAGCGATTTGCTAAATTGGAAATTCCCCAAACTGAAGAAGCCCGCCGATCCTATCGCGAATTGATTGTAACCACACCCGGACTCGGTGAATTTATTAGTGGAGCGATTCTTTACAATGAGACGATCCGCCAACAGAAAAAAGACGGCACTCCATTTATTAAAATTTTCATTGGTGCTGGAATCATTCCCGGTATTAAGGTTGATACCGGTGCAAAAGATATGGCGGGTCATCCGGGTGAGAAAATAACAGAAGGACTTGACGGATTGCGCGAAAGACTAAAAGAATATTTTCAAATGGGTGCACGTTTTGCCAAGTGGCGTGCAGTGATTGCCATCGGCGATAACATTCCTAGCCGAGGCTGCATAGAGGCAAATGCTAATGCATTAGCTCGCTATGCCGCGTTGTGCCAGGAAGCCGGACTGGTTCCTATCGTCGAGCCGGAAGTTCTAATGGATGGTGAGCATACTTTAGAAAGGTGTTCTGAGGTAACGGAGGAAGTTCTGCGAACGGTTTTCAACCAGCTTTATGCACAACGAGTGACTCTGGAGGGAATGATTTTAAAACCAAACATGGTACTTCCGGGATTGAAATGCTCAAAGCAAGAAACGGTTGACGAAGTTGCCGACGCCACTGTGAAATGTTTATTACAGGCCGTCCCCGCTGCCGTTCCGGGCATTGCGTTCTTGTCAGGAGGTCAATCCGGAGAACTCGCCACTTCCCGTTTGAACGCCATGAATATAGAATTCAAGTCGCGACTCCCCTGGGCGTTGGCGTTTTCGTTTGCCCGCGCCATCCAGCAGCCGGCGTTGGAGATTTGGCAGGGCAAGGAGTCCAATGTATTGGCAGCACAACAAGCTCTGTTTCATCGAGCTATGTGCAATCGCGCTGCACGCCGCGGCGAATATAATGAAGAGATTGAAAAGATAAAAATGTGATTTTTCAAAATACTTTCATTGATGAAGGTCCCGGCCCACCTAAAAGATGTAGTCCCTTTTTCATCCTTTTGAACGATTGAACAATCCTAAAATACTTTATATCATATTATAGTAATCAAGGAGTTTTCAAATTAATAATCTGTTAATAAAAATGGAACTGGAATAAAACCGCAGGTTAACTCAAACAACAATTCGCAAAGCTGGCTGATGATGATTTAATTTACAAAAAAGGTAAGGAAAAAAAATTGTTAGAAAGATTGCAGAATACGCTTGGAAAAACCAAGGAAGAATTACACAAAATAATTTAAAAATTGTGACGGTTAGTGAACCGAAAAATTTAATACGATCGTGTAAATATTTCTAAACATCTTACAAGGAGAGTTATGAAAAACAAATATTTCATCTTTGCTGTTCTCTTGCTGATTGCAGGGGCACTATTAACCGGTTGTGAAAAAACCCGTGAAAATGCAAATGAAAAAGTTAAGCAAGCAAATCAAGATATGGCAGATGCGCAGGCTCAATATGATAAGGAATGGCAGCAATTCAAAAGCGATACTGAATTAAAAATTGACGCTAACCAAAAACAAATTGATGATTTCAAAGCGGCTATGAAAACGACAAGTAAAAAATTCAAATCTAAATATAAAAATGAAGTGCTGACGTTAGAACAAAAGAACATCGAATTAAGGAAAAAATTAAATGATTATAAATTTGATGGAAAAGATAATTGGGAAAAATTCAAACAAGATTTTAATAATAATATGGATAGTGTTGGGAATGCACTTAAAGGTATATTCGAGAAAAAAGGTTAACCATTAATCGATTTTTTCAATGCAGAAAAGATAATGTTTACTTGGCAAGAAATAATAATTACTTAATTGGAAAGTCAGGATATGAACATTTCAAAAAATACAATGCTAATGATATTAATAGCAGTCATCGTGTCAGCAGTCATTATACTGTTCCTTTTGTACTCCGGCAGCGGGACAATGATTAATGGCGGAATGAATGGAAGGATGAATTGAAACTAAAAAGATCAATAAAGCTGTTCTAGAAATTATCAACAACTACAATCTGGAGATATAAAAAAGGAAAATATGATGGAAATACTGAATAGAGAATTGATTAAAGAACTCCTATCTGTAAGCAGCAGCCCCTGTCTTTCACTTTACATGCCTACTCATAGAAGTCATCCTGAAAATCTTCAGGATCCTACCAGGTTTCAAAACCTCGTTAAACAAATGGAGAAAACGTTATTAGAACAATATTCAGTTATCGAAGTGAAGAAATTTATTGAACCTTACATAACTCTTAGCAAAAACAGCGAATTATGGAATCATACATTAGATGGACTTGTTGTTCTAAGTACGATTGGAGTTTTCAAAGTTATCAGTTTACCAGTACCTGTTGATGAATTGGTAGTTGTAGCCGATAGTTTCCATACAAAACCTCTTCGACAATATCTGCAATCTGGAGACCGCTACTACGTTTTGTGTTTAAGTCTTCGTGATATCCGGCTATTTGAAGGCAACCGCCGTTCACTTGCTGAGGTAAAACTCCTTCCTGATATTCCCAAAACCATAACCGAAGCGCTTGGAGTTGAATTAACCGAAAAACATTCGACTGTTGCATCTTATGGCGGTGTGGCTGGAGAAAGTTCAGACATGCACCATGGTCATGGCGGCAAAAAAGATGAAGTAGGCAAAGATGCTGAGAAATTTTTTCGCCTCATTGCAAGCGCTATTTACGAAAACTATTCAAAACCTACCGGTTTTCCTCTTATACTGGCTGCTCTACCGGAACACCATAATCTATTTCATAAAGTCAGCAAAAATCCGTTTTTGTTGCCCAATGACATTTCAGCTAATCCTGAATCAATTTCACTAGATAAACTTACAAAAATGGCATGGGAAGTTATAGAACCGTATTATTCACTAAATCTTAAAAGTCTGACTGATAAATTTGAGCAGGCAAAGGCAAATAATTTAGGTAGTGATAACATTAAGGAAGTAGCCGAAGCAACCGAAGCCGGAAGAGTAGAAATACTTCTTATAGAGGCAGACAGGGTAATTGCAAAGAGATTAAGAAATAAAAATACCGGTACGTTTAAACAAACAGATTCAACACAACCAAAATTAGACGACCTCCTTGACGATATAGGTGAATTGGTAACCAGAATGGGTGGACAGGTTATGATGATTCCGTCAGAAATGATGTCTGCTAAAACCGGTCTTGCAGCAGTGTATCGTTATTAAATAAAATATTTCAAACTTATTGATATGGAAAGACAACATAATGCAACAAATAATTAAAAAAGGAGATGAGACAATGTTACGTCAATTTATATATAAAATATTTACCATAGCCTTTTTTTTCATTGCAATAGCATTTTCAATATACGCCCAGAGCGGCCAGGGAGATATGATGAATATGCAGGGAATGAAGGGCGGGCATATGATGAATATGCAGCAAATGAGAGTGAATATGAATCAAATGAAAACCCGAATGAATTCCATGATGCAGCAAATGATCCAGGACAAAAGCCAAATGAAGCATTCAAATGAAATGATGTCCTATATGGATAATATGAATGAGATGGGTAAGTATATGAATTCAATGTTGGAACAAATGGATAAGATGATGAATAATAAATCAATAATGCAAGACAACAAAATTCATGAACATTTTAATTCAATGATGACAAACATGAATTCGGTGATGATTAATTATAAGGACATGATGAATCACATCCACGATAAATATAAAGGCAAGTAATTATTTTTTGAATTGTAAAATGCAGCCTATCAATTCGGTCTCCATACCGGATATTATAAAATTGCCGTGTGAGTTTTTCACCTTGAACTTAAACTTGAACTTACACTTGCTCATAAACTTAAATTAAACTTATCATTCTGCATTACAGCGCCATGATTTTATATTATTGGAAATTTATTATAAGGAGGAAATTATGTATCACAATATGTTTGGTGGAGGAATGTGGTTTACCTGGTTATTCTGGATAATTATCATTGCAGTAATTGCCTGGCTTGTTATAACCATGGTTAATCGCTCACAAAAAAATCAGGGTTCCGGTTCTGCGAAAGAAAGCCCTTTCGATATTCTAAAAAATAAGTATGCTAAAGGAGAAATAAACAAAGAAGAATATCTTGAAAAGAAAAAAGATTTATCATAATTATTTAGTTCGATTAATTTGATAGGAGAATAATCATGTCTTACTATTTTTCAAAAAAATCAGCTTTGGGATTCACAGAAGCAATTGAAAAAGTAACAGAAGCTTTAAAGAATGAGGGATTCGGTATCTTAACTGAAATTGATGTGAAGGAAACATTAAAAAAAAAGTTGGATGTGGATTTTCGTCCATACAGAATCCTTGGTGCCTGCAATCCTCCCTTTGCCTATAAAGCACTGCAAGTGGAAGACAAGGTTGGCATAATGCTGCCTTGCAATGTTATCGTCCAGGAAAAAGAAAATGGAGTTGAAATCGCTGCGGTTGATCCGGTGGCTTCGATGCAGGCTATTGATAATCCCAAGCTGAGTGAAATTGCCGGTGAAATACGCAAACGGCTGCATCGAGTTATTGATAGTCTATAAATTACAATTCGGCTGCCGTGGTGTCAATAACACTTAGCAAAAAGAATAGGAATGCCGAATGAAAAACGAACATCAAAATCATAAAGACCACAATATGGATCATGACAAATATTCAGAAATGGATCATACAAAACATAATGACCAAAGTTCTCATGAAAAGATGAATCATAAAAAAGATGAGCATAGCGGGCATAACCATTCAGAACACCATGGACACATGATTGAAGACTTTAAGAGAAGATTCTGGATTTCATTAGCCATCACAATTCCAATCTTACTTCTCTCTCCCCTGGTCCAGCAATTTCTCGGACTTAAAGAAACTTTGCGCTTCAGTGGTGACTTATATGTTTTGTTTGTGCTTTCATCTTTTACATTTTTCTACGGCGGCTGGCCTTTTTTAAAGGACTCGTTGATGAGTTGAAAAAAAAGCAGCCCGGAATGATGACGTTAATTGCACTTGCAATATCGATCGCATATTTCTACAGTGGCGCCGTTGTGTTCGGTGTTAAAGGTGAGGTCTTTTTCTGGGAACTTGCAACTTTGATTGATATTATGCTTCTCGGTCATTGGATTGAAATGAAATCGGTAATGGGCGCTTCAAAAGCTCTTGAAGAACTTGCCAAACTTATGCCGGATGAAGCTCATAAAATTGACGGTGACGGAAATGTTACTGATGTTCCTGTTTCCGAACTTAAACACGAAGCCAAATTATTAATAAAACCGGGAGAAAAAATTCCAGCCGACGGGAAAATCTTTGAAGGTAAAAGTTCCATCAATGAAGCAATGATTACCGGTGAATCAAAACCAGTTTCGAAAAGCGAAGGCGATAATGTAGTCGGCGGATCAATAAACGGTGAAGGCTCTATAAAGATTGAAGTTGAGAAAATAGGTGATGAAACTTTTCTTTCACAGGTAGTGAAGATGGTTAAGGAAGCACAGGAAAGTAAATCCAAAACTCAGAACTTTGCAAACAAAGCCGCATTCTGGTTAACCATTGTCGCAATTACATCCGGCGCGTTAACAATGTTTGTATGGCTTGTGTTTACCGGACAAAATTTCAACTTTGCATTATCAAGAACCGTAACAGTAATGGTAATTACATGTCCGCATGCTCTCGGCCTGGCAATTCCTCTTGTCGTCGCAGTTTCAACTGCACTTTCTGCAAAGAGCGGTTTACTAATTAGAAACAGAAATGCATTTGAAGAGGCAAGAAAAATTCAGGCAATTATTTTTGATAAAACCGGAACATTAACAAAAGGTGAATTCGGAGTGACGGAAACGATTTCTTTTGATGATAACTATGATGAAAAGGAAATATTAAAATACGCAGCGGCTGTTGAATCGGAATCCGAACATCCGATTGCACAGGGAATAGTAAGTACTTCTCCCGAAGGGACAAGCGAAGATAAATATCAGTTAAAAGATTTCAGTTCAATTCCCGGCAAAGGTGCGGAAGGAAAAGTAAATGGTAAAGATGTTAAAGTTATCAGCCCGGGTTATCTCGAAGAAAATAAAATTGAATTTCAAGAAAAAGATAAGATTGAAAAATTATCTTCTCAGGGTAAGACTGTTGTTTTTGTCCTTGTTGATAATAAACTAACCGGTGCAATTGCATTAGGCGATATTATCCGCGATGAATCCAAAGATGCAATAATGCAGCTTAAAGAGTTAGGGATAAAAACGATGATGCTTACCGGTGATAACAAGCAGGTTGCAAAATGGGTTGCCGATGAACTCGGACTTGATGATTATTTTGCCGAAGTGCTGCCGGGTAAAAAAGCAGAGAAAGTAAAAGAAGTGCAGAGCCGCGGAATGATTGTGGCGATGACCGGCGACGGTGTGAACGATGCCCCTGCACTAGCGCAGGCTGATATCGGGATTGCGATAGGTACTGGAACGGACGTAGCAGTTGAAACTGCTGATATAATTCTTGTAAAAAGTAATCCGAAAGACGTTGTTACATTAATAAAATTTTCAAAAGCAACTTATAGCAAAATGGTTCAGAATTTAATCTGGGCTACCGGATATAATGTAATAGCAATTCCTCTAGCAGCTGGAGTTTTGTTTTCGGCAGGAATTGTTTTAAGTCCGGCAATTGGTGCTGTGTTGATGTCGATAAGTACGGTGATTGTTGCCGTCAACGCCCGACTTCTGAAAATAAAATGAAGACAAGTTAGTAAAAACAATCTGGATTAAGAATTTGTGTGATGGTCATAGTGTAATGAAAGAAACTTTATGGTGAATAATATTGGCGGTGTGTTGGCGAACTTTTTTCCCCACTTCCAATACCTGGATTAACAGATTAAATAAATAACAATACAAATAAAAAATATGTTAAAAATAATGAATGATTTACCAGACAATGTTCTGGGCGTTTCCGCAGAAGGTAAAATAACCGGAACAGATTATGAAACTGTTTTAATTCCTGCCGTAGAGGAAAAATTGAAAGCAAATAAAAAAATCCGAATGCTGTATCATCTTGGAAGTAACTTCACCGGATTTTATTTAAATGCTATGCTTGATGATGCTAAAATGGGAATGAAACATTTATCTGCATGGGAAAGAGTTGCATTTGTATCTGATCACGAGATGATAAATACTTTTGCAAAATTCTTTGGTTATATGCTATCCTGTGAACTTCGCATATTTAAAGATTCTGAGTTGGGGGAAGCAAAAAAATGGATCAGTGAAAAATGAATGGAGAATACTCATTATGAAACCAAATACCGACAAACCAAAAGCTCCCGAATCGAAGCCTGATGCAAAGGATGATACAAAGCCTAATGCAAAAGACGATTTAAAAACCCTGCCCTTGGCGGAAGTGGAGAAAAAATTAGAGTCGTCATCAGAGGGTTTGACTCAAACAGAGGCAGATAAACGGCTGACGAAATATGGGCCTAACGAGATTGAAGAAAAGAAAGCCAATCTGTTTCTGAAATTCCTCTCATATTTTTGGGGCCCCATCCCGTGGATGATTGAGATCGCAGTAATTCTGTCAGGTGTGGTACAACACTGGCCGGATTTTTTCATAATCTTACTTTTACTCGCTGCTAACGCAATAGTCGGATTCTGGGAAGAACGCCAGGCCGGCAATGCCATCGAAGCTTTAAAGGCCAAGCTGGCGGTTAAGGCACGGGTGAAACGTGACGGGAAATGGATCACCCCGGCGGCGCGCGAACTGGTGCCGGGCGATGTTATTCGATTGCGCCTGGGCGACATTGTTCCTGCGGATGCACGATTGCTGGATGGTGACCCAGTTGAAGTTGATCAGTCTGCATTGACGGGTGAATCTTTGCCTGCTACCCGCAAACACGGTGAGGCTGTGTTTTCAGGTTCGATAATTCGCCGGGGCGAAATCGGCGCTCTGGTCTATGCTACAGGTGCGAACACTTACTTCGGTAAAACGGCTCAATTAGTTCAGGAGGCGCATACCGTCAGCCATTTCCAAAAGGCGGTTTTGAAGATAGGCAATTATCTCATCATGCTTGCAGTGGGTCTGGTGGCGGTTATTATTGCCGTAGCAATCTACCGCGGTGATCCGATACTAACTACGCTGCAATTCGCCCTGGTGCTTACTGTAGCCGCGATTCCGGTTGCAATGCCGACGGTGTTATCGGTTACAATGGCTGTCGGCGCACGCCTGCTTGCCAGGAAAAAGGCAATTGTCAGCAAGCTGGTAGCCATCGAAGAATTAGCAGGCGTGGACGTTCTGTGTGCCGACAAGACCGGTACTCTTACTCAAAACAAACTTACACTTGGCGATCCTTTCAGTGTGAACAATATCCCCGCTGATCAAGTCATCCTTAACGGTGCGCTGGCATCGCGTGCTGAAAATAACGACACCATTGATCTGGCAGTGCTGGGCGGACTGAAAGACAAGGATTTTTTAAAGGATTATGAGGTGTTTCATTTCAAACCTTTCGATCCGGTGCATAAACGCACCGAAGCTACTGTCAAAACCAAAGACGGAAAAACTTTCAAGGTAACAAAGGGAGCGCCGCAGGTGATTTTGGAATTGTCTGCTGATGCCGCTCAGGTGAAGCCCGCTGTCGAGAAAGCCGTAAACGAATTTGCAGCGCGCGGTTTTCGATCATTAGGTGTTGCGAGAGCCGAGGGCGACGGTCAATGGAAGTTTGTCGGTGTGCTGCCTTTGTTCGATCCGCCGCGCGAAGATGCAAAAGCAACAATAAAGACTGCCGGAGAAATGGGTGTTAAGATCAAGATGGTTACGGGCGATGCACTTGCCATTGCAAAAGAAACTGCTAAAAAATTGGATATGGGTGCAAATATTCTTGATGCCGCCGGCCTAGGCGACTCGAAAAAGAATGAGACTACAGAGGTTGCGGAGTCCATCGAGAATGCCGACGGTTTTGCGCAAGTGTTCCCTGAACACAAGTACCACATTGTGGATGTTCTGCAGAAACGCGGACACATGGTCGGCATGACGGGTGACGGAGTGAATGACGCTCCCGCACTTAAAAAAGCAGACTGCGGTATCGCCGTTTCAGACGCGACGGACGCTGCGCGCGCGGCGGCATCTATTGTGCTGATGATGCCCGGCCTATCGGTGATTATTGACGCAATCAAGGAGAGCAGGAAAATTTTCCAGAGGATGAACAGTTACGCTATCTACCGCATCGCCGAGACACTGCGCGTTTTGTTATTCATGACCCTGGCGATCCTGATCTTCAACTTTTATCCGTTGACGGCAGTGATGATTGTGATGCTGGCGTTGCTCAATGACGGCGCCATCCTGTCTATTGCTTATGATAACGTACATTATAAAAATAAGCCCGAAATCTGGAACATGCGCGAGGTGATGGGAATCGCCACAGTGCTAGGCGTTGTCGGACCCATTGCCGCATTCGGTTTATTCTTTCTAGGTGACCGGGTTTTTCACCTCGATCATTCACATCTTCAACCGATGATGTACCTGATGCTTTCGGTTGCCGGGCATTTAACGATTTTTCTTACCCGGACACGCGGCCCGTTCTGGTCTATCCGTCC
>CAVRQC010000027.1:0-119780 GCA_963723205.1 uncultured Ignavibacteriales bacterium
ATGAAATCGGCATGGTAGGTCTGGGCGTCATGGGACGCAATCTCTTACTGAACATGGCTGATCACGGCTATGCGGTAGCAGGTTACGACAAGGATCAGGACAAAGTTGAAGCTCTACGAAAAGAATCGGCCGATCGGAATATTTGCGGTGTAGTGAACATTCTTGATTTTATTGCATTGCTTCGCAAGCCTCGCGCAATCATGATGCTCGTACCCGCCGGCGCTCCGGTAGATTCGGTCATCAAAGATTTATTGCCGAACCTGGACAAGGGAGATCTCATTATTGACGCCGGCAATTCTTATTTCAAAGACACAAATCTGCGCGCCAACCACCTTATGACGGAAGGCATTCAATTTCTCGGTGTAGGTGTGTCGGGCGGTGAAGATGGTGCGCGTCACGGACCCAGCATCATGCCCGGCGGGCCGAAAGAGGCTTACGAGAGGGTGCGCCCAATCTTTGAAGCTGCTGCTGCGAAAGTTAACGGCGATCAGTGTGTAGCTTATCTTGGCCCCGGTTCGGCTGGTCATTTTGTGAAGATGGTTCACAATGGAATTGAATACGGGGTGATGCAACTTTTGGCCGAAACCTATGACTTAATGAAACGAGGCATCGGCATGAACGATGACGAACTGCATGACATATTCAGCAAATGGAACAACACTCAAATAAACAGCTATTTAATGGAAATCACCGGCTATATTTTCTCCAAACAGGACGAGAATACCGGTAAGCGGTTGATCGATGAGATCCTAGACGTCGCAAAACAGAAAGGCACCGGCATGTGGACTTCACAGAGTGCAATGGAACTGCAAGTGCCGATCCCTACTATAGACATGGCTGTTGCGATGCGGGACTTGTCAGTCTTTGTGAAAGAGCGTGAGCAAGCCAGTGCGATTTATAAACACCCCAAGCGAAAATTTTCCGGCGACAGGGACGCATTTCTCAAAAAACTGCATGATGCACTTTATGCCGCTATGCTTATTACATATGCACAAGGTATGGCGCTTTTAATTGCAGCTTCGAACAAATACGAGTACCACCTCGATCTCGAAACCATCGCAAGGATCTGGCGGGGCGGCTGCATCATCCGGTCAACAATGCTGGAAGATATCCGGACGGCTTTTCATGCAAGAAGCAATTTGTCGAATTTGCTGCTCGATCCCAACGTGTCGCTCAAAGTTATGAATCATAAGGAAGCTTTGTGCAAGGTAGTATGCAAAGCGGGTAGGTTAGGAGTGCCTGTACCGGCGCTGATGGCTTCATTAAGTTATTTCGATGCCTATCGCAGTGCCTGGCTGCCGGCCAATCTCATCCAGGCTCAGCGCGACTATTTCGGAGCCCACACCTATGAACGTAATGACTCCAAGGGCACTTTTCATACGAACTGGGAATAGACGAATGAGGAGATTTGGAGACTCAAAAAGCGGCATCCGGAATTATATGAGCAATTCAAAATTTTTTACAAATTAGATACGGAAGCGATTATGTTAAAGGATGACAAAGACAGTAATGAAAAAAAAGAAGTTTTATGAAACATAAACATTTCTCAATTGGTAAAATTCTTGGGATTCCAATTTTTCTGGATTATTCATGGTTCCTAATTTTGGCGCTGTTAACCTGGATGTTGGCGAAAAATTATTTCCCGCTTGAATTCAAAAATTGGTCGATATTCTCTTATTGGACGGTCGGTTTTATAACTTCGATTTTGTTCTTCATTAGTATTTTGCTTCATGAATTCGGTCATTCTATAATTGCAATAAGATATAAAATAAAAGTAAAAAGGATTACACTTTTTTTATTCGGCGGAGTTGCCGAAATTTCAAAAGAACCGTCGAAATCATCTGCGGATTTTTGGATTGCTGTTGCCGGTCCTATTACCAGTTTCGTATTAGCAGCTATCTTTTATCTATTAGCAAAAGTATTTGTACATATTCAATATTTTGTAGCTTCATTTCAGTACCTTGCTTTAATAAATTTTATTCTGGCAATATTTAATTTAATTCCCGGATTTCCGTTAGATGGAGGAAGAATTTTGAGGGCAATAGTGTGGGCTATTACAAAAAATTATAAACAAGCAACTACAATTGCCGCTAACGCAGGAAGATTTTTCGGATTCTTATTTATTATGATTGGTGTTTTTCAGATATTTCAAAATAATGTTTATGATGGTTTATGGATGGTATTTATTGGTTGGTTCCTTGAAATTACCGCAATGTCCCAGATTAAAAGACAGGCGCTTAACGGTTTATTATTAGGACACCAGGTACACGAAGCTTTGTCGAATGATTATGGTATAGTATATCCTGATTCTACGGTTCAGGAAATTATAGATAATCATTTCATCGGTGCCAATCGAAGAAACTTACTTGTTAAGGATAATAATATAATGGTTGGATTTCTTACACCTGGTCGAATAAATTCCATTTCAATAAAGGATAGGCAAAATAAAACAGTAAAAGATGTAATGTTCCCGTTACAAGACATTAATAAAATAAATTCTAACGAACCATTATTAGATGCATTAAGATCAATCGACGAAAATGATGTAAGAGTTATACCCATCATTGAAAATGGCAATTGCATTGGAATATTGAATCACAACAGTATTACTCAATTTATATTTGAACTGAAAAAGCTGGGGGCATTAAAGTGACAGCCAGGGTTGTAAGATTATAAGTTCACCGGCTTATATACCTCCAACGCCGGTTTCTTCTTATCCAGTGCCTTCTACATCTTTCATAAAGCATACTTAATAAATATTAGTTAACAAATTTTATTAAATCTACAATAAAACGTAATTCTTATCAAAGGCTTTATATTCCTAATTGTATATTTTAAATAAACATATGACACTCAATCATAATTTGTTGATGAAAAGTGAGTAGAAGAACAAAGCTATTTTTTGATACGATTTTATTAGGGATTATTGGCGCCTTAGGTGCCCAATTATTTGGGTTCTTATTAAATTTATTTCAAACGCTGTTTCTTAATGATGCAGCAGGTTACCGGGCGCCGGGGCTGCCAAATGAGGGGGGTATCTTAACTCAAACAATCGGAAGCCATGGTTTATGGCTCATTCCGGTTGTTATAACGGTTGGCGGAATAATTTCGGGTGCTCTTGTTTACGGATTTGCACCGGAAGCCGAAGGGCACGGAACTGATACCGCTGTGAAAGCGTTTCATAGAAACGGGGGTAAAATCAGAAGACGTGTTGTGCCTATAAAAATTTTGGCATCGGCAATTACCATCGGCTCCGGCGGCGCAGCCGGACGCGAAGGACCGACTGCTCTATTCAGTGCCGGGTTCGGCTCTATATATGCCGGACTAACACACCGTTCCGATAAGGACAGAAGGCTCCTGGTACTTATAGGTATGGCTGCCGGACTTTCCGCAATTTTCAGATCACCTATTGGGACAGCTATATTTGCCGTCGAAGTGCTTTACAGCGATATGGAATTCGAAGCCGAGGCGCTTGTTTATACAATGTTAGGTGCAGTTATTGCGTATGCCGTCAATGCCCTTTTTGTGGGATGGAAACCGCTATTCCAAATTTCGGTATCTCCGCATGTAACGAATATAATCTCTTACTTATATTATGTGATACTTGGTTTAACAAGCGGGATATTAGGCGCATTTATCCCTACAGTCTTTTATAAAACCAGGGATTTATTTAATAAAATTAAAATGCCTCGTTTTTTAAAGCCCGCCCTTGGTGCATTCGGTGTAGGAATAATAGCATTATTTCTTCCGCAGGTTTTAGGCGGCGGGTATGGCTGGATGCAGCTTGCTATTGATGGCCATTTAGCTGTTTCTCTTCTCGTCGTTTTATTGATTGGTAAGCTTGCCGCTTTTGCCTTAACCGTATCTTCCGGAGGCTCCGGAGGTGTTTTTGCTCCTACTTTATTTCTCGGTGCAATGCTTGGCGGTATATTCGCTCAATTGTTTCATCAGCAGTCCGCTGCATTTGCAGTTGTAGGTATGGCAGCAGTTTTCGGCAGCACTGCCAGGGTCCCGATTGCGACTCTTTTGATGGTAACCGAGATGACGGATGGATTTCATCTGCTTGTCCCCGCGGCTCTTGCCGTAATTATCGGATTTGTAATTCAGAAGGTAATTACCTCATCGCTTAATTTAAAATATATCAGTCTTTACGAAGCTCAGGTCAAAAGCAAGTGGCTTTCACCCGCTCATAGAATTGAGCAGCTAAAACATGCCGGTATGTTATTAAGCGAGCGAAGAACATTTGATCCGGAAATTTTAGGTAAATTGGATCTGTCGTCTGTGCTTGAATCACGTGTACCGATAGAAATATCGAATGGAAAGATTTTATTCCTTGTAAATGTTTTTCCCGGGAATGAGTACATCGGCAAAGAATTAAATGATATCCGCATATGTAATCAATACGATGAATGTGAAATTGTTGCAGTATTAAGGGATGAAGAGATGCTGGTTCCGCAGCTCTCTTTTACGATTCAACCCGAAGATCAGATATTAATATTATCCGATAGAATATTATTTGAGAAGATCCGGGAAAGATTCCTTCTCAAAAAGGGAAATAAAAAGGGGATCCTGGGTAAGTTTAAAATGTTTAAGCATAAATAAATTGTAAAAATGAATAGTTACCTCCTGTTAGTAATCCTAATGAGTCTTTCAGCGGCTTTTGCATATATTAACTACAGGGTTATTAAATTGCCTTTTGTTATAGGTTTGTTTTTACTTTCAACTATTCTCTCACTTGTGGTTTTGAGTAGTAAAATATGGGATGTTGCACACTTCTCGGAAATTAAAAGTATAATTATACACACAGACATAAGCAACATTATTCTTCAGGTGATGCTAGGCTTTTTACTTTTTGCCGGTTCGTTACATACAAATTGGAAAGATATTAAAAACCAGCTAAAACCTATAAGTCTACTGGCAGTGGGCGGGGTTATAATTTCCACCTTAGTTATAGCATCGATGCTCTATGAAGTGTGCAGTTTGCTGGGAGTATCCATTGGCTTTATTCATTGTTTAATATTTGGAGCTCTTATTTCACCTACCGATCCTATTGCAGTTTTAGGAATATTAACCAAAGCAAATGTGTCAAAGAAAATAGAATCAACTATTGTTGGTGAATCTTTATTTAATGACGGCATTGGTGTTGTAGTCTTTATTGCTTTATTAGAGACTTTAAAATTAGGAAACGATAAGATCAACTTTTCACATTTTGGTATTTCATTTCTGCAGGAAGCAGGCGGAGGTATATTTTTCGGACTTTTATTGGGCTATATTTTATATAAACTTTTAGAATCAATCGACAATTATGAAACGGAAGTTTTACTCACAATTGCCTTTGTAATGTTGGGCTACACTTTATCATCTTATTTTCAATTATCTGGCGCATTGGCAATGGTAATAATGGGTTTAATGGTAGGAAACTACAAACAAAATAAAGCTATGAGCGACACTACATTAGAGTATGTTCATAAATTTTGGGAACTGATAGACGTAATTCTGAATGCCATCTTGTTTATTAGTATCGCATTTGTGCTTGTAGTTATCGATTTTAAAACAACTTACATTTTTATAGGTTTGATTACTATTTTTATTGTTTTATTCTCAAGAGTAATTATTGTTTATCTGCCCAAATTGATTTTACCAAAGTTTACAAATCTCAGCAACAGAGAGGCTAAACTAATTGTTTGGGGAGGACTTCGCGGAGGGCTTTCCATTGCGCTAGTACTTTCATTGCCAAAAAGCGAAGCTAAACAGACATTAATGATTGTAACTTATATCTGTGTAGTATTCAGCATTTTAGTTCAAGGTTTGACAATCGAAAAAGTAGCAAAGCAGCTAAACTTAAATTATACATCTCACAACATTGGATAATAGATTTAAAGCAAAAGGAAAACGACACATAAGAACAGTAACTATTTAATAACTCACGTTACGCAAGAATTTAATATTTAAGATTTTAACTTCAGAATTTCATTCAAAAGCAAACTTATATATTTTCAAGTTCATTAAGAGCAGCACGATTAGCTGATATATATTTTTTGGACCTCAGAGAAGCTTGATTTACTTTTGTTTTTATACTCACTTGAAAAAAGCCTTCCAAGTATTGGTAACCGGAGAGAAAAACAGTGTTTCAAGTATAGGAATAAAAAAGTGCTTTTTCTTTTTAGTTGAGGTAGTTTATCGGAAAGTATAAGAATTCAAGATGGTAGTGATAAAGAAAATAATTTATACTCATTCCAATGATAGCGGGACGAGTATACAATAAGCATAAATTTTAAGAATTATTTTTCTTCATCAAAACTATTTACCGCAAACCTTCCGAACCGCAGTGATAAAGACGGAAGCACAAGCAGATTTAATAATGTTGAAGTTGCAAGTCCGCCGAGTATAACAATTGCCAATGGTCCTTCTATTTCTTTCCCTGCAGAGCCGGCGCCGATTGCTAATGGTAATAGTCCCAAACCTGTTACTAAAGCAGTCATTAAAATCGGAACAAGGCGTTCAGATGCGCCTAATATTGATGTTTCTAAATTCCATTCTTTGCCTTCATGCTTTATCAGGTGGTTGTAGTGTGAAATGAGCATAAGTGAATTACGCATCGTTATGCCGAACAAAGTAATGAAGCCTATCATAGACCCAAGACTCATTTGTCTGCCAGTTAAAAAGATTGTGATAATTCCACCGACAAAAGCAAATGGTAAGTTTGATAAGACAAGAAAAAGATTTCTTAAATTTTTCAGCGCAACAAAAAGAAGTAAAATAATTCCGACGCCGGCTATCGCAGAATAGATAAACAATTCGCTTTTTGATTTTGATTGAGCCACTGCAGTGCCGCCAAATTCTATGTACGAGCTTCCGGGAAATTTAACAGACGACTCTATTTTTTCTTTCGCTTCTTTTACAAACGAAACTACATCCCGTCCGGAAACATTACATGTTATAGTTTGTACACGTCTGGCTCCGTTATGAAGAATAATATATCTTCCCGAAGTTTCATATACATTCGCAAGCTGACTTAGTTTGACGTAAATTCCGTCAGAATTTTTTAAAAGAAGATTTGAAACATTATTTACCGATTCACGATCCTTCGGATCCAAAATAGTTGAAACAGTAAATACACGATCACCGTCGTAGACTTGTCCAACATCCGTTCCTCGATAAGCCGTCTGTACTGCATCAAGGACATCTTTTGCATCAAATCCCCAGCGCTGCAAATCATCCTTTCTCAAATGAATAGTTAGCTGCGGCATTCCTGGAGGAGATTGTATTTGCACATCAACTGCACCCGGAACCCCGGAAAGTACTTGCGCCGTGTTTTGCGCAAGTTTATCTAAAGTGTTTAAATCATTTCCATAAATATTCAAAACAACAGAAGAAGTATATCCGGAAAGAGTTTCTTCCATCCGTTCGGTTAAGAAAGTATTTACGCCTGAATTAACGCCGAGAAACGAAGCGAGTGTTTTTCTAATTTTATCTTGAGCCTTTTCTGTCTGCTCGCTGTTTAACTTCTTTAATTGAATTTCAAACTCGCTGTAATTTGTTCCCCAGGTATCATCGCCTTTCTCAGCTCTGCCAACGCGCTGCGCAACAGTTTGAACAAACGGCAGTTTCATAAGAGCAGCAGAAACCTTTTTGCCAAGCTCGACCGATTCATTTATTGATGTTCCCGGCACTTCAGAAATGTGGGCAACAAAATGTCCTTCTTTAAGTTGCGGTATAAAGCTTTCTCCGAAGAAAGGCAAAGCGGCAAAGCACGCCAGAGTAATAATTATTACAACAGTAATTACTTTCCCGGAATTTTGTTCAACTTTGTTTAGAATAATTTTATATTTTTTCTTTAACCAAACCACAAAAGGAGATTCTTTCCTCTTAACAAATTTTTGATTTCCCAGAAGAACTAGGCTTAGCGCCGGTGTTATTGTAAGAGCAACAAGAAGCGAAGCAAGAACAGAAAATATGTAAGCGATTCCAAGAGGAGAAAAAAGTTTTCCCGCAACACCGGATAGCGTAAGTATAGGGATGAAAACAAGAACTACTGCAAACGTAGCATAAATAACGGCAGTTCGTACTTCAACCGAAGCATCGAGCACTACACGGAAATTAGACCTTGGATTATTCAAAGAGCGGTTTTCTTTTAGTCTTCTTAAAATATTTTCAACATCAATAACGGCATCGTCAACAACTTCTCCTATAGCAATTGCCAAGCCGCCCAGAGTCATTGTATTTATAGTCAATCCAAAGAATTGGAGGGCAACGATACCTGCCAGAAGTGAAAGAGGAATTGCAGTGCATGAGATTGCCGCAGTTCTAAGATTAAATAGGAAGAGGAATAAAACAATAACAACTAATACTGCACCCAATATCAGCGAGCCTGTAATATTACCGAGCGCAGCATGAATAAAATCTGCCGGGCGGAAAAGGGTTATCACATTAATTTTTTCAGCGCTGATTGCATGCTGCATGTTTGATAGAGCCGCCTCAACGTTCTTTGTAACTTCAAGCGTATTAGTTCCATACTGCCCGTAAACCATCATCATAACACCGGGTTTGCCTTCAATGGTTGCGCTGCCAATCGGCGGTTCCGGAGCTATCAGAACATCTGCAACATCGCCTAGAGTTATGTCTAGATTATTTTTGTGAAGAATAACCGTCTTAGCGAGATCTGCCCCGGTTAAAGACTGCCCCTCTGTTTGCAGCACAATCCGTTGATTATTATTTTCAATGAAGCCGGAGCCCTCAACTGCAGTAGCACGTTTGGCTGCTGATAAAATATCTTCAATTGATAAATTATATTTTATAAGTTTATCCGGATGAACTTGAATTTGGAATTGTTTTATTTCGCCTCCGAACACAGTAACGTTTGCAACTCCGCTTACGGAAAGAAGTCTTCTTCTTAAAACCCAATCTGCAAAAGTTCTAAGCTGCATGGAAGTTTTTTCACTTGAAGTTAATCCGACCACAATAGTTAACCCGGTGGAAGGAACAAGCGGGGTCATTTCCGGCTGTTTAACGCCAACAGGTAGTTGCCCTGACAAAGTTGCAAGACGTTCCGTTACGAATTGACGGTCAATATAAATGTTGCTGCCGTCTTTAAAAGTAGCCGTTACAACAGAAAGTCCTTGAATAGATTTTGATCTAAGGGACGAGATGCCTGCAATACCGTTTACTGCATTTTCAATCGGCTGAGTAACAAGAACTTCAACTTGTTCCGGCGATAGCCCTGGAGCTTCTGTTTGAATGACTGCTTGGGGGGGCGCAAACTCCGGGAATACTCCGAACTTAGCCTGTGTAAGTGTGTATATTCCATAACCAATAAAAAGAATACTTAACGCTATTATTATTCCGCGAAAGCGAAGCGAGAACCGGACAACAGAATTCAATAATCCACGTTCTTCAATCATTATCGCCCTCATCACTTTGCGAGCTTTGAGCCGGCGTTAATTCTTCAGATAACAAAAGTTGTGCACCATCTTTTACAACGGTTTCACCAGGAATTATTATTCCTTTATTTCCCGGGACGAAGAATCCGTTATTAACCGGATTATCAGCATCAATTTCAACGCGGTTAAACTTGTCCGGAAACTTTTCTGCATAGATCCATGCTTTACCTTGATACCAGATAATTGAAGAAGCCGGAACAATTACCCCGGTTATATTTTTCCCAACAGGCAGAAATGCTTTCACATTCATGCCGCTGCTTAACGAAGCATCTGAAGTGATATAATAAAGAGTCTTTGTTTGAAACTGTGAACTTGCAATATGACCCGCCGAAACAGATCTGCATTGGATTTTTTTATTATTTTGTGATGGAGATTGAACAAAAATATTAACCGGAATATCTATCTCACCGGGAGGTAGAGATATTTGAATCAACATATCATGAAGCGATAGCAAACGCTGTAATCCTGCAGAGTCATTGAATATCCATTGAGAAAGTTTATCCCCCCATTGTTCAACGATTGAACTTTTTTGGCTTATTAAATTTGACGAAGCAGAATTAACATCAGCTTTGTCGGATAAGAATGCTGATTGAGCTGATTGAAAATCCTGTTCGCTTGCAAGTTTCTTTTCATAAAGACTTTTTGTGCGCTCAAAATTATTTTTCGAGATTAAAAGATTTTCTTTTGACTTTGCCAGCTGGGCTTTATCCGTTTCAAAGCTTTGAACATCTTTTGCTAAATCTTGAATGGATACAACAAAACCGTATGTACTCAATTGAACCTGATGTGAAACTTTATTTAGTTTTACTAAAGTTATACCGGAATTTTCCCGTTCTTCCGCGCTCAACTCAACGGTTGTAATTCCATTTACTACTTGAATGCGCGAAGTTGTTTTAGATGAATCTTGTCCGAAGGGTTTATCATTTTTATCGCTTTTACTTTGAAGGAAGAACCACCCGGCGAATGTGAGCATGACTATGAAAACAAATGACCAAATGGCAATTTTAGAATTTTTATTATTGCTCATGTATTAACTCTTCTGATAAAATAAAGCAGAAATGCTTTTCACAAATAATGATATAAAATTAGATTATAAAAATAATTATTAAACCCATAATATTATAAGTTTAGAATAAGTGAGGTGATAAGAATTAAAGATATTTCGGGATAAAGTTTTCCTAATTATTAGTATAACGAAATTAAAGCTGGTACGTTTGTCAACATTTTTCTTTTTATGCGCTGACAAACTAGTCTGTTTCAACTTTTGGCTGGCTTACCTGGAATTCCGTATTCTTAATATTCAAATCTCTCTGCGGAAAGGGTATCTCAATTTTGTTTTCTCTGAATTTTTTGAATATTTCAAAATAAAGCCTGCTTTTCAGGAATCCCGGTGTGGTTATGTAACTGCTTGTCCAGATCAGCAGATTAAAAATAAGTGAACTGTCGCCAAATTCTTTGAAAAGTACAACTGGTTCAGGATTTTTTAAAACGCCGTTTTCCTTATCCGCAACATCTAGCAAAATTTGCTTAACATTTTCAGGATCTTCTTTGTAAGCAACCCCCACCGGAATACTGAATCTCACATTCCTATCATTGTGGCTCCAGTTAATAACTGTTGAAGAAATAAATTCAGAGTTAGGAACAATCACCGAAATATTATCATTTGTCACGATCGTTGTAGATCTCATAGAAATCCTCATAACATCACCAAACACATCTCCAGCCTGGATCCTGTCACCTACTTTAATCGGTCTTTCAAAAAGAATAATTATTCCGCTTACTAAATTGTTTGTGACATTCTGTAAACCGAAACCAATACCAATACCAAGAGCACCGGCAAGAATAGTAATTGTACTCAAGTTAATTCCAACGGTCTGTACTACAATTATAAGTCCCAGTATAAGAACACCGTAACGAATAATCGTACCAACCGCGAGCCGCACTCCCAGTTCTACCTTGCTTTTGGAAAGGACCTTATAGATCATCCATTTTCTGAGTTTTGCAGTGATGAAGAAAAGAAGCCAGGCAAGAAAAATAAAATAGAGTAGAGTCCAGAGCGTTATTGAAGTATTCCCAATATCTATAAGCCGAATGCTTAGGAAATTTTTTACATCATTAAAATATTTTTGTATGTACTTAAAAAATTCATTCATTTAATTACCGGGAGATGCATCCTATCGATAATTAAGTTTATCGAAATGATTTGTTTAAAAATATATTTATTACGATAGCTAATCATGGTTTTGTCATATTCATTAAGGTACAGCTTAATCCTTGTCCTTCAACCTGTATATAATATACAATAAACCATTTACATGCGCTTCGCCCAAAAGATGTAGTTCTCTTTTCATCCCTTTGCCCTATTGTGTGACAGCTTATTATTTTTTAACATCTTGCTCAAGGACTGCATAATAATATAGGGTTAAAAATGACTTTAAAAAGCAATGTAGTTCAACAATTATCAACTTCTAACCATTCATTGGTGGAAAATTGGTACATCAAAAAGGCTAAACTTAAAAAGAGATACCCAATTTTAACTGATAATGATTTAAGTTATGATGAAGTGAAAAATGGTACAATATGGGATAAACTTAAAATTAAGTTTGGCTTAGATAAAGAAGAATTGCAAAAAATAATTTCAGCGATTTGATTTAGTTACTTAGATGGAGATATTATGTTAAAGGAAGAAAAAACAAAATCAGCTGATAACTCCCCCCCTTTGAAGATCAAATTGAAATCAGTAGATGAAACCAGTCAATTTGCTGAGATTATTCTCAATACCTGGCGGGGACCTTTAATGGTTCTCGATCATGATTTGAAAGTAATCACGGCCAGCAGTTCATTTTATGATTTCTTCAAAATAACATCCGGTGTAACAATTGGAAAGTTTATCTATGAACTGGGAAATCAACAATGGAATATTCCTAAACTAAAAGAACTCCTGGAAACTATCCTTCCTGAAAAGCTTACTGATTATAACTATGAAGTTGAAAAATTGTGTAGTGAAAAGAGCCGTACTACTGACGAATACCTGGAATTTTTTTTGAATCATGCGCATGCACCGACTCTTATTTCGGATTCTTCATTTATAAGAACTCATATTAACCCAGAATTCAAAAGAACTCAGCGTCCAAAGGAAGTACAGTTATTTTAAAAATTCCATTAAATAAAAATATTGTCGAGAATTTAGTAAACGATAAAATGATAATCATAGTGGTTAATAAGGAAGAAAGTAATAAATACTTAAGACCAAAATTGCTGTATGTTGAAGATGAGAAAATGAGACTAGACATAGTCAAAGAGCTATTAAAAGATCAGTATGATGTTTACGGTGCAAATAATGGTGAGAATGCTTTAATAAAAGCGAAAGAAAATGATTATGATGCTTTTTTAATTGACATTGAACTTCCCGGAAAAATTGATGGAATACAAATTAAAAAAATGATTAAAGAAATTAAAAACAATAAAGAAAAGCCTTATATCACTGTAACAGTTTATGCTATGGATAGCGCTGAGGAATTTTTTCTTTCTGAAGAATTAACCCACTATATTTCAAAACTTTTTGAATTGCAAAAATTTATAGAATTAATTGAGGATACCTTAGAAAAAAATGCAACAAGGAAGAGATTGCAGTACATGCAAGGACAAACTGAAACTGATTTCATTTAACTCAATAGTATAATAAAATGAATTCTTTGAAATTTATCCGAAAAAAACAACCAGCTAACAAGTCGCCAACATCAATAAAGAGTTTGTTGCTCCTTCATAGGTTCATCATTCCCTTTTTGGTTTTGTTTATTGGTTTGGTAATCTCTTATTTCAATTGGGATGTTACAAGCAAAAGTAGAGAAAATGAACTCCGGTCATATTTTGAATATCGGGCAAGAGATATTAATACACATATTATACAGCGAATTATTGGTTATGAACAAATACTAAGAAGTGCCAGAGGTTTATATAATGCATCTGCTAATGTTAATCGGGCAGAATTCCGTTCCTTCGTTAATTCTCTGCGGCTTGAAAAAAACTTTCAGAACTTTCAAGGTGTGGGGTATCCATTAATAATTCAACCAGCACAAATAAAAAAACATGTTGCCGCCATTCGCGAAGAGGATTTTCCTGAATACAGAATATGGCCGGAAGGAAAACGCGAAACTTACACTTCAATAATTTATCTCAAACTGTTCAAGAACCTTAATCTGCGGGTTTTCGGTAATAACTTGTTCTCTGAACCGGTTCGCTGTAAAGTAATGGAAACCGTACGCGACGCAAATGGAATTAATCTTGATGGTCATGAGTGGTCGGTTTTAATAAATTCCACCCCACAATTAGAGTCAAGAATGGTAAATAGTACTGTAAGCATCATTGTATTTGTTGGATTAAGTCTAAGCCTTCTGCTTACAATAATATCCTGGTTAATTCTAAACAATAGAAAGCAAACAATTAAAACCAATGCAGAGCGCGAAAATGTGTTGGCTCAACTTACTGAAGAAATAAAAAGAAGACAGATTATTTTTGAACAGTCTACCGACGGTATTGTGGTAATCGATCCGCGGACAGCGCGGTTTATTGAGTTTAATACGGCAGCACACCGGCAGCTTGGATATACCAGGGAAGAATTTGCAGTACTAATAAATGCGGATGTAGAAACTAAAGAAACTTACAAAAAAGCAAAATCGACAATGGCGCGTGTGATGAAAGAAGGAAGAGTCGACTTCGAGACTCTACAAAAAACAAAAAGTGGTGAAATCAGAAATATACTTGTAACAGCACAGAACATTGATAATTCAGGGCGTCCGGTTTACCATTGCTTATGGCGCGATATTACCGAACAAAAGCTTGCCGAGAATAAGCTGCGGGAAAGCGAACTGCGATTTGAGCAAATAACGGAGAGTGCCGGTGAATTGATTTGGGAAGTGGATACTGATGGTGTATATACTTATGTAAATCCGATTGTGAAGGAATTGCTGGGCTACAATCCCGATGAATTAATAGGCATTAAACATTTTTACGATTTTTTTGAACCGGAGCATAGAGAAGAGCTTAAACAAGGAGCACTTGCAGCAATTGTCAGAAAAGAGAAAATAAAAAGTTTTATTAATTGCTGCATTCACAAAGACGGTAGAAAAGTGTTCTTTTCTACTTGCGGATTTCCGATGCTTGATGAAAAAAATAATCTTATTGGTTATCGTGGAGTTGATGTTGATATAACAGAATACAAACATTTTCTTGAATCGTTGAAAAACAATGAACAGAAATTTATGGCGCTCGCAGAACAGTCGCCTAATTTAATTTTTATCAATTACAATGGGCGGTATGTGTATGTAAACAAAAAATGTGTTGATGCTTTGGGCTATTCAAAGGAAGAATTTTATTCCGATGATTTCGATTTCTTTAACTTGGTTGCCGAAGAATATAAAGAACTTACCAGGCAGAATAAATATAAACTTTTACAAGGCATTGCCATAGAGCCGCATGATTATGCGTTAATTTCTAAAAACGGGAAAAGAATGGAGGTTATACTTTCAATTGAATTGATTGATTATGCGGGCGATAAACAATTCATGGGCACAGCCATGGACATTACCGAACGAAAGCACGCTGAGGCGGGGTTAAGCGAGAGCGAAAGAAAGACAAGAGCGCTGCTGGATGCTATTCCTGATCTAATATTCCGGATTGACCGTGATGGGACCTACTTAGACTACAAAGCAGATAGATCAGACCTTTATGCGCAATCCGAACAGACAATCATCGGCAAAAAGAACAGAGACATCACACCTCCTGAATTTGCAGATTTGATAGACAGATACATCGGGCAAACACTGGAAAGCGGAGAGCTTCAGGAATTCGAATACCAAATGATAATTCCGATGCACGGCTTGCGTGATTATGAAGCCCGGATGGTACCTAGCGGCAAAGACGAAGTAATAACATTTGTACGCAATATAACGGATCGCAAACGTGCAGAAGAGGGATTAAAAATATCAGAAATAAAATTTCGCAATATCGTTGAAGGAACAAGAGCAATCCTCTTTAGCGTTAACAAACGCGGCATTTTCACTTACCTTAATGAAGCAGCCTGCTATAAACTTGGGATGAATTTGCAGGATATACTCGGAAAATTTTATTTAAGGTTTGTTCATATTGAAAGCCGTTCAATAACTCATTCTACCTTTTCAGAGCAAATTGTGAATCCTACACCTAACATAAGCATTGATGTTCGACTTATGCCCAAAAGCGGAAATAATACCTGGCTCAATTTGCTTGTTAACCCGATTTATAAAGATGGAATTATTGAAGGCTTAAGTGCCGTCGGCCTTGATATTACAGATCGCAAGGAGGTCGAAGCAGGAATAAAAGTAAAAAATGAACAACTGGTTAAACTAAATTCAGAAAAAGACAAATTCTTTTCTATCATAGCGCACGACCTAAGAAGCCCTTTCAATGGTTTATTAAATCTAACAGAACTAATGTCTGACAGCAGAGAAAATTTTTCACCTGCTGAATTTGCAGATTACAGCAAATTATTAAACGAATCTGCACGTATTCTTTATAAACTTTTAGAAAATTTGTTGGAATGGGCTCAAGTTCAAAAAGGTTCTATAGACTTTACTCCAATAGATCTTTATTTATCTAAAATAGTTTCTCAAAACATTGACATCATTTACCAACGCGCTTTACAAAAAAGAATTAAGATTTTAAATGAAATTGACAATACACAAAGAGTTTTTGCAGATGAAAAAATGATTGATACGGTATTCAGAAACCTATTGTCTAATGCTGTTAAATTCACAAAAATAGACGGAAAAGTTGTTGTTAAATCTGAAAGATCTAATAATGGTACAATAGAAGTTTCGGTTGAGGATAACGGTGTTGGAATAAATGAAAAAGATATTATTAGACTTTTTAAGTTAGAGGAAAAAGTCAGTTCTGTAGGAACTGAAGGTGAACCAAGCACAGGGCTAGGCTTATTGCTTTGCAAAGAATTTATTGAAATGCACGGCGGTAAGATTTGGGTTGAAAGTAAGGAAGGAAAAGGTTCGAAGTTTATATTCACTTTACGAAAATCAATTTTAAATTCAACACAGGCTGTGACATGAAAAATATCGTTGAAGAAAAAAATATAATATCGGGTAATAATCCACAACCGTTAAGAATCGAATTGAATTCCGGTGATGATAATAGTCAATTCGCAGAGAATATTATCAATACAGTGCATGAACCTTTAATTGTTCTGGATCAGGATTTAAAAGTCGCTACCGCCAGCCGTTCATTCTATGAATTTTTTAAGGTAAAACCTGAAGAAACTGTTGGACAGCTTATCTATGATCTGGGAAATCACCAGTGGGATATTCCCAAACTGAGAGAACTGCTGGAGTCTATCCTTCCTGAAAAAACAACATTCGACAACTACGAAGTGGAACATGATTTTTCTACAATTGGCTTCCGCGTAATGCTGTTAAATGCCCGGCAAATTGATAGGGCTTTTGGAAAAGAGAAGATAATTCTTCTTACAATTAAGGATGTTACTGAACGAAGACGAGTTGAAGAATTGTTAAGTGAAAAGAGCCGTATAACTGACAAATACCTGGAAATTTTTTTGAAATTTGTGCATGCACCAATTATTATCTGGGACTCTTCATTATTAATAAATCATATTAACCAAGAATTCGAAAAGCTCAGCGGTTATAACCGCACTGAAGTACGGGATAAAAAGATTGATTTTCTTTTCCCTGAAGATAAAAGTGATTCAACAATTGAATTAATAAGAGAAAATTTAGGTAATGAAATATCGAAAAATATTGAAATAGACATTTTGACTAAAGACAAGGACATCAGGACAGTTCTATGGAATTCAGCGAATATTTTTAATAAGGAAGGGAAAAATATTGTTGCAGCAATTGCTAATGATATTACCAGGCGCAAACGGGCTCAAGAAAAAATTTCAATGCTTGCTCACTCTTTAAGGAGTATTAATGAAAGTGCAAGTATTATTGACCTGGAAGATAATATAATATTGGTAAATGAGTCTTTATTAAAACTAAATGGAGATAGTGAAGCTGGAGTAATTGATAGGAATAACAGCATATTTCATTCATCAAAGAACTTGCCGAAAGTAATCAACGAAATATTACCGGATACATTAAAAGATGGATGGAACGGTGAGTCATGGAATAAAAGAAAAAATGGCTTTGAATTCCCTGTAGAAATAAACATGAAATATCCAAGTCCTGGGAATGAATATCTTATCGAAGCAGCTCGTAACATAACTGAACGAAAACGAATTGAAAATGAGCTGATTCAGGAAAAAGAAAAAGCGGAAGAAATCAACAGACTCCAAACGATTTTTCTTGCAAATATGAGTCACGAACTAAGGACACCTCTGATTGGCATTCTGGGAAATGCTGAATTTTTGGAAAGCCAGTTAAAGGATAATGAATTAATTCAAATGGCAGAAGCTATAAAAATCAGCGGGCAAAGATTGAATACAACCTTAAACAACATACTTAAAGTATCAACAATCAACTCCACAAAGCAGCAAATTGATTTAAAAGAAAAGAATATATTAGAATATTTAAGAGAACAGGTAAAATTATTTAAATCTGCAGCCGAAGGGAAAGGCTTGTCGCTTAATTTTGAAACCAAAGAAGAAAAATTAATTGCATATATCAATGATGATATGTTCGTATCAATTATAGATAATCTTTTAAGTAATGCAATAAAGTATACCGATAAAGGAACAGTAACCATAACTGCAAATCGAGAAAATAACAATGCAGTAATTGAAGTAAAAGATACCGGTATAGGTGTGTCTGAAGATCTTCAAGAAATAATATTTGAGTCTTTTAGGCAGGCAAGTGAGGGGAACAACAGACGGTTTGAAGGATCGGGTTTAGGATTAACACTAGTAAAAAAATATACGGTTTTAATGGGTGGAACAATAACTCTGAATAGCAAACCGGGAGAAGGAAGTACATTCATGTTAAAGATTCCAATAAATAAAAATATTGTCAAGAACTTAGTAAACGATGACAGAATTATCATAGTGGATGATAAAGAAGAAAGTAATAGATCCTTAAGACCAAAATTGCTGTATGTTGAAGATGAGAAAATGATACTAGACATAGTCAAAGAGCTGTTAAAAGATAAGTATGATGTTGACGGCGCAAGTAATGGCGAGGACGCTTTAATAAAAGCGAAAGAAAATGATTATGATGCTTTTTTAATTGACATTGGACTTCCCGGAAAAATTGATGGAATACAAACAACAAAAATGATTAAAGAAATTAAAGACAATAAAGAAAAACCTTATATCGCTGTAACAGTTTATGCTATGGATAGTGCTGAGGAATTTTTTCTTTCAGAAGGATTAACCCACTATATTTCCAAACCTTTCGAATTACAAAAGCTTTTAGAATTAATTGAGGATGCTTTAGACAAATCGAAATGCAGAAATGAAGAAATTACAGTTCACAAAAGAACAAACTGAAAAAGCTCTTATTTAACTCACTGGCAAAAGAAAATGAACGCTTTTAATTTTATCCGAAAAAAACAGCCAGCCAACAAGTCGCCGGCAATACATAAAAGTGCGATAACCCGTATCAGATTTATCGCTCCTTTCTTGGTTTTTATAACTTGTTTGCTCATATCCTTTTTAGTTTGGAATTTAGAAAATACAAGTGCAGAAAATGAGCTACGGTCATATTTTGAATTTCGTGTAAGGGACGTTAACAGCCGTATTGAACTGCGTTTAAATAATTATGAGCAAATCCTCAGAAGTGTACGCGGTTTATTTATTGCATCTAATGCTGTTGACCGAAATGAATTTCATTCATTCTTTAACTCCCTACATCTCGATAAAAACTATCCCGGTGTACAAGGGGTAGGCTTTTCTTTAATAATTTCGCCGGATCAAATAAAAAAAAATATTAGCGGCATTCGTAAGGAAGGCTTTCCAAATTATAAAGTCTGGCCGGTTGGGAAAAGGAATATTTACACATCTATAATTTATATCGAGCCGTTTAAAGATCGTAACCTTCGAGCGTTTGGATATGACATGTTTTCCGAGCCTGTTCGCCGCAAAGCAATGGAAACAGCGCGCGATTCTAATGAAACTACAACATCGGGAAAAATTAAGCTGGTACAGGAAACGGGCAAAGCAGTACAGGCGGGTTTCCTAATATATTTACCGGTTTATAGAAACGGGACATTAAACATAACTCTAAATGAGAGGCGCAAGAATATAGTGGGCTGGGTTTATTCCCCATTCAGAATGTATGATTTTATGGCAGGACTTTTTGGAGAACGTGCCGCGGATCTTGATGTTGAAATTTATGATAGTAAAATTATTTCCAGTCAAACGAAGATGTATGATTCAAAAAAACTCTCAGCTTCACTAAATCCTCAATTAACATCAACTATATTAATGAATCTAAGCGGACACAAGTGGACGGTTGTATTAAAAACCACACCCAAATTAGAGTCAAGATTTCTAAATAACACGGCAATAATCATTTTAATCATTGGAATAAGTATAAGCTTTCTTCTAACAATAATAACATGGCTAATTGGATACAAAAGAAGGCAAACTATTATAGCCAATGCTGAGCGCGAACGTGCGGAAAGCAGGCTGCTTAAATCAGAGAAAAGGTATCGCCGGCTTTTTGAAACAGCAAAAGACGGAATTATTATTCTTGACGCTTACACAGGAAAGATTGTTGATGTGAACCCGTACTTAATAGAAATGCTCGGCTATTCGCGCGAAGAATTGTTAGGTAAAGAACTCTGGGAAATCGGTACTTTCAAGAATATTGCCGCATCTAAAGAGGCATTTTTAGAATTACAAAACAAAGGATACCTTCGTTATGAAGATATGCCGCTGAAAACAAAAAACGGTAAGCATATCGAAGTCGAATTTATAAGCAATACATACTTTGTTGATAATACGAAAATTATTCAATGCAACATCCGGGATATTACTGAGCGCAAATTAGCAGAACAAAAACTTAAGGAAAGTGAAGAACGATATCGCTTGCTTTTTGAGGCAAGCGCCGATGGTATCCTGATTGCCGATGTTGAAACAAAGACTTTCAAGTTCGCAAATCCGGCTCTGTGCCGAATGCTTGGCTATACCGAGCATGAATTGACAGCTCTGAGTCTGGCTGATATTCACCCCAAACAAGACCTGCAACACGTCATTGCCGTGTTCGAATCCCAGGCTCGGGGTGACATAACCCGTGAGACGGAAATTCCCTGTCTCAGGAAAGACGGCAGCATCTTACATGTCGACATCCACTCAACCATCATTACTATAGATGGAAAACGAAACGCTGTAGGTCTTTTCCGGGATATTACCGAGCGCAAGCAGGCAGAACGTGCATTAAAGAATAGTGAAGAGCGCCTCTCACTCGTGTTCAACAATACCTCCGATATGCTAACATTGATGGAAGTGGAACCGGGTAATAAGCTGCGAATTGCTGCCGTTAACCGCAGTTACCTTGAATCAATAAAACAATTAATCTCAAGGGATGCAATTGGTATCAATGATATCGTAGGGAAATACAGGGACGAAGCTTTGACTGCAATAGGCTTTCCCCTGGAAAATATCGAAGCAGATTATCAGAATTTTCTTAGAGCAATAGCAAGTGGTACTCCAATACAATACGAACAAATAGTTCCATTTGGGACAAATAATATTTATTTGGAATCAATTATTGTTCCGGTAACAGATACCGCAGGCCGATGTACACACTTGCTGTATTCTTTGCGGGATATAACAGAAGGTAAACTTGCCGAACTAAAACTAAAAGAAAGCGAAGAGAATTATAGAACTTTGTTTCAGAATGTACCTATTGGAATTGGTATAACGGATTTAACGGGCAACATTGTAATTTTTAATGATTCAATACTTGAACCCGGTGGTTATTCTCGCGATGATTTAATCAGAATCGGAAAAGTGGAGAATCTTTATTATAATTTGTCTGACCGGGAAACACTTATCCCTTTATTAAAAGAAAAAGGAACCATTACTCAGCACCCTATAAAGTTTAAACGCAAAGACGGCTCTCCTTACGATACTTTATTAACACTAACAATAATCTATATTAATGATCAGCCCATGATCCAGGCGGTAATAGAAGATATTACCAAGCGCAAGCTTTCAGAAGAAACATTAAAACAGCGTGAAAATTCTTATCGTACTCTATCTGAAAATTTACCTGCTTCAGTATACAGGCTTTATATAAGAGAACTGGGCAAAATGGAATTTTTCAATAACGTTATTGAACAAATATCCGGTTATACCAAAGATGAACTGCGAAAAGGGGAAATTTGTTCTATTGACCCGTTTATATCATCTGAAGACAAACCATATGTGATGGAGATTGTTGAAAATTCAATAAGAAATAATTCTGAATTTGAAGTTGAATATAGATTCATTCGAAAAGATGGCAGTTTAAGCTATTTCTATGAGAAAGGAAAACCAACTCTTGGGGAGGATGGAAAACCCCTCTATATTGAAGGTGTTATATTTGATATTACCGAACGCAAACGAGCGGAAGAGGCACTGCTGGAAAGCGAAGCCAAGTTAACCGATGCAATGAAGATTGCCAAACTCAGTACATGGGAATATAACTTCGCTCTCGATCGGTTTACTTTTCCCGATCAATCCTTCACACTAATTAATACAACAGCAGAACATGAAGGCGGTAATATCATGTCTTCCGAGCATTTCGCACAAAAGTATATTTACCCTGATGACCGGGTATTGATTGAGAAGGAAATTCGTAAAGCGTTTGAAACTCCAAACCCGGCTTATACTTCTTATATGGAATACCGTGTAATCTATGCACCCGGTGAAATAGGCTACTTCGCCGCCAATGTTCGTATTGAGAAAGATGCAGATAATCGGACCATTAAGGCGCTCGGGGTTAACCAGGATATCACCGATCGCAAACGTACCGAAGAGACCCTTCTTCGCATCAATAAGGCAGTGGAAAGCTCAGGTGAAGCAATTTGCATGTCCGATCCGCAGGGGCATCACTTCTATCACAACAAGGCATTTACCGAATTTTTTGAATATACGATTGAAGAGGTTCAAGCGGCAGGAGGTGGCACTGCGGTTTATGTGAATAAAGATGTTGGACGTAAGGTATTCGATACAACTATGGGCGGCGGCACTTGGAACGGAGAAGTGGAGATGTTATCAAAAAGCGGGCGAAAATTCATCGTATTACTGCGAGCCGATTCAATAAAAGATGAGAATGGGATAATTGTCGGACTTGTGGGTATTCATGCTGATATTACCGAACGCAAACATGCGGAAGAATCACTTAAGTTTTTCCGGATGATGATTGATAAGTCGCAAGATGCTATTGAACTGATTGATGTGGAAACTGCCCGGTTTATAGATGTTAATGAAAAAGCCTCTATCGATCTTGGGTATAGCCGAGATGAACTTTTGAGCATGAGTGTATTTGATATAGATCCTAATCAAAACATGCATGATTTCCAACATATTATACAGAATATTAGACAGTCAAATTCAATGACAGTGGAATCGATTCACCGTCGTAAAGATGGCTCTATCTTCCCTGTTGAGATAAATATTGCCATAGTTAAGCTTAAAAGGACCTATACTATTGCCAATGTGAGAGACATAACAGAAAAAAAACTTGTAGAAAATAAATTAAAGAAGAGTGAAGAGCAGTTAAAAGAAGCGCAGTCTGTAGGCCACATCGGCAGCTGGGAATGGGACATAGACAAAAATTCAGGTACAATGTCGGATGAAATGTATAAAATATTTAACATTAAAAGCAGCTCATTTGTCATCACTCTCGAAACTTTTGCAGAAATCCCCATACCGGAAGACCGCAAAATGGTTCTAGAAATTGTTACAAAGGTGATAGAGACACATGAGCCGGCGGCCTTTGATTTCCGCATCATTACTCCTAATGGGGAAATACGTTGGATTCATGAAAGAAGTGCAGTGGAAGTGGACGATGAGGGAAATCCGAAACGTGTTTTGGGTACGTGTCAAGATATAACAGAACGCAAACTGGTTGAACTAAGACTTAAAGAAAGTGAAGAACGCTTTCGATCAATTACACAATCCGCAAATGACGCTATTATTACTGCGGACACTAAAGGAATAATATTAGACTGGAACAAAGGAGCCGAAAAAATATTTGGTTATAGCGAATCGGTAGTAAAAGGCAAAGAATTGAGTATAATGATTCCGCCAATTTACATTGAAAAGCTCATTAAAGGTATGAAACGGATTGAACAAGGCGGCGAACACCATGTTATAGGCAAAACAGTGGAGATACGCGGATTACATAAAAGCGGAAAAGAATTTCCGCTGGAATTATCGTTGGCAGAATGGAAAACCTCTAAAGGAAAGTTTTTCACCGGGATTATTCGTGACATAACCGAGCGCAAACTTGCAGAGGAGACTTTACGGGAAAGTGAAGAAAATTTTCGATCAATGTTTGAAAATAACTCCGCAGCCATGATTATAGCAGAACCGGACACAACTGTATCAATGGTTAACGATGAGTTTTGTAAACTTAGCGGTTATAGTAAGCAGGAAGTTATTGGAACAAGCTGGACAGCTCATATACCACCGAAAGATCGTAAACGCTTAAAAGAATATAACCACGGGAGATCGATAAATGTAAATGATGTACCTGATAAATATGAATTTACGATCTATAATAAAAAAGGTGAAATAAGGCATGCTATAATGTCCGTCACTTTATTAAGAAATAGAAAAACATTAGCATCATTTATTGACATCAACGAACGCAAATTGGCTGAGGCAAAAATAAAGAAAAGCAATGAACAACTAATTAAACTAAATGCCGAAAAAGATAAATTCTTTTCTATAATAGCCCACGATCTAAGAAGCCCTTTCAATGGTTTATTAAATTTAACAGCACTAATGTCTGACAGCACAGAAAATTTTTCACCGGACGAGTTTGTTGAATATAGTAAATCACTTAACGAAGCTGCCAATAATCTCTATAAACTTTTAGAAAACTTGCTGGAATGGGCTCAAGTACAAAAAGGTTCTATAAACTTTGCTCCTTGTGATACCGATTTGTCTAAGATTGTTTCGCAAAGCATAGACACAATTTACCAGCGGGCTCTGCAAAAAAGTTTAGAGATTATTAATGAAATTGATAATACACAGAAAGTCTACATTGATGAAAAGATGATTAGCACAGTGTTTAGAAACCTTTTATCTAATGCGGTTAAATTCACTAGAACGAATGGGAAAATTTTTATTAAATCCAACCGATCTAATAATGGCACTATTGAGGTTTCGGTTGAGGATAACGGTGTTGGAATGGACGAAAAAGATATGATCAGACTTTTTAAGATAGAGGAAAAAGTCAGTTCTGTAGGAACTGAAGGTGAGCCAAGCACTGGGTTAGGTCTATTGCTCTGCAAAGAATTTATTGAGATGCACGGCGGTAAGATTTGGGTCGAAAGTAAGGAAGGTAAAGGTTCGAAGTTTATGTTCACTTTACGAAAATCAATTTTAAGTTCAACATAGGCTGCGGCATGAAATATATCGATGAAGAAAAAAATATAAAATCAGCAAATAATCCGCCCCCAATGAAAATCGAATTGAATTCCGGTGATGATAATAGTCAATTCGCTGAAAATATTATCAATACAGTGCGGGAACCTTTAATTGTGCTGGATCAGGATTTAAAAGTCGTTACCGCCAGCCGTTCATTCTATGAATTTTTTAAGGTAAAACCTGAAGAAACTGTTGGACAGCTTATCTATGATCTGGGAAACAAGCAATGGAATATTCCAAAACTAAGAGAACTACTAGAGACTATCCTTCCCGAAAAAACAACATTCGACAACTATGAAGTTGAACATGAGTTTTCCACAATTGGTAAGCGCATTATGCTATTGAATGCCCGGCAAATTGAAAGGGCTTTTGGAAAAGAGAAGATAATTCTACTTGCCATTGAGGACGTTACGGAACGAAGAAATAAAGAAAAAATGTTAAGTGAAAAGAACCGAATGACCGGCGAGTACCTTGACATTCTTCTAGATAACGCGCATGCACCAATTATTATCTGGAACTCTTCATTTGTTATAAAACGTTTCAACCATCAATTTGAAAAATTAAGCGGTTATGTTTCAGCCGAAGTAAGAGATAAAAAAATTGACATACTCTTCCCGGAAGATAAAATTGATTTAACACTTGAACTGATAAAAAATAATATAAGTGATAATAAATCGGAAATTATCGAGATAGATATTTTAGCAAAAAATAAAGAGGTTAAGACTGTCCTATGGAACTCGGCAAATATATTTGATAAGGAAGGAAACAAGATTGTTGCAACAATTGCGCAGGATATTACCAGGCACAGACGAACTGAAGAAGCTTTACGTGAAAGTGAGGCAAAATTCCGGACTATGGTAACACAAAGTCCGGATGGAATTTTTATCGTTGATTTATCCGGTGCTTTTTTATCAGTAAACAAAGCTATGTGTAATTTATTAAAATATTCCGAAGAAGAATTTCTTTCAATGAATATTTGGGATATTGTTCCTAAAGAATACCTGCCGGTTCATAAGGCCAGATTAGCTGATTTAATGAAAAGCAAAAGTATAAATGATGCGGCAGAATACGAAGTAAAAGGAAAAGACGGAATTATACATTTAATAGAAGTCCTATCAGCGCCTTTTTATAAGAGAGAAAAAATAATCGGATTTCAAAGCATAGCCCGTGATATAACAGAACGCAAAAAAGATGAAGAATTATTACGTGAAAGCGAAGCCAAAACGCGAACTATTCTTGAAGCAATTTCAACAGGGATTATAATTGTTGATCCGGAAACACATAAAATTGAAGATTTAAATTCGGAAGCCGTTAGACTGATCGGTGAAAAGAAAGAAAAAATTATCGGGAGCATCTGCCACAAATACATCTGTCCGGCAGAAGTATGGGAATGTCCTATTACTGATCTTGGACAAATAATAGACAACTCCGAGCGTGTATTAATAAATAAAGAAGGTAAAAGAATCCCAATTATTAAAACGGTAACACAAATAAATTTGGGAGGCCGAAAACTACTTCTTGAGAATATTACAGACATTACGAACCAAAAACTTATTGAAGAAGAAATACATAAGAGTGAATTCCGTTACCGTGATTTATTTGAAAATTCCGGGACAGCTATCTGGGAGACCGATCTTTCAGATGTAATACACTATTTCAATGAACTAAAAGAAAAAGGAATTACTGACTTTCGTTTGTATTTCGACGAACATGCTAATGATGTGGTTAAATGTGCCTTATTGGTTAAAATTACTGATGCGAATAAAGAAATATTAAGTTTTGCAAAAGCAACCAGCAAAGAGGAAATACAAGACCATTTGTCCGATTTTTTTATTGAGGGATCATTCGAAGGAATCAAAGAGGAACTTATCGGGCTGGCAGAAGGAAAATTAAAAATTGATGTCGAAATGCCGCTTAGAATTTTAGATGGTGAGATAAAGCAGGTTCTATCTCAGCTCTCAATTGTCCCGGGATACGAAGAGACCTGGGAAAAAGGTTTAATCAGTTTCATTGACATAACTGAAAGAAAAGAGGCCGAAAGAGTACTGAAGGAAAGTGAAGAACATTTGCACCAAATATTGGAAAACGTTGATGCCGTGTTTTATATGATATCCAATATAACAGGTGAGCTGATTTACATTAACTCTGCTTATGAAAGGGTCTGGGGGCGCCCCATTACAGCGATTCAAGAAGTTATGAACACATGGCTCGATGCAGTTCATGAAGAAGACAAGGGCTTAGCAATTGAGTTATTCGAAAAAGGCAACGGCGAAGTGCAATACAGGATCGTAATGCCGGATGGGTCGACTAGATGGATTTGGGACCGGATGTTCCCCATATTGGATGAAAAAGGAGAAATCATTTACTTATGCGGTATGGCAGCAGATATTACTGAGCGTAAACATACTGAAGAAAACCTTCGCGAAAGTGAAGCCAAGCTTGATGAAGCCATGAAAATTGCCAAGCTCGGAATTTGGGAGTATGATGTTAACAGTGATCAATTTACGTTCAACGATCAATTTTATACACTCCTGCACACAACGGTTGAACGAGAAGGAAGTTACAATATGTCCTCTATGCAGTACGCAAAAAAATTCGTTCACACGGACGACATGGCTATTGTGGGTGTGGAAACTAAGAAAGCGTTGAAAACTACCGATCCAAACTATAATATCCGGATGGATCATCGCATAATTTACGCAGACGGTAAGGCAGGCTATTTCAATGTCAACATTCGCGTTAAGAAAGATTCAAAAGGCAATACCGTTAAGACTTATGGTGTAAACCAGGATATTACGGAGCGCAAATGCGCAGAAGAGTTAGTAAAGAAGAGCAAGCGCGAACTCCAAGACCTTTTCAAGAACATGACTAACGCATTTGTCCTTTTCGAATCTGTTTTTGATGATGACGGCAACTTTGTAAGCTACCGGTTTATATTCATAAATGATGCATACGAACACATAACCGGTGTTAAGAATGAGGAAGTGTTTGGAAAGACAGTATATGAAGTGTGGCCCGGTACAGAGGCGAGCTGGGTAAAAGCATATAGTGACGTAGCGACGACAGGAATTCCAAGCTCCTTCGAAATGTATCACGAACCGACAGGAAAATTGTATTACTGCAACGTCTACAGGCCATGGGATTCAAATAAACGATTCTGCGTTGTTTTTGAAGATATCACCGAACGCAAACGTGCTGAGAAAGAATTGGCCGCATCGGAAGAAAGATACAGGATGCTTTTCCAGAGTGCCGCGGAAGGAATATTAGTAGTTGATGTTGAAACAAAAGAATACAAACTTGTAAACAAGGCGGTATGCCAAATGTTTGGATATACAGAACAAGAAATGACCGATTTAAGTATTAAGGATATGCATCCGCCGGAAAGCCTGGAATATGTAATTTCTGAATTTGAATCGCAAGCCCAGGGAGCAAGACCATTCTCTGCTGATATTCCCTGCCTGAGAAAAGACGGAACATTGTTCTACGCAAACATCTATAATGCGATTGTTTATATTGATGATAGGAAACATAATATCGGATTCTTCACAGACATAACCGCACAAAAAGAAGCTCTCAGTAAAATAAAATTATTCCGCACATTGATCGATCAATCAAACGATTCAGTTGAACTTATTGACGTCGAAACAGGCTGTTTTCTAGACTGTAATGAAAAAGCATACCAGGAACTCGGATACACTCGCGAGGAATTGCTCTCATTAAAGTTATATAACATTGATCCTACTTTAACCGAAGATAGTTATCCCGAACGCACAAAATTGATTCGTGATTCAGGGGCTCACCTTATTGAGGGAATCCATCGCAGAAAGGATGGCTCCGAATTCCCGGTAGAAATAAATTTTAAATATGTAAAGCTTGATCGTGATTATATTGTTGCGGTAGTCCGTAACATAACCGAACGCAAAAAGGCGGAACAAGAACTCATCGACGCTAAAGAAAAAGCCGAAGAAATGAACAGACTCAAGACCAATTTTCTCGCAAATATGAGCCATGAACTCAGGACACCTCTGGTTGGTATTTTAGGATATTCTGAATTTTTGGAAAACGAATTAACGGATAAAGAGTTACAACAAATGGCAAAAATTATAAACTCCAGCGGCAAAAGACTGCATAATACCTTGAATAATATACTTGATATTTCCGGTATCGAAACCAGGAAACAGCGGGTAAATTTAAAGAAAAATGATTTAATTAAATATTTAATTGAGCAGGTAAAATTATTCAAAGCTGCAGCTGAAGGGAAAGGGTTATTACTGAATTTTGAAACAAAAGAAGAAATATTAAATGCATATATCGATGAAGAGATGTTTATCTCAATAATAAATAATCTATTAAGCAATGCAATAAAATATACAGATACCGGTAGTGTAACTTTAATCGCAAAGAAGGAAGAAGACAATGCAGTAATAGAAGTTATTGATACCGGCATCGGTGTACCTGAAGATCTTAATAATTTGATATTTGAACCGTTCAGGCAGGTAAGCGAAGGATACAGCAGAAGCTTTGAAGGAACGGGACTGGGTTTAACATTAGTTAAAAAATATACGGAATTAATGGGTGGTACAATAGTTCTGAAAAACAAACTTAAAGATATATCATCCGGTTTGCCTACAAATATGCACAGCAAGGCAGGAGGAAGTTCATTTGTGTTAACGTTACCCATAAATGAAAAGATTAATAAACATTTAACAATAACAAACTGGTCATATCAATTATGAATGATTATAAAGAAAATAATAGCCGCTTAAAGCCAAGACTGCTGTTTGTAGAAGATGATGACGTAGCAATTAACATAGTTGTAAAACTATTAAAAGACACTTATGATGTTGATTATGTGAAAAATGGGGAGGCTGCTTTAATAAAGGCGAAAGAATATGATTACGATGCATTTTTAATTGACATCGGTCTTCCCGGAAATATAGATGGAATTCAAACAACAAAGGAATTGAAGAAAATTAAAAATAATAATGATAAACCATATATAGCTGTTACTAATTATGCTTTACCTGGTGACAGAGAATATCTTCTCTCAGAAGGATTAACTCATTATATATCCAAACCTTTTAAATTCAACGAGCTTATAGAATTGATTGCGGCTTCTTTGAAAAACCGGAAAAGCTGAATGGCAAATCTATTATGAATAACTAACTCGAGTTGACCGCTTAAGATTAGAAAACTGTTAAAACAGTTGAGTTTGTAATTTTTTAGTTCTCATTAACACCGGGATTAATCCCGGTATTAACCTAAAAAGTAAAATATATGAACCATTTTAACGGTTTACCCAAAATGGCGGTCAGCTTGAGTGACTAATTAAAAATATATTACTAAACACTGTTGTAATAATTTAACCATCGTAAATAAACATTCAGGAATTTAAGAAGAACGTAACTAAAAACAGTTCACAAACAAATGCAATACAATTAAATAATTACATCCATGTTTTTCAACCGGTATGCGGTATAAAACAAACCACAAACAAAAGATCCAGCTTCGGCGACTTTTTCCCATGGCTGATTAGCATATCTAAGCACCCATTTTATCCAACAGGTGTAATCCCTTTTTCATCCCTTTGCTCGATTGAATTATGACAGAGCTATTTATATTATTATAAAAGTAAGATTGTTTTTTGCACATATCTGGAAGTCATAAATCGCAAGCATAAAAAGCTTGCATTCTAAGTTAAGAAATAAAATATAATGCCAGTAGAATTTAGATTCATAAATTCATAAATAAAGATTTAACCCATGACAATTAATTAGGTGAAACAAATGAATACAATAAGTAATAAATTTTTAGTCTTTGCGTTTGTGGTTTTAATTGCGCTCTTTTTATACTTTGACAGCGGGATAATGATGGGAGGCGGGTTGAATGGAAGGATGGATGAAAACGGATGGATGGAAATTAACAATTGGTTGTGGTTTCTTACTCTATCTGCTATCCTATTTGGTGTTGCTCTCAGTTGGCTGCACTTTAAAAAGAAAATTAAATCAGGTTAATATTCATAATAACAATTTGAAGGAGAATGAAAATGAAAGGCAAGGAAAAATTAACCACAATTCTTAACAAGCAATTAGCTGATGAACTTACTGCCATTAACCAATATATGGTACATTCTGAAATGTGCGAAAACTGGGGCTATAATAAGCTTCACCAGGCAATAAGAAAACAGGCAATGGATGAAATGCACCACGCCGAATGGCTTATCGAGAGAATCATTTTTCTGGATGGCTCACCAACGGTATCTAAACTTAATAATATAAAGATTGGTAAAACTGTTTCAGAAATGATAAATAACGACAATGATGATGAACAAGATGCTGTACGCACCTATAATGATGCAATCAAGCTCGCCCGTGAAGCCGATGATCAGGGCACTGTTGATTTACTTGCAAAGATACTCAAAATGGAAGAAGGTCATGTAGATTGGGCTGAAATGCAGCATACACAGATTAAGCAAATGGGACTCGAAAATTATTTAACTAATCAAGCCGATGGTGTGTTAAGTTGATTTAAATATATTATAATCTAATATAAAAATCTGCATTGCCTTAGCTGCAGACAGTATTAAGAAAATGCTAAGATGATTTGAACAAGACGGTTCATAAAAAAGAGGATCATATGAAAGCATTAGTATATCACGGACCTGTTAAACGTAATTGGGAGGAAAAGCCGAAACCTAAAATTAAAAATCCTACTGATGAAATTATCAGAGTAACAAAAACAACCATATGCGGAACTGATCTTATATCATGAAAGGAGATGTTCCTGAAGTGATTGATGGACTCATTCTTGGACACGAAGGAGATTGAGTTGTTGAAGAAGTTGGACCGGGTGTTTCGAAATTTAAAGCCGGCTAAAAAGTTTTGATTTCTTGTATTACCTCTTGCGGAATTTGTGAGGCCTGCAAGAAAGTAATGTATTCGCATTGCGAAAACGGCGGTTGGATTCTTGTCATTTGATGTATGGAACAATCCTTCGTATCATGAATCTCCGTTGAAGAAGATACTAGTCATTGCAATAAGAAGAAATCCTGTTCAACGGCGTATTTTGGAAGATGTTTTTGTCGGTGATCTTTCCAAGTATGGAGTTGAAGCAATCCCATCCTACCATTTATTCCCGAATGCATTACCGGACACAAATCAAGTTATCTCGTCCATAAAAGAAAACAATTTTGACGGAATCCTAGTGACCCGCCATCTTCTTTCCAAAATGGAAATTTATTATATTGAGGGTTGTCTTACAAACGAACAATCAATTAAAAATAATGACTTTCGACAACGGTATGAGACATATTATCATGAAGTTGAACATCGGGGATATTTGTATTCTCTAATAGTAAAACGCCGATCAATAGATGTTTGGGTAATTAAGTACGACTACAGGATAATTTGGAGTGCTGCTAGTAATTCCCCCGAAATGAATACGGTTGAATCTATTCAAAGTTATATTGCCAACTAGTAACAACCGAGTTAACACAGGATGGTATTATTAAACCTGCAATGTAAACTGATGGTGCAAAAGATAATTGGAAAATTTGAAGATAGGAATCGAACAAATAGTTCTCTCACCCAAGAGATGTAGTTCCTTTTTCATTCCTTTGTACGATTTAATTACCAACCAACTTTTGTAGTTTACGGTTGAGTTTTAACATTAGTCGTTTAATGACACTTAAATTCCTTTTTTTTGTCAAAATTTTTTTTGTTTTTTAACTGAACTTGAGCTTAAACTTGCACTTTGGTGAGATATGCAATATGCTATAAAATATTGTTTATATTCTGATTGGGACTGGTTACATTAGAATTCCTTTTCCAATCTCCGCAGAAAACTATGAAGATAATCAGCATGAAATTAAATAAATCATTATTCAGACTAAAGGTTCATCTTAATGAGAAGTTCTTTGCTAAAAAATTTGTTAGCGGAGAACCGCCCCTACGATCGGAGTTATTTAGTGCCGATCAAATGGAGCAGTACGGTAAGACTCTTGCAAGTTTGCACATTTTGGGCTCTCAACACACTCCGGATCATCACTTACTCTCACGATTGGCTGAGAATGAAGCCTTCCTGTTCGAAGTTCATAGTTTATTGACTGAAACAGTTAAGGCAAACCATCAGATTACGCCTGCAGGCGAATGGCTGCTTGATAACTTTTATTTGATTGAAGAGCAGATAAGGACGGGTAAGAGGCATTTACCAAAAGGATATAACCGGGAACTGCCCCGCCTGTTGAATGGATCGTCGAAAGGTCTTCCACGGGTTTATGACATAGCACAGGAGACTATTTCACATGGCGACGGTCGGGTAGACCCGGAAAATCTCACTCGTTTCGTAGCATCCTACCAGACTATCTCAACTTTAAAATTAGGAGAGCTGTGGGCAATCCCAACCATGCTGCGGTTGGCGTTAATAGAGAATCTCCGCCGCGTGGCCGTAAATATCGCTGCCGGAAGGATCGATCGGGAATTGGCAGATTCATGGGCTGACCGGATGTTAGATATTGCCGAAAAGGATCCGAAAGGCCTAATTCTTATAATCGCTGATATGGCGCGTACAAACCCGCCCATGAGCACACCGTTTGTTTCAGAATTTTCACGTAGGCTGCAAGGTTTAAGTCACGCTCTCGTATCACCGCTAACATGGATTGAGCAGCGGCTTTCCGAATCGGGCTTGACGATTGGAAAATTAGTACAGTCAGGCAACCAGCAACAGGCTGCCGATCAAGTTTCTATAAGCAACAGTATCGGCAGTCTTCGATTCCTGGAATCGTTGGACTGGCGTACGTTCGTTGAAACAATGAGTTCCGTCGAACAGATCTTGAATAGAGATCCTGCCGGAGTTTACAGTAAAATGGATTTTGCTACCCGGGATAGTTATCGTCATGTAATAGAGAAGATCGCTAAAAACAGTCCCCTGTCGGAAGAAGATGTAGCACAAAATGCAATTCGGCTGGCAGAGGACAACGCCGTAAGTAAGAATTGTGAAGATAGAAAAGCACATGTCGGATTCTACCTGATCGATAACGGTTTGAAACAGCTTGAGGATTTGTCTAAGAAAAAATTTTCCGTTTCTTCTACTCTTAAAAAAATAAGCCGCCGTGTTCCTTTGCTTCTTTATATCGGTTCTATTGTATTAATGACGGTGATCTTTACTGCCGGCTTACTCGCGAAAGCCTTTGCTTTAGGATTACACGGTTGGTCGCTTGGGCTTACTGGTATACTCTTTTTATTATGCACAAGTCAGCTCGCAGTTTCACTTACTAATTGGCTGTCTACATTGCTGGCAATTCCCAAACCTTTACCGAAAATGGATTTTTCCGAAGGAATACCCCCTGAGTATCGTACTCTTGTGGTTATTCCGGCAATGTTAATGAACACTCAAAACATCCAGGAATTGATCGAGTCTCTTGAAGTACGGTTTTTGGCAAACCGGGACGAAAACCTGCACTTTAGCTTGTTGACCGACTTTCAAGACTCCGTTAAAGAAACCATGCCGGAGGATGAACTGCTCGTGCAGCTGGCCCATAAGAAAATCCTTGAGCTTAATGAGAAATACAAAGGTTCGCATAAAAATACTTTTTTCCTTTTTCATCGCCCTCGGCAATGGAATCCTAAAGAACGGCTTTGGATGGGTTACGAACGAAAGAGAGGCAAACTTGAAGAATTGAATTCTATTCTGCGCGGTGGATCGAAAAGCCGCTTCTCGCTCGTCATTGGAAGGATCGAAGTTTTAAAATACGTAAAGTATGTGATTACTCTAGATTCAGATACGCAATTACCGCGTGACATAGCAAGACAGTTAGTTGGAACTATGGTCCATCCGTTGAACCGGGCACATTATGATGAAGACAAACAACGTGTATGCGAGGGCTATACCATTTTGCAGCCGCGCGTTTCTGTTAGCCTTCCGGGCACAAACCGTTCACGTTATGCTCGGCTATACGGAAGTCAGCCGGGAATTGATCCCTACACACGAACAGTTTCAGACGTATACCAGGATGTGTTCGGTGAAGGATCATTCATCGGTAAAGGTATCTACGATGTTGATGTGTTTGAGCGGTCTCTCAGGGGACGCTTTCCAGAAAACCAAATTCTCAGCCACGATCTCATTGAAGGATGTCACGCTCGCGCAGGTCTCTTGAGCGATGTACAATTATATGAAGAATATCCACCGAATTATAATTCCGACGTAAACCGCCGTCATCGTTGGATTCGAGGTGATTGGCAGCTTATTCCTTGGGTTCTGCCGTTCGTTCCCAGCCTTAACGATGGTTTACGGAAGAATAATTTATCATGGCTTTCCCGGTGGAAAATCTTCGATAACCTTCGACGCAGCATCATTCCTTTAGCACTCACACTTCTGTTTTTGTTCGGCTATACAATCTTGTCGCAAGCCTGGTTCTGGACCTTGTCGCTGTTAGGAATTATTCTAATTCCTTCTGTTCTAATCTCCATTCTTGATTTGCTAAAGAAACCGATAGATATGCTTATGCATCAGCACCTAAAGGCAACTTTGCGATCTGCGGGTATGCATGTGGCCCAGGCAGCTTTTACTCTCATTACTCTCCCCTATGAAGCATTTTTCAGTATGGATGCTATTATCCGCACTATCTGGCGGATTCTTTTTTCCCATAAAAAACTTCTCGAATGGAATCCCTCCAACGTTAGAGGACGTAATATCAGCAATAACCTAATCGGCTCTTATAGAATTATGTGGATATCCCCAGCCGTTGTTATTTTTTCTATCATCTATTTTGCTATTACAACACAGGCTGTTCCCGCTGCTGCCTTACCAATACTACTTCTCTGGGCTGCATCTCCGGCAATAACTTGGTGGATAAGTTTGCCGCTCGCACGCCGCAAAGCAAATTTGACTATTAAGCAGAAATTATTTCTACGGGGGGTTTCCAGGAAAACATGGTCGTTTTTTGAGACATTTGTCGGTCCGGAAGATAACTGGCTGCCTCCCGATAACTATCAGGAAAATCCCGCAGGCGTGGTTGCGCACCGCACTTCTCCAACTAATATGGGATTAGCGCTCCTTGCAAATTTATCTGCTCACGATTTTGGCTACATTTCTACTAAACAACTCATTGATCGTACCTCGAAGGCATTCCAAACGATGGAAAAGCTGAAACGATACTATGGACATTTCTTAAACTGGTATGATACACAATCTTTACTGCCGTTGCGGCCTTTTTATATTTCATCAGTTGATAGCGGGAATCTTGTGGGTCACCTGCTTACACTCCGACAGGGTATACTTTCTCTTCCAGATCAGAAAATAGTGGGACATCAACTTTTTGAAGGGATAAACGACACTCTAAGAATTCTCATGGAAATTGCCGAGGGAAAAGATCATGATCAATTAATTCAACTTCAGAAAGATTTGGAGTTAGCTGTCAATTCACCGCCGGCTACCCTTTCGGCAACAAGGCAGAGACTTGAACGGTTGACAGTATCTACAGCTAAAATAAAAGATAATATTGTTTCAAGTGCTGATAATCAAGCTGCAAGGTGGGCGTATGCACTCGACAAACAATGCCGGAGCGCCCTGGATGAGTTAATGTTTCTAGCTCCATGGATTATCATGCAGGAATCTCAAGATATAAATAACTACTTTCCCGGTACCGACGAAATACCGACTCTGCACGAACTGGCAAAACTTGATAAAGAATTGCCGCCAGTTATTGGGTGGCTTTCTCCAGACATGACAGCTGAAAAAAAAATTCGGCTCGATGAGTTTCGAATGCTTATCATTGAAGGGGGAAAACGTGCTAATGAGAGAATTGCAGCTATCAAACATCTTGCAGTACAAACAGGTGAACTTTCCGATATGGAATATAATTTTCTTTATGACAAGACTCGTCACTTACTTTCAGTAGGGTTCAATATTGACGAAAAACGGCGGGACCAAAGTTATTATGATCTGCTGGCTTCGGAAGCAAGGCTAAGCTGCTTCGTAGCTATTGCACAAGGAAAATTGCCGCAGGAAAGCTGGTTTGCTTTAGGACGTTTGCTTACAACAGTCGGCGGTGAGCCGATTCTTCTTTCATGGAGCGGTTCAATGTTCGAGTACCTGATGCCGCTCATGGTGATGCCGACATACGAAAATACATTGCTTGATCAGACTTATAAAGCGGTTGTGAAGAGACAAATTGAATATGGAAAACAGCGGGGCATTCCATGGGGAATTTCCGAATCATGTTTTAATACTGTAGATGTTAATCTGAACTACCAGTACCGGGCATTTGGTGTGCCCGGATTGGGGCTCAAACGCGGATTGGCTGAAGACCTGGTTGTTGCGCCTTACGCATCTGCACTCGCATTGATGGTAGAGCCGGAAGAGGCATGCATAAATCTGCAGCAGCTTGCCTCTGACGGATTAATAGGAAAATTCGGTCTCTTTGAAGCGATAGACTATACGGCTTCACGCCTTCCACGGGAGCAATCGAGTATCGTGATTAAATCTTTCATGGCACATCACCAAGGCATGAGCCTTCTTTCTTTAGCTTATCTGATTCTGGATCGTCCGATGCAAAAACGGTTTGAGTCAGATCCGCTGTTCGAAGCAACCATGTTGCTGCTCCAGGAGAGAATTCCAAGAACCACTTTGTTCTATTCACATACTTCCGGACTTTCCGATAGTCATACTGGTTCCAGTCTCACTGAAGCACCGGTACGTACATTTAGTAATCCTGATACGGCAATACCTGAGGTTCACTTGCTTTCAAATGGCAGATACAGTGTGATGATTACAAATGCAGGGGGCGGCTATAGTCGGTGGAAAAATATTGCTGTCACCCGCTGGCATGAAGATAGTACTTGCGACGACTGGGGAACCTTTTGCTTTATCCGCGATACAGGCAGCGGAGAATTTTGGTCAACGGCATATAAACCAACACTAAAACATTCGAAGAATTATGAAGTTATTTTTTCTGAAGGGCATGCTGAATTTCGACGCACTGATCAGAACATCGATATGCATACCGAGATTGTTGTCTCACCGGAAGATGATATTGAACTGCGACGTATCCATCTAACCAACCGATCCCGGACACGCAGGGTAATCGATATTACGAGTTATGCAGAAGTGGTACTTGTGTCGTCTGCCTCCGACGCACTGCACCCGGCGTTCAGCAATCTATTTGTTCAGACTGAGATTATCCGGGAGCGACATGCTATTCTGTGTATGCGCAGACCCCGCTCCCCCGAAGACCAAATCTTATGGATGTTTCATATGATGGAGGTGCGGGGGACTAAGATAGAAGGAGTCTCCTTCGAAACTGACCGGATGCAATTTATTGGCCGCGGAAATACAATTAACGCTCCTCAAGCAATGAAAGACCTCACTGCACTTTCAAACAGTCAGGGTTCAGTACTGGATCCAATTGTTGCAATACGGTATAATATATTACTCGAACCTGAAGAAACGGCAACAATAGATATGATATTCGGACTAGGCGAAACCCGGGATAGAACTTTAAACCTTATTGATAAATACCGGGATCGACGTCTCGCTAATCGTGTATTCGAGTTAGCATACACACACAGTCAGGTAGTGCTGCGTCAAATTAATGCCTCAGAAGCCGATGCACAGCTTTACGGACACCTCGCAAGTTCAGTTATCTATGCTAATTCCTATCTGCGTGCCGACCCTGGCGTCATTACCCAAAACCGAAGAGGACAATCCGGTCTATGGGGTTATTCTATTTCCGGTGATTTACCTATTGTGCTGCTGCAAATTGAAGATCCTGCCAATATCAGCCTTGTGCACCATGTAGTGCAGGCTCATGCATATTGGCGTTTAAAAGGACTGGAAGTTGACCTTGTTATTTGGAACGAAGACCATGCCGGCTACCGACAGCAGCTTCAAGAACAAATAATAAGGCTGATTGCCGCAGGCATTGAAGCCAACATTATTGATAGACCTGGTGGAATATTTGTAAGGCATGCTGATCAGATTTCCAATGAAGATCGTATTCTTGTTCAAACCGTTGCCCGTGTTATAATATCAGACAGACGGGGAACTCTTGAGTCACAAATCAATCATCGCAATATATCGGAAATACCGGTTCCGCTTTTCAAGTTTATTCGAAGCTACCATAAAAACCACCAGGATGTTCCCGAATTGCCGCGCACTGATCTGATCTTCTTTAACGGATATGGGGGATTCACTCATGATGGACATGAATATATAATCACAACTTCGGGCAAGCAAGTTACTCCGGCACCCTGGGTAAACGTTCTGGCAAACTCAAGTTTCGGAACCATAGTTTCAGAAAGCGGTCCGGCTTATACTTGGAGCGAGAATGCTCATGAGTTTCGACTTACACCCTGGAATAATGATCCTGTGAGCGATTCGAGCGGAGAAGCCTTCTATATTCGGGATGATGAAACAGGTCATTTCTGGTCACCCACTCCATTACCTTGTCGTGGTACAAGCCTTTATGTTGTCCGCCATGGATTCGGTTATAGTGTTTTCGAACATGTAGAGGATGGTATCCGCTCGGAACTGTGGATTTATGTAGCAATTGATGGGGCGATCAAGTTTTCGGTATTGAAAGTGTGGAATGAATCAGGCAGACCGCGACAGCTCTCTGCCACAGGTTATGTAGAACTGGTGCTGGGTGATCTACGCCCGAAATCTGCTATGCACGTGGTTACTGAAATTGACTCCGGCAGTGGTGCAGTCTACGCACGAAATTCATATAATTCGGAATTCTCCGAAAGGATTGTTTTCTTTCAAACGGATGCCCCGACTCATACTATAAGCTGTAGCCGTAGAGAATTCATTGGACGTAACGGCACGCTTCGAAACCCGGCAGCAATGATGCGTATGCACCTTTCAGGAAGGGCAGGAGCTGCTTTGGACCCTTGCGCCGCCATTCATGTTCCTTTCGAGCTGGGCGACGAACAAGAACTTGAGATAATCTTCAAACTCGGCAGCAGTAATAATTATGATGAAGCAGGAAAACTGTTGCAGCGATTCCAGGGATCAAATGCCGCAAGAAGTGCATTAGAATCGGTTTGGCAGTATTGGAACCACACACTCGGTGCAGTGCAAATTGAAACACCAGAGACTTCTTTAAATGTTCTGACAAATGGATGGCTCTTATACCAAACTTTAGCATGCCGCATTTGGGCACGGAGCGGATATTACCAATCCGGCGGGGCTTTTGGTTTTCGGGATCAACTGCAAGACGTAATGTCACTCATCCATACTGAACCTGGTCTTATAAGAAAACATCTGCTACTTGCAGCGAGCCGTCAATTTAAAGAAGGCGATGTACAGCATTGGTGGCATCCGCCGTCAGGTCGCGGTGTTAGAACACATTGTTCTGATGATTTCTTATGGCTGCCATTTGCAGCTTGCCGATATGTGCTGAGTACCGGCGATACTGGTGTACTTGATGAAATGGTAAATTATCTTGAAGGCCGCGCAGTAAATGCCAAGAACGATTCTTATTATGATCTTCCAAACCGATCGGAAGAAACCGGAACCTTGTACCAGCACTGCGTGCGAGCCATACTAAGAGGACTCAGGTTTGGTACACATGGACTGCCGCTAATTGGCACGGGCGATTGGAACGACGGTATGAATACAGTCGGCAATCAAGGGAAAGGTGAGAGTATCTGGTTGGGATTCTTTCTTTATGAAGTGCTTATTCAATTCATCCAGGTTGCCGGTACTCAAGGTGACATCCCGTTCGTTGAACAATGCAAAAGAGAAGCCTCACTACTACGACGGAATATAGAACAGAATGGCTGGGATGCAAAATGGTACCGCCGGGCTTATTTCGACGACGGCACCCCGCTCGGCGCGGAGAGTAATCAGGAATGTAAGATTGATTCCATTGTGCAAAGCTGGTCGGTACTTTCCGGTGCAGGAGATGCAGTACATACACACTTGGCAATGAACGAGCTTGATAAACGTCTTGTTCTGCGGAATCATGCATTGATCCAGCTTTTAGACCCGCCGTTCGACAAATCTGATTTGAATCCCGGCTATATAAAAGGCTACGTTCCCGGTGTAAGGGAGAATGGCGGACAGTATACTCATGCCGCTATCTGGGCTGCAATGGCGTTTGCCGCTTTAGGCGACAGTGAACGTGCATGGGAACTGTTGGAAATCATCAACCCTGTTAACCATTCAAAATCTAGGGAAAAAATTGATACTTATAAAGTAGAGCCTTATGTAATTGCAGCTGATGTTTATGCAGTTACACCCCATATAGGTCGCGGCGGCTGGACTTGGTATACAGGCTCTGCCGGCTGGATGTACCGGCTTATAACGGAATCACTCCTTGGGCTTAGACTTGAAATTGACAAGCTGTTTATTGAGCCGTGCCTCCCTACTCATTGGGAAAGGTATAAGGTATTTTACCGGTACCGGGAAACTACATACAATATCAGCATTCTTCAGATACATAATAGTGATGTTGAATTTAGTATGTCCATCGACGGAATTAAGATTAACGATAAATTTATTTCTCTTATTGACGACCGTCAGTTACATATGGTAGAGGTAAGAATAAAGCAATCCGGTTCATCCAAATAATTAATTTATATAAATAACCCAATGTTCTACCCCTGATTCTGTTAAAATTTCAACTCACCCGAAAGATGTAGTTCCTTTTTCATCCTTTTGCCTGATTGATATACCTTAAGCATTCTTATAGTTTATGGTATATATAAAAATATAACTCCATGTTTCGATTAAAATAAGGAGGTTATTATGAAATTTTTTACCATAATATTAATAATGGTTGTAGGTTTTGCTCAAATTAATTTGGCTCAAGATCCGGTTCAAACCCCTAAGCGAAACTCTATGTCAAATGTTATCGGTATTACCGGTGAAGCGGGAGTAACTTTGGGATTTACCGATTATAGCACTAAAAAGATAAACTACACCGGCAAAGCCTCCCTGGAGTATTATTTACCTTCTACAAGCCAGGGAAATATCGGGGTAAGAATCTTCGGACAGACAGGATTCATTTCCGGGAAATCATCTTTACCAAGATCAGGAAATCCGACAGATGAATTTTCAACAAATATTAATGTATTGGGCGGCGGAATATTTTATACCCTTTCTATTGATGATGCTGTATACCCTTGGCTGGGATTTGGTGTTTCTAACCTTTGGTTTCATCCTAAGGATGCCAATGGAAATAGTTTGCCTAATTATGCGGGAGATGCTTATGTTAACCATATGTTGGCTTATAACGGTGATGCAGGTATTCGAATTATGGTATCGAAAAGCATAAGTGCTGATGTAAACGTTGGATTAATTGTTGGAAGCAAAGACTATTTAGATGATATAAAAGCCGGCTCCAACAATGATTTGCTGTACACTGCTACTGCAGGTCTATCTTTTTACTTCGGCAGGGATAAAGATTCCGACGGCGATGGTGTTCCGGATTCCAGGGATGCTTGCCCGAAAACTCCAAAGGGAGTTAAAGTAGATGCGGATGGATGCCCGCTTGATTCCGACGGCGACGGTGTTCCGGATTATCTCGATAAATGTTCCGGCACACTTGCAGGAGTTAAAGTAGATGCAAACGGATGCCCGCTTGATTCCGATGATGACGGTGTTCCGGATTATCTCGATAAATGTTCCGGCACACTTATCGGAGTTAAAGTAGATGTAAACGGATGCCCGCTCGATTCTGATGGTGACGGTGTTCCGGATTATCTCGATAAATGTCCTAACACACCAATGGGCACCCAGGTGGATTCTGAAGGATGTCCTATTAAGAAAGATACTGTAGTTGTTAAACAACCCACGGAAATTAAATCTTTAGTTCTTAGCGGCGACACCAATTTTGAATTTAATAAGTCAACACTACTTCCAAATGCATATACTGTCCTTGATAGCCTAATTAGTACAATGAAGCAGCATCCCGAATACGAATGGGAAGTCGGTGGATATACCGATGGAATCGGTTCAGCTAAATATAACATTAAACTTTCAAAACAAAGAGCTCAATCAGTTGTAGACTACCTCGTAAGAAAAGGCATTGAAAGAAAAAATCTAAAAATAGTAGGATATGGAAAAGAAAATCCTATTGCTACAAACAAAACAGCGGAAGGAAGAGCTATGAACAGAAGAGTTGAGATAAAATTACTCTCTAAAAATAACAATTAGCTCTTATAAAGTTATAAATTTTATAGAAGCGGCATAACTAATGCCGTTTCTTTTATTTATACGAATAATCCAATGATATAACCATGATTATATTAAAATTTTAACTCACCCGAAAGATGTAGTTCCTTTTTCATCCCTTTGCCGGATTGAAATATCTTCTTTCAATTTATAATTTCTTTTATGAAAAAAATTAGGTTGCTATTAATCGAAGACAATAGGCTGCTCCACGATGGAATTATTGCAATGCTTAAAAAGCAGCAAGATATTAGAATTGTTACGACATCGGGAAACAATAAGAATACTATTAAAAAGATCGGGCAGATAAAACCGGATATAATTCTTTTAGATCTGGGTTTGCGTGACCGGAATAGTCTGACTATAGTAGAAGCTGTAAAAAAAAATTTTCCCGATGCAAAAGTGATCGTTATGGATCTAGCACCTGTACTGGGGGATGTAAATTTATTTGTTAAAGCAGGCGCATCCGGTTTTATATTGAAAGATGCATCACCGGATGATTTTCTTGAAACTATTCGTGCCGTTGCGGATGGTGCAAACATACTTCCACCTAATTTAACCGATTCTCTCTTTTCCGAAATAGTAGATCGCGCACTTAAAGGGGGAAAAGTAAAATTAATTGAAGCGGTTCGTCTGACAAAACGGGAACGGGAGGTTGTTGGATTGATTGGAGACGGTCTAAGTAATAAAGAAATCGGACAAAAGCTGCGTGTTTCAGACTTTACCATCAAAAGTCATGTTCATAATATAATGGAAAAGCTTGCACTGCATACACGTTTGGAAGTAGCAAATTACTCATACTCAGCTGGAACTCTAAAGAAGATTATCAAAGATATTTCGATGGCTAGTTAAAAATTATTAACTAAAAAAAATATCCACTTGGTAAGGATTGTTCTGTTCTTAGAGATAGGTTAAGTTTATTTTACGCAGCGATATTTAATTATTAATTCATAAGAGGAAGTAAGATGAGTAAAAGTCACAATAGTAAAAAGAGTTCTAAAAAAGAACCCGCTAAATCGATGAAAGAAAAAAAGGCGGCTAAAAGAGAGAAAAGAAATGCAAAGGAGAGCCATGGAATTCTCGAAAAGTGATATTGTGTGAGTAAATATGCAGATAGTCATATATGTAAATTAAAAATTAGATTATCTCTCCTTTTTAGCCTTATGTTTGTTCGACTGGTATTAAGATCGGATATTTTACTTTTTTTTTGAGGTTTAAGTGAGTACTAAATTATTTGTAGGTTCTCTGCCTTTGTCGGTAGATGATAGCCAGTTGCAGGCAACTTTTGAAGCATATGGAACAGTGATTTCAGTAAAAGTTAGTAAAGATCTTGTATCGGGCCGCTCCCGTGGTTTTGGTTTTGTCGAAATGAAAACTCTTCCGAGGCACAAAATGCCATAAATGCTTTAAATGAATCGGAATTATCCGGAAGAAATATTACGGTTAATGAAGTAAAACCTCGTAACTAAAAGATATTCTACATGGTTTTATGTTCGGCATTTCAAAAAGACGCCCTTTTTTATCTTTAAAATATTTGGGGTCCAATCATTTTTCAAAATTGTCCAATTTTCTAAAAGATAACTAATTAATTGTTCAGTTGATACTCCCCCTTTAGAATATGACCCAATTAATATGTTTTTATTAAAATATTTCGAAATATATCGGTAAGGTAAAATATTGAAATATCATTTTGATACTTTTCCAGAGAGTTACTATCAAATTCATAACGGTTAGAAAGCATTGAAAAAATTCCAGGAGCAGAACTATTTTATCCTAAGTAAATAATTAACCTTTTGACCTTCGACGATTTTCTTATCTTTCTCAAGGCTTTTTCTCTTATTTGTCTTATCCTTTCTCTTGTGAGATTAAAATTATTCCCTATTTCCTCAAGAGTTAATTTATTTTCTTTTCCGATGCCGAAGCTCATCATTAAAACTTTTATTTCCCTTTCGGAGAGAATAGAGAGAATATTTTCTATCTCCTTTGAAAGAGATTCTTTTGTCAGGCTCTCATCTGGTGATGGTTGATTATTATTTGGAAGAATATCAAGCATGTTTTTTCCATAACTATCATCGTTTTTAAGAGGCGCATCTAATGAAAAGTGTGTACCTGAAACTTTGATCGCATGTGCTACTGCTTCAATTGATATATCAAGAATTCCCGCAAGTTCTTCGTTTGTAGGTTTTCTATCATATTCCTCCTCAAATTCTTTTGAAGCTCTGAATATCTTTCTCGAATTTCCACTAATATTTACCGGGAGATGAACGATTCTTGATTGATCGGCAATTGCCTGAGTTATGCCTTGCCTTATCCACCATACCGCATATGAAATGAATTTAAATCCTCGTGTTTCATCAAATTTTTGTGTCGCCCGGATCAGTCCCAGGTTGCCTTCATTTATTAAATCAGTAAGTGAAAGGCCCTGGTTCTGATATTGCTTTGCCACTGATACAACAAACCGCAGATTAGATGTTATTAACTTATTCCTCGCATTCTCATTACCTTTTCTTATTTTTACCGCAAGGTCGAATTCCTCTTCCGGGGTTAGTAAATTAACTTTACTTATCTCTTTAAAATATTGATCAAGCGTTTTACTTTCGCGAACTGTTAATTGCTTTGTTATTTTCAATTATTTTTCCTGTCTGCTTAGATTTATATATTTTAATAAAACTGCAATGTTTATTAAATAAATGAGATGCAGTCATCAAAACATACGGGGATGAAATATAACGAAATAAAAGATTGGACTAAATGTTTATAGCTTTTAATTTAATGATAATTTTATACAAATCATTATAATTGTTGAAAGGGAATAAATACTAAATTACCGGTTCGATTTTTATTTTGCTGTTTCTATTCAAAGCTTCTATTTGACAATAGTTTCAGGTATTGAGCCAATTCAATGCTTCTTCAACCGTACCAAAATACTTAAAATTGCTCCATTTAGCATCGTGCTCTATTTTCCCGAAAAATAAGCGGTCATCTTTTATACGTGAAACGACAATTGCAATTTTGTCTAACTCTTTAAATCCAAACTTTTCTAATGCCGCACCATCAGTATGCAGCTTATAAATTCCCGCTCCCTCCAGCTTTGTTTCCGAATGGTTAATTAAAAACTTATGGCAGCTATTCTGGCGAGCCAGTTTTACTGCTTCAACCGAATACTTTTCTGCCTGCTTAAAGCTTAATCTCCCTTTCAATTTTATACTTATCAAATTCGTATCAGGATTATAATCAATTATATATTCCATTAAATACATCCTTTAGTTCATTTTCATTTTGAATTTTTAATAATTGCGAATAATATTTATTTTCAAACAGATTAATTACTTTTTCAGCTAGCTTAAACTAAACACCTTGAAATAAAATTTATCTTTAGAACTGATTTTCCATTAGACTTTAATAAATTTATCTGCAGGAGCACTGCAAATCGAGCAATTCTTCTCAGGCAGTTCCGATGAAAAATTACCGCAAAATGGACATAAATATAATTCACGCTCCGTTAAATCTCTGCCGTCTTTAAGTGCCGCCAGAGCTGAAAAATATAAATTTGCATGAGCTTCTTTGCTTTTTATGTTATATTCAATTCTTAATTTTGATTTATGATTATCTGATATGGCTTGTTTCAGCATCGAAGAATACATCGTTTGATTTTCATTTCTTTCTCTGGCGATCGCAGCTTTTAAATTTTCTATCGTCGAGCCTACTCCATTTACCGCATTTAAATTCCATTGTGCATGAATTCTTTCAACTTCAGACGTCAATTTAAAAACGCGGGCTATATTTGGGAAACCATCTCTTCGCGCTCTTTTGGCAAATGCACGATATCTTTGACTTGCCCTGCTTTCTTTTGAAAATGCGATTTTTAGATTCGCTTCGGTTTTTGACATACTTTCATCTATATGTAGTAAATTTTAAAAAAATTCTCTTACAACACATTTTATTAAATCTTTTAATGCCGCTTCTTTAATTTAATGTAAGAAGATCCTACGTATAAAGATATACTTCAAAGGGATGAAAAAGGGATTAATTCTTTATTGTATAACCGGAGATAATAGTACTGTTGCTAATCGCTTGTATTTGGATTTATTTATACCTATTCCATTTTATATAAGGAGCATGTATGATGAGAGGAGCTATGAAAATTTTAATTGCTGAACCTGATACAAAAATTGTAAACCAGCTTAAAAATTATCTGGTCTCCTTCGGTCACAAAGTTTGTCCTATTGTACTATTAGTGAAGATTTAATGAAGTATGTGACACTTTTAAATCCTTCACTTATCATTAAGGATATCGACCTTCATGGTCAACTGGATGGGATTGAAGCAATAGCCAGTTTATAGAGTAGTTATAATATCCCGAATATTTTTATTACTGCTTATGATGATTACAGCAGACTCATTTACTCCTATAATAAAAAAACCTGTTGACCAGAACAATTTCTATGAAAGTGTTGAAAAAACTCAACTGCATCTCGAAATGGTTTAGATATCCCCTTCGATAAAAATTTGAAGAGTTTAGTCCTCTTTTTGTCTATAAAAAGTCTCGCGGTTATTTTTGAGGTAATTCAAAATAGAAATTTGAGCCTTTTTAGGGATTATCTACGTCATCATTAGTAGTTCAGGAAATAGAAACCTGAATAGTTTCTTCGATGGAACCTTTGTTACTTACGATAATTTGATAATTACGAAAGATAAATCGACCAAACGATGTAGCCCTTTTTTCATCCCTTTGCCCGATTGATTCAGTTTACATCCGTATTTACCTTTAACTAAAATTAACAAAGATATTACAATGAAATGAAAGGAATTTATTATGTCAAGTAATTCTCATAGCGTCAAACGTTTTTTTATGGCATTTTTGGCAGGTGGTACTGTCGGGGCAATAGTTGCATTATTAACTACTCCTAAAAGTGGAAAGAAACTCAGAGGAAATATAAAACAAAAGTCTGGAGAATATTTTGATGAAGCTGATAAATATTTTACAGAGACAAAAATCAAAGCCGGTGAAATGATTAATGAAGGTAAAAGAAAATATGCAACGGTAATGAATGATGTAACATCAAAACCTGAAGAAATTCTAAAAGATGCTCAACGAGCATTTAAAGATGCAAAATTAAAAACACAAGATATTTTACATTCCGGTAGAGAAAAAATTGAAACTGAAACTGAGATATTGAAATCATCTCTAAAAGCCGGAATGGACTCTTATAATGAGACTAAGAAATTATAATTAAAAAAAATGGACTTAATAGATTCAATATCATTAATTAAAGCACTAAGTAATAAAACTTTATTCATCTCTTTGCACTATTAATGTAGAATTCATTTCTCTTTATTATAATAAACATTAAAAAAAGTTAAAGTGACACCAACAAATCGACAACAATGTTAACCTTTTAAAAGGAGAAAAAATTGAAAACACGCTTAATTGCTTTTGTTATGGTTCTTTCAATTATTGTTCTTGGTATAAGTAGTTCATCTTTTGCTCAGGAATAGTTACCCAAAAAGACTCATCATAAAACTATGATGATGGATACTACTAAAATTAAAACACATAAAACGAAATCCACAAAAACCATGATTATGGATATTACTAAAACCAAAGCTCATAAAATGAAATCGGCAAAAACCACAACTCATAATAAAATGTCTAAGACATCCAAATCTTCGATGAAATCAAAAAAAGATACAACAAATTCTAAATAATTTGTTTATTTTTTCATCTTATCAATTCAATAAGGAGAGTTATTTAACTCTCCTTTTTTTATAATTTTGCCTCTTAGTCTGAATTAAAGTAAATGATGCTTTAACTTTTGATACTCGTTCAAGAAGTTCTCCCCTGCTTTTTGAAATCTACCAAAGGAAGGATTTCCCCATGATTCAACAGCAAAATTAGCTACCGGCTCACCCAAAAGATTTAGTTCCCTTTCCATCCTTTTGACCTATTGTATGGCGGTTCATTCCTTTATAATATATTGCATCAGAACTACATAATAATATTAGGATTAAAAAAATGGCATTTATAAAAAGCACGGCAATTCGGCAATTCGCAACTTCTACCCATTCAATTACGGAAAATTGGTATATCCAAAAAGCTAAACTCAAGAAGAGATATCCAATTTTATCTGATAATGATTTAAGTTATGAAGAAGCGAAAAATGGTATAATTTGGGATAAACTTAAAATTAAGTTTGGTTTTAAAAAGAAGAATTGCAAAAAATAATTTCATAGGATTAATTTGATTTATCGGCGGGAGATTATTAAAAGAATGCTAAAAATAAAATCAACCGACAATCTCCCCCGTTGAAAATCAAATTGAAATCTGTAGATAAAACCAATTAAATTATTTTGGAAAAACGGAGTAAAATTTAGTGAAGAGTATTCTATCACTGATTATAAGTTTCTTAATATTTGCCTTGATGCTGGCAGGTTGTTCATCTTTCAAGGAAACTGAAAAAAAAGAAATTCCGGAGGTAAAGGCTGTTGAAATTACCAAACTCAGTGTTATGAAGAACAAAGCATTTGTCATAAAGACAAAAGAATTGGAGGATAGAAGCCTAATTAAATCGGAAAAAATTAAATCGATAGACAAAGTAAGTTTCGATTTTAGTCCGAATGGCACACTGGTCAATGGAAGGAAAACATCCCGGGAGCAATATGATAGTGATGGGTTTTTAAATGAAATGGTTTTTTTTAATCGTGCCGGGAAAATTGGGACTGAGTACGAATATCAATATAACAACGCGGGGTATAGAATCGAAACGTTAAGAATTAATTCCAATGGTGTGCCCGATAAGAGATACACTTACGAATACGACAAGCACGTTAATAAGATTAAATCAACATGTTACAGCATAACCGGAAAGATGGAAAAGTTTTATATTTACGAATATGATGAAAAAGGAAATTTGATTAATGATTTGTGGTTTAATGCTGACAGTACTCTAGAGTATAAAATTGTAAATAAATACGATGCTGACGGCAATAAAATAGAATCGGAAGCATATTTGCCCAATGGTGACATGGATAATAAAATAGAATACTTCTATGATAAACAAGGTAACTTAATTGAGGAAGTTCACTACAATTCCGGAGACAGCAAAACCGGAATAACACAGTGTCTTTACAAATTCTTTTGAGCCGTCGCACAAATTGGGTTAAAAAATAAGGTAACCCGAGCAGTAACAAAAGTGTAATGTATTATTTAAACTGCAATGCCGAACAAGGCTCCTATACCTGCAGTAATTGCCATTGCAAGCACACCCCAAAATGTAACACGCATAGTAGCTTTCAATATTGGCGAACCGCCAATTTGAGCAGACAATATACCCAGAACTGCCAGACACAATAATGATGTGACAGAAACAGCTGGTATCAAAATTGACTCAGGTAATAGCAAAACGGCTAATAATGGCATTGCAGCTCCAAGTGAGAAGGTTCCAGCCGATGAGAATGCCGCTTGAATAGGTCGTGCTGCAAGTATCTCGGATATCCCAAGCTCATCTCTGGCATGTGCTCCAATTGCATCATGAGCCATTAGTTGGTCCGCAACTTGCGTTGCCAGTTCTGGTTCTAAACCACGCTTAACATAAATAGAAGCTAATTCTTCTTTTTCTGATTCAACATTATTTTCTAGCTCAATGCCTTCACGAACCATATCGGCTTTTTCAGTATCTGCTTGTGAGCTTACTGAAATATATTCACCCGCTGCCATGGACATTGCCCCAGCAACAAGACCGGCTACTCCAGCAATTAAAATATCACTTGTTGCGGCTTTTGCTGCAGCCACTCCAACTATAAGGCTTGCAATAGATACTATTCCATCATTGGCTCCTAAGACTGCTGCTCGTAACCAGCCAATATGTTGAGTACGATGTTTTTCATTATGTATCGAATCCATTTAAACTCCTATAAAGTGAAACATATCAATTAACTGTCTCCGTGCACTAATAGCTTTGTAACTAAGCCGCAGCCCAAAACAAATTTGTTGATTAAAAATGAGTCAAAAGCCGAATGCTGCTCGGCAAAGTGCCGTCGAACCTTCGCTGCGATCTGACGCCCCGTCATCTTATCAACTGTTTCAACGCCTACGATGCGTCTACCGAGATTACTTCTTTCAAGACGTTTTTTCAGTTCACCCTTTGCCCCACCAGGACCAAATATCAGAACGAATTCTGAGTCACGACTACTCGCGATTACCGCATCGTAATAAATGTTGAGATGTCCTGTAAAAGCTTTTTGGCGGCTATCACTACCCGGTACTTGCTGTGATTCATAATGACCTTTAAGAGGGGAATTACCGGAACGGCGGAGCTGTTTTTCTACCTTCGATATTATCAGTCCCATCTCTCCCCCTTTTTCCGTAACCGACACAACAATAGCCTTCCTATGGTCAATCCACAGATCCACTCTTGTTATTATCATTATCTCCTTTGTCTACTTGTTCCAACTAACTATAACTTATGTGTATAGTAATTTAATTAATTTCATGTCATTTATAAAACTCTTCCTTAATATCATTCCTGCTAATTATTTGTTTCAGACACCTTTTTCTTTTGTTTTTCTAAAATCTAAGTTCTTATGGACAGTCATTAGCGGCATGTATTTCCTTTGGAATGAAAATGTCACCTATGAAAGAACTTGTACAATTCACTAAAAATGGATTGTTAAAAGAAACTCAATAATGATACAGTTGGAAATTCTTAATAGACTGTACTACGTTATTTATTGTTTCGATTTCTGGTTAAAATTATCATACAAGGATTGATTATAGAAATCTTACTTTCGAAATCAGAACTCCAGTATATTCAATAAAGTTGTCTATTTTATCTGGTATCAATCTTCTTTTTAATATTAGCACCTGTCTCAGGCAGAAATAAATTATCCTATATAGATATATTAACAAAATATTTCAAAAACAGGACGTAATATTATTGCATACTATAAATGAATCTATTAATTTACTAAAGAAAATTTTATTTATATAAATCCATATACGAATATCCCACAATTCACAGAGGTTTTACCAGTAGTAATGAAAAAAATTCTAATCGTGGTTATAGAAGACAACCGGTTATTGCGGGAAGGTATAACTGCAATGATTGGGAAACAACCGGATCTAAAAGTAACAGCTGCATTTGGGGACTGTGCAAAAGCATTACAATTTATCCGCCAATCTCAACCCAATATAGTCCTTCTGGATCTCGGTTTACGAAATCAAAATAGTTTAAACCTTGCAAAAGTATTAAAAAAGGATTTTCAAAAAATAAAAATTATAGTGATGGATCTTGTTCCCTTACAGGAAGATTTATTAGTTTTTGTGCAAGCAGGGGTTTCAGGATTTATACTTAAAGAAGCAACTGTAGATGAATTTCTTAACACAATTAGGTCAGTTGCCGGTGGAGCTAAAGCGCTGCCGTCAAATTTAACCGAATCACTCTTTTCCCAGATTGTTAATAAAGCAGTAAACGGGTCAAATCCTTCAAAGATAATTGATTCCGTAAAAATGACGAAACGCGAACGGCAGGTAATTGACTTAGTTTCAGATGGTTTGACCAATAAAGAAATTGCACAAAAGCTTAATCTCTCAACTTATACTGTAAAGAGTCATATTCATAACATATTGGAAAAGCTTGCTATCCACACACGTGTACAGATAGCAAAATTTGCACATACTTCGAACGATTATAATGCGGATATAAAATCAATTTCTTTAAACGAAGAGCAGGAAGAGTAATCTTTCCCCCGTCCTTTTCATTAATCTTCTTTCAATCGGTATTTATTCTTAACAAACCGGGGAATATAAAGGCGATCTTTTTAAAAGAATCGCCTTCTTTAATCATTTGATTGAATGATATTTTTAATACATTCCGCCCATATCACCCATACCGCCGCCTGGCATTTGAGGCATAGCAGACTCTTTTTCTTTCTTCTCATAAACAACTGCTTCGGTCGTAATTAACAGAGAAGCCACAGATGCAGCATTTTCTAAAGCTGTTCTTGTAACTTTTGTAGGATCAATAACACCTGATTTTATTAAGTTTTCATAAGTTTCAGTTGCAGCATTAAATCCATAATCATCTTTACCGTCCTTTACTTTCTGCAGTACAATGGAACCTTCTATACCGGCATTATTCACTATCTGCCTTAATGGTTCTTCAAGAGCCTTCTGTATTATTTTTACGCCTGTTTTTTGATCTAAATTTTCTCCCTTAATTTTCTCCAGACCAGGGATTGCCCTAATAAATGCCACACCGCCGCCGGCAACAATTCCCTCTTGGACTGCCGCACGGGTAGCATGAAGTGCGTCTTCAACCCGGGCTTTCTTTTCCTTCATTTCAATTTCTGTTGATGCACCTATCTTTAAAACTGCAACACCGCCGGAAAGTTTTGCTAATCTTTCCTGGAGTTTCTCCTTATCATAATCAGATGTAGTTTTATCAATCTGGGCTTTTATTTCATTAATCCTTTTCTTTATATCATCTGTTTTTCCGGCACCTTCAACAATAGTAGTGTTATCTTTATCAATTACAATTTTTTTTGCACTGCCAAGATAGGATATTGTCGCATTTTCCAATTTGTATCCTCTCTCTTCGGAAATAACGGTGCCGCTGGTTAATACTGCTACATCTTCCAGCATAGCTTTTCTTCTATCACCGAATCCCGGTGCTTTTACAGCAGCGACCTTTAAAGTACCTCTTATTTTATTAACTACTAATGTAGCAAGAGCTTCTCCCTCAAGGTCTTCAGTAATGATCAGCATTGATTTTCCTGCCTGGGCAACCTTTTCCAAAATAGGAAGAAGGTCTTTCATTGCTGAGATTTTTTTATCATGAATCAATATATAAGCATCTTCAAGTATTGCTTCCATACTTTCCGTATTGGTTACAAAATATGGGGATAAATAACCTCTATCGAACTGCATACCCTCAACAACTTCAAGTGAAGTCTCGGTTCCTTTTGCTTCTTCAACAGTAATAACTCCATCTTTTCCGACTTTTTCCATAGCATCGGCAATAAGTTCCCCGATAGTCTTATCATTATTAGCAGAAATCGAACCTACCTGGGAAATTTCATTTCTCCCCTCAACATCGCGGCTGATAGATTTTAAATATTCGACAACATTACTAACCGCCAGGTCGATGCCTCTTTTTAAATCCATAGGGTTTGCACCGGCAGTAACATTCTTTAAACCTTCACGGTAAATTGCCTGAGCTAATACCGTAGCAGTTGTAGTACCGTCGCCGGCAACATCGCTTGTTTTTGTAGCAACTTCACGAACCATTTGCGCACCCATGTTTTCCGTGGGGTCTTCCAGTTCAATTTCTTTAGCAACAGAAACACCGTCTTTTGTTACTGTAGGTGCACCAAATTTTTTTTCCAGTATAACATTACGACCTTTTGGTCCTAATGTAACTTTTACAGCATTTGCCAGTTTGTCTACACCTCTTCTCAGTTTATTACGGGCTTCACTGTTAAATTCAATTAATTTTGATGACATTTTTAAACCTCTTTATAATTATAATTTTCAAAATTTATTTATTAATTATTGCGAAAATATCACTCTCCTGCATAATTAAATATTCCTCACCTTCAACGGTAACTTCTGTACCGCTGTACTTTCCATACAGAACTTTATCCCCTTCTTTTACTTCCAATTTAACTTGTTTTCCATCTTCAGTAACTTTTCCAGGGCCTACGGCCACTATCGTTCCTTCAATAGGTTTTTCTTTTGCTGTATCCGGAACAATGATTCCACCTTTTGTTATTTCTTCCCTTTCCATCGGTTTTACAATAACTCTGTCCGCCAAAGGTTTTAAATTAAGTTTTGCCATTTTCTAACCTCCAATAAAATATTTTTTAAATTGTTTTCACTTTTATTTCTGAGTATGTAAGATTAAGAAAATATAGTGCATTGTGCTGAATAAAGTATGAAGATTTAACATAGTAATCTATCCTGCAAAGGGATGAAAAAGGGATTAGTGCTCTTCGGTAATAAAGTCCTTTTATTAGCTCTGTTGGAATAAGTTTTATATTCTTCTTCTTTAAATTGTTCAAGCTGGAAAGAAATTTTATACCTACTTAATATAAATAAGTACAAAATTCATATGCCTCGCCAAATTATTTTTATAGTCAAAAACTAATCAAAATTAAATCGGTATTGGTTGGATTGCCAAATATTCAATTACTTGGTGATAGTCGACCTCCTCAGCCGTATTTATCCTGTCCGCCCTCTGGTGTATAAGGAACATTATTGTACGGTGTTTAGCATATATCCCTTCAAGGTTCAGCCATTCTGTGAAATGTTATTATTGCTTCTCAATGTTTAATATACAACAGACAAAAATATTCAATCCGACAAGATAGAGTTTTTCCCCAACCCTTCAGCAGCAAATTCAGATACCGGCTCACCCAAAAGATTTAGTCCCCTTTCCATCCTTTTGTACTATTGTATTGCAGTTTATTCATTCATAATATATTGCATCAAAACTAAATAATAATATTAGGATTAAAAAAATGGCATCTATAAAAAGCACGGCATTTCAACAATTCGTAGCTTCTACCCATTCAATTACGGAAAATTGGTATATCCAAAAGGCTAAACTCAAGAAGAGATATCCAATTTTAACTGATAATGATTTAAGTTATGACGAAGCTAAAAATGGTACAATATGGGATAAACTTAAAATTAAGTTTGGCTTAAATAAAGAAGAATTGCAAAAAATAATTTCCTCGGGTTGACTTTGTTGATTGACGTGAAATATTATGTTAAAGAATGATAAAAAATAAAATCAATCGATAACCAGATAAAATCTGTTTTCAATCCTAAAGAAATGAAGTAATTCCAAATGACAATTAATTCCCAAAATAAAACAAATAGAAGTAAAAGTAATAATCCTAATAAAATCCCTAATACCGGGTTAGAATGGTGGAAAATAATTATAGCTTTTTTTTTAATATGGATGATTTATTCATATTTTATGAAATCTTTTGAGGGGCCCCCGAGGATAAACATCCCTTACAGTAAATTCAAACAAGAAGTGTCGGATAAAAATGTTGCTGAAATTACAATGCAGGGAAATAATATTTCCGGTAAATTTCAAAATAAATTTTTAATGGTATATAAAATCGGCGATACAACAGCTTATAAAAATTTTTCAACAATTAAACCTTCTATTCAAGATCCCGATTTGATGGCGATATTGGAGAAAAATAATGTAACAATTAATGCCGAAGAAAAAAGTGATAATAGTTGGATTACATATTTTATTTTCCTTAGCCTCCCCTTAATAATAATAGTAGCCTACTTTGCTTATATGCGAAGAAAAACTCAAGGCAAAGGAGGTGGAATGATGGGTGGAGGTATTTTTGGTGTTGGGAAGTCAACTGCAAAAAGATTTAAAAAGAAAAATCCAACATTACATTTAAGGATGTTGCGGGATTAAATAATGCAAAAAATGATCTTCAGGAAATTATTGATTATTTAAAGGAACCGGGAAAATTTTCCGCACTCGGAGCCAATATGCCAAAAGGGATATTACTAATGGGACCGCCGGGAACCGGTAAAACTTTGTTAGCACGTGCTACTGCTGGGGAGGCAAATGTTACTTTTTACAGTATCAGTGGATCTGAATTTATTGAGATGTTCGTTGGTGTGGGTGCTTCCCGTGTACGGAATATGTTCGAAAATGCTAAAAAAGAAGCACCATCTGTTATTTTTATAGATGAAATAGATTCAATTGGCAGAGCACGCGGTACAGGTTTGGGCGGTGGACATGATGAGCGGGAGCAAACTCTAAATCAAATCTTATCGGAAATGGACGGCTTTGAACAAAATGAATCTGTTGTTGTTATGGCTGCGACAAATCGTCCGGATGTTCTGGATACTGCTTTAATACGCCCCGGGAGGTTTGATAGACAAATTACTCTTGACCTTCCTTATAAGGAAGCACGAAAGAAAATTATTGAAATTCATACCCGACATGTTCCGTTATCTGATAATGTTGAGCTTGAAAATCTCGCAGCTCGTACTGTGGGTTTTTCCGGAGCCGATTTAAAGAATCTGGTTAATGAAGCTGCTCTGCTTGCCGGTCGTAAAAAGAAGGAAAAAGTTGATAAAGATGATTTTGATGACGCAAGGGATAAAATTTTACTTGGATCTAAACGGGAAGAAATTATAACCGAAGAGGAGAAAAAAGTTACTGCATATCATGAAGCCGGGCATGCATTAATTGCAAAGCTGCTTCCCGGTACCGATCCTTTGCAGAAAGTAACAATTATTCCGCGTGGGCGTGCTTTGGGTGTAACAGAGCAAATTCCTGAAATTGAGAGGCATAATTTAAAACGACAATATCTGCTGGATAGAATTGCAGTTAGCCTGGGTGGAAGGGCAGCCGAAAAAATTATTTTTAAAGACTATACCAACGGTGCAGAAAGTGATCTTAAAATGGTTACAAGGATTGCAAAGAAAATGGTCTGTCAATGGGGAATGAGCGATAAATTAGGCCCGGTCGCTTTCAAACTGGGTGAAGAACATCCGTTTCTGGGAAGAGAATTAGCTGAACCGAAAGATTTTAGCGATTTCACAGGAAGAATTATTGATGTAGAAATTCAAAAAATAATTAAGGAAATGGAACTTAAAGTTGAAAATATGTTAAATATAAATCATATAAAGCTTGATGCTTTAGCTGAAGCACTTCTTGAAAATGAGACACTTGAAAAAACTCAAATTGATTGGATTCTAGATAAAGTTTCGAATAATGGTTCTGAAAAAGAAAAAGCGAAATTAGAAGAAGCTAAATCTTAAGAAGGATAGTTTTTTGCGGCGTAAACGCTAACAAAAGTACTAGAGCATTTTCAGGCAGCGAGATAATGTAACCAACCATGAATCCAATCATACTCCCTTCACTAAATGTCTATGAATAAGTATTTACTAAGAAACACAATAATACTATAGGGGACGAGTTTTTTTCCTTCATAAATTAGGTTAGCATTTATAAGTAAAGTACAATTTCATTGCAAAACCATTCCAAGGGAAGAATTTCTTTTTAAGCTTGCCTGGCGAGGTCAATTTATTGGCGAAGCTAGGACTGCCTGGCGTATTTCCGATTTATGGAAACGAAGACGGACTATAATTTACAATTCTGTATTTACTGGCTCTATAATTGTCTATTCCTGCCTTTGCCGAAAGGCTTCTGCAGACAGGCCAAAATATCCCCACTCTGCAGTGGATTCATAATAATCATATTGGTTATCTCTGTTACAATCTCTGTAGACTTTAAAAGTACTACCTGATACCCAAACCCAGCTTGTCAAACTTTTTTAAAACTTCAAAGCAAAATATAAGTTTACACATACTCCTGAACTTTCTTAATGATGATTTCATTACAATATTGTTCGGTAGGAAACAAGTAATTTTTAAAAAGTCCCTACTTTAAATCCTAAAAATCATTAGGACGATCTGAAATATTTAAAATAAAAAATGCGAAAACGTTTTATTTTCGCACTTTTTTGTGGGCTCGGAAGGACTTGAACCTCCGACCCGCTGATTATGAGTCAGCTGCTCTAACCAACTGAGCTACGAGCCCTTATTTTTTCGTGGCACTAAAATAATACTTAACAAACCTTTTTGCAATTAACTTTTTCAAGCATTTTAAATATTTTTAATAATATCTGTATATGTACTGAATTATTCCGGTTTTATCACCATCGGGATCATATTTTTCTTCCTCTATAATATTCCCTTTGCTATCATACTTAAACTGATATTTATAAACTAAATCGTCATCTTTATTATAACTCTTTGCAATTGTTTTTTGCCCGTTTTCATCATATTCGTATTCTACACTGTACTCCTCTTTCCCGTTTTTATCATACCAGTTTTCTTTAATTAAGTTACCTGAATCCTCATATTCATAAGTATAATATTTATCCATATCATGGCTCAAATTATACCTGTTAGATTTAATTTTATTTTTAAATTTATTATAGGTATAGGTATAATATTTATCTGTTTTACCATCTTGTGTGTACCTGGTTGTTTTTACTCTTAAATTATTTTTATAATTATACGAGTATACATATTCTATCTGACCTTTGGAATTATAAATGTCAGTTTCGGTCATGTAACCATCAGGATTATAACTAATTGTCGATAATTTTTCTCCTTTAACAGGATTCCCATCTTCATCTAAAATAAAACTAACCTTTTCGATCTCTTTTATCTTATTCTCTTTTATATATGTTCTTTCGACCGCTGCAATATTAACTATCCTTTTAACTTTCAAATTATTTTCTTCATTCTCATTTTTTACTTCTCTGCCTGAAGAACAACCGTTTAGAACCAAAATTATTGAATAAAAACCAAATACAAGCAATACTCGATAAATCATTAGCTGAACCTTAATAAATTATTATAAATAAAAAATTTAGTTGAATATTCTTCAAATTCAATGTAATAAATAGGCGGGTTATAGAGAATATTGTGATATTTCAGGAAACTAATTTCTTTTTAGCTTCCAATAATTTCTTTTTAGTAACCAATAAATCCTGTGAAATAACTTTTACCTCTCCTAATACAGGCATAAAATTAGTATCGCCATTCCACCTGGGAACAATATGAAAATGGATATGTTCGTGAATTCCTGCTCCGCTGACACGTCCAAGATTTAATCCAATGTTAAATCCTTCCGGTTTATAAACATATTCAAGCATCTTTAAGGAAAACTGCAGCTTTTCCATACATTCGATGTTTTCTTCAATACTCAAAGAAGTGAACTCACTTGTATGTCTGTACGGAACAATCATCAAATGACCATTATTATAAGGGTATAAATTTAAAACAGTAAAAGTTAAAGCACCTTTATCAATAACCAAACTATTTGGATCATCAACATTTTCATTAGACAAACCACAAAAGACACAACCTTCTTTTTCTTCTTTACTATTAAAAGAATCTATATATTCTGTACGCCATGGTGACCAAAGTTTTTCCATATTATTTTTCTTAATAAAAAGGCGGTATCACCGCCTTATAATATTTAAAATGCAATTTAATTAAATTATAATACCATGCAATCCCGCCTTCGCTTCACTATGGCGGGCATGTTTAATGCCCTTCTTCTCTGGATTTATTATATTCTTCAATAACCTTTTGTTCAACTTCTTTTGGAACATCTTCATAATGTGAAAAGCTTCTTCTGTGGCTTCCACGTCCGGAAGTTAAGCTCCTTAAATTAGAAGAATATTTATATAGTTCGGCTAAAGGTACCTGAGCTTTAATTACCTGGAAATGTCCGTCTGAATCCATTCCTAAAATTCTTCCTCTTCTACTTGATATATCACCCATTACATCCCCCATGAATTCTTCAGGGACAGTAACTTCAATATCGTAAATTGGTTCAAGAAGAATCGGTTTAGCTTCAGCAAATCCTTTACGAAAACACTGCGATGCGGCAAGCTTAAACGACATTTCATCGGAATCTACAGAATGGTACGAGCCATCAAATAAAGTTACCTTAACATCTACTACTTTATTTCCAGATAATACTCCTTTCTCCATTGTCTCAACTATTCCCTTCTCAACAGCAGGAATAAATCTGCCTGGAACAACTCCACCGACAATAGCATTAACAAATTCAAAGCCTTTACCACGCGGCAAAGGTTCTATCTTAAAAAGAACATGACCAAATTGTCCTCTACCACCGGATTGTTTTTTATGCTTATATTCTACTTCATCAGCCTTTCCTTTAATGGTTTCTCTATACGGCACTTTCGGTTCAACAATATCCACATCGACCCCATATCTTTCCTTTAATCTCTTTACTGCCAAAGAAAGCTGGAGTTCGCCTTGTCCGGAAATTATTGTTTGAGATAATTCAGGTTCAAAATTAACATTGAAAGAAGGATCCTCTTCGTGCAGAGTATGAAGGCCGGAACTTATTTTATCTTCATCTCCTTTAGCTTTCGGAATTATTGCACTTCTGATTACTGTTTCTGGAAATTCTATTTTATTAATTATTACTGAAAAATTCTTGGATGATAAAGTATTGTTAGTATGTGTGTCTTTAAGTTTTACAACTGCACCTAAATCGCCTGCAAAAATATTCGTAATGTCTTTTCTTTTATGCCCGTTAAGAATTGAAAGCTGACTCAATCTTTCTGTTTTACTATTATTCTGGTTAATCAGATCAAGACCGGCAAAGACTTGACCCGAAAAGACTTTAAATAAAGAAAGCTCTCCAACGTGCTGTTCTGATATAGTCTTAAATATAAACATTACAGGTTCACCATCCGATTGAGGTTTAACCAAAACTTTTTTATCGGTATCTTTTAGTACAGCTTCTTCTCCTCCTCTTTCTTCAGGTGAAGGGAGATATTTAGCCGTAAAATCTAAGAAATTGTTCATCCCGATAGCTTTTTCCGCTGAAACAGCAAAAACCGGTGTGAAGTTTCTTTGTAAAATAGAAAGTCGTAAGCCTTTCTCGAGATCTTCATCAGACAAAGAACCTTCTTCAAAATATTTATTCATCAGGTCCTCGGAAGTTTCGGCAACTTTTTCTACCAATTCAAGCCTGTATGCTTCAGCTTGATCTTTAAAATCGCTGGGAATTTCACTTTCAGAAACCTGCTTGCTGCCGGCTTCCCCATAAGTAAAAACTTTCATCTTTACAACATCAATAACCGAATTAAAATTATTTCCTTCATTTGTGGGAAAAGTGATTACTATGGAATTTGCGGATATTCGATCTTTAGATTGCTGCAGGGTTTTTGTAAATGTTGAGTGTTCATTATCCACTTTATTAATAAGAACAGCAAAAGGTAAATTATATTCATTTACAAATTTTGCAGTATTTTCGGATCCAACCTCAACACCTTCGGCAGATTTCAGTACAATAACCGCGGTATCACAAATCCTCATAGCTGATTTAACATCACCTATAAAATCCGAATATCCTGGTGTATCCAGAATATTAATTTTAGTATTATTCCACTCAACGTGAAGCAATGATGTAGATATTGATATTTGTTTTTCAACTTCATTAGGTGTATAATCAGATACAGTATTACCCTCCGAAATTTTACCGATCCTGTTAGTTTCACCTGCTGTATATAATATAATTTCGGAAAGTGAGGTCTTCCCACTTCCTCCATGACCTATCAATGCGATATTGCGGATTGCTCCGCTTTCATATTCTTTCAAATGAGTTCCTCCTTCAATTCAAGGTAAGATTTAATTATGTATGATGTTTTCCTTTGTAGGTTTTCCAAAAAGTATTTATCCCGTTAACAAATGCAGAGAGGTTAATGATCATACCTGAAAAAGGGTCCTCAATACCTCTTCTGACTTTTTCTTCAAATTCCAGTATTTTATCTGCATGTTCTTTTACATCCGAAACAATGCTTTTTATTATATCAACCTGATCTTTTGCATCATCTGCTATTGTTTTTGCATCATCGGCAATGCTGTTAATTTTTTCAGTAAGATTGTTAACAGAAAGGATTAAAGGTTTTGATTTATTTGCAACATCTTTAACCTCATCTTCCAGTCTGTTGACTGATTTTGTAATCTTATTAAGATATACAATTAATGCAACACATAATGCAGATGCGGAAGCCAGTAAAACGATGTATAAAATATTAGTTATCTCCATAATAAATAACCTGGATATTATGAAGATTTTTTTGTTTCTTTATACGCGTCAACACCAGCTTTAAATGCATTTTTCAGATTATTCGTCTCATTTTCCAGTATATTTTTACTTTCGTCTATGTTACCGGAAGCTTTTGCTTTTGCATCGTTAAAGATTTTCTCTGCATCCTTAAGTATAGCTTCGGATTTTTCCTTAGCATCATTAATAATCTTCTCCGATTTTTTCTTCCCGTCGTTAATAAGAACTTTTGCCTTGTCTCTTGCTTCGGCAATATACCTATCGGCTTCATCTAAATATTCATCAGTTCTGCTTTTAATGTCATTTCTTAATTCACGGCCGGTTTTAGGAGCATATAATAACGCTAGGACAGCACCGATTGCACCACCGGCTAAAAATCCTAAGAATACACTGGAACCTGAGTTATTTTCGCTAGCCATGATTATCTCCTTTTATTTAGTATAATTACATGCATAGAATATAACAAGCACCCTTAGTAAAATCAAGGAAAGTTTATATGATCAACGTGATATATTACATTTTTTTAGTTATTTTTATGCAAATTTTTATTAAACTGTTATAATCAAATTATTTCATTGATTTGAAACAGACTCTACAGAAATTTTTCCGAACCTGTTTTGATAAAAAGAAACACCAATAATTCCTACGAGTACGGCAAACCATAAAGTCACAACCCGGACAATGAATGTAGATGCAACAGAAATATCCTTAGGTAAACCCTTATCGATAGCTAAAAAAGTTAAAGAACCTTCCGTAACACCTAATCCGCCCGGCAGCATAGATACAGCACCTACAATAGTTGCAAATGCATAGCTAAATGATGCCCATAAAATTCCAACATCCATTTTAAAAATAATTAGAATTAAATAATAACTCAAACATTCAAATGACCAGGAAATTAAGCTGACCACTGTCATATAAAACAAAGGCAGAGGACGGAGCAGCTGGTAGGAACTTTCATATGCATTATGGATTTTTTCCAGGTATTTATTTAAATATTTATTTTTTTCAAGAAGCTTTAATAATGGTAAAGCAATCTTTTTATTACTTATTACAGCTAATAATAATACCAGGAAAAGTGAAATAAATATTAAAATATCGGTTCCATAAGAAAATGAATAAGCGCCCGCAACAGAGATAATAAGTAAAGAAGTTGAATCGGTTATTCTTTCCGCAAAAATAATCGGAGCTGTTTTACTAACAGGTACGCTTTTAATTTGTTTCACAAGATATGCTTTCATCAATTCGCCAACTTTACCCGGTGTTATACTCATTATTAAACCGGACATAAATATTGAGAATGAATCAATCCAATTTAAATTTATATTTGTTACGGAAAGGTAGTAATCCCATTTTAAAAATCTTACAAAATAATTTGCAAACGATAATAAAAGCAGAACCGGGAGCCATAACCAGTTGAAAGAACCAAAAGCAGATATTACATTATCGAAATTAGCATAAACAGAAAATGCCAGGTAAATTACTCCTGCAAAGACAAGAGATATTAAAATTTTATTTTTAATCTTATCTAACAAACAGCATCTTTCACATTATCTTCTTTAATGAATCATACAAACTGGAAAGCGGTAATCCTACAACATTATAATAATCGCCATTAATCTTTTTAATAAAAACAGCTCCGAAATCATCTTGTATTCCGTATGCACCTGCTTTATCCATCGGTGTTCCCGAAGCAATATAATTTTTAATCTCATTCTGCCCTAATTTCCTGAATGTCACATTTGTCTTCTCAAAGTCCGTAATAAATTTGTTGTTTCTGCAATTAAAGACAGAGAAACCGGTATAAACTGTATGTGTTCTTCCGCTTAATCTTTTTAATATCTTTTCAGCATCTTTTTTATCTTTAGGTTTCCCAAGAATTTTATTATCAATAACGACAATTGTATCTGCAGTAATAATAACTCCATCATCAATCTTTTCAAGTGCTTTCGCCATCTTTTCTTTTGAGAGCCTTTTAACCATGCCTGCAGGTGATTCACCGTTTTTGCTCGCTTCATTAATATGAAGATTAATTACTTTAAATTTTATATTTAGTTGATTAAGAAGTTTTTTTCTGCGGGGAGATTTTGAAGCTAAATAGATCGGAGATGAAAATTTTATCATATAAAAATTTTATTCAACATTTAAAAATAAAAATGTTAAAATAACAAAAAATTATCTGGAAAAACAGAAAAATAAGATAGGGGAAATTATCTGAACATTGCTTTAATACTGCCCCAGGTCTGCTTAACACCCGATACATTTTGCAGAACAGATTGCGGTTTTGAATAAGTTACATCGCTTGGATCATTACCAACAATTTTTATTTGGTAAATGAAAACGAGATCACTTGTTTTATATGCAGACTCATCTGTATATGAATAAGAAGAATTACTTCCTTTGGATTTAATGGATGCAATATCAACAAATGAACTTTGAGGTGTGCTTCTTTGAACTACGAATTCTCTTATATTATCCTCCTGTAACGTTTTCCATGTAATTACTACATTATCCCCATCATGATAAACGTTAAAATCATAAAAATACGCCCCTGCAAAAACTGTTGCGGCTAATATCAGTAGAAATAATACAACAACTTTTTTCATAATTAAAATATATTTCACATAATTTATAATGTCAAGCAAATCTTACAATTTTTATTATCAGGATAACTGCTTTTTTAGTCCGTTTTGTAACTATTATTCAAATAATATCTTTTTACAAAAAAAAATAATTATTTTTCTTCTCATATAAACATAATTTTTACTTTTTAGTATTTTAAAATTCATATTAAATCTTATCGAAAAGAAGATATTACTGTATTTGTATTTCAATTTATATGGATTTTTATAATTTTTAAATCAAATCTATTTGTGTTTTGCTTTCATGAACGATAATTTTCTTTCTCTGAATATTGAACAAGCCGAATTCTGCGTTATCGACGTAGAGACCACAGGACTTTCACCCCGTTCAAACAATATAATTGAAATCGGAATAATTAAAATTTCGAATCTTAAAATTGTTGAAAAATTTCATTCGCTTGTAAATCCAGCTCGAAACATACCATATTATATTTCCAACATTACAGGTATCACAAATGATGAAGTTTTTAATGCTCCTTTTTTTGAGGAAATAGCTGATAAGGTTTCTACATTTATATCAACCAGTATTATAACCGGTCATAATATTTCTTTTGATAAAAGTTTCCTGAGAAAAGAATTTATTTCATGCAATCAAACCAATATTAATAATTTAACTCTTTGCACTCTAAAATTAGCCCGCAGGCTTTACCCTCAACTGAAAAAAAAATCTTTAAATTCAGTTTGCAGGCATCTCAAACTCCACAATAAAAATGCTCATAGAGCTATGGCAGATGCAGAAGTTACTGCTTTGGCTTTTTTAAAGATGGTTGAAGAAATTCAAGAAAATTTTAAAATAAAAACCATTGGCGAACTTCTGAATTTTCAATATATACCCGGGGAAAAACCGCTTAGTTCTAAAATAAATAAAAAATTAGCTGATGATATTGCTTCTTTACCTGATGCTCCGGGGACATATTATTTTCTCAATTCAAGAAACAAGATAATTTATATCGGTAAAGCAAAATCGTTAAAGAACAGGGTTAGGTCTTATTTCTCACCAGGTGCTCCGCGAAAAGCTAAGAAAATTATTCAGCAAACCAAAAGATTAAAAATTGAAATTACAAATTCGGAATTAACCGCGCTGTTAAATGAAGCTGAATCAATAAAAGTTATAAATCCCCGGCATAATACTTTTCTTAAAAAATACGGTAACAAATATTTTTTAAGGGTAAATTCATCTTCAGAATTTCCCTCGCTTGAAGTATGCAACTATTTTGATTTTGACGGCAATGATTATTTCGGATTATTTATAAATAAAAAACAGGCTGTAAAAGTCTTTGAAATGATAAACAGAACTTTTGCATTAAGGGAATGTGATGAACCTGAATTTATGAAAGGCAGGGCTTGTTTCCTTGCCGAGATTGAAAGGTGTATGGCACCATGTATAATTAAGGAAAAAGATTTTTATATAGAAGAATTAAATAAAGTTTATGAATTTTTATACGGGAAAAATCAATTTGCCCTTAACAGGTTAATTAATAAGATGAAAGATTATTCATCACAGCAAAAGTATGAAAAAGCCGCGGAAACTAAAGAATTAATTGATATGATTTTAGCCCAGACTCATAAACAATCTTTGCTCTCCGAACCTGTAAATAGTGCGAAAGTAATTTTTGAGATTACTGAAGGTCTTACTAGGGATTATGTTTTAATGCTGTCTGGTAAAATCTTCGTCAAGAAAGGAAATCTAAAAGAGAAAGATGATTTTGAAGAATCACTTGATGATTACTTTGCAAATATAATTAACTTCGATTCACTTCCCAGTGATGAAGATCTAGAAAAAATGAAAATTACCTTAAACTGGCTGATTAAAAACAGAAATAAAGTCAGAATATTTTATTTAAGAAATTACAAAAGCAAACAGGATCTATATGCAGACATTTCCCGGAATAATTTTAATCGTAACATTTATTCCGAATCTTCTTTCAATATAAAAGATTTCTTATCGGAAAGGACTTAGGTCGAGATCGAGCAAGGTAAATTGATGAATGATGATTGAAGTCGGTGTAATGAGGTTGTGCTTACGATATTCATCAGTCAACAATCATAAATCACAAATTCGCAGGATTGATGGAACAAATTGATTGACGATTTGAATTGAAGACTCATTATTTTTAAAATCTTTACTTATTTTTCCGTGGTGCCCATTTTTTAAGAAAGGCAATAAACTTCGCTTTATCATATCCCTTCCCTTTTTCCAATTTGCCTGTATCCTGCGAGTGAATTAATTCTCCATCTTCCTCCAGGACAAAAAAATGAGGGTAGCCTGGTATTTTCGGGTAGCGGGATAAGAATATTTCATTCTTGTTTTCAGGGCTGTAGTTTATTTTTACGACAATAAAATTCTTCTGCAGTAAATCGGAAAGATCTTTGTTTTCATCAATAAAATTATCAATTCTATGACACCATATACACCAATTACCGCCAACATCTAAAATAATTCTTTTATTATTTTTTTCAGCTTCAATCACAGCATCTTTAACATCCTGTGCAGGATTTCTGGTAGGATCAAACTTTGTTACAGCTCCATATTTCTTTATAGACTTTTCCTGTGCATACATATCGTTGCAGATTACTAAAGATAAAAGCAGTATAATAAATAAACCTTTTTTCATCGTTGTCCTTCAATTAATTTCAAATTATTAAACCCGGAGCAAAAATAATTTCTATTGTTAAAACATACAACATTATATCAATTACATTTTATTATTATTTTTGTTATCTACAACAAATAAAAAATGAATTATTTATGAAACTCAGATACTCTCTGGCGTTTTTTGTTTTTCTTTCATCTTTCATTACAGGTCAAAGTAAGAAAGATTCTGTAATGATAAATGAATGGCTTGGAATTGGAAATATCACAATCCCCTTCCCGGTACTAAATAACGAGAAATTCGGTATAAAAGATATTTTAAAATTTAATGATGTAAATATTAAGAAATTAAATCCAGGAGAAAACAAAATTTTTTCCTGGAATAATGCTCAAACCTTTAAATGGGAAAAGATTTCTTCAACAAATGAAAAAATTAAGTTCAAAGAAGAAAATAAAGTAGAACCCGAAGTCAATTATCTTGCTGTTTATATTAATGCCGACAGATGGTTAAGCGGGAAACTGGAAATCAGTTCCTGCCAGTTATTTAAAGCTTATATAGATGGGAAAGAAATATTGTCAAAAAATTCATCCCAGAATCTTAAGCCCGATACTTCCGCTTGTACTCCTGAAAAATCAACATATGATATGAAACTGGAAGAAGGTAAACATCTTCTTATAATAAAAAGTTTAAAAGATCCTGCAATGGTTTCAAACTGGGAAATAGATGCAAATGTTGCTTTGGATACTCCTTTTACCAAATCTGATTTGACTACTTCATTAAATCCGGAACATTTTGTAAATATTAAGAATCTCCTGGAAGATCCGAAAATCGGAGGCATTTCAATTTCACCGGATGGACAACTAGCATCAGTTACCGTTTCACAAGTTATAAATGAAAATGGCAATAAAGAAAACTGGATAAATTTATACAGGACAAAGGATGGGTCATTATTTCGTTCATTCAAAGGTGGAATGTCAATATCTTCAATTACCTGGAATCCCAAGGACAAAAGTTTTGTATATACAGAAAAGGAGAAATACAAAACTACTCTCTGGTTTTGTAACGTAAAGGATGGTTCATCTGAAAAAATTCTGGAGAATATAGAAAATTTTAACGGTTTCATTTTTTCACCTGACGGCAGCTATATTATTTATAGTGTAAATGAAAGACCTGAAGAAAGTAAAATAATGAGGAAAGGATTAAAAAGATTTGAAGGTCTTGAGGATCGGCAGCCGGATTTTCGTACAAAAAGTTTTTTATACATGGTTAATATTCCGCAAGGAACGAAAATAAGATTAACTGCCGGAAATAAAACAACCTATATAAATGATATTAGTTCTGACGGCAAAGAATTATTAATCTCAACAAAGACCAATGAAACAACAGAGAGGCCTTATTCTTACTTAACTTACTTTATTCTAAATATTCAGACGATGAAACTTGATTCATTAATGAATTTATATTGGTCAACTGATGCAAAGTTTTCACCTGATGGAAATAAAATATTATTTTTAGGCGGTCCTTCCCTATTCGGTGATAAGGGGGATGTTATATCGAATAACAGAATTCCAAATGATTTCGATATCCAGGCTTATATTTATGATTTAAAAACAAAAAATGTTGATGCTATATCAAGGAAATTTAATCCGTCAATTTTAACTTCGTACTGGAGTAAGAATGACAATTCAATTTATTTTAATACGGTTGATAAAACATATCAAAATTTGTATAAATATGATTTAATTACCAGGAATTATAAACAAGTTGATCTCAAAACCGAAGTTACCGAATCAATAGACTTTGCCAGAGAAACCTCAAATGCAGTTTATTATGGTTCAAGTGCAACTGAACCCGGGAAATTTTATTTTATAAATTTAACAGATAATAAATCTAAGCTGCTTTATGATCCGGGTAAAGAAAGTTTCAGAGAAATTAAATTAGGTAAGACTGAAAAATGGACTTTTGATAATGAAAGAGATTCAACAATTGACGGATTAATTTATTACCCGCCTGATTTTGACAGTAGTAAAAAATATCCATGCATAGTTTATTATTATGGCGGCACTGTACCGGTTGATCAATCTTTTGAAGGAAGATATCCTTTTAATATTTATACCGCTAATGGATTTGTAGTTTATGTTCTTCAGCCGAGCGGGGCTATCGGTTACGGTCAGGATTTTTCGGCTTACCATGTTAATGACTGGGGCAAGACAACTGCTCAGGAAATTATTGATGGAACTAAAAAATTTCTGTCTGAACATTCTTTTGTCAATCCGAAAAAAGTAGGATGCATCGGTGCATCCTACGGTGGATTTATGACAGAAAACCTGCTAACTAAAACAAATATTTTTACCGCTGCAATTTCACATGCCGGCATAAGTTCGCTCGCAGGTTATTGGGGTATTGGTTATTGGGGTTATCAATATAGCGCAGTAGCATCGGCAAATAGTTTTCCATGGAATAGAAAAGATATTTATGTTAACCATAGTCCTTTATTTAATGCCGACAAAATAACCACACCGCTTTTACTTTTACACGGATCAGCGGATACTAATGTGCCGTTCGGTGAAAGTCTCCAATTATATACTGCACTTAAATTATTGAATAAAGAAGTAGAATTTGTTCAGATTACGGGTTCTAACCACCATATTATGGAATACGAAAGAAGGAAAGAATGGACAAAAACTATTATCGCATGGTTTGATAAATATTTAAAAGATCAGCCTCAATGGTGGAATGATTTATACCCAAAAGGAAACAATTAAATGATTATGAATAATTCTCTTAATCTTAATCATAAGATTACTCTAAATCTAGCTTAAGGCAAAGTCTTAGGCAAAGTATAAGACTTAAAAATTAAAATTATAAATTAAATTAAATTAAATTAAAAGGAATCAACATAAATGAAATTTGCCAATAGATTAGACAGGCTTCCTCCCTATTTATTTGCAGAATTAAATTCTATTAAGCTGCAAAAAAGAAGAGAAGGAATAGATATAATTGATCTTGGAATGGGCAATCCTGATAATCCTACTCCGAAATTTATAATTGACAAATTAAAAGCTACCATAGATGATCCCAAAACTCACAGGTATTCAAGATCAAAAGGAATACAGGGGTTATTGAAAGCGATTGCAAGAAAATATAAACGAGATTTTGATGTGGATATTGATCCGGAAACTGAAGCAGTTGCAACAATAGGTAGCAAGGAAGGTTTATCTCATTTATGTCTTGCTATTTTAAATGAAGGCGATGTGGTTATGGCGCCAAACCCGACATATCCTATTCACATTTACGGTGTAACTTCAGCAGGCGCTAATGTAGTATCGATACCATTAAGTGAGGAGAATGATTTTATTCCGGATATTTCTCACATTACAAGGGACATGTGGCCGCGCCCTAAAATGCTTATACTCAACTTCCCTTCAAATCCGACTACTGCCGTAGTTGATCTTGCCTTCCTGGAAGAGGTTGTAAATTACGCAAAGAAAAAAAATATGGTTGTTGTTCATGATATGGCTTACAGCGATATAGTCTTTGACGGTACAAAAGTACCTTCAATTTTACAGGTTCCAGGTGCAAAAGATATTGCGGTAGAATTTTTTACTATGTCAAAAAGCTATAACATGGCTGGTTGGCGGGTAGGTTTTTGTATAGGAAATAAGGAAATCTGCGGTGCTTTGGCCAAGTTAAAAAGTTTTTACGATTACGGCATGTTTACACCGATACAGGTTGCCGCAATTGCTGCACTTGATTCCCCCCCTGAAGTTACAAAAGCTATTGCCGATGTTTATTTAAAAAGACGAGATGTGTTAGTAGAAGGATTAAATAAGATTGGCTGGAATGTAAAGAAGCCCAGGGCAAGTATGTTTGTATGGGCTCCTATACCGGATAAATTTAAAGAGATGGGTTCATTAGAGTTTTCCAAACTATTAATTGATGAAGCAGAAGTTGTTACATCTCCCGGGATAGCTTTTGGTGAATATGGTGAAGGTTATCTGAGAATTTCTATGGTAGAAAATGAACAGAGGATCAAGCAGGCTGTCAGGAATATTAAGAAATTAATGTAATATTTATTAAAAATAAAAAGAGCCGTCATTTCTTAATGGCGGCTCTTTTTCATTCCTTAAGAGAAAAATTATTTAATAAGCATGAGCTTTTTAGTAGAAATAAAATTGTTTGCTTTTAACTGGTAAAAATAAACACCGCTTGCCAGGTTACCTGCATTGAAGTTGACATTATAACTCCCGGCGGGTTTTTCTCCATTCACAAGTGTAGCAACTTCACTTCCAAGCACATTATAGACTTTTAAGGTCACTCTTGTCTGGTAAGGAACAACAAAGTTAATAGTTGTACTTGGATTGAAAGGATTAGGATAATTCTGATTTAATTTAAAAGAATTTAATTCAATATTTTTATTTACGACTGTAACTTCTTCAGAAGTCATTGTAAATGAAGCATTGCCTGAATAATTACTGCTGTAATCAAGTGAAACCGAAGCCGGATTTCCATCACTATATCCATATGAAGAAGAAGATATTGAATAAGTACCAGGGATTAGACCTGTTATTTTATACATCCCTTCCTGGTTTGTAATACCGAAAGAATAAATTTGCTGGTTATCATCTTTTGCAAATACTAATGCACCGGCAACAGGATTACCTGAATCATCATTAACTTTTCCGCTTACATAATCTTCCCCTGAATCAGGTCTATCCGAAACTGAAAAATTAATATCTGAAACCATACCGGAAGAATTCACAACAATGGAATCAGCGTCTTTCCAGTGTAAATTCTGTGTTCCGTCATAACGGAAGAAAGTCGGAATATAATCTCCGGCAGGTATTGCAAGTAATATATAATTTCCAGGATACAGATTAGTAAATGAATAGTTACCAAGTGAATCGGAAAAAGCGGTATATTTTTTATGGTGATCTTCTTTAACTCCTAATCTGGTAGCAAGAATTAAAGATTCAACTCCCATAGTGTCACTGTTCATTACTGTTCCGCTAATTCCATTATTATATACCGGTTTGTGTATGAGTACAAAATTTATATCCCCGGCATCTGCTGAAATGCCTATTCTATCCGCGGTTAAAAAGCTTTCTTTATCATTAAAAAATTGCGGGAAATAATTTTTATTGAATGAATGAGCATATGCAACAAGTGTATCCCCTTCCCTAACCTTAACAGAATAATTTCCTGAACTATCAGTTACAGCCCGATAAAATCTTCTGTGAAATGAATTTGCAGTTACATTGTATAATTCCACCATAGCTTTTATTGGATTCCCTAACGAGTCTTTCACACTTCCGCTGAGCATATACTTACTTAGCTGTTGATGCGGCTGGAGACTAATATCAAAATTTAAACTATCATTTGAATCAAAGGTGACTTTATCAGCATCAAAAATATCCCTTGTATCATTATAAAATTCAGGGAAGTATCCCTCTGCATTAGCAAGAATTATGTAAGTCCCGGGATAAAGAGCTGCAGTATAATTCCCTGAACTATCAGTCCAGACATTTATTCTTCCCCATCCAAACACCGGGACAAAGGATACACTGACATGAGGAATTACATAACCGGTAATATTATTCTTTACTGTTCCGTATGCGTATGCTTTTGTAAGATTTGTATCCAGTTCAACTTCTACAGTATCAGACGGTTTGCTTTCGCCGTCCCTGTTAACAGATGTAACAAAGTATGAGTATGTTTCGCCTCTATGAACAAATTTATCTATCCAGGAATTATAAAAAATATGAGAATATATTCTTCGGAAACTGCCTGAATCGGAAATAGCTCCCTTTTTTCTGTAAATGTTGAATCTTTCATGTCTCATAATAGAACCAGTAATATCCCATTTCAGATTAACATATACATAATTACCCCAATTATTTTGTGTAGCTTTTAAATTTATAGGCGGTTCAGGCTGAGCTTTAATTTCTCCGATCATTAATATAGAAAACATTATAAACAGAGTAACTCTTGTAAGCATTTTCATATAGCATCTCTCAATTTATTTTAAGTATAGAATATTGTATGGAAAATTATGATCTTTTATTTAAAGATCGTGTCAACAAAATCATGTCATTTATTTAAATAGCAAATTATTTCAGGTATATAATAATTTTACAATTTTAATTTCCATCGGATTGTATTCGTTTTGCCTGGGATTTACATTCTCAAGGCATTTATAGTTTGTAATTACTCTCAATATTGTACTGTATTTAAGAAATAGAATTTTAGTTAAATATTCATATTGATTTAATTACTTAATAATCAATGATTATACCGCATTTTTAAAATTTCATTATTAAAATATTTTAATGTAATTATGCTGAAAAGCGATAATCTATTGTCTATTTTAAAACAACAGAGCAGCCGTTAAAGCTGCTCTATAATTCTGATGAAAAGATCTGGTAATATTGAATGAATAAATTTCACTTTAAGAGAATTAATTTCATGGAGTGTACTTTTTCAGGTGTAGTAACAACAAAGAAATAATTTCCCGATGAAACAATATTTCCATTATCATTCTTCCCGTCCCATATAAATTTGAATTCTTTTTGATCTTTGAAAAAACCTGGATGAAATGTCTTTATTAATTGACCAAGGATATTATATAATTTGAAAGTTACATTATCCGGATTATAATTATCAGGCAATTTAATTCTTAAATTTACCTGGCTATTAAACGGGTTTGGATATGCACTCACTAAAAGGCTATCATTTTTATTTTCTTTAATTGAATCTTTAACACCAATAATTGTTCCACCTCCATTATCGTCCATGCAGTCATAGCAAACCTGGTTTTCCATATTAGGTTCCAGACAAATAAAAGCTGAATAAAGTGATAAAATTCTATCACTTATACTATTATAAACGATTTCATTTATAATCGTATTTGTTTGTGCCTGGTTTTCCAAAAAATTTATATAATTCCCGGCCCACATCTTTTCAATCAGACTATCAGAATTAAATAATAATGTATCCTCAAGAATATACTGTTTTGAAAATGGAATAAACTGATAAATCCCGGAAGCTTCAATAATAAACGGGAAATTCCCCTGGCATTTACCAATTTGTAATATAGGTTTATTCAGAGGTATTGAATTAGTATTTAAATCAAGGTTATAGCGGGCATAACAAAATCCGTTTTCAAGTTTTGTATGCAGATCAAAAGAAGTTATAACGCCGCTAAGTGATTGAAATGCATCAGAAAGTAATTTAGAAAAAGTTGATGTGGAATTATAAAGTGTGAAATAATCTCCGGATGTTATTCTGGTAATGTTATCGTAAAAATATTCATCCCCAAAATAATTTTGCCCGTTAATATAATGGTAACTATAATTTTGATTCTGAAAATTTACTACACTGATTGGAATTACGGGTTCCATCAAATTAAGTAAATCGTTTATTAATTGATTGGCAGGCTGATAATCACCAACCTGATCGGAGCTTGCAACAAGCAGAATATTTCCATCATTACCATTATTTTTCACAAAATCAATTCCATCGGCTAAGAGAGAAGGTAAATTACTATAATCAGCAATCTGATCTTCTCCCAAATCGTTAAAAATGCTGTCAACTGTTGAGGAATCAGCTTTTATCCATTCATTACTTATTCTCATAATATTAGCTTTTGAAAATATTAAGTTGAAAGAATCTTTTGATGATAAATTGGATATAATCAAGGACTTCAAATTTGATAGAAGTTCACTTTTGGTAATTGAGCTCTTTGAAGCATCATAGTTGACTAAGATAGCAACTTTAATTGGAACAGAAATGTTTAATACCTTCGAAGGTAGAAAAGCCATCTGGTATATCCCTTCATTACCATACTCCAATTTGCTTACAAAAATACCATTATGAAGCGGTGAGCTAACACTGAAGTTAAGAGTATGTTGAATTGCTTCATTTGGAATTTCTGCCTTATAGAAATTCCCTGAAGTAGAATCGTTAATACTTTGAAAAACTATATCCGGATATTCCAGGATTTGCGGATTTTTCCATTCCCGAGATAAACTTACATCTAGTTCAAAATTATTTAAAGGATTAGCTGATACGCTGAGAAGATTTGTAGGCAAAGAAGCTGAAACCAGAGAAGCAGTCCATTGCGTCGGCACCAGATAAGAAATTTTTACTTTTCTTGTTTTATCTCCCGGCATCGGGAATATCCTTAACTCATATTGAGTTGCATCTCTCTTAAAGAGAATAGAAGGATCTCTTCTCCTTTTGATGATACTTTCATAAATGGATGAAGCTGTCCATTGATCCATTATTTTAGCTTTAATTGTATCCTGCTCCATCCACAACCAGGAATCTGTAACTATTGCATTAGCAGGTAAATCAAAAAGATATTGTACTTCAAGAGTATCTGAACTGCTGTAGCTTGTATTTCTTGCAGAAAATGTCAGATAAAGATCTGTTTGCATATAAATACCAAGCGGTTTTAAAGAAACAACAGCCTCCTCGATAGTTCCCATTTGAAGCCCGCCCCAGGTCCTCGGATCCTGAACATACAGAGAAGTATAAGCAAACGAATATGTATAGAGCAAAAGAAAAAGCAGTAAAAATTTTTTCATTTTTGACCTCCCTTAAAAAAACCAAAAATTATTTTACCGGATGAATCTTATTTATGAATTTTATAATTCTTAAGATTTAATTTTAATTGAAATGAACCCCTTGTTATTTTTTATGTTGATTCTAAATTAAGATATTATAAATTGATTAGCAATAGGTTAATCTTAACTTGATATAACATAACTATTTTATGCAAAAATGATATTTTCGAACCAAAAAATCAGTAGGCATTTAGCAATTAATTACCAATAATCTTTTATCATTTATTCACTGTATCTGAAAACATCATATGAATGCGGTTTAATTTTAATCTCAATGGATGATTCGGTTTTAGAATTTCTTCTCCAGATATTATCAGTTTTCTCAGGAGTCAAATTGAATTCTTTTCCTGTTAGTAAATCTGTTATTTTTCCAGACTTAATTCCGATGTCTACTTTAACCGATTTTTCTTCCGGCAGAAATGATTCAACAATAAAAGTATTATTATCGTATATAAAGAGGCTTACTTGTGATGGTCCTTCAAGACGCAAATTAATATCTTCTGTAAGTATTTGCCTGATCCGATTCAAAACTTCAGGTGGAAGATTATACAAGTCAGCAAAATTATCCGGTATAGTTAATACATACAGTGTTCCTTTGGCATAACTTGCCGAAAGGAGAAGCGGCCATCCCAATCCTGAATTAAGACCGGAAATTTCTTCCCATGCATCATTTGTTAAATATTGAATCTGTGGAATTAAAATTTTTTCTTTGGATTCATATAATAAATGCCCTCTTCGCCCGATAAAAAAATTATTCACAAGAGATTTTCTGTCAAGGCAATTGAGTTCAACGATATCTTCAATTCCCTTCCCCTGAAGTGCTCTCAACAATCCCGAAGTTATCATTACATTTTTACCTGACATAAGCTGACCTTTTATTTTATCAACAATCTCAGGATCATATTTAGCGGATTCAGTAAGAAGAATCATTTTCGAACTTGCCGGAAATTCGGGCACTAAATCCATTGGTACCCCAATCATACCAAAATAATTCTGAAGGAAATCTTCACCCATTGAATTATAAGGCTTATAGCTTTTTATCCCGATTGGATTGCCAAGTTTACCCAAAAATTTGTCTACTTCATTAAAAGTATAACCTGCTGCTCCGGCAATTAATGCAGGTGCAGGTTCAGTTTTTATCATTTCATCAAAATTAAAGCTTGTATTTTGCGACTGCCATGTTGACCGCATATTTTCTTGAACAGGTAATTGAATTGAGCGGAAATCAAAAAGAGTTATCTCGGGAGCTTTTGAAAAGAGCGTCAGCCATAATTGTTCTGCATATCGATCCATATAATAGATTCCAAAAGGATCTACCCATCCGCCGCCATTACCGCCGGGTTTTATATTAGAGAAATACCGGTAAATCAAATAACTTTCATATTGCTGTAAATGCTGATCCGTAAATTCAGGATCCCGTGTTTCAGTTCCTGTATAAATTCCATCGAATATTTTTGGTTCATCTTTAAGATTAAATCCCAATCCCTGGAAATGTTCATACCAGTTCGGGAATTTAATTATAACTTTTACTTTAGGATTTACTGCTTTTGCCGGACCGACAACTAATTCCTTTGCAGCATCAGTCATCAGTTTTAACCTGAAATCAGTCCAGCTTAAATTTCCTTTTGCCTTAATACAATCTTCGTTTTTACAGTTTGTAAAGAAAAAATCATCAAGGATAAATTCATCAAAATGTTTTGCTGTTAATTCCGCCAAATCTTTAGCTTCTTTTCTTTCTTCAGGTGTAACATAACAGAAAGTCTGAAACCGGTTGCCTTCATTTATAGTGTATGTAATCCCGCCTGCAGTTATTATTCCTTTGTCATGAAAATATTTCTTTGCTAATTCAATTGTTTTATCATCAACAGTTATATTATCACGATGAGTTTCAAGATATACTTTATCAACTTTTACCTGGTTTGATATTGATGTCCAGGCTGAATCAAATTTCTTAAAGTTTGATGACATTTGTTTCACTTCATAAGCTCTTATATATACTGATACAGCAAAATTTTTATAATTATCCTGGAATGCCATAAGGTTAAAAGATGATATAAATAAAACGATCAGTAATAAGATTGATTTGGTTTTCAAGATTTTTTCCCGCTTTTAGTTATTGATACTAAATTATAGAATTGAACTGTTTTTAACAATCATCTTTTTTTATAAGATTTATTTTACTTGAATTTCAGATTTGCTTCTTCTGTTAAATCGTAAAGTCAGCATAACAGCAGAAGCAGTTAAACCGGTTAATAATCCAATCCAAACACCCTGAACACCAAGATACAAAATAAAACCCAATAAATAAGCAACCGGCAGGCCGATAATCCAATATGCAGTAAAAGTAATAAGCGTTGGGATTTTAACGTCAGTTAAACCCCTTAGAATCCCAATACCAACGGCTTGAACTCCGTCTGAGATTTGAAATAAGGCCGCAATAATTAGCAGAGAAGATGCAATTGAGATTACTGTTTTATCATCAATATAAAGTGAAGGAAGAAATCTTCTTAATACAATAAATGCTATCCCTGAAGTAAACATAATACCTGCACCTAAAAGAATTGCTGTAAACCCAGCCTTTCTTGTTTCAGAAATATTTTTTTGTCCAACTGCGTTGCCGACCCTTATTCCACCTGCAGCAGAAATTCCCAGAACAACCATAAATGAAATTGAAGCTAAGTTAATGGCAATCTGATGTGCAGCCAGCGGTTTTGTACCTAACCAGCCGACCATTACTACAGCAAATGCGAATGCACCTACTTCAAAAAAATACTGGAACCCGCTCGGTAAACCAATTGATAATATTCTTTTTATTATTGGTAAATTAATTTTCTTAAAATTAAAACTGACATCAAACTGTTTATAGTAATTGGTTTTCATTACATAAATCATTAATACTAATGCCATAAAAACACGTGAAAAAAAAGTCGCCCAACCGGCACCATCCAAACCATAAGCAGGAAAGCCTAAATTTCCGTAAATAAATATCCAGTTGCCTATAAAATTTATAATGTTTGCAGCTAATGTTACAATCATTGCAGGACGCATAATCGATAAGCCTTCAATGAACTGCTTATAAGTATGAAAGAACAAAGTTGGAATTACTGAAAGTCCTAATATTTTGGTATATGATGTTGCCTGTGCTACAACTCCGAGAGGCTGGTTAAAGTAGACAATCAAATCTGCACAAATAAAAGTAATAACCAACAGGACAATAGAGAAAGACATATTAACAATTAAAGACTGACGAAAATATATTCCGCATTCTTCATACTTCTTAGCGCCTACAGAAATCGCAACTAACGGTGTTACAGCAAATGAAGTTCCCAATCCGATAATAAAGATTAATAATGTCAGATTATTCCCTAAAGAAGCGGCAGCTAAAGGTGTAGCACCAATTCTTCCAACCATAATACTATCGATAACTCCCATCATCATGAAACCTAATTGACCAATCATAACTGGATATGCAAGAGATAATGTCTTTTTAATATGTGAAGTAATTGACTGCATAATGAAAGTTAAAAGAAATAGAATTTAAAGTTAATAAAATATTGAGATGAATATGAAATGATCAGATAGGGTAATACTTAAAAACAGATCTATCTGCTAACTAAATTTAAAGTTGGATCTATCTAATTATATTTTTGAGTTCTGTAGCCGCTGCAGTTATATTATCCGATTTGAATATTGAAGAACCTGTAATAAAGGCATCACAACCTGCATCAAGAAGTATCTTAATGTTTTTTGCATCAATGCCTCCATCAACCTGTATCAAAAAATTCGTGTGCAGCTCTTCTCTTAACTTAACTGCTTCTTTAATTTTTCCTATTGAATTCGGAATGAAATTTTGTCCCCCGAATCCGGGATTAACAGACATGATTAAAAGTGAGTCAGCATATTCCATAATATATCTGAGCACGTTAATAGGTGTGGAAGGATTTATAGCCACCCCTGCCTTCATTCCAAGTTCTTTTATTTTGTTTATTGTCCTGTTTAGATGAATAACATTTTCATAGTGTACTAATAAATGATTGGCTCCCGCTTGTGCGAAATCTTCCAAGTATTTGTCCGGGTTGTCAATCATCAGGTGAACATCAAGAGGCAGTTTTGTAGATTTTCTTGCAGCCTTTACTATTAAAGGTCCAAAAGTTATGTTGGGAACAAAATGTCCGTCCATTACATCACAATGAATCCAGTCTGCTCCGCCCATTTCTGCTAAACGGATCTGTTGAGCTAAATTAGAAAAATCTGATGATAATATTGATGGGGCTAAAATTGCCATTTTTATTCCGAGTTATTTTGGTCTTTTGATTCAACTGATTTTGTAACAAATAAATCAACCTTATCTCCCTTATTTGCTTTATTCCCCTTACTCGGGTATTGATCAAGTATGGTATTAGGTAGAAGAGAAAATGAAGGTTGATAATTGATCTTTCCAACCTGTAAAGAACTGTCTGCCAATATTTTTTCAGCTTCCGATAAAGATTTCCCAATTAAATCAGGTACAGTAATTTCCCCGTACTCTTCCCCGGCACTAACTGTAACACCGACAGAATCTCCTTTTTTTAGCGGGGTCCCTTCAACATACTGCTGATCGAAAATCATATTTTTGGGATTAGTAGATGGAACATCAGTAATATTACCTAATTTTAGTCCTATTCTTTCTAGAGAAAATTTCGCATCTCTAATAGATTTCCCCTTTAATAATGGTACCAAAACAACTGGTTCTCCGCCGCTAACAAAAAGATATATCCTCCTTCCCTCTTTTACTGTTTCACCTGCATTTGGTTTTTGAAAAAGAATAGTTCCTCTCGGGTGTCTTTCGTCAAACGTTGTATCACTAATTACCGGCTCAAGGTTGGCGTTTTTAAGTACATCGAGTGCTTTTTCCTCTTTTAATGAAATCACATTTGGAACTTTTTCTTCAGGCTCGCTTACATACCAGGGCATAATTACGTAATTCATCAATACAACAAACAGAACAAAGCCTATTAATATATATATTGCTTTTCTTATGAAGGAATTTTTAAGAATATTTTTCATTGGTTCCAAATATATTAAATGAGGAATATTCTTACAACTAATGAATTTTAATGTGTCACAATTATATATTCATATTTCGGGATTATTCAGTATTAAAAGATTTGATTTTTTGAATAAATAACCGTACATTTGTCCTATGAGGAAGGGACATATATCCGATGACTAAATATAATAATTCCTATATATCCAGTACACCAGTAGGTAAAATTAAAGAGCTTAATGAAAGATATGCATTAACTCTTGGTGATATTGCCGATATTCTTGATGTTGCTCCGAAAACTTTAACCCGCTGGACAAAAAATATAAATTCATCAAAACTAATTTCTAAAAGAAAAAGTGACAGTCTTGATGTATTGGAATCAATACTGGAACTTGGAAAAGAAGTACTTGGTTCTGAAGAAGAGCTTAATAATTGGCTGCATAATCCTGTTTTTGCTTTAGATGGTAATAAACCGGTTGACCTAATTAAAACCGAATCCGGCCGTAGAAAAGTTGAAACTGTTTTACATCAAATAGAATACGGGATTTTTTAATTGCCGCAACTATATCGTATATGTAGAAATGTTTATAAACTTCAAGACCCAGCCGGGGCAATTAAAACACTGGGCCGCTGGCATAAATTAGGTAATAGAGTCCTTTATTTTTGTTCTTCTTTAGCCTTATCTATTTTAGAACTTAAAGCTAATTCTGTTTCATTTAATACAATTAGAAAAGAATGTCATTATACAGTTATAGAAATTATTGAAGACAATATGATGATTGAAGAAGTAACTAAATCATTATATACAAGAAATTGGACTCAAAACCGTAAAAAGACACAGGATTATGGAAATTTGTGGTATAAAAGTAATAGCTCATTAATATTAAAAGTAAGAAGTGCTGTTTTACCAACAGATTCAAATTATATTTTAAATACAACCCATCCTGGTTTTATCAGTTTAAATTTCCCCAAACCACTTTCCATACCCCTTGATTCAAGAATTAAATAATATGTGTTTGATTTGAAAAAAGTTTAACAACTAAAATAAATTTTTATAAAATTTTTCATGGTAAAAATTAAATAAATATATTTTAGGGTTTGACCGGGTTTAAAGCACAAATAATAGTTTATGAAATAAATAGGAATAACTTTATCATAAAAAAGTATAGTAAAACTAAAATTACTTTCCTAAATTAGCGCTTATTATTTTTTTCTAATCAAGCCTAGGCTTATAAAACATAACGAGGTTACTAATGTTCAAAAAGCACCCCAAAGGGCTATATGTTCTTTTCTTTACTGAAATGTGGGAACGTTTCGGTTACTATTTAATGGTAGGAATCTTACTCCTTTATTTAACAAATACAACAACCGGCGGTAAAGGTTTTGATGTTAAAACTGCTGCAGATATTGTTGGTTCATTTATCGCGCTTGTTTATTTAACTCCGTTCATAGGCGGATTAATAGCTGATCGTTATTTGGGGTATATTAAATCAATTTACATTGGAGGCAGTTTAATGGCTGCCGGTTATTTCGGTTTAGCCTTTCCAGGTGATACTGCACTATTTATTTCTCTTGGTTTAATCATTATCGGCAACGGATTTTTTAAGCCTAATATCAGTACTATACTCGGAATAATTTACAACAAAGATGAACTAAAACCTTTAAAGGATAATGCATATAATATTTTTTATATGGGAATAAATATCGGTGCACTTATTTGTAATTTTGTTGCGGCTTATTTGAGGAATAAATACGGTTGGGGTTATGCTTTTTCTGCAGCAGGAGTTGGATTAGTAATTGCGTTAATCTGGTTATCAACAGGATTAAAACACGTAAAGTATGCAGATGTCAAAAAGCCGATGCAGAAAGAAGATATGCCGATGTTAAAAATATTTTTGTATGTTTTTCTTCCCGCTATTGTTTTTGCAATTATCGGCTGGGTAATTCCGGGTAATATGTTCGGCTCCAATTCCAACGATGCTTTCATATTTGCATGTGTTCCTGTTATAGCGTTTTATGTTTCTTTATGGCTAAAAGCAGGAGGAGACGACAAGAGAAGCATTGGTGCTTTACTTTTCATTTTTACTATTTCAATAATTTTCTGGACAATATACAACCAGAATGCAACCGGTTTAACCATATGGGCTGAAAATTACACAAACCGTGAAATTGCACCGGTTCTTGAGAAACCTGCTCAGGATATCGATATGCTCCAAAGTGTAAATACAAAACCCCGTTTAGTACCGGAAGTAGATCAATATTTAAGAATAGTTACTGATAGTAAAGGTGAACCAGTTATGGTTATGGGACCTAATCCTTACTTTAACAATTTGCCTAAATCAGATTGGCCTCCTGACGGCAAAAGTATAAAGCTGGCAAATGCAGAATTATTCCAATCGATTAATCCGTTTTTCATTATTGTATTAACTCCTATATTAGTGGGATTATTCAGCTGGCTTGCCAGGCGTGGTAAAGAACCGTCAACGGCATCCAAGTTTGGGTATGCTTTATTTATTTCCGGTTTATCATCCCTGGTAATGGTTTTTGCTATTATGTCGGTTCCATCGGTTTATACACATAAAACAGCGGCAATCTGGCTCTTTGTTACTTATGGAGTATTTACTGTTAGTGAACTATTCCTAAGTCCTATTGGTTTATCCTTGGTATCAAAACTTGCGCCTGCAAGAACTACTGCATTAATGATGGGCGGCTGGTTTTTATCAACTTCACTTGGCGGAAAAGCCGCAGGAATTCTTGCAAGCTACTGGGATTCATTTACTGATAAATCATTATTCTTTTTACTGCTGACTGTAGCAGCTTTTATAGGTGGAATTTTTATTTTCATGAGAATTAAATCACTTGATTCAATCGTAAAGGCAAGAACGGGTTCAACCACTTAAGTTTTTATTACAGGGATTTTATAAGGGTTGAGTGTTTCTTCAACCCTTTTTTTATGCAGTTTTTTCTATAAGTTTTAAACTATGTATAAGAATTATTTTTTCCTGAATAGATTTATAGTTGAAGTTAATTCAATTTTAAAAGATTCAACACTTATATCCGCCTTCTCCCAGGAAAAAGATAAACTGTTACTTGAAGTTAGAAAAGATAGCCATACAAAATTTTTAGAGATATCTGTAAATCCCGGTTTTCCTTATATAACTTTAAAAGATTTTTATCATCGCGCAAAAAAGAATACTAAAGACTTTTTTTTAGAATTCTTTCCTGAAAAGATAGAACATTTTGAAATTGCTGAATCGGACAGGATACTCAGAATCAAATTGGCTCATGGAATACTTTATTTTACAGTAAGAGGCAAGTATACTAACATTAGTTTTCTATCAGGGGATAAACTTGAAAACTTTAAAAATCCTCCTGAAGATTTTAATGAAACAGAATTTCAAAAAGAAATGGATTCTGCCAATTTCACAAAAAACTTTAATCTCCCCAATTTTATACTTGATGAAGATGTTGACATCTGGAAAGAATTAAAAATAAAATATCCCATTATTGGGAAAGAAATTATTTCAGAAGTGAAAACCCGGCTTAAAAAAGAAAGTAAGGACGAAATAATTTCAATTCTCAAACTCATCATTAATGAAATTTTTGAAGGAAAACCTACAGTCTTTCTGGATGAGCATAATCTTCAGGTTTATTTAGGCGTTTCTTCATTAAATATTTTTACATATACAGATAAAAATATTTTTGATGATTTAATTAGTGCATTCAATGTTTTTATAAGCAAAAAATATAGTTATTACCTGCTAAATGAAAAAAAGAAAAAAATACAGAAACATTTGGATAAAGAACTCTCACACTTTTCCTCAAAGATGAATAAACTTAAAGGCATTATCGAAAGAGGCAGCAGAGAAGAAGAATATCAGAAATTAGGAAATTTATTGCTGATCAATATTTCATCCATATATAAGGGGATGAAAAATATTGAAATGGAAGATATTTATAATGAGAATAAAAAAGTCAATATTAAATTGGATGAAAATCTATCACCTAAAAAGAATGTTGATAAATATTTTGACAAAGCAAAAAATGATAGAATCAGGCTTGAAAAATCACAGCAATTATTTAATAATACTTTAAAGATATTTAATAACTTAAAAAGAACTGAACAAAATTTTTTAAATGCCAACGATCCGGAGGAATATTATAAAATTATGGAAGAATTAAATATTAAAGAAGATAGCAGTAAAAATCATCGGGATGATATTCAAAACAAATTCAAACATTATTTAATTGAAGATAAGTATCATGTTTTTGTCGGAAAGAATAATACTAGTAATGATTTGCTTACTTTAAAATTTGCAAAGCAAAATGATTACTGGTTTCACGCCAGAAGTGTCCCGGGCTCACATGTTGTTCTCAGGGTTGAAAATACAAAAGTAATTATTCCTAAAAATATTTTAAAGAAAGCCGCGTCTTTGGCAGCATTTCATAGCAAAGCAAAAACCGCAGGTACGGTACCGGTTTCATATACTTTTAAAAAATATGTAGTTAAGAAAAAAGGGATGGAACCCGGCAAAGTTGCTCTGCTCAGAGAAGATACTCTACTGGTCAAACCTGAGATCCCTGATAAATGTGAATATATTGAGAAGACCTAACAATAAAGAAATATCTTATCTAAACTTTAAGTTAAGAATTGATTTTTTTTGAGTTGGAGATTTTATCGCCGGGGTGACAGAAACACCCTCCTGGCTCCTGCAGCCTTCTTGTTCCTATCCCCCAGCGAAGATATTTGTTAGAGATAAGTTGACCCTTAGTAAAATCCAACTATTGTGCCGGATTAATACCATTAAAATTTTGCATTATAATTATCCGTTACAGTTTTCTTATTCTTTTTTTGAGATTTTTGCATAATTGTGAGATGATGATTGAATAACTTTGATGCAGTATAGGTTGAATATAATTGATTTTAGAGAGGTGTGTACTGATTTAAGAAGGTTCATATTTTGTTTATGAAAAAGAAAAGTGCTATAGATCAAGAATCATTTTTAAATTACACCTTTTATATTCCGATTCCTTTAATGGAACTTCGATAAACCCCAGCTTTTTATATAAATTTACAGCAGGCATTAAGGCTGAACTTGTCTCGAGTTGAATTTTCTTTGCTCCTAATATTTTAGCTTTATTTATAGCCGCATAACCCAGTATATAGCCGATTTTTTTCCCTCTTTCTTTCTCATCTACTGCCATTTTAACAAGTTCAAAAGTATCTTCATTTATTTTTATCAATCCGCAGGTACCGACAATATCCTCTCCCCTTTTAGCCATTAAGATTGCACCTCCGGGTTTAATAATATATTCTTCAGGATTTTCCAATAACTTTAAATCTTCTTCTTCAACCGTAAAATATTTTTTAATCCAGACATAGTTCAGCTGTTTAAAATAACTTTTATGTTCAGGTAAATAATCTATTATTTTAATTTCATCAAAATTCATAAAAAAGTTTTTTAGAGAATATTATTTTTTTTATATAAACGCGGGTTAAAATACCGGGTTTACTGCTTTACTTAAATATTAAATTTAGCTGAAAACTTGAATGCGGTTTTAATTATAACTTTTTAATCACCATTATAGTTAAATCATCATTCATTTTTGAATTGCCGGCAAATTCATTTACATCATTTACAAGTGAGTTAATGAATTCCTGCGGTGGAGTTTCGAAATTATTTTTTGCAAAATCTTTGATTCTTGTTTCACCATACTCTTCATCTTCTTTCCCCATTGCTTCCGATAAACCGTCAGTATAAAGAATTAAGCTTTCCCCTTTTTCCATTTTCATTTTCTGGACTTTATACTCCATATTACAGAATAAGCCCATAGGCACAGTCGAAGAGTCAATATTAATTATATCGTATTTTTTTAAAACTATCGGTAAACAGTGCCCGGCATTGATGAGTTCTACTTCTCCATTTGGATAAATTTTTCCGCATACTAAGGTAGCAAAATGAGAAAGAGCTGCACCTTCGCAAATCAACCTGTTTACCTGTTCAAGCAGAATCTCCAAAGGCATTTCAAAAGCCGAAAGGCTATGGAATATCGCGTGAATCTGTGTCATCAACAATGACGCAGCAACACCCTTCCCGGTTACATCTGCAAGAACGAACAACAGTTCATCATTACTTAAGCTGATTATATCGCAGTAATCCCCGCTGACAGGTCCGGCCGGTATATATACATAACCTATATCCCAGTATTTCGAATTCAGATCCTTTTTTGGTAATAGAGCATTCTGCATTTTTGAAGCTAATTCAAGGTCCATCTCAAGGGTTTTCTGCTGATGATGGTCTAAATCTCCGAGGCACACTCTAATCAAAGGATCAACTAATAACCTGTCTTCTTCTATAGGATCATGACAAACTTCGCAAATTCCATAAGTACCTTTGTCGATTCTTTCAAGAGCAGAATTAACTTCTTTAAGCAGGTGGAGCAGGTAATCATTAGATGTTTTCAGGCTGACGGCTTCTTCCAGTCTCTTTCGCCTGTCAAGAAGCTGTCCTTTCAAATTATTTTCTAAAATAGTGTCCATTTTTTATCCTTTATATATTAAAATTCTTATTGAAATTTCTATATTACTGGATAATTTATCAACCATTTTCTTTACAAATAATTCTTAGAGAAAAGCATTTGAATATTTGAAAAAATAATAAAGTAAAGTAAGTATAACAATCAAAAAATGATGAGTGGTAATTGTGATTCCGTCCTGTTGAATTCCGTTTCTAAACACTTTATCTAATTTACATTTTTATAATTATTTTTAAATCTTTTAATTTTTAGTTGAAATATTTCTTTCTTTTCTAATATCATCATCCGGTAATTAGGTGATTAAAAGTTAATTGTTTTTCTTGTCTTTTGAACAAAAAAAAAATTATTTTTACGTGAATATCTAATCCCTCCGAGATAAGGGTAATCTATTAATGTCTTGAACAATTTTAATTGCATCAAGATGTTTATTCATAAATAACAGGGAGGTTCTATGCAAAAAGTTTTATTAATCTCAATCACTTTATTAGCATTATTATTTATTTCATCATGTAAAGAAATAAATAATGATTCGATAATAGCTCCTAATTCAGGTAAACAATCTTTAAATAAAGATGCAAGTAATATAGGAATAAACATCGTTTTAAATACAAATGTTTCTCAAAAAATCCTTACAGAATTAAGTTCATACGGCGATGTTGTTGATGTTATTGATGAAATTAATGCAGTCAGACTTACCGGAAAAGCATCAGTAATTTCCAAAATCAAGAAACTATCTTATGTGAAAGATGCCAATCCGGATGCTGAGAGAAATGCACCACCTTTATATGGTGTCCCGATGACAGATTTTACTGATGGATTAAGCACCTGGGATCTGGACGTTATTAATGTTACGGATGCCGGATTTGATAACCGACAAGTTGAGCAGGATGGAACAGGCGTTATTATAGGCGTTCTGGATACAGGTCTCCTTGATTCCTGGCGTCAATACTTCCCTGAAGAAAGAATTTTAACTGAATTAGCCAAATCTTTTGGAGGGGGCGGAGCAGCAGGAATTAATGTATCAGAACAGCCAAATAAATGGGAACACGATCAGGATTCTCATGGCACTCATGTTACGAGTACCATTATAGGCTATTCTCTAAACGGAACTCCAATTAATGGTGTTGCTCCTATGGCAAAGATTATCCCTGTTAAAGTCCTAAATCAAAACGGTTCAGGATGGTCTTCAGTTATAGCACAAGGAATAATTTACATAGCAGATTTGAAGGCAAATGAACTCACAGGTACACCCGTTGTTATTAATATGAGTCTTGGTGGTCCGTCACTTGATATACTTGAACAAGCAGCTATTGATTATGCAATATCTAAAGGGGTCATAATTGTTGCTTCGGCTGGTAATGAAGGAGAACAAGGAATGGGTTACCCTGGAGCATATGAGCCTGTAATCAGTGTAGCAGCATCAGGCTGGGTTGGCGAATGGTTGAGCAGTAGCTGGTGGTATTCGGATGTTCCAGAAACAAGAAGATCTGCTGCACAATACTATATAACCGATTTTTCAAGCAGAGCGCTTCCTGGTCAGGATCTTGATGTTGCAGCACCGGGTTCATGGATAGTTGGTCCTTACCAGACACAAAGCGGTACTACTTCCTATTATTTTCTGGGCGGAACATCAATGGCAAGTCCACATGTAGCAGGAGTTGTAGCTCTAATGGCACAAAAGAATCCAAGTATAACAGCACCGGAAGCCGAGAAAAAATTAGAAAGAACCGCTCTAAAAATTAATCCGGGCAGCAGAACTATTTATAATTCTGATGGAAGCACTAGCGTTGTCTTATGGGGAGCTGACGCCACCGGAGCAGGTATTGTCAATGCTAAAGCTGCACTTAAGTAAATTCATTTTTATAATTTTAAATCAAAAGCCCGGTGTTGCGGGCTTTTGATTAAATTAATTCTTCTGAAATATTTTTTTAGCTCAAACCATACTTTCAATAATTTTCGGTTATAAATTTTAATTTACTTCAGCAGGATCATTTTTTTAGAAGCGGTAAAACTTCCGGCATGAATTCTATAGAAATATACACCGCTTGCAAAGTTTTCCGCATTCCATCTTACAACATGATTTCCTGCAGGTAGTACCTTGTTAACTAGTTGAGATACTGACTGCCCAATACTGTTATATATTGTAATTGATACATTTTCACTTTTTATTATCGAGAAGCTTATCTGTGTTGATGGATTAAATGGATTCGGATAGTTCTGTTTAAGTGAATATGTAACAGGCGGAACTGAATTATTATCGTTTACAGATACTGCGGTTCCGACAAATACAACAGGACAATTAACAAAAGCTACTGTTGTATCAAGTATGTTGGCTGATTGTGCTGAGATTAAATCATATACTTTATTGAAATCGGCATTATCATAAACATTCACTGCCCACAAAGGTGAATAACCATCATCGGCAGGGACTGTCTCTGTAACATTATGAGCCCTTCCTGTTGAATCTGTTTTAAATCCTGAAGCCGGTCCTCCTCCCGTTTCTCCCGGATTTATATTAAATGAAACATAAATATCAGATTCCGGAACCATGTTGGATTGATCCGCTATTAATTGTTTTTCCGAAAAATTAAAGTAATAAACAATTTTTCCTTTATACCATCCCCAGGTTAAACCGCTATCACCCCCATTCAATCTTGTTTTTGCAGTAGAACCTTCAGGTACAACCGGGCAGTTAACCAGAATATTGGTAGACTCCATAGGATATCCGGCATCCTGTATTTCCTGGAAACTTGTAATTGAATTTGATACATAATCAGGGGGTACCATAACCTTTACTACTTCCCAAAAATCATTGTAAGCTGTATCCCCGGGAACGACATTTATTATATTCTTTTGTTCATTAATGGGAGATAGTGTCATATTATTAAATAATACGTATATGGGAGCAGGGATTCTCGGCTGTACATCAAAATTATAGTAAGAAATTTTCTGTCCTAGCGGACCAATTCCTTTAGTAATAAAAGGTACCTGATCAAAATCTACAGGTTCATTTGGACCGGGAAAATTATTTGAAGTATCTCTTACAAATAAATGAGCAGCTTCAGTGCTGAACCTGTCAATTTTTACATACTGTGCAACTATAGGACAATTTACAACTGCTGCTCCTTCCGCAAGAATATTCACAGACTGAATCGAAGCCAGATTATGAACTTTATCAAAATCAGCATTGTCATAAATGTTTACCATCCACATTGGAGAATATGTATTATCAGTCGGAAGTGTGGCTGTTACATTATGTGTCCTGCCGGTTTTCTCTTCCGTTTTAAATCCCGATGGTGGACCACCTCCTGTTTGATCAGGATTAATATTAAATGAAACATAAATGGGTGATATAGGAACCATATCCATATTGTTAGTCAATATAGACTTCTCAAAGAAATTAAAATAATAAACAATTTCACCTTTATACCATCCTTCTGTTAATCCAAAATCTTTATGGTTCCATCTAAGTCTGGCTACTGAACCATCCGGCACAATAGGACAATTCACTAACATAGTTGTTTCTTCAATTGTATAACCAGAATCAACTATTTGCTGGAAGCTGGTAATACTATTTGCAACATAATCAGCCGGCACAGTTACTTTTTGAACTTCCCATATATCATTATATGCAGTATCTCCGGGAATAACATCAACAATATTCATTTGTCCATGAACCGGAGTTGATTCTCCATCCTTAAATAAAACATAAATTGGAGCAGGTTCGGTCGACTGTACATCAAAATTATAGTAAGCAATTAATTCGCCATTGGGCCCTAAACCTTTGGTGATAAAAGGAGCTTTATCAAAATCTATTGGTTCATTTGGAGCGGGTAATCCATTCGTATTATCTCTTACAAATAAGTGGCCCGCTTCCATACTAAACCTATCAATACTTTCTTTCCGTGCAGTATCAGGGTTAACACCTGATACAACAGAGACAACCGGACAATTTACGTCAGCAATACCCGAAGCCAGAATGTTTGCTGATAGAATAGATTCTAAATTATATACTTTATTAAAATCAGCATTGTCATAAACGTTTACAAACCACATTGGGGAATAATTTTCATCCGAAGGAACGGTTGCAGTTACATTGTGCGCTCTTCCGGTAGCAGATTCCGTTTTGAATCCTGAAGCAGGTCCGCCACCTGATTCCCCGGGATTAATATTGAATGAGACATAAATCGGTGAAACAGGTATGAGATCGTTTTGGTTTACCATTAACGCTTTTTCAGAAAAATTAAAATAGTAGACTACTTTCTCATCATACCAGCCCCTGGTAAGCCCTGGATCTTCATTTGTCAATCTTAATTTGGCTGTCGAACTGTCAGGGACAATAGGACAATTTACCAAAGTTGTCGTTTCTTCAATTGTGTAGCCTGAATCTACTATTTGCTGATAACTTGTAATCGTGTTTGCAATATAACTGGCTGGGACAGTGACTTTTTGGACTTCCCAAAAATCATTATAAGCAGAATCGCCTGGAATTACATTTACAATATTTAACTGACCATCTACAGGTGAAGATTCTCCTTCTCTGAAAAGCACATAGATTGGTGCCGGTTCAGTTGATTGTATATCGAAATTATAATAAGAGATGTGCTCACCTCTTGGACCTAATCCTTTAGTTATAAATGGTGCCTGATCAAAATCGATTGGTTCGTTCGGACCAGGTAAGCCGTTTGATCCATCTCTTACAAATAAATGTGCTGCTGTCATACTAAATCTGTCGATACTTGCCTTCTGGGCAGTATCCGGATCCACATGGGCTGAAACCATAGAAAATCCGAATAATAAGGACAGAATAATTAATAGGTACTTTTGATTAACCATAGTACACCTCCTTTTTAATTGAACTAGAAGATCTTTTTGTAAGAATTGAAAATATTTTTTTTGAAAATTATGATTGGCCTTAATATGCAATTCAATTATCACGTAATTGTAACAGCATTATAATTTTTCTTTAAGAAATTATATTAAAAAGGATGAAGTGATTGATTTTACATTAGATATTAATTTATTTGATATTTATGCTTATCAGTTCTGCCAAAAAGTATTGTTTCGATAATTTTAAGACTGAGTTAAAACACACAACTGTTCAAATATTCTTCACAACATTTATTAAATAATTAGATATTACCTTATTAAAACTTTTGACTAATCCTTTTATAAATGACATCATACAGAAATTGGATAACCATTATTATTATTAATTAAGACTTTTCAGTTAAAATTTATATTTTTGTAGATTAAAATATTGAATTATCATTAATAGGAAAATATTGCAATGAGTATTTTAGTAGATAAAAAAACCCGTTTAGTAGTTCAGGGAATAACAGGTTCCGAAGGTTCGTTTCATTCACAACAAATAATGGAATATGGAACTAAAGTAGTTGCTGGTGTAACACCCGGTAAAGGAGGTACAAATTTTAATGGAGTACCTATTTATAATACTGTTGAAGAGGCTGTCAAAATACAAAAAGCCAATACTTCAGTTATATTTGTTCCGCCGGCTTTCGCAGCCGATGCCATACTTGAAGCTGCATCTGCAGGGATAAAAGTAATAGTCTGTATAACAGAAGGAATTCCCGCTGGCGATATGCTCAGAGTCTATAACTCTATCAAAAATAAAGATATAGTTTTAATTGGTCCGAATTGTCCTGGTGTTATATCTCCGGGCAAAGCAAAAGTAGGTATTATGCCAGGCTTTATTCATAAAGCCGGAAGCATAGGGGTAGTATCTCGCAGCGGTACTCTTACCTATGAAGCTGTAAAACAATTAACCGATGAAAAACTTGGACAGTCCACTTGTGTGGGTATTGGTGGTGATCCAATTATCGGTTCAAGATTTATTGATATTATTAAATTATTCAATGACGATCCCGGTACTAAAGGGATTGTAATGATTGGAGAAATTGGCGGTAATGCTGAAGAAGAAGCAGCAGCATATATTAAGAAGTATGTTTCAAAACCAGTAGTTGGATTTATTGCAGGAAGAACAGCACCTCCGGGAAGACGCATGGGACATGCAGGTGCAATAATTTCAGGAGGTAAAGGAACTGCTGTTGAAAAAATGAATGTTATGAAGAAAGCGGGAATTCAGGTTGTAGAAAGTCCTGCAGAAATCGGTTCTGCAATGAAGAGTATTCTGGTTAAAATTTCAGGATCTTCCAAAGTAAGCTCTAAAAAAAGGACAAATAAAAAAAGTACTGGTTCTGCTTTCAAAAAAGAAAAAATTAAAAAGATTGCTTCTTCAAAAAAGAAGACAACTAAAAAAAGCAAAAAGTAAATAATAGTTAGCAATTCGGAATTATAAAAATCAGGAGAAAATATTGAGTAACAGAACATTAGCAATACTTAAACCCGATGCAGTACGCAAGAATTTAATCGGGCAAATTATTACAAAAATAACGAAAGCCGGATTCAGGGTTAAAGCTTTAAAAATGGTTAAGCTTACAAATGATTCTGCAGGCGGATTTTATGAAGTGCATAAAGAACGTCCGTTTTATAATGATTTAATTAAATATATGACATCCGGTCCTTGTGTACCGATTGCTTTGGAAAAAGAAAATGCAGTAGCTGATTTTAGAAAATTGATAGGTGCAACCGATCCGCAAGCTGCTGAGGAAGGAACAATAAGGAAATTATATGCAGAAAATAAACAGGAAAATATCGTCCACGGCTCCGATTCTGATGAGAATGCAGCAATAGAAATTGCACATTTTTTTACACGTAAAGAGTTGCTTGAAAATTACGGCTTGTAATTTTGGAAAGGAATAAGTTTTAATGAAATATATTATTGCGTTTTTAATTTTTATAACTCTTGTAAGCTGCAAAGAAAAAAACGATCATGAAACTGTAAGCAAACAAAAAGACAAATTAACAGTTGAAACTTCGGAGATTAAGTCTACTCCAATCTATGAGCCAAATAAAAGATATGATTTGAATTATAACCTTGACAAAAATAAGACTTATAAATACCGAATCTCTACAACATCATCTGACCATCAGAAAATAATTACTTCAGATACAACTTTTAATCAGACGATAAATCAATCAGCCGAATATTTGACCGGATTAAACCTAAAAGATATTGATAAAAACGGTATTCTGGAATTAGAATGCAATGTATCATCTGTAAAAATAAATATACAGCAGCAGCCCTCTCATAATTCGATTTCTTATGAATCAGGGGTTACACCCGATTCTATCGTAAAACAAAGATTTGCTGAGTATGATGCTTTGGTAAATAATGCATTTGGCATAAGGATTTCAAAATATGGTGAAATTTCAGATATCTTCAAAGTTGATAATATTCTTAATAAATATTTGGACTTAAAAGGAGCAGCAGATTCAGTAAACACAACTCAAAAAGATCAATTGCGCATGGAAATGATTGAAGGTGTGTTAAAACCGTTGATCATTCAAATTTTCAGGCAGCTTCCAAAAAAATCTGTTGGAGTAGATTCGAACTGGTCGTTTTCTCAACCTCCTGCTCCAATGATCGTCTTTAAAAGTGAAAATACAACAACATACAAATTGACAGGTCTGGAAAAATCCGGGAACGACAAACTTGCCGTGATTCAGGCAGGATTAATTACAAAAGTGACCGGTGATAATACGCTGACAAAAAATGGAGTCGTTTATAATTTTAATAAACCCAAAACTCAGGCAGGCGGCCAAATATATTTTAACCTGTCCCGGGGAGTAATTCAAAAATCAAAGACATCTACAAAAATCAGCCTTTCATTCTCAATGGAAATGCAGACTCCTAAAGGGAAGCAAAAAGGTAATAGAGAAGAAGAAACCATAACTACAAATACCGTTGAACTGCTTTAATAATTGTTACCCTTTCAGAATAATATAAAAAATTCCCGCTTTGAAAGTAAAAACAAAGCGGGTAATCTATTTCAAAGTGGTCTTTCTAATTAACCTTCAGACTGATAAAAAGGAAGGTGAATAAATATAGAAATCCGCTTTTTAGCGATAAAGTGAAATATATGTCCGGTATTATAACGAGACCTAATCAGATTGAATACATCCCGAGAATTTAATCTGATAATTTAATAGTGTATTAAGAAGATTTCTATACCAATAAATATATAATTAACTCAATATGTCATATCTATAAATCCATTTCGACACAACTTCAGTAATTAATCAATACTTCGTTACGGATATTTTAATTTGATTTTGAAAATCGACACTCAAATGAATAAAAAGCTTAAGATTTGTGTCTCAAAATTTAACAATTTTTATTTTTGATGCAGTAATGATTACAAATCAAAAAAGTATTTATTACCGAAGATTATTTGATGAAAATTTCAACAAGTAATAGTTACTTTCGTCCTTGTTGGCATTTTCATTGCATATATTCGAGCAAACATATTGTTGCTAACACAGAGGTTAAAATGAAAAAAATATTGGTCGCTTTAGCAATTGCAATTCTTTTTTTAGTGGGATGCAGTGATTCAATAGTAAATCCTGAAGTTGTAAAGCAAAATGATAATAACCAAAAAAGCTGGATAACACTACCTCAAAATCCTAGAATGACCATTGAAACCGATTATTCGGCTTCTGAAATCATTGATGGTGAAACAGGCGGAAGTGTTGAATTGAACATTAATTATGTAACAAAAGCTTCAAATAATGTAAAAATAGAAGCCGAAATTGATGTACCGGCTGGGGCTTATTCTGGTAAGAAGAATATCACAATGATTATTAACAGCACAAACGGAACTGCAACTTTTTATCCAAGCCCGGAAACTTTCAATAAACCATTGATATTCAATTTGCAGATAAGCGGCGTTAATTTGAATGGAGTAGATCCAAATTCAATAGATTATGTTTATCTTGCACCAGATGGGTCTCTTGAACCTATTCAATATAAACAATTGGTAGTAAATGGAGGTATTCTAAGAGTAGACGATGCACAAATACCGCATTTTTCGATTTATGGATGGTGCAGATAATATGATGAGCTGGGTTTGAAAGATCAAAAATCAACTATTTATTTACATAAAATAATTCTCCTTGATAAATTAACAACACTCTAAATTCAAAAAAAGAGGAGTTTCCTACTCCTCTTTTTTTTAATCTCTTAATTAATATGTCTTACTTCGATGATTCTATTAAATCATCATGTATAATTGATAGTATTTCTCTAACCTCCTTGAGGTGCTTAACAATCATTTTACCTGCTTCCTTATCATTTTTCAATCTTGAAATTTCCAAATGCTCCAGCAGTTCATTTTCTATTAAATGGAACTTGATGAGGAATTGTTTCCTGGTATGCATTATCCTCCTAGATTAGAACCTGATGATATTATTTAGTGTAAGGGATGAATAATCTCCTAAGCCCTAGTTACAATATGTAAAAGGAAAATGAGAAATGCAAAAAAAGTGAAATTTTTTTTTCATCTGACTTAAACTAAGAAATCCTCTGCAAATAAAGTAAAATGCAGAGATTTAACATAAGTCGGAACGGTGGGATTTTGTATAGACATTCCTTTAGAAGAATCCACTACATACTTTCAGATTATATTAACTTTTTTGGCAAATATAAAACTTTTTACTCATGAATTTTTACATGATTTTTGCATTTCTTTAACATAATTAATTAACACTTTGAGTTTCATTATTTCCTCATATTTTTATCAACTTTTAATTGCTTAACATGTCCCCTAATTTCAAAGCATCATAAATAGATTTATTAAATATTATTAAAGCAAGCCAATTGGAGATGAAGCAGCTTTATCTATTGAATCTCAAATATGCAAAGAGCTGATAAAGCTGCGGAACTGTGGTTTTAGGATCTTTAGTTTCAATCAAAAGGATCTTCTTTCCTTCGGTTTAAAGTATTTCGTCAATCACATTGTTGTTTCAAAAAAGTATCTGATTTTTGTTGAAGTTAATCCGGGTAAAGAAATTCCTTCGGATGATAAGAAGGAACTGCAGCTATTTTTATCTCATCTTAGTTCCTTAAATAAATCTCTGCACTACCGGATTATCAGGAATATTAAAGATTGTAAAAGACTGACAGAACTTTTAATATCTAAAAAATTATAGAGGTGTTTATGGTAAAGCTTGATAATTATAATCAGCTGCTCAACGTGCTTCAATATGGAAAGAAGAGTGCAGTGAGCGCCAAACGTTTAGCAGGCAATTTCAATGTAACCAACCTGCTTGAATTTAAACGTAAGGTGCGGACGCTGACGCAAGAGGCACGTTTCAACGGGCACTGGCTGATTGGTGATAATAATGGATATTACCTGGCACTGACAAGAGCCGAATGGGAATCATACAAAAGTAGGCGCCTGCTGGCAATTAATAATGAGCTTAAAGCTTTTGCGAATTGCGATAATATTTCGCTTGCAGATTTAATAAAGAACGTTTATAGAATAATACCGACAGATAAAAATTATGAATTATTTTGAAAAAAAATTTTTTGTTTTTATAATTGTAATAATCGAATTTTTATATACTTAATACAAACCCCCATAAAAAATCAGGAGAGAGAAGAATAATGTTTAGTGACTTCCAGGATGTATATAGTGGCCCTATTGATGAGAGACTCTTCCCGTATTACAAGCATCTTGAGACAACAGCAGAACTTCTTGTTGGTGCTTCAGAAAGCTGTAAACATTTTTATATAGGTGATGTTGAAAAGGCTTTGACAGCCCTTACAGCCGCTAAGCTGGTTATAAATGAACCAGGGGACAAGAGGGATAAATAATCTCTCCATTTAATACCGGTTAGTGTCATTGTACCGGGAATTATTTTTGTAATTTAAATATTTACTTTTCAAATTATGGCTGTTTTTATCAGCCTGTGTTGGAGAGGTATGCAATTTTGTTCATGAAGGGTAAGATTGCAGATGAATAAGTATGCTTATTTGTGAAATAAAATTAGCTCTCGTTTACACCCGGTATAAATCCCCCTAAAAGCCTTCTCGATTTCACCAAACTTTTCAACAATTTTTCATCTAAAGAATGTGGTGAATTGTATATTTTACTATACAAATTTAGGCCAAAAATCCTGGTTCGGCCGAACTTTGCGAAAGTTCGGGCAAACTTTTTAAACGTTCGGGCGAACTGAACAACATAGAGAAAGAGAGAGAGAAAGAGAGATTAGGAGAGTAATGTGGATATTGATGTGATGTTCCCCCTATAGTGTACCAATAATTAAGCTAGTATATTAATAAAGTAATAATGGGAGGAATATTATGGAACTAGGAAAAAGCAGAAGGCGCTATACTTCTGAGTTCAAGCGAGATGCGGTGAAATTGGTACTAGAAAGAGGCAGAAGCGCCATAGAAGTAGCCAAAGGGCTGGGGATAAATGAAAATATATTATACCGTTGGATAAAACCATACAGAGAAGACCCGGAGCATTCCTTTCCAGGAAATGGCCGACTAAAGCCTGAAGATGAAGAATTAAGACGCTTACGTCGAGAACTAGAGGATGTAAAAGAGGAGCGCGACATATTAAAAAAAGCTGTAGGCATCTTCTCAAAAATCCGGCAATGAAATATAAATTCATAATGGAAAATAGGAAAGAATATCGACTTGGGAAGATGTGTAAAATGCTGGAAGTATCAAGAAGCGGATATCATAATTATGTACGGCGAAAAATGAGCCAAAGGCAACTGGAGAATCAATTTTTATTGGAGACAATACGAAGGATTCACCACTTGTCCAGAGGCTTATATGGAAGTCCAAAGATATACCAGGAGCTGAGAAAATTGGGATTAAGGTACAACAGGAAGCGAATAGTAAGAATAATGCGAATAAATGGAATAAGTGCTAAAACAAAGCGTAAATACAAGAGAACCACAGATTCTAATCATGTTTATCCTGTAGCAGAAAATATACTTGGCCAGGATTTCAGTTCAACGGTACTGAACAAGATATGGGTATCAGATATAACCTACATATGGACCAAAGAAGGATGGTTATACTTGTGCTGTATTCTTGACTTATGTTCCCGAATGATAGTTGGATGGCATATTGATATAACACTGAGCAGTTCTTTGGTTATAACATCTCTAAATCAGGCGATAACAAACCGAGGTAAAAATTCAGGTATAATATTTCATTCAGATAGAGGCAGTCAGTATACATCAGAAAAAGTAAGGAAATATCTTCAGGGACATAAAATGATTCAAAGCATGAGCCATAAAGGAAATTGTTATGATAATGCAGTAATGGAAAGTTTTTTTCATACGTTAAAGACAGAGTTAGTTAGTTTTGAGAATTTTCAGACAAGAGATGAAGCAAAGATGAAAATTTTTGATTACATAGAAATATTTTATAACAGGCAGAGATCTCATTCTTCAATTGGTTATTTAACACCAGAAGAATTTGAGAGGAATTTAAAATTAAAATTAGTTGCTTAATTAATCGTGCTTTTTATAGGGTAAATATCATATGTGGATAACTCTTGAACTGGCAGAAATGAAATAAAAAGAGCAAGCAAAAAAAAGAATCAAAAAAGAAATTGTGCAATGAAATAAGAGTTGTAATTTGCGGGCTGCCAAATCCTCAGCTCAAAAAAATACCCGCTTCACAAAATAAAGCGGGTACTCTTGTTCAACTAAGTCTTCTAATTAATATCCCTTTTTCAGCCTGTCCGCCGAACAAAGTTCTTTGGAAGGCGGGCAAAAAAGGAATGTCAATTGAAGGGACTCGAATATAGATACATCATATTAAAATTTCAATTTCCTAAATTGTTTATTTTTTATTTTGAAATTATATTTTGCTGAGGACTCTTTGTTACAGGTACCCCTCGGCAGCTTGTCATCTATCAAACCTTTAAAAGAAAATACTACACTCGATGATAGAAAACTAAAGATTTATGATCTCTACACAATCAGAAAAAATTACAAGTTTACTACTACATTTTATTGCAAATAAATTATTCAGCCATTAAAAAAAATTTTCAAAAGATTTAAGTGATTTAGTCCATGGTATAAAAAAAACTCAGTGGTTTTCTATAAATAAGTTCTTTGTTAACAACTTTCGGCATATATTCTTGAAGGTTTTTCAGATATGTCCTAACTTCAGGTTTTAAGAAAAAATTAAGAGAATATTAAAAAAGCAGGATATGAATTAATCCACATAACCACACTTTGGAAATTTTATTAATCAGTATATGAATTTATATTATAAATCCTTTATTAAATTCGATTACCAATTTCTTGTAATTAATATTATTATTTAATTATTCTTATACTTACTTTGTAAAAATTTCTAATTTGATTGAATACCTAACATATTAGCGTAACCGACTATAAATGTAGAACCAACAAGTGTAATCAATGCTAATGTTAATAAAAATTTTGTTAGGCTGCTGGTATTGTTCCATTCTTTCAAATAAATTCCCCATAAAGAACTGAAAATAATTATGCTTGCCATATGTAACGTCCAACTTGAAAATTGATATTTTCCCATTTGTGTTTCTCCCATGGTATAGAAAAAAAATTGGAAGTACCATATAGTACCGGCTAATGCGCTAAACAAATAATTTGCTAATAATGGTACTTTACTTGGATTGTCGCCATTTTGAAGTAAAATAGCATCTTTAAGTTTAGATTTTTTTTCAATTCGTTCTTGATGACTCAAATATTCATGTAGTGTTTTATTTTTAATTAAGAGATACGAGCACCAAAAAAAATTGGTTGTAAAGCCGCCTGCCATTACTACAATTAATTTCGGCAGGCCAGTCCATATTTTATCGGCTCCATAATGCAAAGCACTGGCAGAAATTGGATCTCCTGATGCTAACCCATAAGCAAAACAGGAGCTCATAATGCCTGAAAATGTTGCTACAAGAATCCCTTTGCGTAAATTAAATTCTTTAATAGCTTTATGTTTCTGTTCTTCATCCATTTCTTTTTCTTTAGACAATCCAGCTGCACCCGCAATCATAATTCCTAATAGAGTTGTAAGCATTCCGATTAAAATTATTTGTCCCGGTATCGTATGTAATTTTGCTCCAATACTTCCATCAAAAATTGGCGGCATATAAGTACCAAACAAAGTACAATAGCCCAGGGCAATAGCCATCCCTAAAGACATTCCCAAATAGCGCATTGATAAACCGAACGTCAATCCTCCGAATCCCCAGAGAACGCCCCAAAAGTATGTCCATCCTAATGTACTGGTCGATTGCTCTCTGAGAACTAAAGTTAAATGTGGTATCATGATCAAAGCAACTGCCCATGGTACGATAATCCAACTAAATAATCCACCTAATAGCCAATAGACTTCCCATGACCATTTCTTAACTCCATTAAAGGGTACATAAAAACTACCAGCTGCTAATCCCCCTATCCAGTGAAAAAACACTCCCAAAATTGGATTTGCAATCATTTTTTCTGAAACCGTTTCTACTTAAAAAATGTCATTGTTATTTTGATAGTTTTCCTGATCTGAAATATTCTAAAAGGAATATCCAGGACTTTTTTATATAAATTAATTATGGTAGTCTACTCGAAGGAGTCTAACAGGACCAAATAATCCTGAAGGTTCAAGAGGACTATTTGAATTGTAAGGATTAACTATCGTCCAGGTTTTTCTTTTTGAATGCGGTAGTTTTGAATCACCTATTAATCTATTTACCCACGTATTTGTTACTTCAACTTCAAGTTTGTTCTCCCCCACTTTTAAGTTTTTTGTAACATCAATCTGCCAAGGGACAGTCCAAAGTCCTCCAGCTTCTATTCCATTTATTTTTATATTTGCAATATCTCCAACAGAACCTAAGTCCAGCAAAATATGATCTTGTTCAGGAATTGTATCAAGATTAAATTGACACCCATAGTCTGCTGTGCCTGAATAATATTTAATATTTTTTTCAGATCTTTCTGTCCAACCAACTAATTTATTAAAAAGCACAACACTTTCCGGTCCTCTCATTTGAGAATTAAATTTCACTTGCCAAGGGCCATTTAACTGCTTTATTACCTTGGCTTCAGGAAAATTATCATTTATGTTATTTGAGACAGGTATTGCACTGACATTTTTAAAAACAATAAACCAACTTTGATAAGGTTCCATTTTTATTGGTATCGAGGTACCATTCTTGTTCTGTAAAAAAGCCCGAAGAGGACGAATAATGCCCGTTATGGGGTTCCATAATTCAGGCTGCATTTCTTTTATACGAAAAGTTGGTTCGATGTTAATTGTTTGGTCACTTTGGTTAGTTATAAAATATATTTCTGCATTCGATGTTTTTCGATGGGCATAAAGAACTGATGCATCACTATTAACAAGAAAATCGGGGCGAACTTGTATTAGATTTAAAGCCTCTTTCAAGTTCACTCCAAAAATAATCATTCCTTTACCATATTTAGCATACTTAACATTTTTACCGTCTACTTTTCCCCATAATTCCCGGGCAATTTTTTGAACTTCTTTATCGGCATTCGGATAATTTCGCATACTCGGAGAGTATTGCGGCGACGGACCAAGTATGGTCGCACCTTCTCTGACAAGGGAACGAATTTTTCTAAGTAATTCGGGACGCATAGTTTTCAATTCGGGAAGTATCATTATCCTATATGAGATACCATCCGGCAAAACGAGTTTATTATTTTTAACCGATAACCTATTTTCAATAACATCGGCATTGATATAATCAAAAGAATAGCCCTTAGGCAATGCAGGCTTACAAATTCCGGTCATAACAGGTGTGTCTTCACCGATAAAATATGCTACATCGTTCACCGGTTTTCCCTGTTGTAACATAAAATTACATCGACGGATATAATCAATAAATGATTTCGATTGATTGAACCATGTATTTAACCGGTTAAATTCAGTACCAAACCAAGCATTGATGCCTGGTCTGTGTTTATCATTCGGTTGTTCAATATAGACATGTAGTAATGTACTATTAACGCCTTCTGTAAATGCCCAATCACATCTTTTTTTAAGACTTCCAGGATAACGTTCAAAAGTTTTTCCGGCTGCCGTAAATGATTCTGCCCACACTTTTGTTTTACCATAGATATGTGCAGCTGAAGAGGCATCCCTTAATTCAATACTTCCAAGGTCCCCTTCTGCCCAAAACTCACCGGATACTTCATCCGACATGCTACCGTATTTTAGAAACTCTGATGGGAATCCCCAATGTCCATAGTTCTCAAGCCAAGTTTTCAATCCGTGTTTATGGCTCACTTCACTTAAACCACCCACATATTTATTTGCAACCAAATCTGCTATTAATCTTCTAATGTCCCATAGAAAACGATTTGACTGGTCAGCCGAACCTACAATTCTGCCTGTAAAAACCGGTAACCATTTCAACGGATCGTATCCATAAGTTTTCTTAAAAGCTCCTGCAAATCTGTCTGTCCAATTTTCCGGACCAGTTTCATAGCTATCGGCAACAACATATTTGAATGATCTTCTTTCTTTTTTAGGAATTCGATTAAGTATTTTTCCTATAAACGCATCAAAATGTTTTGCTATATCCCTTTTATTCATTTTATCAATTTCCAACCCGGTTGCTTCCGGTGTTGCAGGATGATTTGTAACTCCAGTGGGAACCATTCCCAATCTTAATATAATCCATTTCCCCTTAGGTACCTTCCAATTTATGGTACCATTTTTACTAAGATTTTTCGAAATATTTATTATAGAAGACGGATCAATTATAAGTCTTTTATCCTTCGGTTCAATTTGTTTCGGCCACTTATATGTGTTCCATAAAGGAAGAGGAGTTTCAAACATTTTAGCTAACTGTTTTTCATAATATCGTTCAACTCGCGGTGATTCGGACAACTTCAATTCGGTAATTCCTCCTTTTCCTTTCATATTAGAAAAAATCAGACGAAAATCTGAGGAACTTGCCTTCGGGAATGAAACACAAACCGGTGCAAAAGGCATAAAACCCACACTCAAATCCGCATTCAATCTATCAATTTCAAACTTCTCCAAGGTTTTAAATTTACCATTATCATTTTCTTGCAATTTACAATCTATTTTAAATGTTTGATGAGCCGGAAACACAGTAAGACTTCTCGCCGTAAATGGATTATCTACTTTGATATCTACTATCAAAGAAGTATCCGTAGTAATTTTTAACGGAAAGTTTACTGTAGTTGTATCGTCATCCATTATGTTTACTATATTTTTTATTTTAAAATTGGATGATATCTTAGGATAAAATTTTGATATGTCCGTTGCATCGCCTTCCGGTGAAGGAAAAGCAAGAAGGGCAACATCCTGAAAGTTTTTATACGGTATTAATAATTCTTTATTTAAGGTTTGTGGTCCATTTACGTGAAATTCTGTAACAGCGAGATAACGCATTGATTCACTTGGTTTCACCCAGGGACCGCCGGATTGATTCCAGCCCGGACCGTTGAAAACACCTATATCAATTCCAAGCTTTGTTGCCGTGCTCATAGCTTTTGCAGTAATCTTCCACCATTCATCCGAGAGAAATTTAACTTTCCCCCTTGGAGTTTCATCGAGACCAATGTTGCCGATATATGCACGACCTATACCTACTTTTTTCATCGCCTCCAAATCTTTTACAACTCCATTTTCCGAGATATTGTCACTTATCCAATACCAGTAGACGGTAGGCTTAACCGAATCCGGAATAAATTTAAAACCTTCTGCAAGGTTAGTATATGTAACATTTTTATGTTTTTTACTGTTGTTATTAAATCCGTTCAAAAAAAAAACGGAAATTATTAACAAGAAAAATGCTGTTAGAGTAATTGTTCTCTTTTGCATGTAATTCTCACTGTACTATTTGATTAACAAAATAATTTAATCGGAGTTCAAATAATCATTAGTCCATATGGAAAACTTCTTCGAGCGGAATTGATATTGGAGAAAAATCCGGATGGGTTTCCATAATATCCGACATATACTTCCACCATTTTTGCACAACCTGGTTAGAACCTAAATCTTGTGACGAAGAGCTCCCTCCCTGATATTGAACGGCAAAAAGAATATTTGTCTCTTCGTCTAAAAATATGCTATAATCCCGCACACCGGTGTTAGACAGCAATTCTTTTAATTCCGGCCACAACTGATCATGCCTTCGTTTGTATTCTTCTTTACAATTCGGTTTTAATTTCATTTTAAAAGCTATTTTTTCCATAGATTCTCCTATAACAAAGTTCTTAGTTAAATTGTTAAGGAAAGATTCTTCCGATAAGATTGGGTAAATTAATTAAGAATTTTCAATATGACTTTTTATTTTTTATTTTACAGAAGCATCCGTTTTATATTATCTCAGTCTTATTAATATTTCCCAAATTCCATTGCAGCTTTTATCATTTCTTTTATTGTTTGTGTTGATACATCTGCCTGGAGAATGTGTGCCGGAGCTAATAAATAACCTCTGTCTTTTCCTAAAATTCCTACTCTAGATTTGATCTCTTCCCGTATTTTTTTAATGTCACCGTTTGGCAACAATTCTTGCTGATCAATCCCACCAAAGAAACAGATTTTTTCTCCATATTTATCTTTAAGTTCTTTAGGATTTGAACCGGGTACGTTAGGTTGGACAGGATTATAGACATCAACTCCTATTTCAATAAAATCATCTAACATCGGAGAAACTGCTCCATCAGAATGCATAATGATAATGATATCTGGATTTTCATGCTTAATTTTTTGAATTATTCTTTTGTGACGAGGTTTGAATTGTTGCCTCCATATTTCTGGTGAGATAAGTGTTGATGTTTGACTACCAAGATCTTCTCCTAGCCAAATAGCATCAACCCCTATTTTTACAAGTTGTAAAGCTAAACCGGTACTCCATTCTTCCACTTTGTCATTCAATTTTTCGATCCAAGGTTCCTCACACATCATCGCCAAAAGATATTTTTCCAAACCAGTGAGATGCCATGCTAACTCAAACAGTGTTATTTCTACATCGCCAATAAGAAAAAAATCCTTTCCATATTTTTCCACCTCTTTTTTAGCTTTTTCGACCCGCCCAGATGAATAAGGATTTGGTAGGTGATAATTCTCAATATCGGCAACTGTCTCCGCATTCTCGAGTGGGCATTTTACTACCTCAACATATAGTTGAGTTGGTTTCATATACATACCAAATTCGTTTTTAGTTATATTGTCTCTAATAACTTCGGGGACAAAATCCTTGGCAACCGTACCGCCTACAACAACGGCATCACTTCCTAATCTCGTCCGGATTTCATTTGCCGATATTCTGTAAGTAAGATCCTCATAATATGAGATGGTATAATCAGGTTCGATTTTTAACTCTTTAGCAAACTTATCGGTTAATTGCTTACACAAATCAAATTGAATGGGAGTTCTATCTGGAAAACCTTCTTTTTTCTTTAACGCCCTAAGTACTCTCTCTTTTGAATTCATACTCAACCCCTTTTATATAACAATTATAATTTTTTTAGAAGTTTATTATTATTCAGTAGCTGACCATATTCCTGATTTTGAAAATTGTTATTAATATCTCAAATTTTTTACAAAAAGTGTAAGATATCAAAGTTAGTATAAAGGTATCATTCGTATTATAATAATTCAAAAAGATTACTAAATTTTTTATTTCAACGGCCCGGTGTATATTAATTTTTAACTGTTTTCAAAAATTCGACAGCTCTTTGCGGATCAGGGGAATAAAAATTTGCTCCTATTTTATCACAAAATCCCTGAGATAAAGGAGCTCCTCCAACTAAGATTATCGTATCTTGATACTTATTTCTAATTTCTTTTACAATTGATTCCATATTTGCCATCGTTGTTGTTAAAAGAGCTGATAAACCCACTACACAATTAGGATATTTATCGATAGTCTCTATAAACTTTTCAGCCCTTACATCCACACCAAGATCAATAACTTTCCAGCCGGCACCTTCCGTTGTCATTGAAACAAGATTTTTCCCAATATCATGTAAATCACCCATAACAGTCCCAATTACAAACACACCATTCTGTTTAATTTCCCCAGATATGAAGAAGGGTTTAAGATGCTTCATAGCTGCTGTCATTGCTTTGGCAGAGATTAACATCTCAGGTACAAATGCCTTACCCTGAGAAAATTTTTCTCCGATTTTCGACATGCCAGGTATCAAAGCTTGATTCAATATAACCTGAGCATCTATTCCTTGATCTAAGGCAAATTTACAAAGTTCATCTGCACCATCCTGTCCTTTAAGAGAAGCTGGAAAAGGAAAATCTTTATTAATTTTTCCTAATTCAACACAATTCATTAATTTTTCCAATATTTCCGTACCGCTCATAAAGCTCCTCTGTCTTAATTTTAAGTTGTTTTTAATTTTTAACTAAAATCCATATTCGGAAGGAATAAATTTCGAAGTGCCGATCTGAGAAATTATTTCTTCTACAAATGTACTTTCATCAATCGGTATTGATGCAATTTCATTTCTCAGCAAATCGATCCAGACGATTTCTCGATCTTCCATTTCGAGTTTACCCAAACTTACTGCTTCTTCAATTATGTCCAATCCTTTGAGAGTCCCTTTAACCGCGGACTCAATGTAATTTTCACCTTTTACAATTTCTCCGGCTACTTTTATTACAGTTTCCGGAGCTAATACCAATGCTTGCGGATCATGATGAATATCTGAATTCACCATTAATCGCTGCAAGGTTAAGACACTGGTTTTTCCCTCTTTAATTGCTTGATTCATTAGTCTTGTATCATATTCCAATTATTCATAGTAAGCCGTCGGAGCCATACCCGAAAGTAACTTTATATTTTGAACAGATTCGTTACTCCACATATCAGCACAAGTACCTACTATATTACCAAGAGGACTTAAATGTGCACACGCTGCCGTTTTCCCTTCCATTGAAATCGGTATTCCTGTAATTGCTTTTGAATAAACTCCCTCATAACCGCAATCTTTGCTTGGACCTACAGCGCCTTCTTCAACACATACTATTGTTCTAATTACAGACACAATTCTTACAATTGCTGCGAAAATTTTAGGAATATATTTTTTCTCGGCAAGAACCATCGCTGTACTACCGAAACCACATGCTGTATCTCCTGCCGGAATTTTTCTCTTAGTTAAACAAATATCGACCATTTTGCGCCATAACATTTTCATATCACGAAAACCAAAACAGATAGGACGAATATCAATTGTTTAATATCACAGTTCATTAATGCATCATCGGAAATTTCTTTACCGCCCGTACTTTCGATACTTAATAAATCCCCTCCTGCATCTAATCCGCCCTCAAAAACTTCAATCATCAAATTTAATAGCTTAGATGTTCTTTGTTTCGGCGGTCTTTCGAATTCCCTTAAATCATTCGGAGTCAACCGGATTTCACTTTTTAATCCGTGTTTGACATAGTATTCTTCACATACCTCGTTTATAACTTTTATCAATTGAATTGCTATCCGGGGATTTTTTGACATTTCTATCAAAGTTTCAAATTCAAAAATCAGATCCGGTGCATCCAAGTGCAATGCTCTTTCCAAAGCATCGTTTACTATATCTTTATATTGTTTTGTAATATTAGGGAGAGTGTTGTTATTTATTAACATTGTCGGAAGAGTAAAGTTCAGTTCCGGATAAACAATGACTCCACCGATTATAAGTCCTCGACGGGTCGCAACTGGTCTAGGAGCACTGCCAAAAATGAGATCTTCTTCTTTCTCAATTGCTAGATTATTAAACTTCATCTTAGCCCGTTGTTTATATGTTTTATTTAAAAAATTATTATTAATTACTACAAGGTTAAATACAACTGAAAGAATATACCTTTATTCAACAAATGACCTAGTTCTTAATTTTTAGCGAATTATTCAATTTATGTTAAACGCCAGGATACAATAAAGACATAAGTATAGATTGAGTCTTAGTTTATTACTTTTAGCAAAAGAAAAAATTGAATATAAGACTATTTATTTATAATTGAATTGAAGGGTTCTACTTGTAATATAGGCTCATCCCCTTTAACTAGCGATTTATCGAATTGAATATGAATATTTTTTGTTTCTCCTTTAACCAAAGAGAAATAATTATCGTTCATAAAAACAGGAAGGATTCGTTCGCCATTACTCTTTTTTACCACTTGCAAATGAATTGTAAAAGCAATAGCAGTGGAAGACTCAGGATTTGTTATCTCAGCATTAATAATGTATTTTCCATCCTTAGCCGTTGTTTCGGTTTTAATATCAAGGTTTACTGGTCGTAATTCATTAAGCACTTTGTAATCAAGTGGTTTCTTACTCTTCCAATAAAAATTTTCTGATAAGGTTTTTCCGCTTCTATCCTTTAATTGTAGTTTTATAAAATAGACTTCCGAAAGGTTAGTTTTTAAGTTGTTAAAAACCTCAAAACTCCACAGTGAAATCATATACGGTGTGTTTTTTTGAATACAATACATTCTTACAAATCTCGCCTCCTCAGTTTTGAAGTTGATGTCTATTAGGCCAGGTTTTCCGTCCTCAGTATAAAATACATCATGCCAAATTTGAGCGTCATTCGATAATTGAATCTTATATACTTTTGCACATGTTTTATCCCACTTTAGTTTCACTTCATTAATTTCTCTTTTGGAACCCAGATCTATACAAGCCCATTGCTGGTTACTGAAATCGCTTTCCCATTTAGTACTATCTTTACCATCGACCATATTTTCCGGTCCTTCCCCACCCAGAAGTTCTCCAAAGGTCACTACGGTTGAGGTATACGCTTTTTTACCTTGTGCCAGATCAATATCTGGAAAATTAAGATCAAAGCATGCAGCTAATGAATCTTCTTTGACATCAACTATAGTAGATTTCTTCAGTCCTTTTATTTCTATCCCATCTAATGAATATATTTTTGCAGATGCGGATAGATTTGTTAGATTATTTAAAGTAGTATTTATAACTTTTACCGAGTTAGTAGACGGATTCCATTGAATGTGGATAGGTTCACATGCTTCCTTAGCTCCCCAATATGCACCGGTTGCATCTAAATAATAATCATAAGTTTGCCATACCATTGAAGGGTAAGCGCTCTGACTCATCCAGATAATAATACCAGATGCATTATTCCACATGTTATCTAACCAACCTTCAAACATTGCCTTACTCGTTACGATGTTTAACAACTGAGCCTTCTTGCAAAAATCTTTAATGCTGTTGGGAGCGCCATAATTATCTATAATGGATTTATAATAATTATCTGGCCCCGCATTTGCGGCAGAGCTACCGAAGAAATGAGCATTCCACATTTTATTTCTGGGCCACCAAGTATTTTCGGGCATAAATTCTTTGAAGCTGCCAAAATTCACAAAGACCGCCGAACCGATTTCACTTCTCATTCCCCAACCTTTATTTCCGCCCCAGTGCCCAGGGGCTGCATCATTAAAATACTGAATAGGATTAAGATTATGCCAAGGTCCGCTTCCGGTAAGTCCCTCTGCATGTGAATTCGGTTGGTAATATCTTCCATCGAAAGTTTTAACATCAGCTCTTAGCCAATCGTTAAGCGGTGGTACCGGCCATCCTTCGTTTTCGCCACACCATAATACAATACACGGATGATTGCGCAGACGTTTGATTTTTTCAACGGCATTTTCGTTAAAAATATTTATATCTCTCGGTAAACCTCCGTCCCAGTTCAGCCAAAAATCGTCCCATACCATAATACCATATTTATCGCAGGCATCATAAAATTCATGGTTAGTAGTCGAGCCTATCCAATTTCTAATTATGTTAAAATTCATATCCTTATGAAGTTTAACTCTCACATCGTAGTTTTTACAACGAAGCATATATTCCGGCATCCCCCAGTTTCCACCTTTCACAAAAATTTTAACTCCGTTTACAACAATTTTCATTATACTTCCTGAAGTATCGATTACAATTTTTCTTATACCAAAATTTACGTGTGCCTTATCCGATATGGCATTATTAATTTTGAATCCCATATTACATTTATATAGGTATTGTGCACCATAACCGTTAGGCCACCATAACAGAGGATTTTTAATTAGCAATTGAGGAAACCCGTTGCCATCCAAATATACTTCTTCGATTCTATGTGGTGGTAGCGTTACATTTAAAAAAAATGAGATATTACCTGGATTAATCGTTCCGTAAAAGACTCCTTTTTTTTCTTGATCGGAATGATTTTCCAATTCGGTTTTAATTTTAATATTAGCCAACGATGTATCGGTTAGTTCTGTCTTTATCCAAGGATCAACGATGGATACCATATCGGAGTTACTTAAATAAACTTCATCTTGAATGCCCATATTTAATCCTGGAACATAGGGCATCCAATCCCAACCGGCACTTGCAATATAAGTAGGACAGTCATTGTTTGATAAAGGTTGTTGTGGAACATAAACTAAAACAGCTAACGTATTACTTTCATTCTTTTTTATTACATGGGAAATATCAAATTTACCACGTTGCATAATACCTTTAATTTTTCCAAGGAATTTTCCATTTAAAAAAACATCTGCATCTCTATTTACTCCCATAAAATTTAGCCATAACTTCTCAGTAATAAAATCGGACGGCACTTTAAACTCAGTTCTATACCAAAAATTAAAATTGTATTTCGCTCTATCAACATTATAAATATTATCAGCGTAGTTAGGATCTTTTTCATACCCAGCCTCTACATAAGAGCCGTATACAGTTCCCGGGACAGTGGCTTTCACCCAATTTTCTGTATTATATCCGCTTTTAAAAATATTAACACTATCGCTTCCCACAGCTGATTCAGGTTTTAATTTCCAGGAAATCTCTCTATTAGAACTATCAAGAGAAATTCTTTTCCCTTGAGCGTAAATTTTTCTGCTTAGTACTAAACAGAATATTATTGAAACCACCAAATAGAGAAGAAATCTTATTTTCTTTTCCATTGCAATTTTCTTTTTTATGTACAAAATCAAACTGCTATTTAATTTAAACATCAGATATTTAATTTATTATAATTAAGTATAACGGATTTTCCTGACTTCCCTGATTTTAAAGCCGCTGTTAAAATCAAGTGCTGGACATGTGTTTCCTCAGCAGTGATGCATCCTAGAGGCATAACTTTATTTCTAAGATTAAACTCATCTATAAATGATGCCCACATCTGAAGAATTGCATCGGTAAAACCAAATTCAAATATTGCCCCGGTTATAGTTTTATAAACAGAATTATACCCGAGATCTTCATTCTTCCATTCCTGTTTACCTCCGTTTTTATAATACATGGTCTGAAGAAGTTTCGGCGACTTTGTACTATATCGTATGCTGAACTTAGTACCAATAATTTCTATATACCATGTATTAGTTTCTCCCGGTGCTATCCTGTAAGTCTTTACTGTCATGGGAAAATCATAATGATCTTCGGGATGTTCTACTAACGAATGAATAGTTGCATTATCCCAAGTTTCACATGTAACCATCTTTCCTTTTCCGTCTGATCTTTCTGTTACTATTTTTGATAAAGTAGTATATAAACTTTTAGGAAGCCAGGAAGACCTTATAGGCAGATGTAGTGCATGCATTCCTAGATCTCCCATGCAACCGTACTCCCCATTAGTCTTTACCATCCTTTTCCAATTTATAGGTTTTTCGAAATTCAGATCGGATGAGTGAAGAAAACCACAATTAACTTCTATTATACGCCCCCATTGATTCTCCAAAATTTTTTTACTGATTTCATAACCTCCGGGATAAAACGGAAATTCCGAAGAACAGCGGATAAAGCTTTCAGGATGTTTTTTTATCGCCTCCAGTATTTTCTTGTTAGCAATTAAATCGATTCCGAACGGTTTTTCACCCATCAAGCTTTTTCCTGCATTAATAATATCTATGTAGATTTTTTCATGCAGATTATGAGGGACAGAACAATATATAAATTCAATATCTTTATCATTAAGCAGTTCTTGATAATCTACTGCCGCTTTTTTGATTGTAGAAAAATTCTCAAGATACCATTCAAATAAATTTTCGTTAAGATCACATACTGAAATAATTTCGGGTTCTGCTTCCATATCAATTAAAGACGGCCATTTCGCTGCGGCCATTGCAAATTCTCTGCCCATTAATCCGCAGCCTATGATTCCGCATTTAATTTTTCTTTTTGTAGACATTTATATGTCCTTTGCTTTTTCTGAGAAAAAATTAAATGTTTAATACAGATTGTTCATGTTGTCTTACGAATTTTTACAATCTAGCCGTGTAGTATTTTCATTGCTTCATCGGGAGTTTTGCTATCGTGTACAATTGACATAAAAGCCTTTGTAATACCTGCGGGATTATCGTGTTGAATAATATTTCTACCATATACAATACCCCGCGCACCTTGTTTTATTAATTCATATGTCCTTGTAAGTACCTCTTTCTCGCTCGCTTTTCCACCACCGCGGGGCAGTACCGGTTTTCTCGCAATCTCTATTACTCTATGATACTCATTTATATCGTTACAGGGATCCGCCTTAATTATATCGGCACCCAGTTCTACTGCCTGTCTCACAAGCGGAAGGATTTTATTTATATCGCCGTCTGTAGTGTAGCCACCCTTTTTACTGTTAGGCTGCATCACTAGAGGTTCAACCATCAAGGGCATGCCGTAACGATTGCATTCCGGTTTTAAGCGGGAGATATTCGATACACATTGCTTGTGAAGTTCGGGGTGTTCAGGAAGCATAAGAAGATTTACTACTACACAGGCGGCGTCCAAAACCAAAGCCTGCTCAACAGCATCGTCTATCATATAACTGTATAGATAATCTGGTAAAGCAGGATTGTAACAGTTTGCAATATCAGTTCGTAGCACCAGAGCAGGCTTTTCTTTTCCTTTAATATTTTGGAGAATTTCAGCCTGACCTACCGTCAGCTGTATTGCATCGGGCCGGGCATCAGCTATTATTTCTACAGCATGTTGGATATTTTCGATTCCGTTAAGGAACGAAACTTCATTGAAAAGACCATGGTCAATTGCAACATTTAAACAATTTCCAGATTTATTAAATAATCGGTTCATCCTGTATTGTTTCATTTATTTCCTTTTTATAATTATTGTTGAATAATTGCTGCGGATATTCCAATATTATTGCAGACATAATAAAGTTTGGATACTATTTTTACGATAAACCTAGGTTGTAAAAAATCATATGCAAACAAAAAATTTTCTCATTCTGTCACTTTTATAAAACTTACGCTTGTTTATTCTAATTGCTTTTTATTTCAAATTCACCTTTTAGCCTTATATCTACGGATGAACTGCCAATCATCACATCAAATGCTCCAGGTATAACTTCCCATTGCATGTTTTGATTCAGAATCTGTAAATCATCTGGTGTTAATTCAAAATGAACCTTTTGGATTTGCCCTGGTTCCAATGTTATTCGTTTAAATCCCCGAAGTAAACTTACTGGTGTAATAACCGGTGTTGTTTTTTCATGAATATAAAGTTGAACTACTTCATCACCCTTTAATTTACCCGTATTTTGCAGGTCAAACGATACCTCAATATTACCGCCTATCTTTTGTTTTAGCGGAACTATCTGAAGATCACTAAAATCAAATTTCGTGTAACTTAAACCATAACCAAACGGATATAACGGCCCGGTTACTCTTGCTTGAGCATCGTGATTGTTAATCCCGTATGTCTGACTCGAAGGCATATATGGAAAATTTAAAGGTATCTGACCTACTGTCTTGGGGAAAGTAATTGGTAATTTCCCGCCAGGATTATATTCGCCGAAAATAGTTTTGGCAATTGCAACGCCTGTTTTTGCACCGGGGAACCAAGCCTCCAATATTGCTGGGACATGTTCATTGATCCAATTAATTGAAAGAGGTCTACCATTAATTAAAACTACAATTGTCGGCGTCCCTGTTTTATATACAGCTTGAACTAATGCTAATTGATGACCTGGCAAATTTAAACTAACACGCGAATGACTTTCTCCCACAGTCTTATCATTTTCACCTATAACAACAATAGCAACATCGGATCTTTTGGCAGCATCTATAGCTTGCTGAATCTGATCTTTTTCTTCTTCATTAATAGGGGTTTCAATTACATCACTTTCTGGAAAATTTTTATCTCTAACATTTGGACCTTTTATATATGTAACTTCTGTTCCTTTCAAAACCTCATTCTTTATTCCATCAAGGACAGATGTAACCTCCATTCCGAATGGGCCATATCCTTTGATTAGACTATTTGTCATGTTTGCATTAGGACCTGTCACCAATATTGAATGAATTTTATTTTTATCAAGAGGGAGAATATCGTTAGTATTTTTTAGCAGAACCAACGATTCCTCAGCAGCTCTTAGAGACAAAGCGCCTGAGTATAGTTCCTCCATAATTTGATCGGACTTTGAAATATCAACATATGGATTATCAAAGAGACCTAGCCAATATTTAACCCGCAACACATCTCTAACACGTTCATCAATAATTTTCATCGGGATTTCATTATCTCTTATTGCTTCACGTAATGGATTTAAAAAAACACTCGGGCTTTGAAAATTAGTACGAACATTAACACCTGCTCTTATTGCTTGAATAATTGCTCCTTTGAAATCCTTTTGAACATGGTGCTTCGAATAGATAAATTCAAGAGCTCCGCTGTCGGTAACCACGTAGCCCTTAAAACCGAATTTTTTACGAAGTATTTCTGTCAAAAAATAATAACTGCCGGTCACCGGAATACCATTATAATCATTATATGAACTCATAACTCCTAATGCATCAGCTTTCACGGCTGCTTCAAACGGAGGTAAAAATAATGTATAGAGTTCTCTCGGTGTAACATGGGGATCAGTTCGATTGGCGCCATCTCTTCCTCCTTTTGGTACGCTGTAAACTGCAAAATGCTTTAAGGTTGATGCAACATGTTTTTCAAGAAGACCCTTTACCATAGCAGCTCCCAGCTTTCCAAGTAAATATGGATCCTCTCCGTATGTGGATGGAATCCTCCCCCAACGAGGATCACGGGAAATATCCATCTCCGGTGAATAAACATTTGTATATCCCAGAGCCCGGGCTTCCTGTCCTTCCACTTTTCCAATTTCGCTAATAAGTTCAGGATCCCATGTACTTCCCTGACCTATTTCAACAGGAAAACTAGTAGCTTTATAAGCCTTTAGTCCCCTAATTCCTTCATTTGTGAAATCGATTGGAATTCCGAGACGTGTTTGTTCTATAAAAAAACGTTGAATATTATTTAAAGCTTCGGCATGCCGGGACGGCGGCCAAAATAATTCTGATTTTTTATTCCCGTTTAATTGCTCGTCGATATTTGCAATCCCATCCTTCCATGTCGAATCAAGCCATGCAATAGTAGGTTGTTCATCTTCTAAAACGGCTCCATAACCATATAAAGTTACCAATTGAGCCGTTTTTTCATTAATGTTCATCCTTATTAATAAGTCATCAATACGCTTTTCAACTGGTAAATTCGGATTCTCATACGGATCCATTTTTCCGTTTTTATTTAAATCTATCCATCCTTTATGATAAATCAATTTTTTAATTTCAAACGGATATGATTGGGCATTGCACTGAATAGAAATAATGAGTACAAAACTTATTGTCTCAAAAAAACAAACAAGTTTTTTACTTTGTTTCACTGTTAGATTTTTCATTTTATAATATATTTTATCTTTCAATTCTACAATTAGATTTATTCAATAAAATCAGTCAGGACTCCCGATCTCCTAATCAATTTCCTAATTGATTTTACTGTAAACTCTGACATAGTCTATAATCATTCTTTGTGGAAAAGAAGTTGAAGCATTCGGAGGACCTGGCCAATCCCCACCTACAGCAACATTCAAGATTAGATAGAAAAGGCGATTAAATCGATCACCAGGGTTTGCTTTAAAATACATTGTCGAATCGACAAAAAAGCTAACGGAAGCAGAATCCCACTCAATCGCAAAAAGGTGAAAGTCATTATTGAAGTAACCATTTGAAAGAAAATATTTTCCCCCACTCTGAGTTGTACTATTATAATGGAGTGTCCCATATATTCTATCTGGCAACTGCCCAAGCATCTCCATGATATCAATCTCACTTGACATAGGTTGTCCGTTATAAGTATAAACTGCCGGTAATATCCAGATCGCAGGCCAAAGCCCTTGTCCATATGGAAGCTTAGCCCTAACTTCGATTCTGCCGTATTTCCAATCTCCTTTCCCTCGCGTGTTCAATCTGGCTGAAGTATAATGCTTCCCCAAATAATCCTCTTTGAGTGCTTCAATAATCAGGCATCCATCGTCAGTATAAACATTTCGCGAATTAGCAGTGTAGTATTGCAACTCATTATTTCCGCCCCCAATTCCGTTAACCTCATAGTTCCACCTATTGTCGGCAATACCTGTTGAATCAAATTCGTCATGCCAAACAAGTTTCCAACCTGGAAGCACCGGATTAAACTCCGATTTCTTAACTTTAAAATCCATTGTTGTATCACTACTTAATATTACACCTTTCATTATTTCTTTTTGTATTCTTGGACTTGTATCGTTAGTGTTCTTAATATACACGTCATATAATTTTTCGTTAACCTGATATTCACTATGTTTTTTCATTCTTCCATTTTGTGAAAATGTAAAATTTGTACCTAATGAAATTGAATCCCACGGACTCAATCCGACTATCATTTTATTTGTCAGAAATCCATTCCTTGTTTGCAATTGATATAAGTAGACTCCAGTTGCTACTTTTACTCCATCATTGTTTGTCCCGTCCCACACTACTCGATTTATACCTTCTGACTGACCGCTTAGTCTAAATGATTTTACTTCTCTTCCAAGAATATCATAAATAGCTATGCTTATCTCTTGCGGTTTATTTAGCTTATATGAAATAGTTGTTTTCCCACTAAATGGATTTGGGTAGTTCTGCATAAGCTCTATCCCTTCCGGGATAGTTGCATGACTACGCAGTACACCGGTAATCAAATTTAACTCGTAACTTCCTAAACTGTCTGATAAACATGAATAAACCTTTGTTGTATCATGCTCATCTATAAATATTATAGAGGCGTATATAACCGGTAAATTTCCAATTGATACTTTCCCTTTAATATGAAATGACTGGGGTTTTATTGTCAGTGTCGTATAAACCAATAAAAAAGATGTAATTATTCTTTTCACTTATTTATCCTTTCAATTATTTGGGGGCTGACTAAAAAGTATTTTTTCCATACTTAATGGAATCAATGATCAACCTACACTTAGTTGATCATTGCTCCTACTTTCTTAATGTTATGTGCCATTGCAACTAAGCCAAATTCTGTATTCACTTTTTCCAATCCTCTTAGATTAAATCTTCTAAATCCCTGATTCTGTTTTATATCTCCAAATACTGTTTCCACATCCACATTTCGTCTCTTCCTTAGCTCTAGACCCAATGGCGAACATAGATTCTTTTTTGTTAGCCACTTATATTTTTCCAATTTCTTATTAAGCTGTACCGTTCTACCTCGTGCTGATTTACTGCAGACAGAAAGATATTTGCATCCTTTGCA
>CAVRQC010000028.1:0-240204 GCA_963723205.1 uncultured Ignavibacteriales bacterium
TCCTGGAAATTGTTTTTTCATTTCTTGCTTTTTGATCTCTATCAATAAAATTAGACAAAGGTTAAGAATTTTAATTTAAAATAAACAATTTGTAATCTGGTTTCCTGTCATTTGAATATTTTATACCGGGTGCCGGGAAATGCAGCATATTAGTAGTATTAATTAGAAGATTCCAATCCTTGTTCTCTGATTTAAAAATTTTATTTAAGTTAAAATCTAAACCTACAACAAATTCCCTATTTAAATTTTCTGAGATACTGAACCCAAAACCCAGTTGTAAAAAATCCGGCCAAATGTTTATTGCTGAATTCCCCAGCAAGTTATGTATATCAGCTGTAAGCCAATAAATGTGAGCATAATATGTTGACGTTAAGTTGGGAGGGAAATGAAAATTTTGAGTAGGTATATAACTCCATTTAAAATTAAAGTTTTGTAGAACAGGAAAGACATCTTGAAAATAAGCATAACTTAATCCTGCGGTATTAAAAAGCAGATCCTGATAGTCAAAACCGTATTTTGAAAATCCATCACCTACTTCCACCAGGACACCAAGACCAAAGCTTAATATTGCTGCAACATCTTTTGAGTTTGTTTCAGAATAACCGCCCCACTCAAGTAAATTATTCGATAGCTTGTAAAAAAAATATGAAGTATAAAAATGGCCTACCTTATCAATACCTTTTGTGTAGGGATCATTTAACCATCCCAGACCTTCTGCTGATTTATTAAATGAAAAGCTTCTATTACCGTCTCTCCACCACATGGAATAGCTTGCAATGAGAGTAGTTGCATAAACACCGGACAAGGTTAAAATAGATATATTCTTTCTCGAAAAGAAAGTACTATTTATGGAAAGAGAATCCTGGGCTTTTAAAATTGGAAACGCTAATAAAAAAACTACTAATACTTTTCTTAAGACAGAACATTTAGAAATCAAAATACAATCCGAGGATATTTTTATTATTAGTTAAATCATATAGTTGACCTCGTTCATCATAACCGGATCTGAAGGTATATGCAAGCCGAATAGTTGAATTACCATTTTTAGGATACTTTAAACCAATTTGAATAGCCTTTGTTGTTCCATTATCAACTTCGGCTTTGAGTTTAAAATCAAATGCAAGATAGATGAGAATATTATCTGCAATATTTTTGCCTGCATCAAAACCTAACTGCAAACGGTAATGTTTGTTTTTTCTGGGTTCATTATGGAAGTTATATGTAACAGCCCCATATATTTTCCCATTTATTATGCTAATTAATTTTTCAGCCTGAAGTCCTATATAATCTCTAACATAGTTTATTGAAGTCTGTTTCAGCTGCAAAATTCCGTCATCCACAAAATGGGCACTCATATGACCCCAGTTAAATCTCATTAGATAATTATTTCCCAAATCTTTGTCCAGAAAAAAATCGACAAGATAGTCTGCGGTATATACCTGTATATGAGGAGGCGAAATTTTTAATGTGCTGAAAACTGTTGCCGCGACTGTCAACTGATAAACATTATCTTTAATATTAAAATTGAGTAGTGGCTGATTAGGGCCAATATTCCCGTACCATTCATTGGAGCCAAAATCTTTTAATAGAGAAAACTGGTGTGAAATTGCATCTGCATAATATTTTTGATATATCTTTTTCTCAGGAAAAATTTTGAAAGAAGACTGCGAAAAAACCTGGCTTCTTAATGGAATTAAAAGAAGAAGTAACAAAAATTTCATCAATATATTCCTAAAGTTATCTGGCTAAAATAAAAATTTTAATAAAGTAATAGAAATTGTAAACGATTAAATAGTTATTTTGTCCCTTAAATTTTTAAAAACTATTAAAATTATTCAGAAAAAAATTATGAAACTGGATGAAGTAAGACAACTTTTTACTCATTTAAAAACCGGGAAAGTATATTTCAATCATGCTTCTACAGGTCCAATATCTGAAAGAGTGAAAGATAAATTAGCAAAATTAATTAAGGATAGATCCGGTGATAAAATAGATGATTATAAAGAATTTATAAAGGTAAATGAAGAAACGAAAAATTATTTATCTGAATTAATAAATTGTAAGTCATCGGAGATAGCTTTTATAGATAATACATCAAACGGAATTAATATAATTGCACAAGGATTAAACTTAAAAAAAGGAGATCGAATATTATTAAATGATATTGAATTCCCCGCTAATGTTTATCCCTTTTTAAATCTGCAAAAGAATGGGATCGAAATAGATTTTGTTAAATCGTATAATGGTATTGTTTCTGCTGAAGATATAATTAGTTCTATACGGGATAAAACTAAATTAATTTCAATTAGCCTTGTACAATTTTTATCCGGCTATAAAGTTGACCTGGAAAAAATAGGTACATACTGTAAAGAAAATGGAATTATTTTTTCAGTTGATGCAATTCAGGGGTTAGGTGCTTTGCAGCTTGATGTAAAAAGATGTAATATTGATTTTGTCTCATGTGGGACACAAAAATGGCTGCTTGGACTTCAGGGTCTGGGATTTGTCTTTGTCTCGGAAAATCTGCAGGATAAGCTCGATCAAAAATATGTCGGCTGGCTATCCGTTAAAAATGCATGGAACTTACTAGAATACGATTTAAAATTAAGAAACTCTGCAGAGAGATTTCAAAACGGGACTATTAACACATTCGGCGTTTATGCTTTAAATGCATCATTACAATTATTTAAAGAATTTGGCTTTAAAGATATTGAAAGAAGAGTTATTGAAAATTCTGTCTATTTTTTAAAAGAATTAATGAACATTGATTATGAACCGATCCTGAAAAATATAACAGAAGAAAATCTTTCGGGTATTGTTAGTATTAAAAATGAAAAGAGTAAAGAAATATTCGAAGAACTTGAAAAGAAAAATGTAAGCGCAGCTTTCAGGGAAGGAATAGTAAGGTTTTCACCTCACTTTTATAATACCAAAGAAGAAATTGATATTGTTGTTTCAAAACTTAAAGAGATTAATATTTGATATAAAGCTAATTATAATAAATACTTAGAATAATTATTGTCGGTTATTCTTACCGGATTCTATCCCGAATTCTCTTCTATTTTACTAATAAATGATAATTTTGCTTATTTATCAGCAGGGGCATAAAAGTTGTCCCAACGTTTCTCTAATTAACTTGATTCCGGATTGGAATCTGTACTCTTCTAAACTTTAGGAGGAGAAGATGAATAAGATTATACAACGTCTGGATAAAAATCTTGTTATTACTTTTATACTATTCATATTATCTGTTTCTTATGGACAGGGCTTAATAATAAATCATAATTGCACAAATCTAAATAATATCCCGGTTGAATGGATCAATACTGCAAAAGCAAATTTGCATATAGCTTATCAACATACTTCACATGGTAGTCAGCTCATTAGTGGAATGACCGGATTACAAAATTGGAAAGGGGAGCAATATGCTTTCAATAATGGCGGGAGCAACAGCTCTCTTGACATACATGATTATGCAATACCAGGCGCTTCAGATCTTGCTAATCCGGATCGTACAAGCTGGGCGCAGGCTACTTCCAATTTTTTAAATGATCCGAATAACAGTTATGTGAATATTATAATCTGGAGCTGGTGCGGAGAAGTCAGCTCTGCTGATTCAACGGATATTCAAACGTACCTTGATTTAATGACCTCACTAGAAAACAATTTTCCGAATGTAAAATTTGTTTATATGACAGGGCATCTTGATGGTTCTGGAGTAGATGGAAATTTAAACCAGAGAAATGAACAGATAAGAAGATACTGCAGAAATAATAATAAAATATTATATGATTTTGCCGATATAGAATCGTATGATCCTGACGGGCATTTTTATCTTGATAAAATGGCAAATGATAATTGTGATTATGACAGCGATAACAACGGAACACTTGATAAAAACTGGGCCACAGATTGGCAGGAATCCCATACAGAAAATGTTGATTGGTATAGTTGTTCTGCAGCTCATTCCCAGGCACTGAACGGCAACCGCAAAGCTTATGCTGCCTGGTCGTTATGGGCATCACTTGCCGGATGGGAAGGTGTTATTGCGAGTGAAGCTAATGATAGAAATGTCTATGAAAAATTGTTCGTATTAAGCCAAAACTATCCTAATCCGTTTAATCCATCCACTAATATTGATTTCAGGATTCATGAGTATGGATTTGTTTCATTAAAGATTTATGATATTCTGGGAAATGAAATAGCAACGCTTGTTAATGAAAATAAGCAGCCGGGAGAATATAAAATAAAATTAAATGCGGATACATATAATCTGACAAGTGGTGTTTATATGTATCAGCTTAAATCCGGAACATTTGTTTCTACAAAGAAGTTTATTTTATTAAAATAATATATGACTTGTTTAAACATATCATTTCTGTAAAAATGTTTTAAATAGTAATTATCCGGGATTTTCAAAACAGATAATCTCTCTAAAAAAAGTATATCCTTCTTGATACTAATTTCATATAATGTTATCTTTTATTCAGCAGATTGTATGAAATAATCTTATTCGTGTGAGAAATATTTTAACATTTTGCATCACTTTTTTCTACCCGTCGAATTTCTCTCATTTATCTTCAGAATAATTTTAGGTAAGAAATTCTAAAGAATAAAGACGGGGATTTATATGAAAAAGATCCTTTCAATCACCTTCGAAGTTCTGTTATATATTTTATTATTTCAATTTGTTGATTGTAATAAAGACAAGGGGCCGACAGAACCTGAAAATAGCTGATACTGAAACTTTAATGACCGGGACAATTAATTTCCCTTCGGATTCCTCCTCATTGTCAAATTATACGGTTGGATTTGGGCAAAAAGAATATACACCGGATGATAATGGTAAATTTACTTTTTCCTGTAATCAGGAAATCCCCGGCATGGCGATAGTCTATAATCAAGAGGGAATTCCTCAACTAATTAGTATAGTTCCAAATCCAAAAGAGAATAATGAGTGTATATTAAATACTCATTCAACTGCATTGTCCCTGGTGTTCATGAACCCATTTATATGTTCATCGGATCCGGTAACTGCTTCTGCAATAGTTAATAAGTTAGAAACATTTTCTGAACTGAATGACCTGGAGAAATTGCTTGAAAACAAATTAAAATCTAATTCAAGTTATTTAACAATTGAAGATAATGATATACAAAATGCGCTGCAGAAAGTTTTAAACAAATATATCAACTCATTATCTGACGAATTACCGAAAAAGATTCTTAGTAAAGTTAAGGAAGATCCGGTTATTATTATTCCAGTAAGCATTGTAAGCGGCCACCAGGTTCAACATGAAGGCGAGAATAAATTTTCCATATCAAACTGGTACGGTAGATGGGCGAAATGCATTTTGCCAACCGACAGCATGTATCTTCCTCCCAATAATGATTTTTTGGATTTAGGCTTAAAACCTTGGGCACCTTCGGTTACTAATTTTGATATGGAAATAATTCCGAATGAACCATCTAAAAAAATAACTGTTTATGGCCTTGGAGTATCCGGTAAAGACAATATAAAATGGGAAGATTTGACTTTATACGAACGCGATCAAATAATGTATACCGGTGTATTAACAGTATGTATTGAATTTTTACCAAGGACATTATCACTATTTACTAATTGTCCGTTTACCTTTGGTAATCAAGATGTCGTTCATCAGCGGATGGGAAATATTGTCAGATGGATAATGCAGTCAAGAAAAATTGTAGCAAAGGGTGAGCTGTACATTTCAAATGGAGATACCTTTGGCTTTATACAGGAAATGCTGAAAGAAATTGTTGCACTTGTTGTTACTGATGATGATTTCAGAGAACTAGTTTTGCAGCAGGCAGGTGTAACTCTCAGTGAGATAGCTTTTAAGAATTTAGCAATAAAAATATTACTCCCGTTGAATGTATTGTACATAATTGATGATTTAACCGGTATTGCTAAAACTGTTTTAGGTCTTGCTAATGCCGGATACAAAACCACTTTTGAGATATATAGCGAAGAATATAAGTTTGGGAATGTTAATGGAAATGTATATGATGATAGTTCGGAACCTCCTATCCAGGGTGTAAAAGTACAGTTAACCGGTGATGTTAATAATCCTATGAATCCGTATTACATTTATAGCACAGATGCAGATGGAGGCTTTTGGTTTGAAAATATCCTTGAAGGGAAAAAATCGCTATTAGTCAGCAAGGAAGGATATGGGAGTAAGACAGTAGATATAGAGGTAAAAGAAAATGAAACAACAGATGTAACTATTGTTTTGAGTAAAAAAATGGGAATAGTAACCGGGAAAGTTCTGGATGAAATATTTATTAAAAACGGGATTACGCCTACAAATATTCAAAAGGAATGTTATTTAACTATTAAAGAAATAGGCGGTAATAGTAAAATTTATAATTTTACGATAAGAAAATCTGAGAACGGATTATATACAAAAGAACTGGAACCGGGTACTTATGAAATAAAAGCATGGCACGAGGATTATTTAGCTGACTCTACTACGGTTACAATTACGGTTGATCAGTCTATTCAGGCAGCGGATTTAATTTTAAAACCGGATTGTAAAATGGAAGGACAGCTTCAGTATGATATTAATTTTGATAATGTATCCGAATATCACTATAACTTTGAAGCCAGTGAATCGGGGGGAAATCTGTTGAATGATATGGGAGATTGCCCTGATAACTCTAACAGATATGCTATTGGAGTTGTAGGTATAAATAGTACTGAAATAATTCAAATATTTATTGATACTAATCAGGTTAGAGAAACCGGTTATTTTGATATCGGGGGAATTTGGAGCTGCGGCTGTTCCGGGTTTGATGGAAAAACAACGGTCGTGGCATCTACCAAAAGATTTAAATGTGCGAATGATGAACAAAGGCACGAATCAGATTTAATATTTAGCTATACCGGTGAACCTGGAAAAACAGCATGTGATTGTGGAATAACGAATCCGGGCAATATAATACTTACCAGGTATGATGGTAATGAGTTGGCTGATGTTATAGAAGGAAGCATACTGGTTACTTTAGCGGGCTGGAAAGGATGTATCTGTTCGTGTTGTGATGAAAACGGGAATTATATAGTAGATTGTGCCGTAGTCCAGGTAGATATAAAATTTAAAATTTTAATCGGTTCCTTTGGACAGAACAATCCATCTCTAAAAGAATTAAAAAACAGGGAAGGAAATTTTAGATAACTATTATAAATCTCTGCAATGTTTTTTCTGGCTTTTTAATATTATTGATTTGCTATTGATTGCCCTTTGAATTGCAAGCACACCATTCAAATGATCAACTTCATGCTGAAGAAGTTCCGATAAATCTTCTTCAAGAATCATAGAATGTCTCTTCCATTTTAAATCACTGAAAATTACCCGGCAGTTTTGATATATTTTAACTTTTACCAGGATATCGGGAAAGCTCATACAATCATCCCACAATTGAATGGTTTTTTTGCTAAAATCACTTAAAACAGGATTAATGAAAACAACAGGGCTATTTATGTGCATGTAGATTAATCTTTTCATCATCCCGATCTGAGGCGCGGCGATTGCTCTTCCAGCTTTGTATTTTTTCCTGAAATCCATTAAGGTATCATGAAGATCCTTAACTGTATTCCGGATTTCTTTTAGCTCATCCTTTTTTACAGGAATACATGACTCATATAATTTAGGATTGCCAAGTAACAGAATTTCTTTTACAGCCATAATTGAATAGATTTGTTAACAAATCGAGATAATTATCAAAAACAAAACTATTACTTATAATTTAGCTAATAAAATAGTCAAATAATAAAATATTTCATTTAGTTAATATCATTACGTACTAAATTTTTACCCAAAGCTGAATTCACGATTGATCAACATTTAATGAAATTTAAATATTTATTTTTAAATTAAGAGGCAAATAATTAATAAAATTGATTTAGGAGTTAAAATGTTCCGTAATTTAGTTGGTTGTTACAGATTCATGCTAATAAGCTCTTTTACAATATTATTCTTTTCAATTTCGTTTGCACAGCAAACTCACAATAACAAAATGAAAAAAAATAACGAAACTGAAAACATTGTACCATCCTGGAATAAAGAGGTAAGAATTAGTCCTAAAGCATTTGTAATGCAAACAATTGGATTGAAAGATGTTTCTATTTCTTATAGCCGACCTGGTGTAAAAGGAAGAAAGATCTGGGGAGGACTTGTTCCTTATGATAAAGTTTGGCGCGCCGGCGCAAATGAAGCAACAAAATTTGTTTTTACCGGTAATGTTTTAATTAATGGAAAAGAATTAACTGCAGGCTCTTACAGCTTTTTTGCAATTCCGTCAAAGAATAATTGGACCCTGATATTTAATAAAGTGGCTGATCAATGGGGTGCGTTTGAATATAACCAGGCAGAAGATGCGATGAGATTTACAGTTAAACCCCAGGAGACAGAATTCACTGAATGGCTTGACTATACTTTCTCAGATATGAAAGTTAATAAGGATGGGAAAAATTCTGCAGTCGTTAACTTGATATGGGAAAAATTACGAGTACCGTTTACAGTAGAAGTGCAATAACATTGTTTAACTGATCTCTTGAATGGTTGGTTGAATGAATGAATGTCCTTATCATTCAATCATTCACCCATTCAAAAATTCATCTAAGAGTGTTACGAAATAATTTAACTTCTGATCACCTTTAGTAATTCTTCAGTTTTTTCTTCCATCAGTGCAATGTTCGCTTTACTTTCAACATTTAAACGGATAATCGGTTCTGTATTCGATAGTCTAACATTAAATCTCCAGTTGCTATAAGAAACACTTAAACCATCTATCTTACTTATTTCGCCGTCTGAGTATTTTGTTTCAAGTACTTTAAGTTTTTCTCCCGGGTTTTCTATTTCAGAATTTATTTCCCCGGAACAAGGATATGCCCGAATCATTTCTTCAACAAGCTGGGAGAGTTTTTTATTTTCTATAGACATCAGCTGCATAGTTAGTAAAAAAGGAATCATGCCGCTGTCTGAATAAGAATTCTCTCTAAAATAATGATGTGCTGACATTTCACCACCGTAAATGGCATTTACTTTTCTCATCTTTTCTTTTATAAAAGCATGTCCGCTTACTGATTCAACAGCTACTCCGTTCATTTTATTTACTACATCAAGGGTATTCCAAACAAGCCGGGGATCATGAACTATTTTTTCTCCCGGATTTTCTTTCAGAATAGATTTTGCTAAAAGTCCGACAATATAATAGCCTTCAATGAAGTTTCCTTTTTCATCAAAAAAGAAGCAGCGGTCAAAATCACCATCCCAGGCGACACCCAGATCTGCATTATTCTTAATTACAGCATCAATAGTTGGTTTACGGTTTTGCGGGAGAAGCGGATTAGGAACTCCATTCGGAAAATCTGAATCCGGTTCATTGAAAATCTTTATCATTTTAATCGGTAATTCTTTTTCAATTGCATCCAGTGCCAAACCTGCGCAGCCATTACCAGCATTAACTACTACATTAAATGGTTTAATTTTTTCAGGCTTGAAAAATTGTTTTAGATGGTTAATAAATCCTTCCATTATATTTTTATTTATTACTTTACCCGGTTTTTTAGCTGTTTGGGGAAATTCATTATTTATTATCATTTTTTCCACTTCATTTAAACCCGAATCATAACCGACAGGTACGGAATCTTTTTTAACGAATTTCATACCGTTATATTCGGGAGGATTGTGAGATGCAGTGATCATTATACCGCCATCAGCTTTAAAGTATGGTGTTGCATAGTATATCATTTCAGTACCGCATAAGCCAATATCAATAACGTCCACTCCGTTTTCGGTTAGTCCTTTCTTAACAGCATCCGAAATAATACCAGAGGATTTCCTGATATCATATCCAACAACAACAGATTTGGCATTTATAAGACTGGAAAAAGCTTTAGCTACTTTATACGCTAATTCAGGATTTAAATCTGAAGGTACTTTACCCCGAATGTCATAGGCTTTAAAGCTGTTAATTTTATCCATTTTTCTCCTTTATAATATTTTTCTATGATACTGTTTTTTCATGGAAATATATTTGAATACTTCTGACATTTCAAAAATAGTAATTTAGAATTAAAGAATTTGTGAAATTAATAGAATAGCGACCAAAAATCTTTGTTTTTATTTACATGAGGTTTATTATACTCGGTCGAAACTAAGACCGGCAAATGAATCACGAGTCCCCGGATTTTCATTATATAATATGGATGAAAAATATTGGGGAATTATTTTTCAGTAGACTTTATTAAAATTACTATTTATGTTTAACATCTAAATTTCTAGGGAGATAACTATCGATACAAAAGATACTATTAAGTGGCACTTCGCTAAATGCAATAATTCTAAATGCAATGCAATATTTTTAGTAAATCCTGATGAAACACCAGGAGATTTAGGATTTATATGTCCGGATTGTAGTACAAAAACCACTACATCACATATTGTCCAATGCTCAAGTTGTAAAACCATTTTGAATTTTGTTCGTGCAACTCCAAATGAGGAAAAGGTTGTTTTTAATGTTCCCAAATGCTCACATTGTGTTGGAACAATAGAGGATGAATGGGAAATTGAACCACTATATCAGCCTGATTCTTATATTTGATTTCTTAGATTGTCACTCAATTGGAATTTTTACCTGTTGAATCAAAACAGGGGAACTATTTAAAATTGTTAAGGCATTCGTATACATTTTACTAATGTATTAATAATCAAAATCAGCGCTCACCCAAACGAATCCGGCTTTTAAAAATGATTTAAATGAAGTAATATAGTGCTTTATTTTTTTATTCTTTTCTCAACCTGAGGAAGTTCTATGACTAATCATAAAAGAAAATATTTTTTGACAAGTTTAATAGTAATTATTCTATTTATTATTGCCGGATGCTCTTCTTCCCGGCAGCTGCAAAATAATAACTCAATCCAGCCAGATTATAGCTGGTTAAATTTAGATACAGTTAAAGCCGGTAAATTTGATACAGGCAGAATGTGGACATTCGATTATCCTCCTGTTAAATATTTTGAAGAAACTTACAATTTTAAACCATCAGAAAAATGGTTAAAAGATGTAAGACTTTCTGCTCTGCGTTTTGCTACATACTGCTCGGCTTCTTTTGTTTCAGGTGACGGATTAATAATGACTAATGACCATTGTGCCAGGGAAAGTGTTACCGAAGTTGCAAGCGATAGTGAAAATTTATCAAAAAACGGATTCTGGGCAAGGACTCTTGAAGATGAAAGACCAGTACCGGGCTTGTTTGTTGATCAGCTGGTTCTTATAAAGGATGTTACTGATGAAATACAGCAGGAGATTGCAAAGGGTAAAACAGATGCCGAAAAAGAACTTAATAAAGAAAAAGCAATAGCTGAAATTGAAAAAAAAGAAAGTGATAATACTGGATTAGAAGTTTCGGTTGTTCCTTTATATAATGGTGGAAGATATTCTCTTTACGGATATAAAAGATATAATGATGTACGGCTCGTTTTTGCCCCCGAATCAGAACTTGGATTTTTCGGCGGAGATTATGATAATTTTACTTACCCGCGTTATGATTTGGACTGCTCTTTTTTCAGAGTGTATGATAATGGCAAACCGTTAAAAAATAAACATTACTTTAAATGGAGTGCAGATGGTGCAACCGATGGTGAACCTGTTTTTGTCGTTGGAAATCCGGGATCAACTAACCGTCTGAATACAGTATCTCAGTTAGAATACTTACGCGATATTACTTATCCCCGAATGCTTGATATGCTAAACGGACTTGTCGATGTTTATACGAAATTAATAGCTGAAAATCCGGATAGTAAAAGTGAATTAACGGATCAATTGTTAAAATATACTAATTCCCAGAAGGCATATAAGGGAATGCTTAAAGGGCTAAGAGATCCTGTTCTTATGCAGAAAAAGAAAGACTTTGAAGAAAAGTTTAAAGCCGCTGTTAAATCTAATCCTAAACTAAATACATTATACGGGAACTTATGGAAAGATATTTCTGAAAATAGAAATGAATTAAGAAAAATTTCAAATGAACAATATGCTCTGGAAATGAACCCTACTGAAACTTCCGAATATTTTACTATAGCCCAAGAAATGGTCGAACTTGCACAACAATTGAAGTTACCTGAAGATAAGAGATATTATTACTACAGGGGAGATGAGCTGGATACTACAGTTAATGAAATTTTTCCTGAAGGTTTTGATTATGCTGAAAACAAACAGCTGCTCAAAAAACAACTCCAGCTTATGGTGAAATATTTAGGCCGGGATAATATGTATGTAAAAGAGCTGGTAGATGGCAGATCAATAGATGAAGCTGCAGCTTATTTGATAAGCCGTTCCTCTTTAACAAGTGAGAAAACTATAAAAGAACTGGTAAAGCAGGGGCCTGATGCAATATTAAACTCAAAAGATCCTTTTATTGCTTTTATAATAAAATCTGAAAACAGAAGAGAAACTCTTCAGCAGGAAGCAAGCCAGCTTGAGACTCAGAATGATTGGCTTTCCGGAGAGCTTGGAAAAGCTTTATACGATGTTTACGGAACGTCAATTCCGCCCGATGCGACTTTTACATTACGTATATCGGATGGAGTAGTCAAAGGTTTTCCATACAACGGAACAATTGCACCGCCTATTACAACTTTCTACGGTTTGTACAACAGGTATTATTCATTCAATAAAAAATCACCATGGTCTCTACCCAAGAGGTGGCAGAATCCGCCGAAAGATTTTGATCTTTCTACCCCGTTTGACTTTGTAGCAACCAATGATATTATTGGAGGAAACTCCGGGAGCCCGGTTATAAATGAAAAGGGAGAAATTGTAGGACTTGCATTTGATGGTAATATACAAAGTTTACCCGGAAGTTTTATCTTTTCTACTAAAGAAAACAGGATGGTTGCAGTGCATTCAAAGGGAATGGTTGAGGCTCTTAAAGATATTTATAAAGTAAACCGTTTGGTTGATGAATTGACGAATGGTGAAATTCCAGCAGAAGTTAAAACTGCTGAAAATGTATCATCTAAGTAATTAAAAAGTCTCGGCCAAAGGCTGATCAGCCCGAAAGTATTCGGGATGAAAAAATCAAAATATTCAATCCAAAACTGAATATTCCCAAATGTATTTTTATATTTTTTGACTTTTGACTTTTGACTTAAAAAAAGTATTCCCCCTGTACATGGATTGATAAATAGTGGGCAAGTGTATTATTAAACGTTATTCCGTATTCAAAGCCTAAACCCAATTTTATCTTTAAATTTGTATATTTACTAAAATCATTACCACCTGTTATAGAAAATACAGTACCCAAATCATCAGCACTTGTATTACTGAATACCCTGTCATTAAGATAAAGGAAGCCGAATCCTTCTTCAAAGTAAAGATTACCTGATAATTCCTGGACAAAAATGCTTTTAATAGTTACACCTTTAATAAAAGGGTAATATCCGCTTCTTGTTCCCAGATAATAATCTAAGTCCCTATGGTAAAGAAAACTGAATCTTAAGAAGAAAGCATCACTAAAAATAGTCTTCATTTGAATGAACACGGAAGTATTTAAGCTGGTTTGGTTTGGTGAATTTCCGCTAATATATCCGCTTCCAACATATGTCCCAATGCTGAAATCACTCTGACTCCTTGCATTTGGAGAAATCAAAATTATAATGAAAAAGAGCAAAGCTATTTTTAAAGGTATTGTAGAAATTTTAATATATTTCATTGTTATTTAATTTTTTATCAAAGTAAAATTAAAACTAGTTCAAATTAAATTTAAATTTATACAGATGAAACATACCATTATGTATTTACAAAGAAAAAGGAAATAAAATGAATAAAACTTCGGAAATAAAATTTTTTATAACTTTAGATGAAAAAAAAGTGCCTGAAAAAATTGAGTGGGTAGCAACCGATGCAGGCATTAGTAGTAGAAAAGAATGCAGTTCAATGATGATATCCCTCTGGGATAAAGAAGAAAAAGGTACTTTAGCAATCGATCTCTGGACAAAAGAAATGATAGTAGATGATATGAATATTCATTATCACCAGGTGTTTAACAAAATGGCTGATACTTATGAAAGAGCTACAAAGAATAAAGAAGTCGCGGATATGATTAAAAATTTTAGCTCTGATTTTGCCGAAAAAACGGAAATAATAAAGAATGTTAAAAAGTAGTTAAATATTGAAACCGGGTGTTGGATAATTTCATTCAATTAATGGTGGTCTAATTACCGTTTTTAAATTTAAATATATCCAGTAGATAAAACAATGATGGAAAAATAATAAAAGAGCCGATGATCAATGCCCAGCCTAAATAGATTAATGTTACTTCGGGTGCAGCGGAATTAAATAATGTGAGATTAGTCCCATCTTTTATTTTAACAATTGTTGGAAAATATATTGCATAAAATCCTCCCAAAATAAAAAGCAGCTGCGCGCCAGCTATAATTCTGGAAAACCAGATAAGCCCTTTTCCCAATGTAATCCATAAAATTGGTAAACCAATTGTTGCTAACACTATTAATGTAATACTAACCGGGTGAGAAAAAAATTGTGTAACTAAATCAACATTTACAATGTAGGATGCAATAAATACTAAACCGCCACTGATTACCATTGCTATTGTAGTATGCTTGGCTTTAGTTATAAATTCTTCTCTAATAGATTTTTCAGTCGAATCACCAATCAGGTAGACCGAAGCAATAAATGAAAAAAGTGTGCAAAGAAAAATACCAACTGAGATTGAAAATATATTTAACCAGGGAGTAACATATCCTTCGAAAAAATTAGCCGGGTTTTGAGCAATTTTTCCTGATATCAATGCACCGATCACTAGTCCGAAAAAGAAAGTAACAATCAGGCTGGAATATGAAAAAATTTTGGAATAAACTTTTTGTGATTCATCTTTAATTGCATCATAATGCCTGAAAGTAAAAGCAGTTCCTCTGAGTATAATTCCAACTAAAAGAAGGATTAGGGGAATGTACAAGGAAATCGAAACCTGGGTATAAATTGCCGGGAAAGCATTAAACAGGATTACAACTGTAATAACTAACCACATATGATTCGCTTCCCAAATCGGAGCCATTGACTCGGAAACGAGATTTTGGGTTCGCTCTTTACTTGCACCTCTTGCTGTTAATTCAACTATACCGGCACCAAAATCAGCACCTCCTAAAAGGCAATATAAAAAAACCGAAACCAGTAAGAATACAATAACAATATATAACATTACGAAAGTTACCTTTCAGAACTTGAATGTTTGAACTTATTCATTGGCCAACTTGCCTTCTTTATCAAGAACTTTTATTTGTCTGCTCATTAACCAGAAAGCTACAATAGATAAAAGAGAATAGATAATTGCAAAAACCAGAAAATGAAAAATTTGACCTGGAACAGGTGTAACCGAATCAACAGTTTTTAAAATATTATAAATTACCCATGGTTGCCTGCCGACCTCAGTGACAATCCAGCCTGCTTCTACAGCTATAAAACCTAAAGGAGTACATATTGCTGTTATAATTAAAAATTTGTTATCAAATAATTTATCCTTCCACTTAAACCATATTACCCAGAATAAAATTCCCAAAGCAGCTAGTGCAAATCCACAGGCAACCATCAACTGGAATGAAAGATGAACAATTAAGACAGGCGGCCAGTTTCCCTCCGGGAAATCATTTAAACCTTTTACTTCAGCATCGAAATTTCCGTAAGCTAAAAAGCTTAATAACTTTGGAACTTTAATACCATATTCTGTTGTTTCTGTCTTTTGATTTGGTATTCCGCCAATTGTTAAACCCACACCTTTTTCAGTTTTAAAAAGTCCTTCCATTGAAGCAAGCTTTACCGGTTGTCTTTTGGCAACATCCTTTGCACTGAAATCACCGCTCAATGGTTGAAGCACTGCGAATATGCTACCAAAACTTAAAGCGATAATTACAGCTTTACGATGTATCCTGTTTCCGTTATTCTTTATTAATAAAAATGCATGTAAACCTGCTACTGCAAACGAAGTGGCAGCAAATGCTGCAATAGTCATATGAGAAGTTTGACTTACCCAAGCAGGATTAAACATTGCAGCCACCGGGTCAATATTTACTGCCTGTCCGTTTATCCAATCGAAGCCGGCCGGTGCATTCATCCATGCATTTGCACATACTACAAATATTCCCGATATAATTCCTGAAATACCAACCAATAAACCTGATATCCAGTGTATATAAGGATTTACTTTATTCCAACCGTATAAAAATATACCGATAAAAATTGCCTCAACAAAAAATGCTGTCCCTTCCCAGCTGAAAGGCATTCCGATAATGGGTCCCGCGTGCTTCATAAATCCCGGCCAAAGCAGGCCTAATTCAAATGAAAGGGCTGTACCAGAAACTGCTCCGATCGCAAAGAAAATTGCAACACCTTTTGACCACGCTTGTGTAAGTTTTAAATAAACTTCATCCTTTCTTCTGAGCCAGAGCCAGTGAGAAATAACCATCAGGAACGGCATTGTCATGCCAATACATGCAAATATTATATGGAAACCAAGCGATAAAGCCATTGTTGAACGGGCAGCTAAAAAATCTATCATGGCAAGTAATAAAAGTTTATTAAATCTGTATTCACAAATTACAAAATGTTTTAGTAATCTTCATTGGAGAAAAAATGAGACTAATTAATAACTGAACTTACGCAAAGATACAAAAAAGGAGTAATTTTGTAATAACAAAAGAAGAGAAGAAAATGGACAAAGAATTATTAGAATTGTATTCTGATTATCTATTAAGTTCGTTTTCATATACAACAGCCACAGGGTTGTCAATAATGACAGAAGGAGAAATAAGTCACGATAAAGTGACAAGATTTTTAAGTGAGAGTGATTTCAGCTCAAAAGAATTATGGAAAATGGTAAAACCAACCATCAAAGAAATACAGACAGAAGAAGGAATAGTAGTAATAGACGATACTATAGAAGAAAAACCCTACACAGAAGAAAATGAAATAGTAAGTTGGTATCATGATCATACAAAAGGCAGAGCAGTCAAAGGGATAAATCTTCTATCGGCATTGTACATAAATGAAAGAGGAAAGATCCCGATAAATTATTTGATAGTTAAAAAGACAAAAACGGTATACGATGAGAAAAAAGGTAAAGACAAAAGAGTAAGCGAAATTACAAAGAATCAAATGTATCAACAGATGTTAAATCAAATAATGAAGAATAAAGTTCAATTTAAGTATGTAATAAATGATGTTTGGTATGCATCAGCAGCAAATATGGTTCATATAAAGAAGAAATTAGAAAAAGAATTCATAATGCCAATAAAGACAAATCGTAAAGTAGCATTGAGTCGAAAGGATAAGATATATGGAAAATATGTTACAGTAAGTTCGCTTGAACTAAAAGAAAACACTATTTATAAAATCTATTTAGAAGATGTCCCATTTGAGTTATATTTAGTCAAAGAAATCTTCAAAAACGAAGATGATACTGAAGGTGTTTTATATTTAGTTACAAGTGATAAGACATTAACATATAATCAAATTACAGAACTCTATCAAAAACGATGGAAGATAGAAGTATATCATAAGTCCTTAAAAAAGAATGCTTCTTTATGCAAATCTCCGGCGAGAATGGTTCGGACTCAGAGTAATCATATTTTTGCATCTATATTTGCTTTTTACAAATTAGAGACTATGAGTATGAAAACAAAACTAAATCATTTTGCGATAAAGGCAAGGATTTATGAAAAAGCTATTAAAGTAGCTTATGAAGAGTTACAGCAAGTTCATCAATTATCTTTTGAATTTGAAAAATAGCTTTTTGCGTAAGTTCAGTTAAGAAGTTATCTTTCATTTAAATTTTTCTTTATTTTATTAGAGAAAGTAAAAATTTTAATGAGCAAATGAAGAATATTTTACTTCTTGTAATTTTTTGTTCAGCTTTTTTATTTCCTCAACAGGATTCCACTGAAACAAAGGGAATTTATCTGCCGTCAATCGGTGAAATAAATGTCCTTTTCATCTTTGCACAATTTCCTGATGACAGGCTTGAACCTGAAAATCCAATTTGGTCCAAAGGTGGCGAACCTGCCAATATGAAAAACTGGGTTGATGAGAAATGGAGTAGAAATCCTACTCCGGGTTCAATGACTCACTATTTTAATGATATGTCATTTAAAAAATTAAAATTTATTGGAAAGTCTGTCTTTGTCATTTCACCGCATTCCCGCAAATGGTACCTGGATAATAAAAAAAGAAGGGGTTTTATACACCAGGAAATTATTAAAGAAGTAAACAATAGAATTGACTTTGACCAGTTTGATAACTGGAGTTTGTTGGGAGAAAACAAACATATAAATAAACCTGATGGTATAATAGATATGATTTTCATGGTTTGGCGAAACATATCGAATGATTACCCGGCAGATTCAATTAAAATTATTCATAACCTACTGGACTTTAATAATGATGAAGCTGACTTAGGCGGCAGCACTTTCACAGTTAATAGTGGGAGAAGAACCGTGAAAACCTGGTGGGGAATATCCGGAAATCAACTCGGAGGTTCAGGGGTGACAGTTAGAGATTACCTATCTACAAGTGCGTTGCGAACTTGTATTCATGAATTTGCTCATTATTTAATAGGAAATAATAGCTATCATTCAGGTTACGGCTTTTGGGGAATGCTCGATGCCTGGGGAAAAAAAACACAAGTTGCCAATTCTTTTGAAAGATCGCTCTTAGGATGGATAAAAGTTAAATCTATAGATAATTCAATTGCGGGAACATATAAGAATATAAAACTTAGAGATTATGTAACAACCGGCGATGCAGTTCGAATTACTATAGACAGTTTAAAGAAAGAATATTTTTATATTGAAAATCACCAAAAGCTTTCTTACTGGGAAAACAATCACATTTTCGGTAATGTTGAAAAAGGGACTTATGTTATCCGGCAAAATAGTTACTATGGGCAAAGTCTTCAACTAATTTCTGCAAGCGGCAGATATTACTGGACGGTTAACCAGGAAATAAAAAATCCCTGGGGTTCAGGCATGCTGCCGGTTTATTATGCAGTTAGTGAAGATAGGGTATATGGATATACGGATATGGAGTATATACCATGGGAATGGAATGGAAGAAAAATGTCTCCTGCCCCTATTCATTTTACGCAGGATAAAAAAAGTTTTTTAATTGTTAAAGATGTGAAATATCATGGAGATGGAAAAGATGCTTTTAGAATGGGATATAATGAAGTTTTTACGCCATGGAGTAATCCGAATTCTCAGGATAAAAACCGTGATAGCACAGGAATAGGATTTAAATTAGATGGCGATACTAATGGTGTTTATACTTTAGACATTTATATTCATACAGCATATGAAGCGCCACCTTCCAAACCAATTAACCTGGAAGTTAAAAAAAGTAACGACAGTGCATTAGTTACATGGTCAGAAAACATTGAACCGGATATGAAAGACGGTTTCTATAAAATATATAAAGCCGAAAATAAGAATGGGGAACCATCAGTTTTCAAATTGGTTAAAAAAATAGAAGCATTTGAAAAAAATGGGAACCCGGTTACACACTGGAACGACCAGGATTCTCAAAATAAGAAATATTTTTATAGAATTTCAGCTGTTGATAATACCGGGTTGGAATCTCTTCCATCCGGATTTTATCCTTGAGAATAGCATCAAGTTACAAATTATATGTATTGATGAAGGCTTTCATTTATTTACATATTTATATTTTCCCTGCTATTTAAGCAGAATCTTGGAAATGTTATTTTTGAATGTTGAGGAGATATACACTCTTCTTTTTTTCATATTCGATCTTTCCTGTTATTATCCAAAAAATTATTAACTAGTTTCCAATATTCTCCCTAGTGATTCATCAATAACTTTAATTAGTTACTTCTGAGAATTTAAAATGTTGGAGAAAGCGAAATTTAGAAGAAAAATAAACATAGATAAAAATATTGAAAAGAAATGAAAAGATATTGCAAGTAAATGAAAATATATTTATATTTGAAATGAAAAGATATTTTTCACAAAGTATGGATGTAAATGTTATCCAGGCATCAGGAAATTCTTAAAATTCTTGCTGAGAAAGAAAATGCATCTGTCAGTGAATTGAGTGATTTACTCGATGTTTCAGAGGTAACTATCAGAACAGATTTAAATAGTCTGGTTAAAGATGGGAAGATTACCCGCACTCACGGGGGAGCGCGCTTAATAGAAGAAAGACTCAAACAGGAATTTACTTTTCAGACACGCAAGAGTCTCAATTCTAATAAAAAGAAAAAAATCGGTGAAGCAGCTGCTCAATTTGTTAATTCTTTAGACTCTATTCTGCTTGATGCGAGTTCCACATCACTTGCATTAGCACATTCACTAAGATCAAGAAATGAGTTAAAAGAAGTTACTGTAATTCCTACCGGGATCTGGACTGCAATCGAACTAATGGGTTGTCAAAATATAAATGTACTCCTTCCCGGCGGATATTTGAGACACACATCCGGTTCTATTATGGGACTGCCGACAAATGATTTTCTGAAAGATCTTATTATTCAGAAAGCATTCCTCGGTGCCTGGGGGATTTCTTTTGAGAATGGATTGACCGATACTAACCTTCTTGAAATTGAGTTGAAAAAATTTGTCGTAAGTAAAGTTAATGAAGTCATTGTCTTGCTGGATGGAAGTAAGTTTAATCAATCCGGTTTAGCTTCTTATGCCGGGATAGATAAAATATCAAAAATAATTACAGATTCTTCTGCTCCTGCTGATCAGGTGGAAAAGTTTCGTCAGGCAGGAACTGAAGTTTTAATAGCAGATTAAAAGAAGAATAATTTCAGGAGTGATCCTTTGTATAATAATCAAAATAAAAGCTATTTGAACCAGGAATTATCAGAACAGGATCTAATAGATATAATTACTGAAGAAGTTAAAAATATACTTAATAAAGATCTACAGCCTGAAAATACCGGTTTGCAGTTTCCTAAGATTCCTCTTGGAATTTCTAACCGTCACATCCATTTAACTGCCAGGACTTTTCATACTCTCTTTGGCGAACAAACAGAATTTGAAACTTTGCGTCCGTTATATCAGCCTGGAGAATTTGCATCAAAACATACTCTTACTATTGTTGGTCCAAAGCTGCGAAGCATACCTAATGTACGGATTTTAGGTCCTTTGAGAAATTATGATCAGGTTGAAGTTTCTTTAACAGATGCAATCTTCCTTGGTATAAATCCACCGGTTGTGAATTCCGGCAGTCTTGAAAATGCTGCACCGTTAACGCTTGTCGGTCCGAATAGTTCAATTTATCTGGATAAGTGTGCAATTGTTGCCAGCAGGCATATTCATATGACTAATAAAGATGCAGAAAAATTCGGATTAAAAAGTGGTGATTTTTGCAAGGTTCGGATTAGCGGTGAAAAAAGTACAATCTTTGAAAATGTTCTTATCAGAACAAATGATAGCTGGAAATTGCAAATCCATCTTGATACGGATGATGCAAATGCCGCAAACGTTCGTTCTGAGAATTATGTAGAATTTATTGGAAAGATGTAATTGATATGAAACTTGGAAGAGTAACAGGTCAGTTAGTTTCAACAAAAAAAGCCGGGAATATCGACGGCTTAAAAATCCTGGTTGTCAATTATCTTGATGAAAAATTATCCGATACAAAAAAGTCGGCTGCCTGTATCGATACTGTTGGAGCAGGGAATGATGATGTTGTTCTGCTTTGTTCCTCTTCATCAGCCAGGTTAACCGATGCTACAAAAAAAACAGCAGCAGATAATGCAATAGTCGGCATTATTGATTCATTATCGAGCGGAAGAAAATACATTTATAAAAGATCTGATGGTGAATAACTGTGGAAGTTAAAGTTGAAAAATTAGTTGAAGTTATTGTTGAAGAAGTTGTCAGTGTATTATCAAAAAAAGGCTTTATGATTTTACCGGAGAAAAAACAAAAAAGTCATTCATGTTTATGCAAAGTTGAAAAGGTAAATCCGTCTAAGTGTAGAACTTCTGAATTAAGTGAAAAATATTGGATGAGTATAAAAGCAGAAACAAATGATTGCCTTGCACTTTAAAAATTAACTAAAAAAAATCTGGAAAAACATTTGGAACTTTCTTGATAATAAATATTGAAAATCTGGTTGAGATAATTGTTAAAGAAGTCATTGCTGAACTTTCAAAAATTGGAGTTGAACTTGATTTCTCAAAAGAAATGAAAATAGTTGATTCTTCTAATCATAGAAATCGAAAAAAACAAGAGATTGATATGAGCGGATATAAAACACCAATTCTTACAGAGTTTACTTTGGAATCAATTAGTCAGGATATAAATGAAATAATTATACCCAAAGGGACTGTATTTACACCTGGAGCAAGAGACATAGTTAAAAAAAGAAATTTTACTATCAGTTATAATTAATTAACAAATAAAAGGAGATCAAAATGTCGGGAGTAGCACTTGGTTTTGTGGAAACACGCGGCAATACCGGCACTATACAGGCTATAGATGCGATGTTGAAAACTGCAAATGTTGAATTTGTAAAACGTGTTGAAATTGGCGGCGGTTATGTTACAGCTTTAGTCCGCGGAGAAGTCGGTGCTGTTAAAGCTTCAGTTGAAGCCGGTGCCGAAGCAGCTGCAAAGGTCGGTGAATTAGTCAGTACTAATATCATTCCTTCTGCACATGCTGAAGTCTTTGAATTAATCGGTATTGAAAAATAGGAGAAATAAAAATGATTGAAGCATTAGGAATAATAGAAACAGTAGGATTTACTCCTGCAGTTCAGGCTGCAGATGCTGCAGTAAAATCTGCCAATGTAAAGCTTGGCAACTGGATTAAAGTTGGCGGAGGATTGGTAAACATTATTGTACGCGGTGATGTAGCTGCAGTCAAAGCAGCAGTGGAAGCCGGGGTACAAGCCGCATCTAAATTAGGAGGCGTAAAATCTGAAGTAATAATACCACGTCCTTCTGAAAAATTAGTTGCAAAGTTTCCAATTGAGCCAATAAAAATTTCAAAGAAATCTGCTAAATAAATAACAGAGGTTTGTCGTGAATATTAATGAAGCTCAAGTAGAGGATTTAGTCCAGAATATTGTACGAAAAGTAATTGCCCAGACAACAGGAACAGATATATCTAAAGGTACAGCAAACAAAGGAGATTGGGGAGTCTTTGATGATATGAACGATGCTGTTGAGGCTGCTTTTGAAGCTTTTCAGCTTTATAAAGAAAGAAGTGTTCAATGCAGGAAAAAATTTATTAAAGCTGTCAGGCAGATGACTTACGATCATAAAGAAACCCTTGCCGGGATGACTGTGGAAGAAACGAAAATGGGGCGGGTAGAGCATAAGATCGCAAAGTTCGAAAATGCTGCCAAGAATAGCCCTGGTGTAGAATACCTGCAGCCCAAAGCATGGTCAGGCCGCAATGGATTAGCTCTTGACGAATATTCACCATTTGGTGTAATCGGAAATATTACACCAAGTACTCATCCGGGTCCTACAATGATTAATAATATCATCATTCAGCTTGCCGGTGGTAATACTATAGCTTTTAATCCGCACCCTTCGGCAAAGAAAGTAAATGCAAAGGTTATTCAGCTGGCAAATCAATATATGGTAAAAGCAGGCGCACCGCCGAATCTCATAACCTGTGTAGCTGAACCTACACTTGAAACAGCAAAGATTTTATTCGGACATGAAAAAATTGAATTGCTATCTGTAACCGGCGGACCTTTTATGGTTGACATGGCATTAAAATATCCGAAAAGAGTTATTGCTGCCGGCCCCGGAAATCCGCCTGTATTGATAGATGAAACAGCAGATCTAACTCTTGCTGCTGAAGAAATTACAATGAGTTCAAGTTATGATAATAATGTCCTCTGTATTGCAGAAAAAGAAATTTTTGTTGTTGAATCTGTTTTTGAGGCTTTTATGAAAGAAATGGAAAAAGCCGGTAATGTTAGGTTATCCTCAACTCAAATGGATCAACTTGCTAAAAAAGCATTGGAACTCTCCGGCAAACATTGGCTTATCGGTCGTGATTATGTAGGACGAAATGCAAATGTTTTAGCTAAAGCAATCGGATTAGATATTTCCGAAAAAGTTCCGCTTTTATTCGGAGAAACTAAGAGAGAACATCCATGGGTTGTGGCAGAACAAATGACTTCATGTATACCTGTTGTTAAAGTAAAAGACTTTGAAGACGGACTGCGGGCCTCTCTTAAAGCTGAACATGGATTTAAACATACTGCAAGTATTTTTACCCGTGATATGAACCGGGCAACTAAATTTACCAGGATATTGAACTGTGATGTCCATACAATAAACGGCGGTACTCTACGCGGCGATGGAGGAGACCTGGGTGAAGGATATTTTTCTCATACAATTGCGACTCCAACCGGGGAAGGTATCTGCACTCCATTGGATTTTGTTAGAAAACGCCGGATAATGACTTACGGTGCATATAGGTTTACCTAATAGATGTATGAAAGTATGTTTGTCTGCTCATTCATTCATACAATCATTCAACTATACTCGTATATTTTCATGAACGGATTTGAAGTATAAAAATCAATAAAATAGAATAATAAAATAAGGAACAAAATTATGGCATTAAAAAACGCAATAGGGATTCTTGAAACAAAAGGATTTGCCCCTCTGGTTCAGGGTGCTGACACCGCATTAAAAGCTGCTAATGTCGATATGATCGAATGGAGACAGGTTGGCAGCGGATATGTTTCATTTATCCTCGAAGGAGATGTCGCTGCAGTAAGAGCTGCAATTGAAGCGGGTGCAAGCTCCGCTTCTAAAGTCGGACAGGTAGTTTCACAGTTAATTATCCCTCGTCCGATTGAAGAACTTGACAAAACTTTTAACAAATAAACTATTTAAAGTTAATAATGATTTTTGCAAAAGTAATCGGGACAGTTGTATCTACACAAAAAGATAAAAACCTTGACGGGAAAAAATTGCTTTTATGTAAAGAAGTTGATCATAACGGCAAACCGTTAAATACTTATCATGTTGCTGTGGATGCAGTTCAGGCAGGTGAAGGTAGCTTTGTTTTACTTTCATACGGTTCATCTGCCAGGATGACTGAGACAACAAAAGATGCTCCTATTGATGCTGTTATAATGGCAATTATCGATGACGTCCAAATGACCGGTAAAAACAAGAGTAAATCATGAAGCTGGGAAAAGTAATTGGAGTTGTCTGGGCATCAAAAAAGGTTAAAGAAATTGAAGGCTGCAGAATGTATATCCTTCAGCCTGTCTCAACTAATGGAACAAATACCGGTAATTCATTAGTTGCTGCAGATCCGCAGAATATAGCTTCAGGCGGAGACAGCGTAATATTTGTAACAAGCACAGATGCTGTCCAGGCTTTTGATTCAGGTTTTGCTCCGGTTAACGCAAGTATAGTAGCTTTAGTGGATGAAATAAGTTGATAACCTTAATGATATATTGAATGGATGAATGATGTATGGTTGAATGTTGCGGGAATGACTCGAACTTGAACTTACTCTTGCACTTGAACAAAGTTGACATTCAATCATTCACTCATTTTGAGTACTTAATTAACAATTAAATATCAGATTGTACATGTTTTTAGCCCGGGTAGAGAAAAAAGTAATTTCAAGTATAAAACATAAGTCTTATGATGGTAAAACAGTTTTTGTAGTTCGACCCGTTTTCCCTGACGGAACCGCTAAAGGTAATGAACAGGTAGCTGTAGACTATATTGGCGCCGGTGTAGGCGATATTGTTGTTTGCGGCGGTGCACCAGGAGTAGCCAGAACAGTTTTTAATCTCGAATTAGCTCCTATAAAAACATTAATTGTGGCCATTGTTGATAAAATAGACTATCACGATATATAAAAGAAATTTTTAAATGACATTAAGTGAAATTAAAAATTTAGGAATTATTGGTGCGGGCGGTGCCGGATTCCCTACACATGTTAAGCTTGATTCGAGTCCCGATACAGTTATAATGAATGCCGCTGAGTGTGAACCGTTATTGCATAAAGACATGCAGTTACTGCTTAATTATCCTGATGAAGTTTTACTTGGATTTGAAATTGTTTTACAGCTTACAGGTGCCAGGCAGGGGATTATTGGTATAAAAGAAAAACATAAAGAAGAAATTAAACTGCTTAGATCAAAAATAGGCAGCAGTATTCAATTAGTTGAAGTCGATGATATTTATCCGGCCGGTGATGAAATAACCCTGATCTATTTGACAACAAAAAGATTGGTCCAGCCGGGAGCTTTACCCATATCTGTTGGTTGTGTCGTCCAGAACGTCGAAACACTCTATAATATAGGAATTAATAAACCTGTTACGGAAAAATTTATTTCTGTTGCAGGTGCGGTTGAAGAACCTTCAACAATAAAAGTTCCTGTTGGAATATCTTATAAGGATATTTTATCTCAATTTAAAATTACTGCTTCGGATTATGTTGTAAGAACCGGCGGTTTGATGATGGGAACCCTTGAGAATGGTCTTAATAATGTAGTTTCAAAACGGACGGGTGCAATAATAGTGTTACCGTCCGATCATTATTGTGTTACAATGTACAGAAGATTTTCAACAGAACATGCAACAGATATAATTGCAAAAGCCGGATGTGATCAATGCAGCTTCTGTACTGAATTTTGCCCGAGATATTTATTAGGTCAGCCGGTCAGACCCGAAACAGCTATGCGTAACCGTATGTTTACAAGGGAAGAATTTCCGCTTTTGGATCCCGGAAATTTTTCCTGCTGCGAGTGTAATCTTTGCACTATGTATGCTTGTCCGGAAGGTTTGGATCCGAAAGGCGCAACTTTAATAGAAAAGAAACTGGCGAAAGAACAGCAATTAAAATGGAGCGGCAGTGATATCAACGTCCATCCGATGTTTGATTACCGCAAAGTACCAACAAAAAAATTAATGCAGAGATTAGATGTTTTAAAGTTCAGGGATGAGGGGCCTTTAATCGATTTCAGTTTTAAACCTGCTATGGTTCGTGTTCCTCTGAATCAACATGGTGGAACACCTGCTGAACCGGTTGTAAAAACGGGAGATCCTATTAGGAAATATGATTTAATTGGGAAGTCTGCCGGAAAAATATCATCCAATGTTCATGCTTCAATAGATGGGAAAGTTGTTTCAATAAATAAAAATGAAATTATAATCCAGAGGAATTAATGGAAAAAAATGCTCTTGGAATAATTGAACTGGCAAGTATTTATAAAGGATTTGAAGTTCAGGACCAGGTACTAAAATCTGCTAATGTCGAAAAGCTAGTTGCACGCACGATTTGTTCCGGAAAATATTTTATGGTAGTGCGCGGTAATGTAGCCGATGTTGAAACCGCAATTAATGTAGCCAGAGAAGTCGGCGGATTTTCAGTAGTTAATTTAACAACTATTCCAAATCTGGATCCAAGAGTATTCCCGGCAATCGCAGGAAATACAACAATACAAATAGATAATTTTAATACTAATGTAAATGCAATGCTGATTATCGAAACATTTTCTGTAGTATCTGCAATAAAAGCAGCGGATTTTGCTGTAAAAGAAGCCAATCTTGATATTTTACGAATTCATGTCGCAATGGCTGTCGGAGGTAAAGGCTTTGTTGTAATCACCGGAGATATTGATGCTCTTGAAGCAGCTGTTAAACCGGCAATCGAATACATTAAAGAAGACGGTATGCTTGCCGGTTATGTAATAATTAAAAATCCTCATAAAGAAGTATTAAAAGAATTAATTTAATTCTAATCAAAAATAAATATGAAATTAAAAATCTAACGGAGAAATAAATATGAATAGTGAATGGGAAATAAAACAATTGATGGTTGATGTGGGAAAAAGAATTTGGACCCGCGGTTATGTAGGAGCAAATGATGGAAATATTTCTGTAAGGCTAAGCAGTAGCGAAATTTTAACAACTCCGACAGGAGTAAGTAAAGGCTTTATGTCTACAGATATGATTATTAAAGTTGACGCAAAAGGAAAAGTTATATCAGGTAATGCTAATTATAAACCATCAAGTGAACTTAAAATGCACATGGAAGTTTATAAAGAGCGTCCTGATATAAATTCTGTTGTACATGCTCATCCGACTTATGCAACAAGCTTTGCAGTTGCAGGAATTCCTTTAAACAAATGTGTATTACCTGAAGCAATCCTGGTTATTGGCGCTGTTCCTATTGCTAAATATGGTTTGCCGTCAACAATGGAAATCCCGGATTCTATAAGAGAATATATAAAAAATTCGGAAGCAATTTTACTTGAAAATCATGGTGCATTAACATTAGGCAGTGATTTAATAAATGCATATCATAAAATGGAAACACTTGAACATACCGCCACTATTGTTTGGAAAGCTATTCAACTCGGAAATGTTAATGTATTGCCAGAATATGAGAGAGACAGGTTGCTGGCTTTGCGTGATAATTACGGTTTACAGGGACGAGTAACAACATGCGATGCTGCTCCTATGCCTAGTAACGATCATCCAATAGTTGAAACCGGCAAAATAAAAAACTATTCTTCTGAATATGTTTCTGAAAAAACTATCAGGGAAATAACCGAAAAAGTGCTTGCAAGACTTAGATAAGGTTAAAATATTTGATTGTTTCAGTACAATATTAAATTGATACTGATGAGGATTTCAATTTTTCGATTTCTCTATTTCTTTAATTGTATAACTACTGTTATTCAGTTCTAAATTTTATGAAAATATTAATTGCTAATCCCGGCAGCACTTCATATAAGTGCAAGCTTTATGATGCATCAAATATGGATGTATTGTTCCAGGCATCAGTTGAAAGAATAGGTGATATCGAAGGGGTTTATTCATATAGTTTCGGTAACTCTAGTAAAAAGATGCTCAGGCAAAATATTCCGGACTACTTCACCGCAGTTAAACTTACATTAGACACCTTGGGTGAACAATATTCCATTGAAGATTTGGATGCAGTAGGATTTAAAACTGTACATGCTAAAGGAGTTAATGGTTGTGTTGAACTCACGGATGACGTACTGAATGCTATGCAGGAATACAGGCTGCTAGCACCTGTACATACAGATGTTTATTTAACTGCAATTTCAGTTTTTAAAAAATTATTATCTTCAATTCCGTTAGTTGGACTGTTTGAAACGCATTTTCATAAGAATATTCCTCCTGAAGCATTTATGTATGGTATTCCATATGAATTTTATGAAAGGTATGGCATTCGTAAATATGGTTTTCATGGTGCTTCACATAGATATATTGGAATAAGAGCAAAAGAATTATTTAATGCGGACAAAGTTATTTCATGTCATCTGGGGGGCAGCTCATCTGTTTGCGCAATAAATAATGGCTGGTCGATTGATACCTCAATGGGAATGAGTCCTCAAAGCGGATTGTTAAATGCAAAACGGGTTGGTGATTTTGATCCCTTTGCGCTTTTATATCTCATGGATAAAGAGAACTTATCTGTTGAAGAAATTGGCGAAATCCTTATATCTAAAGGTGGTTTATTAGGGATTTCAGGAATAAGCGGAGATTTCAGAGATATTGAGGATAACATGTTAAAAGGAGATAAAAGAGCTGAACTAGCTTTTAAAACTTTTGCCTATTATGTTAAAAGATATATTGGGGAATATTTAGTTACACTGAATAGTGCCGATTGTATTGTCTTTACAGCCGGCGCCGGTCAGAATTCACCCCTTCTCCGCAAAGAGATTATATCAAATATGGAAAACCTGGGTATATTGATTGATGACAAACTTAACAATTCAAATCCCCAAGAGGATTTAATCTCCCATCAAAATTCGAAAATCAAAATCGCAGTAATTCCTACCAACGAAGAATTAATTGTTGCTAATGAAGTAAAAAATTTTCTTAACAATAAATGAAAATATTTTTTATTTTTACAAGGGCAGAAATTATTTTATAGAAAATATATTATCAATAACCATTCAAAACAAAAAATATTATGAGTAATGAAAAAAAAAACAGTCAGTTAATTTTTTGAGAGGCGTACCGGCCGAAGAAACATTGGTGCAGCTTATTCCTCATGCGTCTGAAGGATACAAAAAAGCTATCCAGCGGTATGGAACAGATGTACTTCAATATGGTCATTTCTCAGGTTTTAAACCTTTACGGAATGTGCTAGCCAAACAATATAATGTTAATCCTGAAAGAGTTATAGCGGGTAACGGGGGATTGGAAGTTATTTCGTTATTCTTTAAATCCCTGCCTCTGCAAAGTAATATTATTATCGAAGAATACAGCTATGATCGTGTTGTGCTTGATGCAAAACGATACGGACATAATTTAATTGGTGTAAAGCTTACCGAAGAAGGGATCGATCTGAAAGCACTTGAAGAGCTAATAAGTAAAGGAAATATTAAAGCTTTTTACGGAATCCCGTTTCATCAAAATCCTTCCGGTATTAATTATACGGCAGAAAACCGCAAAGCTGTTGAAAAGATTTGCAAAAATAATGATGTCTTTTGTGTATGGGATATTTGTTATAAAGATCTCCGTTATGACGGAAAGTTGAATGATGAAATTGAGGTTTCTGAATGGGGCCCTATCCTGACAAGTTCTTTTACAAAAACTATTTCTCCCGGAACTAAGTGCGGTTATATGATTGTCCCGGAGAATTATGTAGAATATTTTACAAAAATTATATCAAATACACGAATTAATCCAAATCTTCCAACACAGGCATTTATTGCAGATTTTATAGAATCGGGGGAATATGAAAAGTTTCTTTCATATCTACGTGAATTATATAAACCCAGAATGAATATCCTGAATTCTGCAATTCAGAAGAACTTTCCCGAATCATCTAAGATTAAAATCAGCGGCGGATTTTTTGCTACGCTTTTACTTAGCAATATTCCTGCTGATAAGGAAAAAGAATTTATTGAAAGTGCAAAAAGTGAAGGAGTAAACATTTCCGCTGCATGGAATGCTGTTGCTCCAAATTTTAAAGATGAGATTCAGAAAAAGGGCCTTTTTATTCGATTAACTTTCCCTGCATTTCAGCCGGATGAAATTGAGTGGGGAATTACAAAGCTGAAAAAAGCTGCTGAGAAATTTTAATTTATTTGATATAAACTCAAAAAGATCCTTATCAAATTATATACTTAATTTGTCCTTCTATTAATTAAGCCGTCATAGACGGTTGTAAATATCGATATTTGTTTGTATTAACTTCGGGAGCAATCCCGAAGTTAATACAAGTCTTCTCCATTTTGCATTTATCCTAAATTATTCAAATAAAACACTTGAATTTAATTTCAGAAAATCTTAAATATGGTAACAAATGATAAACGTTTATCATTATCACGGCAGCAAATGAAAAATATGCTTCACTCTTACAAAATAAATACTATTAATCCAGATATTGAAAAAAGAATTACAGCTTTGGTAATGAATAATTCTTATGATTAATTTTTATTGAAAAGGAAACTCAAATGAAAAAAGTAAATTCTGTAAATAAAAATGCTTCTATCCGTCTATATGGTAGTATGCCGAAAATAGGAATCCGTCCGGCTATAGATGGAAGGAGAAAAGGGGTTAGAGAATCTCTTGAGAATCAAACTATGAAAATGGCAAAAGCTGTTAAGGATTTTTTTGAGAAAAATTTAATTCACTCAAACGGAACCCCGGTTGAATGTGTTATAGCCGATTCATGTATAGGAGGAGTTGCAGAAGCTGCCCGGACAGCAGAAAAATTTGCCAGAGAAGGAGTGGGTGTATCATTAACTGTTACACCTTGCTGGTGTTATGGAACCGAAGTAATGGATTCTGATCCGTTGCTGCCGAAAGCAGTCTGGGGTTTCAACGGTACCGAACGTCCGGGTGCAGTGTATCTTGCTGCAGCTCTTGCGGGATACAGCCAGAAAGGTTTACCTGCATTTGGTATTTATGGCGAAGAGGTGCAGGATAAAAATGATTCCTCAATACCTAAAGATGTTCAGGAAAAATTATTGAAGTTTGCTAAAGCCGGCTTGGCGGTTGCTGAAATGAAAGGTAAATCTTATTTATCAATTGGCTCTGTTTCTATGGGGATCGCAGGCTCTGTAGTTGATCCCGCTTTCTTTTATGATTATCTGGGAATGCGTAATGAATCGGTTGATATGAGTGAAATTATCCGCCGAATAGATGAAAAAATTTATGATGTAGAAGAATATAAAAAAGCATTAAACTGGACTAAGAAATATTGTAAAGAAGGTGAAGATATAAATAAAAATAAGTCTTCAAGAGAAAGAAAAAATTACGAATGGGAAACTGTTGTAAAAATGGCTTTAATTGTCCGCGATTTGATGATTGGCAACACAAAGCTAAATGAATTGGGATTTGGCGAAGAAGCTTTAGGACATAATGCAATAGTAGCAGGTTTCCAGGGACAACGACAATGGACAGATCACTTCCCTAACGGTGATTTTCTTGAAACAATACTAAATTCCTCATTTGATTGGAATGGAATACGTGAACCTTTTACGGTAGCAACTGAAAACGATAGTCTAAACGGTGTTTCAATGTTGTTTGGTCATCTATTATCAAATACTGCCCAGATTTTTTCTGATGTAAGAACTTTTTGGAGTCCTTCTGCTGTTAAAAGAGTGACCGGGAAAAATTTAAAGGGTAAAGCAGCCAATGGAATTATTCATTTAATCAATTCCGGTTCTTCTACACTTGATGGAACCGGCAAGCAAAGAAAAAATGGTAAACCAGCTATGAAACCGTTTTGGGAAATTAAAGAAAATGAAGTAGATGCAAGTCTGAAAGCAACCAGATGGTGGCCGGCAGAATTGGAATATTTCAGAGGCGGCGGATTTTCATCTCAATTTTTAACTGAAGGAGAAATGCCGGTTACTATTATCAGGCTTAACCTGATAAAAGGATTAGGACCGGTTTTACAAATTGCAGAAGGTTATACAGTTGAACTTCCGGATGATGTTCATTCTGTTTTAAATAGAAGAACAAGCCCGGGATGGCCGACAACCTGGTTTGCACCTATTCTAACGGGACAGGGCGCATTTACTAGTGTTTACTCTGTAATGGCAAATTGGGGTGCTAATCACTGTGCTGTCAGTTATGGTCATATTGGCGATATGTTGATTACACTTGCTTCAATGCTCAGGATCCCGGTTAATATGCATAATGTTTCTGCCGAGAGAATATACAGACCGAGTGCATGGAATGCATTCGGGACCCAGGAACTGGAAGGTGCCGATTTCAGAGCATGTAAAAACTTCGGACCTATCTATAACAAATCATAAAGGGAATCACAAAGGAATGAAGAAGTTCTTATTATTAGTTGGCATATTTATCTTTGCTGCCGCAATTAATGCGCAAGACTTTACACATGAAACAAAAGCACAATGTGATAAAAGAATGGAATGGTGGCGCAACGCTCGCTTCGGACTCTTCATTCATTGGGGATTATATTCTATCCCTGCAGGAGAATGGGGCGGTAAAACTAATTATGCTGAATGGATACGAAATCAGGGAGAAATTCCGATTGATGTTTATGATAAGTTCGTTTCGCAATTTAATCCTGTAAAATTCGATGCCTATAAATGGGTTAATATGGCTAAGGATGCCGGAATGAAATATATTGTCATTACTTCAAAGCATCATGATGGGTTTTGTCTTTTTGATTCCAGGTATACTGATTTTGATGTTATGTCCACACCCTTCCACCGCGACATTCTTAAAGAACTTTCACAGGCCTGCAAAAAAGAAGGAATAAAACTGTGTTTCTATTATTCAATAATGGATTGGCATCATCCCGATTATCTGCCGAGAAGAGGGTGGGAAACAAACAGATCAACTAAAGGTGCTGATTTTAATCGATACGTTAAATACATGAAAAATCAGCTTAAAGAATTATTAACTAATTATGGTAATATTGGTGTTCTCTGGTTTGATGGTGAATGGGAAAACACCTGGAATAATAAACGAGGTCTCGATCTTTATAATTATGTTAGAAGTATTCAACCCGATATTATTATTAATAATCGTGTCGGTGCAAGTAGAAGCGGTATGGAAGGTTTTACAGAAGGGGAAGGATTTGCGGGTGATTTCGGAACACCCGAACAGCAGATTCCATCTACCGGGCTGCCAGGTGTCGATTGGGAATCCTGTATGACCATGAATGATCATTGGGGTTACAATAAAAACGATAAAAACTTTAAATCGGCAAAAGAAATTCTTCAAATGCTTGCTGATATTGCATCAAAGGGAGGTAATTACCTATTGAATGTCGGTCCAACTTCGCAGGGCCTTTTTCCACCCGAGAGTATAGAACGTCTTCAGGAAATTGGTAAATGGATGAAAATAAACGGGGAATCGATTTACGGAACAAGCGCCAGTCTATTTAAAAAATTGGATTGGGGCAGATGCACTCAAAAAATAATTGATGGAAATACACGGCTGTATCTCCATGTCTTTAAATGGCCAGAAGATGGAAAACTTGTGGTTCCTGGAATTAATAATAAACCATTAAATGCATACCTTCTTGCAGATAAAAACAAAACCTCACTATCTTATCAGAAAAATGAAGATGCAATAGTTATAAATATTCCATCAACAGCACCCGATACGATAAATTCAGTAATTGTATTAGATGTCTCGGGAAAAGCAGATGTTATTAATCCTCCAGATTTTGTATTCGATAACAAAATCTTCATTAATAGTATGGAAGTTCAGCTTAAATCAAACCGCGATAACTTAGAATTACGTTATACGTTACATGGCAGCACACCGGAAGCTAATTCCCTGCTCTACTCAAATCCAATACAACTAAAAGAAACAACTTTAATTTCTGCAAGATGTTTCAAGAACGGGAAGCCGGTGAGCGGAACATCCAAAGAATTATTTACTAAAGTTAAACCAGAAAAAAGTATAGAAATTAAAAATGGTGTTAATGGAATACGGTATAAATATTTTGAAGGAAGCTGGGATTCACTGCCCGATTTTAGTTCTTTAAAACCGGTGGATGAAAATATTATTCCGAATTTTTCAATAACATCTGCAAAATCAGCAGATCATTTTGGATTTGAATATGATGGCTATATCAAGATACCGGATGATGGGATTTATACTTTATATACTTCATCAGATGATGGAAGCCGGTTGTATATAGGGGATAAATTAATTGTTGATAATGACGGTGAGCATGGCATTGCTGAAAAAAGTGGTACTATAGCTTTAGCGAAAGGCTATCATCCCGTTAAAGTTACTTTTTTTGAAAGAACCGGGGATCAAAGCTTAGGTGTAAAAATTAAAAGCTTAAATATCGAAAAAGAATCAATTCCTGATTCATTATTGTTCTATGCTAACTAGCAAAACTTAAATATAAGACGAATAAAAACCTTGTCTTATATTATTAAAACTAAATAAAATGGTAATTAACAAATGTCTGTTCCCAAATTTGTAGCTGTAGATTTAGGGGCTGAAAGCGGCCGGGTAATCGTCGGAATTCTTGAAGGTGGAAAAATTCATATTGAAGAGATTCATCGCTTTCCAAACAAACAAATTAACAAGGATGGAAGTCTGTTATGGGATATCCCGGGTTTGTTCAATGAAATAAAAACAGGATTGTCACTTGCAGTAGAAAAAGGACATAGCAACATTGAATCTATCGGGATTGATACATGGGGTGTCGACTTCGGATTGATTGGAAAAGATAATCGGTTATTGGAGCTGCCGCATACTTACCGGGATAACAGAACTAATGGAATTCCAGAAAAAGTATTTGAGAAGATTTCTCCTGAAGATATTTATAATAGAACAGGGATTCAGTTTATGCAAATCAACTCCCTATATCAATTATACAGTATAAAACTATCGAATGAATCGCTTTTAAAAGAATCAGATAAGTTACTCTTTATGCCAGATTTATTTAATTTTTTATTAACCGGGGAAAAGAAATCGGAATATACAATTGCATCTACGTCTCAATTCTTAAATGCAGAAACAAAACAATTCGATCCGGATATTTTTTCTTCTCTTGGTTTACCAATTAATATTATGGCTCCAATTATACAGCCGGGAACTGTGATTGGTAAGCTGCTGCCTGATGTTGCATCTGAAACAGGGTTAAATATTATTGATGTAGTAGCTGTTGGCTGTCATGATACAGCAAGTGCTGTTGCTGCTGTTCCCGGCCGTGGAGATGACTGGGCATATTTAAGTTCAGGAACATGGTCTTTACTTGGATTAGAAAATTATAAACCTGTCATTAACTATCGATTTAAAAATTTTACTAATGAGGGCGGAATTAACGGTAAAATCAGGTTTCTGCAGAATATATCCGGTTTGTGGTTACTGCAGGAGATTAAAAAGAGCTGGGGAAAAAAAGGAGAGCATTACAGCTATGAAGAAATTTCCAAACTTGCGGAAAAATCGGATCCTTTTATATCAATAATTGATCCCGATAATAATTTATTTATTAATCCCCCGGATATGATTGAAGCTGTCAACGAATACTGTATTAAAACTAATCAAAGAGTACCCAAAACCAAAGGAGAATATGCTCGTTCCATATTGGAAAGCCTTGCATTAAGATATAAAATTGTTTTGGAAAAGATAGAAAAAGTTTCAAAGAAAAATATTAGTAAACTTCATATTGTAGGCGGGGGTTCACAGAATCTTCTGTTGAATCAATTGGCTGCAGATGCAACCGGGAAACAGGTAATAGCAGGACCGGTGGAAGCAACTGCTTTGGGCAACATTATAGTTCAGACTGTTGCAAAAGGTAAAATTGAATCGTACGAGAAAGCTCGAGAAATTATATCAGATTCTTTCCCTGTGAAAGTATATGAACCTAAAGACCAAGATAAGTGGAATAATATTTCAATAGAATCATTTATAAAATAATTGCCGGAGATAGAGCTAAAAATATAATTCCATTTTTAATTTATCCTTTCTTATAGAAAAATGTAAAAATCCTAAAACTGAACTTAAAAAAAGAATACTAATATGGCAGTAACAAAAATGTTTAAAGCTGAAAATGGGAAGAATTATCTTTTTACATTTATGCTTGTAAGTACATTGTTCCTATTGTGGGGAATTTGTAATGGAATGATTGATGTTATGGATAAACATTTCCAGGATTTTTTACATTTATCAAAGGCGCAATCTGCATGGGTACAATTCGCACATTACCTGGGTTATTTATTAATGGCTTTGCCTGCAAGCTGGTTGGCTCGAAAGCTTGGATATAAAGGCGGTATAATTACAGGATTACTTCTTGTTTCTGTCGGTGGATTTTGGTTTATTCCAGCCACCCACATCGCTTCTTTTTGGTCCTTTCTTCTCGGAGTTTGTGTAATTGCGATGGGATTAACAGTTTTGGAAACAGTTGCTAATCCGTACACAACCGTACTTGGTCCAAAAGAATATGCCGCTACCAGGATTAATTTTGCTCAGGCTTTCAATGGTGTCGGCTGGATTTTCGGCCCAATAATAGGCGGCATATTTTTTTATTCAAATCAGGGAGCTGTAGTTGCCCAGAAACAATTATATATTCCGTATTTGGCAATTGCCATAATCGTTCTCATAATGGCTGTGGTTTTTTATTTTGCCAATCTTCCTAATTTAAATACAGAAGATGAATATAATATGAATGCTGCGGATGCAAAGGGTGCAAAACGTTCTATATGGTCACATAAGCATTTCGTAGGAGGAGTAGCTTCACAGTTTTTATATGTAGCAGCACAAGCCGGTATTTTCAGTTTCTTTATCAATTATATAGTTGAAGAGCTCCCGGCAATTTCTAAAGGAATGGCTGACAGCTGGTTTTTTTCTAACCGTACAATTATGCATGGCGGTTCATTCTTTGTAAATGAACAAGGTGCAACATTTTTATTAGGTACTATAGGATTCCCGCTATTTCTTCTTGGAAGGGCAAGCGGTGCTGCAATTCTTAGAAAATTAAAAGCTCACAGGGTCCTTGGTACCTATGCCTTAATTAATGTTATCCTATGTGGGATAGTTGTTCTTAAACTTGGCTGGCTTTCAGTTAGTGCAGTATTTCTTAGCTTTTTATTCATGTCGATTATGTATCCTACTATATTTGCTCTTGGTATTTACGGGTTGGGTGAACAGGCAAAAAAAGCATCGGGCTATATTGTAATGGCAATAATCGGCGGAGCAATTATGCCGAAAATTATGGGCTTTCTAGGTGATGAATATAATATGTCTGTTGGTTTCCTTATGCCTTTATTCTGCTTTGCTATAATTGCAGCTTATGGATTTAGCTGGTCTAAATTAAGTAAGGCTGAAGGCGTTGTCGGTCTTGAGACAAAAGCCGGTCATTAAATAATATTAATATCGGTAAAAGACTTTTTGAAGAATTATTCTAGTGGAATCATTTTCAGATTCATATCCTTAGACTGTTTTTTACAAAACTTCCTGGTCAAAAGAGAATTATATCTTTAATGATTATATTATAAAATAATCTATTCAATTTATATTGCTTCACATATCTAAATAAAATAATGTCAACAATATTTGATGTCGCTGAAAAAGCTCAGGTATCTGTCATAACTGTTTCAAGATTGCTTAATAATCCTAAGCTTGTGAGTGCCCGCACGGCTGAAAAAATTACCAGGGTGATGGAGGAATTAAATTATCAGCCCAGTCAAATTGCCAGGTCATTGGTTAAAAAGCAGACCAACACTATCGGTGTTATAATGTCTGATATTAAGAATACTTTTTTTAATAATTGGTTCAGGATAGTTGAAGATTACGCAAGTAAACATGGATATAATTTGCTTTTATGCAACACAGATGAAAATCCTGCTAGAGAAATAAAATATGTCAAGCTGCTGCAATCACAAAGAGTAGATGGTTTAATCATTATTCCCTGCTCAGAAAAATCGGTAGATTATTTATTAAAAAGCAATATAAACTTTATTCTGGTAGACAGAATAATAAGACGGCAAAAAACCAGCTATGTTTCTACAGATCACTACCGGGGTGCTTTTGAAGCGACTGAATATTTAATAAATCTTAATCACAGAAAAATTGCTGTGCTGAAAGGGAGAGGAATACTTTTCCCGGATATTGAAAGATATGAAGGATTTGAAAACGCCATGGAAAAAAATAAAATTAATATTGAAGAGAAATTCATACTAAATTGTGAATTTGATGAAATGAAAGCTTACAATGCCACGCTAAACTTAATGGAAATGAATCCTAAACCTACAGCAATTTTTACTTTCAATAGTAAAATGATGAACGGGTCTATCAAGGCTATACAAAAACTTGGACTGGTTATACCCGATGATGTTTCACTGATTTGTTTCGATCAAATTCCTGGTTATGAAATTTTTCAACCGAGGATAACCTGTATAATACAGCCGATAAAATCTTTAGGTGAAAAAGCTATTTCAGCTTTGATCAGCAAGATAAAAAAACCGGAAAAACCAGGACGAACCAAAGTAATTTTGAAACCCGAACTATGCCCGGGGAATTCCTGCAAAAAACTTAACTAAATCCTTAGTTATTAAATCCAGCCATATCCTAAATTGTCATTTTGTGATCCGGGTATATTTTCAATACTTTTTTTGACTTTTTCCTTGTTTACATTTTGTTTCTGCTTTGTTTTCCAGGATAAAATTTCTTAGCTTTAAACAACTATAATTTAAATACCTTCACTTAGGAAGAATTCATTTCAATTTTAGGATTTCAATTTAAATAACATTTCATTTTACTTCTTCGGGATATCCACTAAGTATTTTGAATTAATAATTAATAAAATAAGGAAAGGCAACATGAATATTTTCATTGGAAATTTATCAAAGGACGTTACCGAGGATGATCTCCAGGAGTTGTTTTCTGAGTATGGAACGGTTAGGAATGTTAAGGTAATAAAAGATTTATTCTCAGGTGAATCTAAAGGATTTGGTTTCCTTGAAATGCCGGGACAGGCTGAAGCTCAAAAAGCTATGGGTGAATTAAACACTAAAGAACTTAAGGGAAAGAAAATCGCAGTCAATGAAGCAAGGCCGCGCAACGATAGAAGAAGATCGGGCGGCGGCGGAAGAGGTGGAAATAGAGGCGGCGGGAACCGCGGCGGCGGCGGCGGCGGAAGAAGAGGCTGGTAAAAGCCCCTATTTCGTTTAACAAATATTTCACTTAAAAATTTCTGTTAAGTATTATAAGCCTTCCCTGATGTGGAAGGCTTATTAACTCTATTAAAGCTTGTTTAAAAGCATCCGAAAATATTGATTTATTTGATGAGGTAGTGATAAAAAAATACTGATTTTTTAAATCGATACTTAATATTGTTTATACATAAAATACTTATACTTAGAACATTTTTATAATTGTAATATTTTAATAAAATTTAGCATCCAAATAAAAGGGATAGACAAACAGCTTTGATCATCGGGGGACTATTACCAATGGTTTTGTTAGAATATCATCCAAATCTATATACATGGATATTTTAGATTATTTATAAGTATCAACAAACAAATTAGTATTCCATCCTATTAATAAAATTATAATTAGGAATTTTAAGTATTACTAATGCCGGAAAATTTTTCCCCTTAAAAGAGAAATCAATTTTTATAGCATAGTTACAAGATTCAATATTAAATATTTTTCTTGATTATACGATAATATTTAATATTGGCAGGGGATAAGTTGTTTTTTATGAATGATTCCAAACTGGTTTTAATGTGAAAGTAAATTCATTCCGGTTTTTATCCTACAATTTACTACCTAAATTGGGAAATTATACTACATTGGAGTATGATTTCTTGATAGAATCAGATGATATTAAAAATCAAAACAGAAACCTTCCATCAAATTATTTAATTGTCAAAGTATCTGATAATCTTAATATGCTCTGGGAATTAGAATATACAGATTATCGATTAAGTGATGTTTTATTTGAATATGTAAAAAAATATATCGTATATAAAATCAGCAGAGATGCTCTCCAAAAAAAAGAAATAATTGAAATAAATGACTTCCACAAGAATGTTCTATTTAATCTTGTCAAGGGGTATTTAACAGGATTCTCAAATGAACCTATACCTCTATCAACTAATTCTAAAAATTAAAAAGGGCGTTGACCTTATATACTATCACCCAATCTCCAATATTATTCTATAGAATGACTGAAAGTAAAGGGAAATTTGGAGATAGACTTTTCTTCAACCAAGTTGTTAGAAAGGGAACTAATTCGGCTTCTCGATTTTATACTATTCGCACTTGTAAGTGCTTTAAAGTATAAAGTTATAACTTCCCATCAATTTTGAGAAATTTTATCATTTAGATTGAGAAATATAAAATATAGGAGTCTGACTTTTTGTCAGATAAATAATATTGATATTAGGAAGGTGGATTTATATTTTCAGTTTCTAAAGCCATTTTTAGTGAATTATAATCTAAAATTGGTTTGTTTGGCCTAATATTAAGTTCTGGTCCTATCCCAATAATTCCAACAATTCCATTTTCATTATCAGATATTATTCCCAAATAAATATTTTTATTGTTGACTCCGATACCTCCCATAATATTTATTTGAGAATTTAAATTTGAATATTTTCTTATGATACCTAAGGTACCTCCAGAGATCTTTATATTTCTGTCAAATGAAATATCAGGGATATGGACTATCAATTCAGTTTTTGTTAACTCAGTTATTTTAAACAAATTCCAATTAACCTTAATATTTTTATCAAGAGTATGTCCATATAGCTTTAAGGAGTTGTCATAACCTATATAAAATAAACCATAAGCTTCTGGAAAAATCTTATCCCAAATTATTGATTTACTGCTAATTTCTTCAACAATTTTTTTATTATTAGTAATAGCAGAATCTAATTCTGCTTTAGATTTATTACTTAATTCATTGTTTATATATTTTTTGCTCTTTTCAGTTAAAGTGTCTTTTTGGTTTTCATATATTAAGGCATTTGGGGGATTTCTCAAAAGAGAGAGTATTTCTTCTTGATTTTTTAATATTTTATCAGAATTTCTATTTTGCAAAGTAGTAGAATCATTTATTAATGCTTTTATATCATGTTTAGACTCTTCTCTCGAAGCTGTCCTTTTTCCATAATATTCTGCTTGTTGAAATTGAATTATAAAGAAAATTAATGCGGGAATAATTGTGAATAATGATGGTATTAATACGGGATGATCACTATAAATACGATATATCCAATATTTTTCTCTCCGATGTTGCCAACAATACTTGCTGCCCCTCATAGGAGGAGCACCACATGGCTCTCCTCTACTATTTAATGCTTTACATGGCATACTCTAATTTCAATTTGCTTCAAAATAGATTATTCATTTCTTTTTCAAATATACAGCTTTAATTTGTTTTTAACTCGCCGTTAACATAACGTTAAACAGTCTACAATTAAACTAATATTTTAAAATTCTTTAGATAAAGCCCGAATTTTTTGATTTATTTCATTAGTGAAATATTCTTATTCCATGAAAATCAAAAGTTGTTGCTGCATTAATTGTTAATTTTGTGTAATAATTACCTCTAGCATATCCGAAAACTTTATTGAATTGGGATGTCATTAAAGCATTATTAATCCAATTCGATTTGATATAGAATTCATATTCATCATTAACCTCAAAATTTGCATTTGCCGGCTGTCCCCAATTGTCCAAAGTAGCAGCACTTAAATAATAGTTGTTTTCTCCATTATAGCTTAATGGGAATGTTAAAGCCCCGGATAAAACAGAAATATCCGATTTACCGACAATAAAGGTTGCAAGAACCGAGCTTGAAGGATCTTTTATTGCGCATGTTACAAATTGAAGATCTCCGCTCTGTAGCAAATATCCATCTGCAGTTGAATCTGTTATGCCAGAAGTAAATGTTATTCTAGTTCGTTGAGTCCCGCTCTGATATGCTACTGAAGATACTGTGTAAGTGCCATCATTTCCAGTAGAGCCATTTATTTTTAATGTATTTCCACCTGAAATATATGAGCTCAGATCTCCATTTATTTCTACCCAATGATTTGTTGTATCTACAGCTCTAATAGCTCCAATATCAGAAACAATAATTTTATATTGCCCAGAAATTAAAGTCCCGTCTGAAAGTATATTGGAATTTACAATACCTTTCATGAATGGTCTTTTCATTCTCCAATTATCCCAATCCGAAGAATAAGTTATGGAAAGGATTTCAGATGTATATTGTAAAGGTTTACTATTAAAAGCCAAAGCAGAGGGGTTTCCATAAGCTCCGCCTTCCGGCTTAATTTCTATCTTTACTGATCCGCTTCCTTTCACAACAGAGATTATTTCAAATCCTATTGTATCTTGTAAATATATTTCAGTGAATTCATTTTGAGTAGAGCATCTAATTGAGCGGTCACTTTGTTTAGTCCAAAGTGAAGAATTATTGAAAGTAATTATATTTGTTTTAAATCTCTCCAAAGATTTAGCTTCGTGGGCAAATAATATTTCTTCTTTATTTCCAAGAGGATTAGGATGATTTAATGATTTTTGCCAGTTGGAATCATTAAAATGTTTTTTTACTTCCGGTGTAAATATTGTCTGATAACCTGTTGAAGTCATATGTGGTCCCGAACTATAAAGAGATGTTGGGTCATTTCCTTCCAGAACATATTTAACAATTGCTTGATTTGTATCAATAAGTTCACAATTATATTTTCTGGCTAAATCCCGGTACCAGTTAAAATCTTCATAACCAGAGTCATCCTGAATCAATGAAATATCCGGGGATCCACTATTATATAGCGTTTGAGCAACGGTTAATTGCATTGACCAGGTGATTATTCCAATATCAGCTGAAGTATAGTTTCTTGCAAGCTTAATAATTTCTTCAATCATTAAAAGTCTATATGGATCATCAGTTTCATATTCCACAAAGAGAAATAGGTCTGGATTATTCATTATGGCAATATTCTCGATAAATGGAAACATATTTTCAATGCTATATCCTCCGTACCAATGAATTTCAATATTTGCAATGGGAATATTGAATTTGTTATACAACCAGGTTTGAATATCAGTCGCCCAAATTCCTCCGGTTACGGAATCTCCCAGAATAATAACAGTTGGTGTCTTTGACATAAATCTTGATGCTCTATAATCGCGAGCTTTCTTAAGAAAGTTTTGCAGTTTGGCCCCGTATTGGAAATAATCAATTTCAGAATCTACAATATTTGTTAAAATAGCTGGATATGTTTGTAAATATGAATCAACCTCCGGCTCTATTATATTTGCGTCCTTAACTGCATCTAATACTCTACCTTCAAAAGTTGGAAGTTCTCTAACAGTATCTGTAGTAGAAGGATAAATTAAATTCCCATTTATATAACCATTCACATTAACTAGCATATTTACATTGCAAAAACGTAAATATCCGGATCCTGAGCTACCAGGAGTAACTTCCATATAGAATAATCTTTGAGTATAACTCGCTGAATTTACAGTTGAGAAATATGCAGTTAAAAATATTGCGGTACTCGTTTCTGCAACAATTCTAATAGTTAATGTATAATCCCCACTTGTTCTTGTTACTATACTATTCAAGGTTAATAATTGTGATTTGGTAATTGGGACCCATGCACCAGTACTTTTATCATGATAAAATCTTAAACCAATTGGGAGATTATTAATATCCGTTTTATTTATCCATAAGCCCAAAACATAATTAGAACAAGAGCCTACAATGCCTTTTGCAACCATTTGATTATTATATGTCGTATTATAAGTCAACTTATAAATTTTAGCCATTTCCGAAGAGCTAAAAGGGAAAGTTCCATCATTGTTTTCAACCGTTATGGAAGCATTGGTTCCAGTTGAAGAGCCTACTGGGAATTGTGTATCATATCCGCTTTCAATTGGTTGCTTAAATTGATTATAAACCTCTGTTTTTTCATTTATTTCTTTTGAATAAATATCTTTCGTAAAATTATTATGAATTAAACCAGTGGCTCCATTTGTTATATCATCTCCCAAATTTGAAGATAAAATACTATTAGCTTCTACTCCACTATATTTATAAAGTTCTGAAGAGCTTTCAGGATATATAAAATCTGCAATAGGTATAATTGTAGCATTCAGAGTGAATGGATTTAAAAAATCCATGTTAATATTGGAGCCATAACTTCCAGAATTATGAAATCTTAAGTTTGCTCTCACCAATGTATTTGCCGGATCATTTAATTCAGGATAAGATACTGCAAGGAAAATCCAATCATTATATTCTGCCATAAAACGAATAGTTGTAGTTTTACTCCCAACAGTAAACGAATATTCATATCCAACATGCATATCGGATAATGATACCTCACCATCTGTAGAATATAATGTCCCACCAGTGGCTTCAATCATCTCGACCTGAAAATGATGATAATCGGCTGGGTCATTTGTTAATAATAATGCAGATTTCTTTAACCATATCCCGGCAACAAACTTTTTGAATTGACCTGCTGTAAAGGTAGAATCTAAAAATATTTGTCCAACTCCACCACTTGAGATGGCAAATCTTTTTATCTTTGATATTTGTTGGGTTGAGAAGACACAACTTCCATCATAATCTTGAGTGGATAATGTCCCTCCGGACACAGTTATGGTACCAGTCCCGGAATTTATACCGGTTATTTTATTTAATGCATTTAAAGATAAACAGTCCTTAATGGCTGCACTTCTAATTAAATATAAATCCTTACTGAATTTAATTTCTTTGTCTCTAAATGTTGCAAAACTAATTGTCCCATCGGCAGCTTTACTAAAATCATTATTTACTTTAGAAAGTTCTTGCCACATTGTACCTGTTAAAGCAATTGCGACATAATTTTTACCATTTGCATCAACACCAGGTTGTCCTATCCAATCAGGGACCGGATTAGTTGATGAAATTACTGTCTTAGTCTGAATTGCATTTCTGATAGATTGAACGTCACCTTTTACCGTTTTACCATCGCTATTTCGATCGATCCAGAAATAATCTTGAAGTTGTAAAGTACTTTGATAATCCGGTAAATCTTTTGCTCTTGTTCCCATTTTTATTCCTTATTGGATAATGTCTGTCCAGTTAATATTTGCGAAAAGTGTCCGGGCATCTCCAGTGATACACCAAAACAATGCATAAGATGAAAGGTTATGAGTTACTAATTTGAAGTTACCAAATCGAAGCCATGCATTGCTGTTTATAATGACATTCCCCGGCTTGGATGCAAATGTCAATTTATATTGAAGTGACCCTATTGTATCTTTTAGAATGCCTATTCCAACATCCGGAGGAATTTGAGGTATTTGTGAAGAGGCAGAATCATAATTAAAACTCAATAAAGTATCTGCATCGTAATTAATATCTATCGCACACTGATAAGCTGCAAGGTTAAATTGTGCCGCTGCACTTCTCAAATAAACTGAAAATCTTACTGTGTCAGATGTTTGAACAATATCCCTGATTTGTAGAAGAATAATTGTATTTGCAAAAGCTTTTATATTCTCCGAATAATTATACCCAATATGGCCGGGTACAACATTACCGACTATAGTCATTGTCTGTGCATTTAAACTAATTACTAGAAATATAAAAGCTAAATTTTTCAATTTCTTATAATGTTAAATGTTAAATAAAGCTCTTTAATTGTTCCATAAACTGCAGTTGTTACTATCCATAAGTAAGAATTCGCAGGAATGATATTATAAGCAAATGTTCCTCTGTCAGTTCCTGATGTAGTTGATTTTTCCATCTGTGCTGAAGAAAAAACTGCTGTGGGAGCTGCATCGCTTCTATCTGTAGAAATATAAAGTTGATATGCAATGGAATCATTCCCTCCGCCATCAGTAATTATTGTAGAATTAACTAATTGTAGAGTATAGCTATAATTATCCGAACGAAATATTGTAATATTTTCATTATTGCTGGGAAGTTGGATTGGCATTAACAAATGAAAAGGAGATTTTACGATATTGTGACCATTCAAATCTATATCATGATAAAATTGCTGACCATTTATTGTAATGGTCAAAAATATAAACAATATTCCTATTCTTTTATACATATAAATCCTTGATTATTCCATGGTTGTCCCGGGACTTAAACCATCTGGGAGAAGTAGGAAGGCCCACAAATAATGTATTTATATTTACTGTGCTTGATGGTGCATAAGATGTTGCAGTAACTGAAGAGCTTGATCCTGCAGAATTTGCATCATTTCAAAGCAACTAATACCTGTCTCATATCATAAGCATGGCCATCGACTTCTGCTAGAGTTAGAGTAACAGTTCTTTCAGCAATATTTATTTCCATACTTGTAAAAAAATATTTAACACCATCAATTGTTAAATAATCTACGAGCTCCCATGCAACAGTATTTTCATCCAGCTGCAGTACCATATTTTCAATTGCAGCTCTTCTGAGTCCATAAAAATTTAATATTTTAGTTGCTTCATTAACAGCATATTGGTTAATCAACTCCTGGGTATTTATTGAAGCATCATTTATTAAATATATCTACAGAGATATTATTCTTAGGCTTGGAAATTCCAATACCGGCGCCGGGATAAATTTCTTTTGTTACACTCCCGGTTCCTTCGAGATTATTTCCATTTCCATCTAAGAGCCAGCTCTTTACATTAACTGTGCATCCATCGGCTAGTTTATCCCAGAAATCCTTATCTGTTCCCCAATCTTTAACGACTGTATTGCCAATAGTTCTCTGGTACCCCCCGATGCCAGTGAATCTTTAGCCTGGATTACTAGATTGCTATTTTTATCTACATATATATAGCAGCCAATAATGGTAGATGAAGAAGATGATTTTACCATGTTGCTGATCATCTTTATAGCAGAGAGCGGATCTGTATTGAAAGGATTATTAAATATTAATCGATCAGAATAATCCAATGGTAGATAAAAACTTAAACTCGAAGGTTTTAATGTTACACTAACCGGGTTAGGTAATCCCCACTGTTGATTATAAAGTGCTTCAATAATTTTTAATCCGTCAAATGCTTGACTTGTTTCATCAAAAATTGCTTTGCCATAGTAAAGCTTATCATAATAATTGAAAGATAAAATATTGTAACTTTTTGGTTCAAATCCTGGTGGGGAAATAGTCCAGGTACTAAAAAGATTCCTTCCAAAAGGTGCATCAGCAACAGTACCGTCAAATACTGAATAAAGTGTAATCTTATTATAAGTTACATTGTTATAAGTAATTTGCCCAGCTCCATAATTAACAATTATTTGAGATATAGTTTCTAAAACAGATTCTGTAACAATTGCTTTTCTTCTGTCAGTTTCAGATAAAGCTGAATCATCCGGATGGACAAGTATGTCTCCGGCTTTATACATAACCTCCGTCATATCTCCATGATTAGAATTGTTTAGATAGTCCTCCGGCACAAAAAATATTTTATGAGTCCAGAAAGGTCCGGTTCCGGATGATTCATAATCCAGCAATCTTCCACTAGAGCTATAAGGAACGCTTTGAACTCTTGTTAAGGTTGAATAATTTCCCCTGGCACCATTTGCCGTTAAAATTCCCAATGCAGTTAATTTATCAACAACTTCAACATTCTTTATCGGCATCGAATGTGGTTTACTTAGCTGCATAAAATCATCCATACCCTCAAATAAAGCCACTGATTGTTTAGTGCTGTAATTACCAACCAGCTCTTCTCCCTGGTCACTAATTATCGTGTCGGAAGTATCGGTTGAAGCTTCTATCGGGTCCGCAAAGAATCCTTTATATTGATATGAAACTCTCTTCAAATATCTTTCCTTCGAAGAAAGATCTATACTATAGACTGCATACGGCAATTCACCGGAATTATATCTAAAAGTCATCTTTGCATTATCAAAGACAATTATCCCCGCTTCACCTTCGAGATCGCTTTCAACTCTTTTATTTATAACCGGTGGAGTATTTAGTTTGTCGCTCCAATCTTCCCAGTTGCCGTTTGGATATTCTCTATGTTCAATCTTAACCGGGTAAATCATATTCTACCCCTCCGGACTTGTGAATTCCAACTGTTCCCGATTTTTTTTGCTTCGGCATCATCCAGATATGCTCTGGCAGGCCGTTCAATAATTGCTTGTTTAAGGCTCGTTAACTCATCTTTAATAGCCTTTAAATCCTCACTTGAATTGGAATTAAAGTTTGCATTACCTGATTCTATTTCTTCCCGGAGAGTCATCATTGTCATAGTAATAAGCTTAGCCTGTCCTTCTGCATAAGTATCCAGAGGAGCAATCAATTCTGGTCCTTTCTCACCAACTAAACCCATGCTGCCTTCTTTGAATCCCGGGACTTTTGGAATTGCTAATAAATAAGATAATGCAACAGTCGAAGCTAATCCGGTACTTCCTGCAACATCTGCCGCACCAAAGGATGAAATGGAAGCAAAAGCAGCTGCTGGAGCATACGCGGCAGCAAGAGCAGAGCCGGTTGCAGTGGCAGAAGCAATACTTTCCGTCTGCATTGCTTTACTGATAGCTGCCTGCATTATGGAATTCGCTAAATAATTTTTTATCATATTCCCAAGCATCTCTAAGAAACCGGTCTCCATTGCTTTTAAGATTGCCTGCCATCTGTCATGTCCGCTCATTTCTTTATCGCTTAACGTAGACCAAAATGTATCATATCCTTTTTCAATAATATCTAATGAATCAAAAACTAATTTATAGTCGTTTTCTATCTGCTGTCTTCTCCAATCAAAATATTCATTATCAAGCCGTTTTAATGCATTATTCTTATATAACTGGATTTCAGTTTCATTGATTCCATTCTGTCTCATAGATTCAGCTTCCATTTCAACCAGGCTCTTCTTATACTGCAGATAACCTCTATCTAAAAATTTGACACTCTCGAAATATTTCTGCCTTGCATTAAAAATTGCTTCAACCGAATTCTTTTCGTTTTGATTAAATTGCTTGGATGATTTAGTCATAACTTTATTCATCTCATCTTGGCTTTCGGCAAAGAAATCAACCTGATCCTTCAGCTCATCTTGTAATTGTTTTTTAAGTTGAAGAAGCTTAACCTGGTTCTCTAAAGATTGGTTATGCCTTAATTCTGCATCGATAATCTCCAGAGTAGATTTTATATTTTCAGAATTGCTTTTATTCTCAAATTCATTTAATTGTTTTCGAAGCCCATAATTAGTTACAATTTTTTGAATATATTCATCATATTTTTGATTGCGTTTATCTATTTCTTGTTGTTGTTTTTCTGCATCTGCTTGTCTCTGTTTTTCCCTTTCTTCAGTTGTCATTAAGAGATCGTTATATTCTTTTTGCTTGGCGGCCTGGGCATCTCTTAATTTCTGTATCTTTGCATCAGCATCAATTTCAGTATTACTGACAGATTTAATCTTTGCTTCATAATCATCAATATCAGCTTTTAAATTTCCGAGCCTTGTTTTGCGCTGATCATCAATCTGAGATTGTTTATCTTTCAACTGACTCAGCATGGTCTCAAACATTTTTAACTGAGTGTTCCCATAATCATCTCCGAATAATAATTTGGTTAACCAGGAGCTGCCGGGAGTAGAAGATTCTGATAGCACATCTAACTGACCTTTGAATCTTTCTATTTTATCCGATATGTCCTTTATCTTTGCAGCAACATCCATTTCAGACATTGTTTTAAGTTCATTATTGAACTTTTTCAGTCCTTCTTCTGCAGCTCTTCGGCTTGACTCATTTATCTTATTTAATACCACTGGTACCACCTGTAAGGCAACCATGGCAAGATTTGCTGTTAAAACCATTTTCATTGAAGCATCCATGTTGCTTTTTATATATTTACCAACGGACATATTAGCTTCTTCGGCTTCCTTTTTTACCTGTGCATAACCCTGGACAATAAAAGGAATATTATTGCCCACACCCATCAATGCCATACGTAAGTTGACTGCAGCCATCGATGCATCACCCATTGCAAATCCAAACTGGCCAACCATCATTCGGGCAGCACTTGAATTTGCAGTAAATTGTTTTTGTCCGGTAGAGTAAGAAGCAATGCATTGTTTAGATTGCTCATATTGGTCTGCTGCAGCTTCCATTCCTTGCTGCCTATTCCTAAAGTTGACTGCTGTTCCCTTAAAGCATTCGTAACATTTGTAATTTCTTTTTCTGTTACCTGGTTAGTTTTTATAAATTCCTGAATGCTGGTTGTAACTTCTTCTTCGGTTCCTTCCAAGGTCATAAGCTGCCGGGCAAATTCATCCAGCATAACCTGTCTTTTAGGAGTCCCTGTTATCTCAAGTAACCTTTCGGCTTCCTGGTTTAATTTCTGAAATTGTTCCCGGTCTACATTAAGAGATGCGGTGAATGTTTTATCATCTATAGTAAGCTTTAATACCAGGTTTCCAAGTTCAGTGGGAGGCATGTTTCTCTTTTTCTTTCAAGTGTTGCAGATAAGCAATATGATCAATAAGATCGTTTAAATCTCTAACTCTATTATATAATAATAATTAAGCACATCCTCTTCTTTTGTTTTGTTATATTTTTTAATCTCGGTAGGATTACCTCCATTTAAATAAAGAATTATCGATTTTTTAAATGTAAGGTTGACTTTACTTTTAAATCTTTGAGATTTATAATCCTTTAAATTTTTTAATTCTTTGATAGCTCTTTCGTTGTCGATTAATTTGAGATATTTTATCATTGAATCTTTTCCTTGCTCATTAAATAAAAAAGAAACATCCCCGATTACTTTTAATTGAATATCTTTTTTAGCCTTCCTAAAACTGAATCCTTCCGGAAGAGATTTCCCGTGTGCAGGTTTTAATACTATTTCTAGGAATTTTTCTATATCATCACTTGAAAAGCTTTTTGCAATGGTCATTATATTAGGTGTCTGCATATAAAGCTTATCGTAGAAGCCGGTGACATAATCGGATTCATCCATATCCCAGTTGGTGAAAAGTATGAATTCAATATCCGAAATTGTATAGATGTTTTGTTCCATTTATTTCTTTTTCTTATCTTGAATTTGTTTATCTGCTGTAGATTTATCGGAGGTAGACTCTTGAGATTGAATTTCTTTATTTTCTGCAATAACTCCTTCATCAATCACCTGGGCACCGGATTTCAGAATATATTTCTGTCCAACTAATTCCTTCGGGACCTGCAAAGTAATTTCATTTCCGCTTCGCTTAATTGTTTGAAGCCTCTCAGAGAAATAAAATTCCTGTGAACGAAGAGTAATATTCTCTTCTGGTTTCAATTTTTTATTCAATGTGATTTTAAATTCCATTTTAACCTCCAAATATTTCAGCAGTAATTCAGCTATAGTAGAATTATTTTTTTTAATCCCTGGTTCAATCTTCTTTAATATTTCACCGCATGTAGGGCATTTATAATTAACGCTCGAAGTCAACATTAAAACACAATTGCAAAGTTTACCTTCCCAGCCACATCCGCATTTAACCATTTCCAATCGATTTATTAGAATATGGTTCTCAACTTTATCTTTAATTTCACTAACCGTTTGGACATTTTGTTTTTTTTGCTTTTTGTTTCTTTCCCATCTTTTTAATGGTGGAGTTAAAACGGCTTTCTCCAGGTCCATTCCTTCATATTTTACTCTTACATAAACGGTACTATAGCTGATTTTAGCGTTATGCTTTTTAATACAATCAGTTATTCTTTTTTTCAAAGTATCTTTAGTCAATCTTCTAATCTTCCTGTCTTCTAATTTTTCGGTTTATGCGCCGATAACCATTGTCCCGCCTTTTACCTTCATCACTGGCGTCTCCGCCATAAGTTGTGCCAAACTGGAAGCTGATGTCATAGAGATAAACATCTGCTACGAATTTCAATGTTTGGGATCTGGTTTGATCATCAATATCCCATTCATCATCAAGCGTTAAAACTCCGGCCGCAAAATCAAATGCATCAAAAAAAGTAGGAGCATTCATTTCTTTTAAATAAAGTGAAGGAGCATTATCTTTTGCCATTATTTCAACTTTTTTTGCAACTGAAGCATTCCGGAATTTCATCATTATTTCAAAGCTGATATAATCCACAATTGACATATTGTTTTCATTGCTCTTGGTATTCTTTGTCTTTATAGAAATGCTACGCTCCATTATTTCATCCCGGGTAAGAACTGTTGTTGCTTTTGGAAATTCAAAGGATACAAAGAACGGTTTACGCAATAAAGTCTGATCTTCTCCTTTACCTGTTATTCCGGTAAGTGAAACCGGCGTTTCGGAATCTGCACTGTCGATAAGAGTTTTTGCATCATCAAATGGAAGAGCAATCTCCCAGGTCGGTTTCAAAGTTCTTTTGTCGGATGAGATCATAAGTTCATAGTCAAGTCCTGCAATAGAATTGCCGATGAATTTGAAGCAATCCGGATTCCCGCCGGCTGACTGGATGTTTGTAAGAACCTGGAGGTCGCAATTCATATTGAGCCAGTCATGCATTTTCTTAAGCATGAACATCGTTGCCTGCATTGATTCTGCACCTACATTAAAGTTTACCATATTCCGCCAGCCGCGGTTCAAATAATCTTTTATCGGCTTAAAAGCAGAAGTCTTGAATGGAGCTCCCATTCGAATTCCCATTGCTAGAGGGTCCACCGGTGTAGTTGCAAGAGTTCCTAAATCGCATGCAGCTATTTGTCCTAATCCTGCTCTTGAAATTGTTCCCATTTTAATTCCTCATAAATTTTTAATTACTAGTTTTTATAAAATCTAATGGTATTGAAAATGTTACCAGGTATTTCCAGATTCCTTTGTCTTCATCAATCAGTTCAGATCTTACCGGGTAAATCATTCTTTCATTCTCCGGCCGGTTATTAAAAATTTCTATTCCGGATAAAGTATTCACTGCAAGTTCAACATAATCACCCGGCAGCATCCTGGTTACCTGTGAATCGCTCAAATGGACCAGCGGCTGATCTATAAACCTGATAATTGCAACAACGCCAATTAGATAAATCTCTTTTCATAAACAGGGAAGGTCCATTGTTATCTTCTCTTTTACTATAATTGTCTCCGCTGTACATCAATCCAAAGATGCCTCTTTGATGGTGAAGCACATAACCATCGGTAGTGGTTAATCTTTCAACTCCAATCCGGTCAGATTGTTCAGCTATTGCATCAGAGGCTTCCTGAAGCTTATCTTCAAAAAGCTTCAGCCCATCTTTAATATTTGTGATTGTTACTTCGCTCATTCCTGCGGTAATTTTAATTTAAAGAAAACAAGGATGCCTGAGATTAAACTCCATGTTGAAAGTCCGTTTGCAATAAGCATTGCAGCCAATCCATATATTAAAATGTAGTACCATGCTACTGAAACAAATATTCCTACCTGAAGCCAGAAGCCTGCAGCAGATAAAATCAAGCTTATAATTCCGCTTATTACAATTGTAATATCATCATTTGATTTTACGTTCTTCTTAACCAGGGCTGTTAAAACAAGCACTAATCCGGAGAGCCCTGTGATTGAAGCGAAAGCATTACCTATAACTTCCAGAATAGATTGATCGCTGCCCGCTTGAGTCTGTGCCATAACCGGCATAATTAAAAAAGCTGTTAACATGAAAGTCAAAAAAATTATTGATGATAAAAATTTCCGTTTCATTCTGTGCTCCTATTTTTTAAGTTTTATAAAAACAATTATGAATGCAACAATAGCCCCGATAATTATGATATAGATTAAATAATCTTCTATAGTCTCCCAGAAAGATTTATTCGGAGGTAAGACCTGGTGTGTTGTATCCGTATAAGCAAATTCAACCGGGTGCTGCTTAACTGAAATTTCAATTTTAGGCTTACCGGTATCTTTATCCTTCAAATAGACCTTTACTTTCACCGTATCTTTATTCCCGGTTATTTTTTCTCCTTCATAATAAGAAGAATCAGTTGCAAGAGAATCGATATAACTACTTAATAAAGGCTCGATATTAACCGGTTTAAGCTCCGTTAATTGCTCTTTGAACTCTGGTACCTTAACATCCACTTTCTTATCCCTGATTATATCTTTCTGAGTTGAACAACCCAGGGCAAAAAGCAACAAACAACAGACTATAAGCCAGGCTTTCACTTCCATACAATCTCCACCCGGTCAAACCACCCAATATATTTTTCATTCTTAGGATTTGCTTCCATTAATTCCAAATAGTGTTTTATCTGAAAACCGTTTATAATATTCAGAGTTCTAATCACTCCATTTTTCTTCAGACAAATTCCAAGAGTTTCAATAGTCATTCCACCAATGAAGCCATCGACTTTTATATCGGTTTGGAAATCCGGGTCCAGGTTTCGATTTAAAATATTTATTGTCCTCTGCAGATATTTTGCACTTTGCTCGACTCCCATGTTAACGGCATTATCATAAACCTCATTTGCAATTCTCTGGTCCTGTATATAATCACCTTTAACCGGTCTCCAGTAATTTTCTTTATAAAATTTTTTTATTAATTCCTGCAGCTCACCAATCTTATCAAGTTCATCATTTATTTCTTTAACTTTTAAATTTTGGTTTTTAACCTGGTCAATGATTTTCCATCCCTCCCAGGTCGGATTAAATTTCCTGTCTATACCTCTGTAAGTTTCATTCGGATCAGTGGTATATCCGCCTTCAATTTTATTCGTTATATAATATGCTATTTCAAAATCAGCCATTTAATCTCTCACCGATTTTATATTTGAAGACTATTCTGAAAGCATATTTAATTCGCTTTCTTAAGCTTGCCTCGGAAAGAATTCTTGCCACTTCTGCCAAATCATATTTAAATTTTTTATTGACTGTCTTTCTTAATTTTTTTGACAAGCTTCCATTCATTTTATTGACCTAATATTTATCCCAGACATCATCATCATTGAATATTTTGTCTGAAGAAGTTTTATTTACATTAATTTCATTCTTTAATGATTGAGGTTCTGTTGATATACCAATGTCGATTTTCCCGTTCATTATATTTTCAAGCATCTTATCATTAGCTTTCTTAATAAACTGAATGTTGTCTGGGATGTCGCCGCGCCTTTTATATAAATTATAAATTGTCATATCATCAGATAATGAAACAATAATATCCGGAGCAGTTGTAAATGGAAGTGTATATCTCCCGCGCAGGTAAGGATCGATTATAGTCTGTGCATCAGTCGCAGCCTGGTTAAACCGGATCGTAGCTGCATCTGCGGAGTCCGTTAGATCTATGTCAGCCTCTGCTCTTCCTTCATCATTAAGAAGCTGGATGAGAGTTGTCTGATTAATTTTTTTTGTAACAGTGTCAACGGTTGAATACATTTTAATTCCATTTAAGAAGAGCGGCTTCGGGATGTTCAGTCCCTAAGCCGCTTAAGGTGCACTTGGCTTTTATTGATGGTTAAACTAAAAGAACTCTTATTTTTTCATTCGCACCGGTTGCAGCATCAATTGCCCAGCCGTTATATTCACCGGTTGAAAAAACAACGGCTTTACCGTTGGCATCGCTGGCAACTTTGGCACCCTGGGTGATTGCAGCTCCCGAAGTAACCAGGGCTATGCCAGAGAAAATAACCGTAGCCTGATCGCCGAGTGCTGCATCAAGTTCTTCAACTCCAAGAGCTTTAGCATTTGCGCCGCAAATATCTCCATCCATTCCTACAAACAATCCTGCAGAAAGAGCTGCAGCTGCTTCAATGCTGGTTCTTGCTATTGGCTGATGTGTTTTCATTATATTTTATCTCCGAATATTTTGAATAATCTTTTTTGATTGTCTAAAAATTATTTCGCGTCTTTGCTCTTGTTATCATTAGTATCTTTGGAAGCGGGTTTTTCATCTTTTACGAGGAATCCGTTTTTGACCAATTCTTTTACTTCCTTTTTCTTCTCATCAAAATCATAGGTTTCATTTTCCATATATCTCTTGCCGCCCAATCTTATATTTGATTTCTGAACTTTAAAATCCATTTTTACCTCTCTGGCTAAAATCTCCCTCCCCGAAAGAGGGAGATTAAAGATTAATATTATTGTTAATTTGAATTATCCGTTACAGTCGCTTATTAAATAACCTGCATCGGAGCCGACTAACTTGACAACCAGGTTGTCCGTGCTTCTTATATTTTCGATCTTTCCGCCTTCCTCGAACCAGCTGTCAACAACCGGGTTGTTTCTCTTTCTCAGAGTATATCCGAAGGAGGGTTCATAGACAGATCTTTCGACACTGCTTTCCATTGTCGGTATATAGCAGGTAAGCAAACTATCATTCCAAAGATTGGTTATAACACCGGCATCAGTTGAATAAACACCTTTGCCAATAAGAATATTATCAACTCCGAAGATCGCTTTTAGAAGATCAACAGTTACAATGCCTTTCTGGCTGTATTTGATTCTCTCCAGGATCTTTGAATGGTCCTGCAGAGTATGGAAGACATCAATTCCCATAACAATGGTATTGCATTCCTTGGCTATTTTATTTCGGACTGTAGCCATTGCATCCCGGATTGTAGTAATAGGAGTTGAGGAAGCATCAGTGAACTGATCAGTACCGGTCAAAGTTTCCTTACTGCCGGTTGCATAATTAGCTGCTGTGAATGCAAGATCCGCCGCTTGTTTCTCTGCATTCAATTGAACCGCAGACTGGGCTCGGTATGCGCCGTATTTTCTGGCATTAAATTCATCTTCCTCAATTTCACGGTAATCGAGAGGATAAACCACATCATGTTCAACTGTAGCATAGTCCAGCATGCTCCTTGCTTCAACCGGAAGAACATTCGATTTTGCACGCATAGCTCTTTCGGTATTATATACCTTGAACGCTTCCTTTCCGAAGGTCGGTATTTTACCGGCTTCTTTTGTTACCAGGGCAATAGGGAATAACAGAAACCCTATAAATTCTGCATTGCTGTATCCTCTAACCAGGTTGGTTAAAACAGGATCAACAATTCTGAGTTCCGAAGCTCTTGACATTTTTTTCTCCTTTTAAATTTTAATTATAATTTTTCTTTCGTTTATCTATTAAACTGCAGCGGCTCTTTGCTCATTAACAGCTTTATTAACTGCGATTTCGTAAGAACATTTTTCAGCTTTTTGTATCTCAACAGCTCTTTCATGAATTGCCATCGAATCTTCATTTACATTCATTCCCTGGAATTCAATATTGGAAGTTGTTTTGCCCGCATTCTTTTTGTTAGCAATTTCCTCCTCCTTGACAATGTCTGGAAGGGTTTTTATAAGCTCTTTGGAAAATTCAAATAGATTCAGCTTAACCTGGCTGTCTCCGGAGGAGAATTCAATAACTTCTTTTTCTTTCTGAGCCATTAAGAAGTTGACAACCTTTTCCTTATCAGCCGGCTTGATCTTTAGCCTGACTTCATCACTTTCGCAGAACTGGACAACATCGTTCCTGAGTTGCTGTTTTTCGTTAGTTGTTAATTTTTCAGTTGCGGTCTGCAGTTCAACTTTTTTAGTATCAAGGGAAGTTGTTAAATCTTTAACCTGGTTCTGCAGTCCTTCAAATGCAGCGCGAACATTTTCATCGGGTTTATTAAAATCGATCTTGCTAAAGATCTATTGTCTTGCCGCTCATTTCGTCTCCTTTTTGATTAGATGAAAAACTATTGATTAAACTTTGATTATTATCCGGCTTTGAATAAATAGCCGGCGGGTTTCCAATATCATTTAATAAATATTCCGGAAGTGCATTGTCAGCCGTGTCCAGATCGAATCTATCAATTAAAAGATTTTTTAGATTCCGGAAGAGTGTTTGTATGCTTCTGAAAGGATAACTTGAAACCTGGTATTGCTCAAATTCCAGCTTGTCATTTTCAATCTCTGCAAAATGCGATTCATCGCCATTTAAAAGAAGATCTAATTTTAATTGTGTTTCGCTTTGCTCCTCGCCATCTGCACTCTGAGAAAAAGAATAAACCCCCAGCCCATCCACTGCCGGGGGAATCGAAGGAGGCAGAAAAGAAATATTCTTTAGTTGATAATTCTTTTTGTCAAGAGTTACGCTGCGCCCTGGAAGCCTGCCTCCATTTACTGCAGCCTTAAATTTGTCATTTACTTCTTTAGGAAGAGCTAGTAAAAACTCACCTACTCTTTTAAGCTTGGATATGGTGCCAAAACCAATTGAATCTTCTTTCGGATGCTCAATTACAAATTGAGGTTCGGATTTAAGATCCGTTGAAGAAATTATTTTATCAAGAGATGCTTCATCTATCTTAATCGTCTGATTATTTTTATCGGTGAATGTTCCGGTCCTCAGAATCGGCATCCATTTGAATTTGTTCATTTAAAAAGTTCTCCTTATTTTTTGCATCCGCTTTTAATTATGCGATTTTGAGCTCAAACTTATTTCACCAACCGAAAACAATACAATCTATATTTCAATGAATCTTTCATTGAAAGCTTCATTGTTAAATCTCTTTACTAGTCGTTACTTTCAAACCCAAAGTTTTTTGGTCTCTTTTAAAAAATTTTGGGAGCTCCGGGAATGATATTTTTTATATCTCTTTTACCAGTCACAATGCAGGCACTACAGCAGGCAGCACAATCAGGAAGTGATAGTTATTTGATTCAAACGGCAATTGCGAACGGCGGTATTGGAGCTATTCTTTTTGTAATGTGGTTCATTACTTTCAAGTACAACCAGAAGCATTTTGATTTTGCACTCGACCAGAATCAGAAACAATTTCAGGCTGCACTATCCCAGAACCAAAGCCAATTCGACCTGGCACTTAAACAAATTAAAGAGCAGCATGATGATAATATAAAAGAGCAAAGGTTAATTGTTGACAGGCTCTTCCAGATGATGGAAAAAGATACTCAATATAAGGAGATATTAACCGGGGTTCTCGCTGAATTAAAAAATCAGCTTTCAATTCATATGACCAACGAATCTAAGGAGAAACAATAATGGCTTACGAAAAAGAACAAGCTCATGGTCGGTATATCATTCTCAAAAAGCAGATCTATGAACTTGGTATAAGGGCTCAATCTCATGTAGAAGGAATAAGGCAGGAAACGGATACCTTCCTGACCGAGAATGATTTCACAAAAATGGATTTTAAGAGAATCGAATCTCTCTCGAGAGAACTACAGTTACTGCAGGGTGAGTATAACGATAAAGTTGCACAAATGAAATTACTCAAAGATACTTATAATATTTCGGAGTAATCATGGCGCACGATCCTGCATTAAAAGAAAAAGCTGAAGAGATGTTCATAATTAATGGATTCAGTATGGATACCATCTGTACAATGCTTCCCGAAGTATCAAGAAAGACTTTATATAACTGGCGTAATGTAGAAAACTGGGAATCAAAAAGAAGAGAAAGAGTTGAAAAAACTAAGACCAGGAGGGGAAAGAATTGAAGCTCAGATCGATAAGATACTCGATGAGCTTGATGTTGTTACCGATCCCAAATTAATCTTTGCACTGGGTAAATTAATTGCAGCTCTCAAATCCGCATCAACATTCCAGTTTACCGAAGAGAAAAAAGATAAAACAGATTCAGAAAAGAAAGGACTCACCCCGGAGAGAGTCAGAGAGATAGAAGAGAAATTAAAGCTTTTATAAAATGAATGAAGAAACCAGTAAATATTTTCTTCCTTACCAGGTTGAATGGCTGAATGATGATTCCAGGATTAAGATATGGGAAAAATCAAGACGTATTGGTGCAACTTATATTCAATCATATGAAGATGTCCGTGATTGTGTAACAGGTAAAGTTCCGGCAGTTTGGTTTTCATCTGCTGATGAATCGGCAGCTAAAGAATATATTTTATATTGTGAGAAATGGTGTAAGATGCTTGATGCAGCTGCACGCTTTCTCGGTGAAGTTGTAATAGATAAAGATAAAGATATTAAAGCTCTGGCCATTCAGCTTGCAAACGGGACCAGGATAAATGCTTTAACTTCAAATCCAAAAGCATTCAGATCTAAAGGCGGTAAAATTGTTCTTGATGAGTTTGCACATCACGAAGATCAGAAAGCAATGTGGAAAGCTGCCAAACCTTCTGCGACCTGGGGATACCCAATCAGAATACTTTCAACTCACAATGGTAAGAAATGCCTGTTCTTTTAAATTCATTGAAAGAATAAAAAAGAAAAAATTAAACTGGTCGCTCCATACAACCGATATTTTCACTGCAGTTGCCCAGGGATTGCTTGATAAAATACTTGGCCGCAAAGCTTCGCGCGAAGAAAAAGAAGAATGGCTTCAGCAGGAGAAAGCAGATTGCTTTGATGAGATTACATGGGAAGAAGAATATTGCTGCAATGCCCAGGATGAAGGCGATGCATTTATTCCTTATGATGAAATTAATCTTTGTGTTGAATCAAATCTTCTGTGGGAGCAAAATATTATTCCTGTTGTTTGGAACGGCAAGGATATTAAAGAACCGCAGAATCCAAAATCAAGATGGGTTCATGATAAATTATATGAATTTGAAAAATGGGTTCAGTCTCTTAATCCAACCGGTTATTTATTCCTTGGTTATGATGTTGGAAGAAGGAAAGATCTTACTGTAGTAAAAGTTATTGAGAAGGTTGGTTTTATAAATATTCTTCGCGGTTATTTTGTACTCGAGAAAATGAAATTCTGGGTTCAAAGAAAAGTTGTATTTGCATTATTAAGTCATCCTAAAATGTATAGGGGATGTATTGATGAAACAGGAATGGGAATTCAAATAGCTGAAGAAGCGGTTGATGAATTTGGTGAGTTCAAAGTTGAAGCAATAAATTTTGCTGCAGGCACAATCAGAAATGAGATGGCTTTTTATACAAAGAGCTGTTTTGAAGATCGTTCAGTTTTAATTCCGGATATGGATGAAATAAAGGATGATATTCATTCAATCAAAAAAATAACTACAGCTGCAAATAAAATCAGACTTGATGCAGATACAGATACCAAAGTGACTGGACATGCTGATAGATTCTGGGCATTATCTTTAGCTCTTCATGCTGCAAGTGATGCAAACGCCGGGCCGATTATAGTTTCTTCCAGGAAGAAAAGAGAATCCACAAAAATGCTGGAAGGTTATGCAGAGACAATTAATTCCGGTCTATATCGATTAAAAAATCCTGAAATTTTACCGATACCCGTTAAAGTATGGTTAAAAAATAACTTACGGAAATTTAACTGCTTTTTTAAGTCTTATTTTCCATCTTTTGAAAGACCTTTAAAATCTATTCTTTCAATCTCAGCGATTTATGAGAGAATTAAAGGTAATTTTAAATTCAAGCCGTTGGGCAAGGGGCCTGAAATCTTAATCATTTTTAACCAGGGTTCTGCAATTTTTAACCACTATCCAGAGTTTTTAACGGCTGATCTCAAAAAAAAAATTAAAAATTTATTAAAAGTTTGTTTTTCGCTTAAAAACGAATTTGCTATTAAACTTGAACTTTAGGAGTGTTTATGTCTAAAGGATTATATATCAATCCGACAAAATTTGTTCCGCTAAATCGTATAAGTTCAAACTTAACGACTGAGATTGCAACACGGCAATTCGCACTCGGTGCTTATCCCGGCTTCTTCAATTTTCTTCCTGATCCGGATCCGATATTGAGAAGATTGGGTAAGGATCAGACAGTCTATAAAGATCTTCTTTCCGATGACCAGGTCGGTCCATTATACAGCAGAAGAAAAAACTTAACCAAATCTCTTGATTGGTTTATTGAAAGAAATGATGCAGGAGATAAAGGGGTTCAATTATGTGAACAGACTTTAAAAATACTTGAGGGGAATGGATGCAAAGTAAAAGATCTTATTTCGCAATCATTAAATCCAATCGGATTTGGTTATGCAGTTTTCGAAATTGTTTTCGGAAATGTAAACGGAAAGCTTCTTCCTGTCAGCATCTGGGAAAAGCCGCGTGAATGGTTCTTCTTTGATGAGTTTAATAGAGTCCGCTTCAGAACAGCTGAGAATTATAACGGCGATATTATAATAGGTGAAGGAGCTGATCCATCTGTCAGCATTAAATTCATTCTGCTGCAGAATGATCCATCTTATGAAAATCCTTATGGAGATAAAGCTTTAAGCCGCTGCTTCTGGCCGGTACTTTAAACGAGGTGGAATGAGATTCTTTTCGACTTTCGTTGAGAAATATGGTATGCCCTGGATCTATGGGAAGCTCCCGCGCGGTGCAAAGCAACCGGAACATGATGATCTTCTCGGTAAGCTTGAGCTCATGCTGCAGGATGCAATTGCAACCGGTCCTGATGATTCTTCAATTGAAGTTCATGAATTAAAGGGCACGACTTCAGCTGACATTTATGATAAATATTTACAGCGCTGTGATAATGCAATTACTAAAGCAATTTTATTGAATGCACTTTCAACCGATATTCAAAAGACTGGTGCACGAGCTGCATCAGAAACCGGTGCCGAAACAATTGAAGGTGACATCGGACAGACAGACCGCGACTTCCCCGTTGCTCTTTTCAATGAAATATTCAAAAGAGTTATCGATCTAAATATTGGTTCCGGATTATATCCTAGCTTCGAAGTAAAAGAGATTGAAGATGCTAAGACAGATTTTGCTACACGGGACAAAACATTAAGCGAAGCGGCTCAGGCTTCCGGTCAAAAAATAAAGAGGACCAAAGAATATTATATAAATAATTTCGGATATGATCCGGATGAATTTGAAATTATTGATCAGACGGAACCGCCGGCTGGCTTGCCTAATTTTCTTAAAACCGGTTTTCAGCCAATATCAAATAATTTAGAACCAACCAATGGCAATCAATCAACCCAGCTCAGCTGGTGGGATAAATTTAAAAATTTATTTCGTCGCTTCGAGCTTCAATCGACAATCGACAATCATCAATCCATAGGTGATACTGTGGCCTCCGCTCTTCCGGACAAGCTGATGCAGTTTGCAATGGAACAAACTCTGCAGCCGGTTATAGAGCTTGCAAAGAATTCAGACAGCAGGGAAGAATTTATTAATAATCTTGCTGCACAATTTCCTAAGATGAACTCAAATCAAATTGAAGACCTTGCAACCAAAGTTTTTTTCATTGCAGAAATCCAGGGAAGATTAAATGCGGAAAATGATTAAGCATATTATAATTTTGATTTTGCTATTATTTATCGGCTGCAGTTCTGCACCAATTATAACCAATGATTGTACGCAGCTGCAGAATGAAAATAATTTACTGAATGATTCTCTGTTAACTTTGAATAAAATGATCAAAGGATTTAAGCCGGATACTGTTTTCATTTTCAATCCGGTTGATTCAATCCGCTGGCATGATTCAACGAAATGGATTATAAAAGATTCTATTAAATGGTCCGTTAAAGATTCATTAAATGTTATTGATTCAGTCATTTATCAATTTAAAGATTCAATCAGGTTTAAAGACTCGATTAATATCATTGATAAATATAATCCTATTAATCTCGATGAGTCTTCTATCGATTCACTTTTATCCTGGGGAATTGTGGATACAACCGAACTCTTTTGGAATGTAATTAATTATAATGGTAATGAAGAAATATTTAATAAGCATCCAAATTTTACTATCCCTGACTCGACTATTGGTTTTTCATTCAAATGGTATTATGGTAAAAAGACATCCAATAAAATTGGCATTGTTAATCCAACCTATATTGATCATTATTCTGATACTAGTACATGGCAGCCATTTCCGGAAGTAATGGATAATGAGTTAAATTCATTCAAAGTTTGGGATCATGGATATTTTGTATGCAGTCTTCCGGCAGATTATTTTGTTGATTCGATAGCTCTATATACAGACAATATCGGTCAGCCGGTTGCATACTGGCTGGCGAGCAGTACTGAAAATTATGGAAAGGATAAGGATTATCATATTATAACGAAATCGCGTGACATCTATATTCCTGCCCACAATCCAATAAATTATATTAATTCGTTCAACTCAGACAATTTCCGGGGTAACCTGGATCATTAAAGAGATAAAAGTTTATGGCAGAAAATATACAGGTAACTTCAACAACTGAATATTTGCCGGTTGGTAAATGTGAATATTGCGGGAAGTTCCTCATTGTAATGACAACGGCTTCCGGTTCCGTTCTTCCGGTTGAAGTTGAAAGCAGAGATATTAAGATAGATAAATATGAAGAATTCAGCAGCAGGAAACATAAGTCTCATTTATTAAGCTGCATTCCGCAGCGTGAAGCATGGGAAAAAAAGAAATGGAAATATATTAAACAAAGAAACGGGATGTTAAAGTTTTTTCCTAAAACCGACAAGGAACTTTTTAAATAATGGATCTTACTTCTGATCAAATACAATATTTGTTTACTCTTCCTCCTGAAGAAATAATTCAATGGTATATTTCTAAGGGTTATACTTTCTCCTGGAACTGGCAGGATACCTGGCAGACAGCTCACACCAGGGCTTTTACAGTTGCGAAAGTAATGAAGCTTGATATTCTGCAGGATATAAAGAATGAAGTTGATAATATATTTATTAAAGGTTTGAGTGAAGAGCAGTTCATCCGCAATCTGGAGTGGACTTTAAAAGAAAGGGATGGTGGGGAAAAGTAAGAGCCGATCAGGTGCCGGGTTATGATCCTAATTCAGATGTTCCTCCGGATAAAATTGTTCAGCTTGGTTCTCCAAGAAGATTAAAAACAATTTTTAATGTTAATTCTGCAGTTGCCAACAATGCCGGCAGATATAAATTTTATATGCAGAATGCTGCAAGCAGACCTTACTGGCTTTATGTTCAAATTGATAGATTAACAAAAAGAAAGTCTCACGAACCTTTCAATGGTAAAGTATTTCGATATGATGATCCTATCTGGGATATTATCTATCCTCCCAATGGTTGGAATTGCAGCTGCTATATTATTGCGCTTACTGAAGAGGAAATGAAAATGAGAGGATTGAAATTATCTAAAGGAAAGAGTTTACAAAAATATATTAAGCAGGATATTCCGGAAGAGTGGCAGTATAATCCCGCGAAGGAATATGCATCCTGGAAGCCGGACCTTTCGAACTATGATGTTGATTTGAGAGCAGTATATGGCGGATGATTTTTTACAGCAGGTCAACCGGACTTTTAATGAAGTAAAAGATAAGATCACACCGAATAGATCTCTCATGACTGCTATTGCCGGTCATATGCTTACGTCTGTCCAGATGAACTTTGAAAACCAGGGGGAAGATGTAATGCCGGGAGGCTGGCCTAAAAGATTTTTTCCGGGGCGCAAAAGTCTCGAATCACGAATCACTAGATCGCTGCAGGCAAAAGCAACAGATAATGAAGCAATGGTGGGAACCAATACAATTGGGGCTTCATTATTTCATTATGGCGGGGAAGTGAAAGCTAAAAAAATTCTGGGTTCTGTTAAGAGGAAAAGAGATGTCTGGGCTATGGAGCAATATTTCTGGAGCCAATGGTATAAAAGCCGGAAGAAAGAAAAACGCTGGATGATACTTGCGCTTCACATGCAGCATAATAACTCAATTACTGTTCCTGCACGACCTTATATGGTTTTGACAGAAACGTTTAAAAATATGATTATTCAGGAGATTAGGGAATATGCTTTTAAAATAAAAAATCCCCTATAAATCGGGGTTTAATTTTTTCTTAATATGAATTAAAAATAGATGTTATTAAAAAATAATCATCGTTTTTTCATTATTTGATTTTTGAATAACATTCGACCATATCATTATCGAAAGAAATCAATTCAGCATTATAATTTTTTGCGACACCTAAAATTATAGCATCCATGCCTCTTGATTTACAATCTAATCCGACTTCGATGGCTGTAAGTGCATTTTCTTTGTATAAGTTTACAAGTTCTATATTATTAGTATTCAAAAAAAAATCTTTAATATATTCGGCTAATTCTATTCTTCCAGTTCTTCTAAATATTGCTAAAGTAACTTCTACTAATACTGAATAAGGAATTACAACTTGTATTTTATTCTCATGGATAGAATTTACTATTTGAAGAGCTTCAATATGTCTTAGTTCATTTTCTACTAGCGAGGAGATAAAAACCGAACTATCAATACATACTAATTTTGTCATTTACTCCGTTGATCGTTGATTTCATCTTCTACGGATATTTCATCCCAATATCTTGAAACAAGCTTAACTAAATCTTTCCAATTTCTTTTTCTATTTTCAATGTCTATTGATTTAAGTTCAAGTATTTCATAATTATCATCTTCTTGGTTTCTTACGTTCTTAATTTCAGGTAATAAATTAATGTGAGGTATTTCTACTGATTGAATATCTGATGAAGATGAATAGGTATCATAATTTATATAGTTACCACTATTCCCTTCATTATCTATATTATCCAAATTATCATTGACTGTTCTCATGGCTCCATCCTTGGTTAATGACCTGAAAAATTGGCACCTCCAGCATACCTTGAGGTGTCGGAACTTTGTTTTTCTTAATTATACCTTCAGTAATATATTTGTGTGTCCCACCATTGACACTTTCGACTAAAGCTCGTGTACTGGAATAATTTTTAGAAGTTTCAGCTCCCAATAAGAATCTCGGGCTGAAATTTGCTATCTAATTCTAATTCTATATATATATTATCGTAAATTTTCTTAATTAATTGATATAAATTCTCATTTGGGCTTTCTACTGGCAATCCTAAATCATTCCTAGCTTCCTTTCTATTTATTGTATAATCATGACTTCCTGATTCACTGCATAAGAAATTAATTATTTTTTTTATTTTTTTATCATTATTCATATGATTTTTAAGCAATTTTTCTGCCAATTTCTGAATCTGGGTCCTTGCCCTGTAAACATTGCCTAAAGCGATAGGGTGTACATGCTCAGATAATTTTAACATTATTTGAAGTAAATCTTCCCCTCTTTTTATTTCACCTAAATTCTTTGCTAAGTCAAAATATCCTGCTATTGCTTCAACGCTAACTGGAAGGGTTTGTTGAGGGGCACCGGGTACCGGTGGATTAAATGGAGAATTTATACTTGGATCTATAGGACTCAATGTTGCTTGTTTGGTCATAATAATTTTATCTGCACCAATTGAAATTAATGTTGCTGTACTATGGGCTTTAAAAGGTATTATTACTTCCAACTCGTTGCAAAATTGTTTGATTAAGTTGACAATACTCCACCCGGCAATAGTATCCCCCCCCCTGCTATATAAAAAGAGACTAATTTTATCTGAATCCTTAAATAAATCCAAATGGTGTATAAAAAAATTAAGAACTTCTGAATGAATCTTTGTTTCTAATCCTTGTCTGTCTCCAGTTACATATACTAAAAGTTTAGATGACCTTGATTCCTCTAATTCTTTATATAATGAAATTCTTTCTTTGTACATATTTTAGTTGATAAGTATAAAAGAAATGACCCCTTGATGAATCGAATATGGCTTCGCCACGGTCAGTTACATGTAATATATAGGCAATTATAAGAAATATCAATTTCCCTTATTATTGACTAAGCAACATAGTCAATAATTAGACTGTATAAAGTAGCGAAAGGTTTAAGCAAACAAGAAAACGGTTTTTCCGTATCATATCGAAGTATTTTCCCTCATGCTGACACACTCCTCATACAATATTATGTAAATTCTACTTCAGTTGCAAGATAACTATAGCACTAAGTTCCTTATTCACTATCACTTATGAGTTGAAGATCACTTCTGAAATTAAATCTAAAATAGTCCTTATTATTACTCCTGCTATTCCTAATATTTAATTTTATTGATTCCATATTTTTACCTTTTAAACCCGCCTGCCCCAAAGGGAGGTAAGGAGCAGGCAGTCTGAATAAATCCCATGTGGGGATTATTTATTTAAATTAAAAATTGTAAGAAACCGAAATCCTCTCCCCGTTGGTCTTAACTTCAAATTTTTGCAAACTAATAATCGAAACAACTAATCCGGTAAACCCGGAAAAACAACCGATAAAATATTTTCTTAATGATCTATTGCTGATGGAAGTTGCATCTAAACCGTCTCTTTGCATCTGTATTGCCTGGTTATCAAGATCCGTTGCATCTTTTATATAATCATAAGAAAAAGCAAAGCAGAGTAATGCAACCGGAAGTAAATGCAGATAAGGCATCTCGGTTTTCACTTTTGCGGCAGAAAGATCTTTATTTAATTGAATCTGCAGATAATGAATAATTATAACTATTCTCAAGAGCTAAATTTCTTGTTTGTGCAATTGAGATAAATGAAAATAAAACAAATAATATAAATATGTATCTCAATTTTTCTCCCTGTTAAATTTAATGCCTTTTGCAATATAAAATATTTTTTTTATAATTGTAAAGAATGCAAAAATAAATAAGGGAGCTAACTTTTACTTTTTCCCCGTTTACCCCTTTTCAAATTGGCTTGATGAAGGAGTTCAGAAGCACCGTCAATAAAGCTGCGAAGCCTGTTATTCTCCGCTTCTAGCTCCTGTTTCTCCTTCTCAAGCTCTTCAATCTTATCTTCTTGAGGGGATATTCTAATTATCGATGGTGAATCCTTATTATCACCTTTTAATATCCAATCGATAGTATAACCACTATCTTCTGAAATTTTTAATAAATATTTTATTTCCGGATAAGCTAAATTGTTTTCCAGTTACTAACTGTGCTCTTACCTTTTGCACCGACAAATTCAGCAAATTGAGCCTGGTTCATTTTAAAAGCCTTTGCTCTAAGAAAAGCTATTCTTTCACCGGGTGTATCCATATTTTAAAAAAAGTTCAATTTATTTGTACTTCCCTCTTGACTTGAGTACATTTTAAATGTACATTTGTCAGTATACTTAAAATGTTTAGTATAAACTAATAAAAGGGAACATAAATGCCAAAAGGCCAGGGTAGATTAAAGTTAGACTCCTCTCCTGCATTGATACAATATCATATTAAAGTTAGTCCCTTTAAAAGCCAAACGGCAATTGCAAATCATTTAAATGTTACAAGGGGAGCCGTTTCCCTTGCTATCAACGACAATCCGCACATGAAATTATTAAAACAAAAAATTGTTAATTTATTAAATAAAGATAATAAAAGCTTAATTCAAATTTGCCACACACGCGGCAAAAAAATCAATAAAGAAAAATTCAACTAAGGGGATAAATTGATTTTCAAATTATTAATCCTGCCATTCATTTTTAATAAAGATTTATAATTCCTTGAGGAGATAAGTTAATGAGAAGAAATACATTAAAGAGCCAATCGTCTGAAATCAATCTGGAAAACGTCTGTAAACAATCTGTGAATTACCTTGATTTGGCCGAAGAATCCTGCCTGAGATTTCAGACCGAAATAAGAAAACACGGAATTAAGACTTTCAATGTTTGGAAGTATTTGGAATCTGAATTTAAAAAGGCCTATATAAAAGAAGGTATTGAAAACCGTCAGCCGCCAAAAGCTTCCACAATTTCTCAATGGTTTGATCCGGATCCAATCAATGGCACCAAAATGGGAACTGAAGATTTGCGGTTAATCTGTAAAATGGTTAACGACCCAACTCCTATCATGGCCTATTATGAACAAGCACTCATACCTTTCGAAGAAGAATCTCCTGAAAGCCTCTTATTCGATTTAAAAAATTAACTTCTGATATATTAAACCTGACAAGCTTCAACGGTCACTTAAGCAAAGATTTTAATAAAAGCATTGAAGACGATATTCTCACTAATGATGAAGTTTTGAGGTTAAAATCAGATGCAAAAAGAATAATTAACCAGGCTTCAAAAATCATTTCTTCACTTGAACATAAAAAGGAGGGGAAATAGAGTGGAACTCACACAAAAACAAATTCAGTTATTAAAGCAGCTTAATGAAATGTTAATTGCTTTAGACAATGCCCTCCGTAAATCACTGGCCGCAGCATATGCGCAGCAACAACAGACTACAAACAATAAACTCCAAACAGTGAGGGAATATGCTTAGAACACATTGGAAACTTGCATATAAATATATCAGGCTTGCACTCCGCGAAACTGTTATTACACTGCATCAGCAATTGAGAGCAAGAATCTATCTTGCAAAGGGTAACTATAAAAGAGATCAAATCAGGAGAGAAGAATATTACTGGCATAAATTCACAGAGGGAGCAGAATAATGAACGGAGTGAATCATTCATACATTCATCCATTCAATCAATCCCGGAAGCTTCCGGGCTCTAAAGTTATAATCAGATTAATCGCGAATCTTTGCACACAACTCTACCCGGATGCATCTACCGAGCTTGAAGCAATCGATCTGCACAGAGCTGCTCTTTATAAAAGCATACAGCTCAGGTTAAAGAATGATATAGCATGCGCGGATGACATTGAACTCTTTTATCTCTTAGGCTTTGCATATGATTATTTGAATGAAGAAGAATTTAAATCATATACTTCCGCCGGTGTTCCAACTCCATCGACGGATAATTCCCCAGACGCTCCGGGGTTTTCCCTTTCCCCGGAGAATCCCTCGAGCCCTCTGTCTTCCCCTGCAGAGGGCTTTAATAAAAACGATGATAATCTTAACCCCGGGGAGGATAAATGATTCTATTATCCATCATAACTCAAAAATCTTCTGATGGCATTTATGAATCAGTTATTCAGCTAAAGCGGAATAACCGCAAAGAGACGATTAATATCAGGTCTAAAAAAGAAATTCATTTTCCTTTTAAAGCACTAATAAAAGGGCTTTATCAATTATTAAAAGAGGATTTAAAAGGGAATAAATCGACCATCTACAATCATCAATCATCAATCCTAAACGGTCCTTGCAGCATAGATTCAAACGGCTTTATTGAACGGCCACCGATTTTTAATGAGGTAAAAGATGAAAACATTTGATGAAGAAATGGATTCGTTAGGTTCTTGGATAACTGAGAATCAGCTAAAAGCCAAACAGCTTAAAGAAAAAGCAATTGAATGTGATAGATTATTAACACGAAATCTTCTGCAAAATTTATATCTCATCAAAGAGATTAAAGAACAAAAGCTTTATACTTATCTTGGTTTTAATTCATTAGAAGATTATGGTCAAAACAGGCTTAATCTTGCTCGTTCTACATTATTTGGATACTTGCAGGTAGCATCAAAATTTTTACCTGCAATAATCGATGATAAACAGGTTTCTCCAGTCCAGCAGCTGGACTTTTCTGAGCTAGGAATTGAAAAATTAAAAATTTTGGCCATTTTATCTGAAAATTTAATCTCTGAACTTATAACCTCCGGCTCCATTACCCTTGATAACAAGACTTATACCATCGAAGATTTCAAACAAATGGACCGTGATAAACTCAGAGATTCTTGTTCAGGGTACTAACCATCAAACAACAGATAATAACCAACAACCGAAGAAAATAATTTTCAACAAGCTTTATAATTATACGGAAAAAGTGTTTAACAGAATAGCTCTTGATGTTAAAGAATGTAATGAGATGGTTGAAACTGATAGACTAAAAATAATAGATAAGCTCAATGAAATAGCAGATATATTCGATACTTACAAACCTGTGGATGAAAGATGAAAATCCCGAAGAACAATCCGGAGAATCATTCAATTAAAAGAGTATGCAACAATGCTTTACAATTTGATGATTCAAAAGATCAAACATTTAAGCATTCAAGCGAGCTCTCACCTAAACAGAATGAATTCGCTATTTCAGCAGCCAAACTTCTCAATAAACTAATTACTTTCTGTGAACTTCCCGAATATAAAGGAAAGAAGGTCATTGCACAGCAAAAATTTACAGAAGCATATAATAATAAAGCATGGCCGGAAATTTATGAAGTAATTGGGAAGAGAGATGTTAAAACTCTTCTTCGCTGGCGCAAAAAATATTTATCAAATAATAGCGATTTCCGGGTACTTGCCCCTCAATATAAAACAAAGAAAAAAGTTTCCATTACTCCGGAGCAGGCAGATGTTTTAATTACCGAGCTGCTTAAACCTAATCAGCCTTTAATCAGCGAAGCTGTCCGTAGAGCAATAAATTATTTTGAAGCTAAAAGATTTCCTCATATCCGCAGCGCAAATACTTACAGAAGATTTCTTGAAGACTGGAAGAAAGAGAATTATGCGGATTATGTCTTTTACAGACAGGGGGAAGCGGGGCTTGATAACAAAATACTTCCTTATATCGAAAGAGACTGGACCAAAGTTGAAGTCGGCGATATAATTATTATGGATGGCCATGTAAATAATTATGAAATAATTAATCCCTTCACCGGCAAGCCTAAACGAATGATGACAATCGGAGCTATTGACGGCCGGAGCCAGTATTTATGCGGATATGAAATTTCGCCGACTGAGAACACCCAATCAATTGCTGTAACAATTTTCAGAGCAATCCTTCAACTCGGAAAGATAATGAAAATAATTTATTTCGATAACGGCAAAGCATTCGGAGCCAAATATTTCCACGGAGATGAATTTGAAAATTTGATACCATTATTCCAGCGCCTTAATATCCAGGTAATTTTTGCTAAAGCATATCACGGCCAGTCCAAACCAATTGAACCTTTCTGGGGATGGATGTCTGAGCTTGAAAGAATGATACCCACTTATGTAGGTACTTCAATTGAAATGCAGCCAGCAAGAATGCATCGAGGTGAATTCATCCACCGGCAGCTATATGAAAAAGCAATGCAGAATACTACAGTTGATATATGGACAGCTCATAAAGCAATGTCCTGGTGGCTGGATCAATATCATAACCGGGTTAAAACCGGTGGGCATTTAAAAGGCAAAACGCCAGCCGAAATTTTTAATGCCGGCAGAGGTCCCGGCATTAATAAACAGGACCTAACATTCCTTATGATGGAGACAAGAATCGCGAAGCTTTACCGCAAAGGGATCAGGATGTTCTCTAACTGGTACTGGAGTGAAGAGCTCTTCGGAAAGCAGATCGATGCAGGTGACGATGTCCGGATTAAATATGATATACTCAACCGCGATTCAATTTATGTTTATGATAAGCACGGTGATTTAATCTGTGAGGCTAAAGAGGTTAGCAAAGTCCATCCGGCTGCCGGATTGCTCGGCTCCCACGAAGAACAGGAAGAATTCAAACGACAGGCAAAATTAAAAGAGCATCTGAAAAAGTCAGTAACCGGGGAAGCCCGCGGAATTCCTGAATACTGAGATTTATCCTGCAGTTAAAAGGCAATTAAAGGATGCTGAAATAATTGATATAGACGAAAGAAGTAGAGACGTTAGGCAGAACGTCTCCTCACCGGATGAGAAAAAACCGAATAAGAAAAAACGCTCAATCCTCGACCGCATGAAAATGCCGGAAGATGAGCAAATCAGAAAAAGAAAATTGGGATAAGTTTTATGACAAAAAAACTAAATAACATCATTAACCGGGTTCAAAAAAAGAAAGCAATTGGAATCATTTACAATATTCCTAAAAATGAAATGAGCATTATTCAGAATAGGCTGCTCGACAATAAGCAGGCAATTATATTAAAAGGAAGGGATGCATACACTGCACCTATGTTCATGTTCAGGCTTTCTTCAAAGCTGAAGATGAAGAAACTGGCTTTTCACATGATACCGGCACTCATAGATGATAAGCTTATTGCCGTCACCGGTGCTGATACTTTCACAAACAGCTACAGCCGGATACTTGAAGATGCTTATAAATATAAGGTTCCTATTCTGCTCTTCATGAATACCGATGCAGCTATGACTGAATTTAGAAGACTTAAAGCTTACAACAAAATATTAACCATAGAACAAAATTTTGAAGAACTATAAAAGAGGAGGAAACATGCAAGATACTTTAATTAGTGAATCCAGAATAGATGAAATCCGTGTGCGGTTAAACATTTTCTGTAATGAGAATCCATCTATATCAAACAGAATGATCGCAAACAATGTCGGTTTCTCATCCAGTTATATTAGTCAATTTCGCAATGATAAATTTCCCACAAAGGAAAAAGAAGGTGAGTTTGCAATTAAAGTTGAAAGCTACCTGAACGATGTCGAGCTCAGTAATTACCAGGACAAAGAATATCATCTCAAATTTGCTTTTACCCAGGCAGCCCAGGATATTTTTAAGATGGCTGCCTATACTCTCCGTCAGGGAGAAATTGGGGTTGTAATAGGCATACCTGGTGCAGGAAGGACCATCAGTCTGCAGGAATATAAGAAGAGAAATCCTAATTCAATTTTAATTCACATCATTCCCCATATTACTACTCCACGCAGCTTACTGGATAACATCTGTGAAGCATTAAAGATCTCCACCGATAACCGGAAAGATATTATGTTTAATGAGATCATAGATAGAATTGCTCACAGGCTCCTTATGATCGATGAAGGTGAAAACCTAAATACACAGGGACTCGAGATAATCCGCCGCATACATGACTTTACAAACACTGCGTCTTAATATCAGGGACAGAGCTGCTTAAGAAGAAGCTCCAGGGCCCGCGATCCAGGTTAAAGCAGCTTTACTCCCGGGTAGGAATATTTCATGAAATAGATCTTCTCAAGCTCGATGATGTTAAAGAAATTTTGAAGATAAATTTCCCGCAGGCGCTTAAATATAGTCAGAACTTTCTGCAGCTCTCAAAGAATAATGGAAGGTTCCTGGAAAAGCTGGTTAAGCAGGTAAAAGACGCAATGCAGGAAAGCGGCGAAGATTTGAATGAAGATTTAATTGATGATGCAGTAAGAGCTCTATTAACTTAATTACTTTTCGAAAGGATTAAATGAATATCCAAATAACAGATCATGTTTGCAACCGATATATAGAAAGATTCAATCCGGGGCTGGCAGCAATAACAAATAATAATACCCGGATAAAGACCGTTAAACAGGCAATTATTGCCATATTAAAAGATGCCACCTACGTATCGGATAATAAAGACGGAGTCCTTTTATTCAGTCAGAACTTCAACTGTAACCTGATTATCAGGGACAAAACTTTAATAACAATTTATCCACCTGATAAAAAAACAAAATTCAGAGAAAATAAACATGCAAGGAACAGCTCCAACTCCGGATTCAATCAAAAAAGATTTAATCGAAATGTTAGATAAATACGGAACAGAATTTATTCTTCACCTTTGTTCCAGGTTAGTATATGAGCATCAATGGTATAACTGGAATGAAATAAAAGCAGACATACGATCAGCTGTCAATTTGAGTTTATCCGAGACTAAACAAGAGAATTCAAAATGAAAGTTCGCGAAGGTTACCATAGTGAGCAGGTCCGCAACAAAGCTCTGCAATCAATCCTGGATGATTTGAATAAACGCCAGCTGGATGTTTATAATATTATTCGCAAATGGCAGCCTATAAGCAATGAGAGAATTGCTAAACATCTTAATCTTTACCCACACCAGGTTACACCAAGAGTCCTGGAACTGCGGGAAAAGGGGATTGTGGAATTCTGCGGCGAAGAAGTCTCCAGGAACAGTGGACGCAAAGCATCTTTATGGAGAATAAATCCTAAGGGCAAACAATTAAATTTATTTTGAGCCGAAGGCTCATCCGCCTCAGGCGGATAAAATAAAGGAGGTATAAATGAAAATCGAAGAAGCTCTGCAGACTAAGAAAGAAGAGCTGGAAGAGATTCAGCAGGACATTGATTCTCTTGAAAATCAAGCGGCTATCCTAAAAGACCAGGTTAAAAAATATAATGAGCTCAAATCCAAATCTGCAGAGCTTAAAAAAGTTAAAAGGGGAAAGCAAAGAGAATATGAAACTGTTATCGGATTCTTCAAGAATGTTGATGAAAACTATTTAAATAATATATACCCATTATTTGCCGGACAATCGGGAGAAAGGCAGTCAGCTACAGCATGAAAAAATTCAATCATAAAGGACAAACATCCCTAAAATCATTTGATGATGTTGATGAAACATTATACCATATTGCTGAATTAACGCTCGATATAAATGATACCGAGAATGAAATGCAGAAAGAGATCCTTGCTGTAAAAAACAAATTTGAGCCCAGGATTGATAAGTTCAGCAAGGCTGTTAAGATACTTGAAAAAGAGGTTGATGAATTCCTTAAAAAGAATAAGAAACAATTCGATACAAAACGCAGCAGGGAATTAAATTATGGCCGGGTAGGTTTCCGGACAGGTAAGAATGCACTCAGACTCCTCAGCAAAAAATTCAACTGGGAATTTGCAAAAGAGAAATTTCTCAATCTATTCAGCAGCAAATATATAGAAACAGAAATAAAACTTAATAAAACAAAAATACTTGCCGATGCAGATAAAGGTATTTTAACTGCAGAGCAGCTCGCAGCAGCCGGCTGTAAAATAACCAGGAATGAATCTTCCTTTTATGAATTGAATCTGGAAAAAATTAAAAAAGAAGAGGAATAATGTATTTCAAAAATTATAGAGAAGAATCCAGGAAGAATTGGGGTAGTGAGCAGGAGGCTAATCTCTCCAAGGAACAAATACAAACAGGCTGCATGCTCCGAATTGCCGATTCTCTTGAGAGAATTGAAAAACCATATTTACAGCTCCTTAGTGAACTTGAATATTATAAAAGAAGATATGATGAGCACACAGAGAAAATAAAAAGACTGCAGGGTACCAATGCAGCATTAAAATCCTGGATTACAAGAATTAAAAATAATTATGATTTAGGAATTTATTTGATAAAGCAGAAGCAATGGAGTTTAAAAACCTTCGGAAATGCAAAAAGAACAGTCGGAATTATTAAGCATATCAAAAAAGAATTGTTAGAAATCAGAAAGCAACCCGATGATTTAATAGAATGGATTGACGTAATAATTCTTGGAATGGATGGATATTGGAGACATGGCGGAGAGCCAATGAAAATTATGGATGTTTTATTATCCAAACAAAATATAAACTTTAAAAGAAAATATCCCTTCCCAAATTCAGAAGATGAACCAAGTGAACATATAAGATAATATGAATAATAACAAGAATATATTACCAGTTCAAATTAAGAAGATCCACATTGCTTTATCTCAGCTAAGCCTTCCGGATGAAAACTACCGCGATATATTATCTAATTTCATAAATGCTAAAGGAGAAAAATGCAGATCATGCAAAGAGCTGAATGAAAATCAGGCCAATATTTTACTCGGTATACTTAAGAAACTTGGCTGGACAGAAAAGAAGAAGGGAAAGCAGCTTAAATATGAAGAGTTCAATAATCGTGAAGCTAAATATGCAACACCTGCACAGATGAGGAAAATTGAAGCGCTATGGATGCGCCGGTCCCGGGAGAAAACAGAAAAATCTTTAAACAATTTTATTAATAGAATAGCGGAAGTTAATCATATTACATTCTTATTAAGAAAGGATGTGCAGAAAGTTATTAAAGCCATTGAATCTTTAGGTCGACAATCATCAATCGACAATCATCATTCTGGAGTGAATTCATGAAATTAGAATGGATTAAATCCATCCCTGAATATGAAAAATTCTTTAATGAAGATGCCCGGTGGATCATTAACCGCTTCGGCATTGATGGTTATCTGGACATGCTTGAGCATTTTAGCAAGAACCAGGTTTACTTCAGCACGAAATCTATCCTGGATCTGAAGAAAGAATGGGCAGTAAGAAATAAAAATATAGATTACAATGAAGCTGCCCGGACCCTCGATGTATCAATAAAAACAATTTATAACTGGCGCCAGGAAACCGGCCCCGAAAATTTAAATTTATTTGAAGAAGAATAATGCCAAAAGGAGTTTACTCAAGAAAGCCTGTGAAAAGATCCAGTTCAAGGAAAGATGCCTGGAGTAAAAGCGAAATAGATTTCGTTCGAAATAACTACAAAAATATGACCCAACAGCAGCTATCAGAAAAATTGGGTAGGACTGTTTGCTCTGTTAATACTATCATAACAAAACATAAGCTAAAGAAAAAGAAAACTCCACGTCCCTGGTCTGATGAGGATATAGATTTTCTAAAAAATAACCATCTAACTATGTCTAGAAAAGAGCTGGCAAAAGCTCTCAATAGACATAAAGGAACAATCGGTGGAAAATTATGTTCACTGGGTCTAAAGCTTCCGGAAGAACAATTAAAAAAGATCAGGAATAAATTTCTTGAAAAAGGGCACGGGTGGAATAAGGGATTGAAAGGAACACATTTCTCTCCAGCAACTGAATTTAAAAAAGGTCATAAACCCGTTAACACTAAATATGATGGTTGCATTGTGATCAGAACAGATCATGAAACCAGAGGCGGCTTCGAAGAAAAATGGATTCGTGTAAGCGAAGGACATTGGCGTCAGTTAAAATTCATTATTTGGGAAAAGAAATATGGCAAAGTTCCACCAGGGAAAATATTGGCTTTTAAAAAAGGAGCTGATCATCTCGATGTTAAAATCGAAAACCTTGATTAATTACCAGAGCAGAAAATCTTTTAAGAAATCAACCGGAAGATCTTCATGCACTCTTAGGAATTGCTCGGGATAGTTCATTATGGGACGATATTAGAAATAATCATCCGGAACTAATTGTATTAAAACAAAAACAATTAAAACTTAGGAGACAGATAAATGCAGCTGAAAAACAGACTCATACAGATGATTAATGGAACCTACTTATATCGGGCAAAAGAACATAAGATTTCCGGCTTTGAAATAATGGATGGAACAACTTTCGTCTCAACAGATCTTGGATTGCTCAAATTCCCAACAGAAAGCTGTGAGCAAATTTTAAGAAATGAATTCATCCAGGTAGACTCAAAGAACTTACCAATTAAAGCTCCGTTACAAAAAGATCATAATCTTCAAACATACAATAAGATCAATGCGGAATCCATTGCAGCAGCTCTCAATAAGACCATAACCGATTTAACCTCCGACAAAATAACTCCGGAAGAGCTGAAGAAAAAAGTCAGCCAGGCAAAAGCAGTGAATAACACTATCAATACTTATATGAACCTTATAAAGACTGAAATAACAGTGAAGAAGTTCGGAGGTAAGTGATACAAACTGACAAGAATGTATATTATCGTTTGAATGAAGGGAATAAAACCCGACTTATCTGAATATATTTATCTATTTTTCTACAATAAACCAAACAAACAATCCTGCTAAAACAGAGATAATAAATCCCAAAAATATGGTTATTTTAATAATATTTTTTTTCTTTTCGTAAGTAGTTTCGATTTCTATTATATCTCCCCAATAAAAAACTGAGTGACTAAGATAACTTACCAATTTTGTAATTGGCTTAATCTCTATTACAAAAAATATAATAATTAATGTTAAATAAGATATAGGAATCAACCACGGGTCAATATAATTATTTATTTGATTTTCCAATATTTTATTTAACTTTTGGGAGTCCGTGAGCATATTTATTTGTTCTATTCTAAGACCTTTAGAATAATGGATAGTTAAATATTTTGTTATAAAAAATGTATTTAATCCTAGGATCCCAAATGCTATTATAAAATCTAAAATAATAGATTTTATTTTCCCAAAGATCTTTTTACGTTTAATCCTTTGTATTTGTGCATCTAATTCATCTATTAACAAAAAACACCAGTCTCGATCTTCGTGTGAAACTAAAATTAAAATTTCTTCAACCTTATTTTTGCGAAAAGCCAAGGAAACTATACTAGTATTAGAATCTTCATGATTTTTATCATTATCATTTTTTAGTAATCTAATACTTAAGCGAGTTATTTGTTTCTTTATAGAATTGTCTTCAGAAAGAATATTATCTATAGATTTTGTTGTATAAAAAGTATCGTCGTTAAATTCCACATAAAAAGAAATAAATGTAGAGATTGTTAATCGCTTTGAATAGTTATCAATTATATCTACAATTTTTCTTAATTTTTGTTCATCCAAGAAAAAATGATATGTATATTCTCTTATTACTCCAGCCTTATCTTTTTGCATTTCTAGGGCCATAATTTCCTCATTAAATGTATATTTTCTGGTTTATAGTAATCTTTTTAGAATTTAATTATTTATATATGAATCTTATCTTTACTATTTAGAATATTTTTTATATGCAATAATTATGATGATTACATTTAATGATTTTGTAAATGTGACTTTATTAGATCAACATAATATGTCATCCCTCTTTTCTCTAATTCTTTAATAAATACCGGCCAAGGTGGAATATTACTCATATATGGCTCTGGACCCGTTGACATACCACCACCAGGACCAGTAGAAAGACCACCGCCAGGACCTGTTGATAATCCACCTCCAGGACCCGTTGATAATCCACCTTCAGGACCTGTTGATAATCCACCTCCAGGACCCGTTGATAATCCACCACCGGGACCCGTTGACATACCACCGCCAGGACCGGTTGACATTCCTCCATCTGGACCTGTTGAGGCACCACCACCAGGACCTGTCGACAAACCACCGCCAGGTCCAGTTGAAAGGCCACCTCCAGGACCGGTACTCTGATTTCTATTCCAGGGCATATAAACCTCCTTTATCTTTTTTTATTTATCTTTGTATTAATCAAAATCTATTATGAAGATTATTTATTGCCTGAACAAATCGGTCAAATTGTTTTAAGTCATCAAACTCTGCAATTGAACCTGAGAAGGCAGCTCCTTCAGGACCAATTCTAAATTCAGGAACTCCATGATTATCTAATACTTCAACTTGGCATTTAAATCGTTTGCCTTCGTTATTGTTAGCACTGACAACCTCATCAAAAAAAAATAATGCACCCATTTATTTCCTCTTTAATATTATGATTGTCTGAAGGTTCTGGGATTTAGATTGAAAGCCTGAATCTATTTTTCATTTCCCCAAAAACCCTTATGGTTATTACAAATTAACTCAAATTATTTTTATAGGCAAGAACTATTTTGTCAATTTGTCTTATGATTTTCCAATTATAAAAAAAAATAACATGCGAAAATGGAGTAAAATTAAGGGGTCATTAAACATGGTTTTAGATGCTTGAAATTGCGATTTATGGTCTTTTAAAGGCTTATTATAGAAGCTTATTAACCGCGATTTGAACGCATTAACGGGGGTTTTGAATGGTTATTAACCACTTAATAATGGCTTTTTAAAATATCTCATTTTAAGTGGTAAAATGAGCCAAAAAGTGTAATAATTCTCAAACCTCTTTATTCTCGCTTATTTTTATATCCATTTATAAATAAAAGACTTACAGCAATTTCTCACACCTTCTAAATATCTCAAATTACACATCAATTTATAAAAGTTCTTTCCAACTAAAAAATAATTGCTACTTCCTCTTGACAAGTGCACATCCGTTCACTATATTTGTAGTGAACAATTGAGCACTATAATGAAAAATCGATTAACCGAAAGACAGCAGGTAATTCTTTCTTTTATATCTCAGTTCCGTGAAGCAAACGGATATCCGCCGACTTTAAGGGAAATAGGGAAAAAGTTTGATATCTCTTCTACTTTTGGAGTAAAAAGACATCTGGATGCTTTAGTAAAAAAAGGTTATCTCAATATCGAAAGTAATGCCAGCAGAGGTATCAGCTTTGTGCATAATCTTGTTTCGGAACAGGGTATTAATTATAACCGTGAGGATGAATTCAGGAAGATACCAATTGTCGGAAGAGTAGCTGCCGGTTCTCCTATCATGGCTATTGAAAATATAGAAGGAAGTGTAGTTATCGATAATTCGTTTATGAAAAGATCCGATGATTGCTTCGCTCTGAAAGTTAAAGGGGACAGTATGATTAATGCCGGAATTTTTGAAGGTGATCTGGTGATTGTTTCACCATCCAAAGAATCGATAAACGGTGATACTGTCGTTGCACGTCTCAACGATGAAGTAACTGTTAAAACTTTTGAAAAGAAAAAAAGTAAAATCAGGCTGATTCCCGAGAATGATAATTATGAACCTATCGAGGTAGATGATAAAAAGGAATTTTCAATTATCGGGAAAGTGGTTGGCGTAATTAGATGGTTTAATTAGAAAGAGGATTTATATGAAATCTGAAATTTTTTCACAGGCAATTCATAACCGGAATACAATTAAGTTCTTGTATTTGCTTAATGAAGTTACAATTGATCCATATTTTATATCACAGGATAGATCGGGAAAAAAGATCATATATGGTAAGGCATATAACTCAAGTGAAATAAAGAAATTTGATTTTAATAAGATTGTTAATATAAAGGTACTAAGAAAGAATAGGTTTTCACCGATTATACCAATTATTGCTCAAATGAATTAATAATTTGAGGTGTATAATGATAAATACAATAAAAAGAAAAAACATTGATTTATTAGTTGAGGAATTCTGGAAACTTGGCTATTTAACTGTCAGCCGTAAATATGGAACTTATCTCCCCGAACCATCAAAAGTAGGTAAATTCGAAGTTGACATTATAGCCAGGCAAAGAAAAAATTATGCTATCGGGGTAACTTTAGATTATTCTGATCTTAACGCTCCTTCGTTAATTGATAAATTAAATTTTTTAGCTACAAGACAAACAAAATATTCAAATAAAAGAGTAATACTATTTGTTGGTGTTCCTAAGGAATTATTTAAAAATATGAAAGTTTTAATTGATTCCTTTGATTCTGAAGTTAAGAATAATATAAAATTGTTTGAAATTATTGATAGGTCTATTATTCCTAGCAGGAGAACATTGAGGAAAGAAAAAGTCCTATTTTCCTGATATCCCGGCTTCTAGTATTTTTATTTTTGACTTTACTTTATTAATTATTATAGGGGAGAAGCCATTTATCGGCTTTAATTATTTTTTTTTAATTTTTTGTAATTTTTGAATCCAACTCCGTTTTTACCTTTTATTATAAAATTCCTCTTTACTATTTTTACAACATCATATTCTAAGAATATTAACAAATCTTGACATTAAATTTACATAAGGGTAATTTTACATGTTTTATCAATTTTGGAATATAATTTGGGTAAAGTAGATAAAGTATCTGATGAAAAACTTCAAGATGAGCTTAAAAATTCTGGGGAAATTCCTGTTCATATTGCGATAATTATGGATGGTAATGGCAGGTGGGCGCGAAAAAGAGGGTATCCGAGGGTTGCAGGACACAAAAGAGGGGTTGATACCGTTAAAGATATTGTTAAAGCTTGTGTTCAAATCGGAGTAAAATATTTAACCCTTTATACGTTTTCAACAGAGAATTGGAATCGACCAAAGGATGAAGTATCAACCCTTATGAGCTTGCTTGTAAGAACTCTAAGAAAAGAAGTTGATGAATTAAATGAAAATAATGTGAAGTTAAATGCAATAGGCAATATGGATGCTCTTCCTTTGGAAGTTCAGAAAGAATTAAATGATTCTATTCAGAAAACAAAACATAATGAGAAAATGACGCTGAATTTAGCTCTCAGCTACAGCGGGAGATCGGAGCTTATTAAAGCAATTAAAGAGATTTCCCAGCAGGTAGCTGATGGGAAATTACACATTGATGATATAAACGAAGAGTGTATTTCGAGCTATTTGGATACTAAAAATATTCCGGACCCGGATTTGTTGATCAGAACAAGCGGGGAATTTCGTGTAAGCAATTTTTTACTCTGGCAGATTGCTTATACTGAGTTTTTTATTTCAAATGTATATTGGCCGGATTTTAAACGAAAAGATCTTTACCAGGCAATTAGAAATTTTCAGGGAAGGGAAAGAAGGTTTGGAAAGGTTAGTGAACAAATTCAAAAAAATAAAAAAGGTTTAAAGAATGTTTCAGACCTCTCTCATGAGACGATATAGAATTTTAGTCCCCTTTTTAGTTTTCGTTTTTTACTCTGCTGCTTTTTCACAGGTAAATAATCCTGTTACTTATAAAATACTAGGAATTTCCGTTGAAGGAAATAAAACAGCAGATGTTAATACTATAATTGTGAACAGCGGCTTGAAAATCGGAGATGAAATTCAGATCCCCGGTGATCAGACTTTAAATGCGATTAAAAATTTATGGAATTTAAATATCTTCTCAGATATTCAGATTTTAGAGGATAAAAAAGTTGGGGATGGTATTTTCCTGACTATCAAAGTTACTGAATATCCAAGGATTGAGAAGACAGTCATTGTAGGAAATGATGAACTGAGCGCCAGTGATATTGAAGAAAAAATTCATTTCGGAAGGGGACAAATTCTTACTCCTGAACAAGTAAATAATTTGAAATTAAAAATATTAAAAATGTATGAAGACGACGGTTATTTAAACGCAGTTGTTAAACCTGAATATTTCGTTTACTTTACTGCCGATACTTCCGAAGATAACATAACTGTTACGTGGCGGAATGAAAAAGATCTTGCAGATGAATATCAGGTGGATTATGACAGGGATGAGGTCTCTTCTTATAATTTGATTCCCAAAATCAAAGATCGCATTCTGCTTAAAATAAATATTACTGAAAATGACAGGGTTACAGTTAGACATATTGAATTTGAAGGAAATAAAGCATTCGAGGATGGTGATCTAAAGGGAGCAATGGATGAAATTTCAGAAGCTAAATGGTGGAAGTTCTGGAACAGTGCAAAATTTGACAAAGTAAAATTTGAAAAAGATAAAAAATCAATAATAGACTTTTACCGGAAAAATGGTTACCGCGATGCAGAAATTGTTTCTGATTCCTTAATCTATTCCAATCATAAACAGGATTTAACAATATTAATTAAAGTTTATGAAGGTCCGCAATATAAAATAAGAGACATTGTATGGGAAGGAAATACAATTTATCCAGATGCATTTCTTACTGAAAGATTAGGTTTCAAAAAGGGAGATGTTTTTAATTATGAAAAATTTGAAAGAAATCTGAGAGGAAATGAAAATCAATCAGATGTAACTTCGTTATATCTCGATAATGGATATTTAACTTTTAATTTAGAACCGTCTGAAACAAAAGTAGGCAAGGATTCAATCGATATTCATATTAAAATTGATGAAAAGAATCAATTTAAAATAGGCAGGGTAGATATTACCGGTAATGACAAAACAAAAGATAAAGTAATAAGGCGCGAACTGTATTCAATACCGGGCGATTATTTTAATCGTGCGCTGCTAATCCGGAGCATCCAACAGTTGGCAAACCTAAAGTATTTTAATGTTGAAAAACTATACGGAGCTGATGCTGTAAATTATAAATTATCGAATGACTCCACTGTAAATGTATCTTTTAATGTTGAAGAGAAATCAAGTGATTATTTAAATGCTTCTGTTGGCTACAGCGGCTCTTTTGGATTTAGTGGTGCTGTCGGCGTAACACTTACAAATTTTGCATTGGATAAACCCTTTTCACTGGGAGGCGGTCAGATTTTGAGTTTCAACTGGCAGTTTGGTGTAGGCAGTATTTACCGAACTTTTACATTAGGTTTTACAGAACCGTGGCTGTTTGACACTCCGACTCTTTTAGGGTTTGAAGTATTTGATACCCGTGAACAATATATATACGATTTACGACAGTCTGGTGGAACAATAAGAGTTGGAAGAAGGTTAAAATGGCCTGACGATTTCTTTAATGTACAGGGATTTTTCAGATATCAATATAATAACGTGCTAAATGGTCAGGGTTATTATCCTGTAGGTATCAGTCATCAGTATACTATTGGCGCCACAATTTCGAGAAAGGATATAGATAATCCGATTTTTCCGTCGAAAGGATCAAATCTTGTACTACATGGTGAACTTTCCGGTGGTCCTTTTCTACCGGGCGATGTTGATTACTATAAACTGGGATTTACATCTGAATGGTATAAAAGACTATTTAATTCAAACAGGATTGCCCTTTATACTATTGCCAATTTAGGGTATTTACAGGAGTTAAACGATGCAACGAAATTGAAGATAAATCCTTTTGATAAGTATTATATGGGTGGAAATGGTCTTGTAATTGCAACAGAGCCTTTGCGTGGATATGATGATAGAACCATTGGACCTAAAAACAGTGCAGGACAAGTAATTGGCGGCAGGGTTATGGAACGGTATACTGCGGAGTTAAGATTTGCAGTAACTTTAGAACCAATGCCTCTTTATGTACTTGCTTTTGCCGAAGCAGGCAATGTCTTTGAAAACTTTAATAAAACTGATATTTTTAATCTTAGAAGATCGGCCGGTTTTGGTGCCCGGATATTAATTAACCCGATTGGTCTGATCGGGTTTGATATTGGTTACGGATTTGATCGAAAAGCGGTTGATGGCCATGATCCCTCCTGGCTTTTCCATTTCCAGTTTGGCAAGGGATTTTAATTAATTTATTTTTTTCTAAATAAAGTAGAGGTAGTAGTAGTGAAAAAATATCTTTTATTCTTCTTATTCCTTTTATTAAGCTGTGGATTTGTTTTCGGGCAGCAAGCACCGCAAAAAATTGGTTATGTAGATTCACAGGTAATTTTAACCCAATTACCGGAAGCTATTAAAGCTCAGGGCCAGCTTGATGCTTTAACAAATCAATGGACCGCACAACTTGACAGTATGAATAAAAACTTACAGCAAGCATATGAGCAGTACCAAAAACAAGCTAACACAATGACAGACGCTAAAAAAACAGCGGCTCAGCAGGATCTTGTTGAAAAACAACAGGTTATGGAAAATTTTAGAAAAGATAAATTTGCACAGCAAACAGGTGAAATTTATAAGAAAAATGATGAAATTTTTGCTCCTGTAAAGAAAAAGATTTTCAAAGCAATTGAAGAAATAGCAAAAAAGGAAGGGATGAAATTTGTCTTTGATAAAGCTGGTGATGTTGTTCTTCTTTATGCCGATCCGGCTTATGATCTTACTTATCAGGTCATTGATATCTTGAAAAGAGGAGTAATAAAATAATTTCTCGTCATATATCTACTTTTATTGCTCTTTTGTCTCGGGAACTTATTTTATAAAGTTATCTTTAATTTTCATCAAACATTACTTTAGATTAATCGCAGCATGGATTATCTTCTGTGTTGCGATTTTGTTAAAAAGGTATTTAACTTAATTAATAGAAATTACCTCTTTAATAATATCTTAAATGTTCTGGAAGACTTAATATGAAAAATTTTATTATTCTCCTTTTAGGGGGACTTTTTATCCTTACCGGTAATTCTTTAGCGCAATTAAAAATTGGTTATGTAGATTCAAATACAATAATGGATAATTTACCGGATGCCCAGGATGCAAGACAAAAATTAGATGCTATAATACAGGATTGGCAAAAAGAACTCGGTGATTTACAGACCCAATGGCAAACAAAATATGATGATTACCAAAAACGCAAATTAATAATGACTGATCAAACTCGCTCTGACATGGAAGCAGAATTAGTAAAGCTTGAACAGCAAATAACTGATTACAGGGAAAAAAAATTCGGAACAAACGGTGAATTATTTCAAAAACAGGATGAATTAATGAAACCTGTTCAAAATAAAGTTTTTAATGCTATCCAGGATGTAGCTAAAGAAGAGGACCTGGACTTTGTTCTCGATAAAAGCGGCGATAATACACTCCTTCTTTATGCTAAAGATCAGTATGATATTACACCCCAGGTAATGGATAAATTAAAACTAAAGTAGCTTAATGAATTATACAATTGAAGAAATTGCCACATATATTAATGGCAGTATATTCGGCAATAAAAAAGAAAAAATAAATAATGTTGCAAAAATTGAAGAGGCAAAACCGGGCGATTTAACATTTCTTTATCGTCCTACCTATGAAAAATATTTCTCTTTAACCAAAGCTACGGCTATTGTTGTTAAACCCGGTTTTAAAAAAATAAGAGATGATATTGTCTATATTGAAGTACCCGAACCTGATAAAGCATTTGCCAAATTAATAATTAAATTTTTCAACCCGGAAGTTGTGCTTAAAGGGATAGATAAAACAGCTTCGATTGATCCTAGTGTAGAATTGGGAAAAGATACTTCCATAGGAAAGAATGTTGTAATTTCTGCAGGATGTAAAATCGGGAATAATGTAAAAATATTTCATAATACTGTCATTTTGGAAAATGTTGAGATTGATGATGATTCAATCATCTATCAGAATGTAAGTATTAGAGAGAATTGTAAAATTGGAAAAAGAGTAATTATTCATTCTAATACTGTGATTGGTTCGGACGGTTTTGGTTATTATAATGATGAGAAAGGTGCTTTCAGGAAAATTCCCCAGATAGGAAACGTTATTATCGAAGATGATGTTGAACTTGGCTCTAATGTTTCTGTTGACCGGGCCGCTTTGGGTTCTACTATATTAAAACGGGGAGTAAAAATAGATAACCTTGTGCAGATTGCGCATAATGTTTATATTGGTGAAGATTCTGCAATTGCTTCGCAAACTGGAATTTCCGGAAGTACAAAAATAGGGAAGCATGTTTTACTTGCAGGACAAGTAGGACTGGCCGGCCATATTGAAATTACTGATAATGTTATTCTTTATGCAAAATCAGGTATATCAACCAATATAACAAAACCGGGAACTTATTTCGGTTATCCTGCAAAAGATATTAAAACGTCCTTAAAGCTGGAAGCACACTTTCGAAGACTTCCTCAATATGCTGACAAAATAAGAGAACTTGAAAAAGAAATAGAGAATTTAAAGCAAACTATCCGGGATAATAGCTCGGCGAAGGATTCTTAAAATCTTTGAGATTCAATTATTATATGAATCGTTAACTTTTACATTTTTTATTGACTTGTGCAAAAAAGATAATAGCTTCTTTGTTTTAATTGAATTTCATAACTCGTCTTACTATTTTACCTTCATCTTTATCCGGCAATTGCCGGATAAAGTTTTTTTATCTTAAACATTCATCATAAATATTTGTATTAATATAAAATCTGCATTAATCGTATTAAAGAATAATATAATAATTAGGAAGAAAAAATGTTAGAATTGCAAAGAACTATTTCAAATCCGGTTTCAATTTCCGGTATTGGTTTACATACAGGAGAGAAATGTACAATGACGTTCAAACCTGCACCCGAAGATTACGGGATTAGATTTGTTAGAACTGATTTGGGAGGACGACCGGAAATACCTGCGAATGCAGATAATGTTGTAGATATATCCAGAGGAACTACACTCGGAATTGGAGAAGCAAAAGTTCATACGGTTGAGCATGTGCTCGCCGCAGTTGTGGGTTTACAGATAGATAATATTATTATTGAACTTGATGGTATAGAACCACCGGTTGGAGACGGCAGTGCGATGCCTTATGTAAATATTTTAAAAGATTCCGGTTTTATTCAGCAGGATGCACCAAAAGACTATTTGATAATTGATGAAACTGTTATTTACCATGAGGAAGATAGACAGGTAGATATCGTTGCTCTTCCATTGGATGGTTACCGTGCTACAGTTATGGTTGATTACCAGAACCCTGCATTAGGAAGTCAACATACCGGTTTATTTGACCTGGAAACAGAGTTTGTTACTGAATTTGCTCCTTCCCGTACTTTCTGTTTTTTAAGTGAAGTTGAAACTCTTGCGAATAACGGCCTTATAAAAGGCGGTGATATTGATAATGCAGTTGTGATTGTTGATAAGGAAGCTACTGATGATGAACTTGAGCAAATAAGAAAAAAAATCGGAATTAAAGAAAAGATTACTTTAGGAAATAATGGAATCCTGAATAACAAAGAGCTTCGTTTTAAAAATGAACCGGTCAGGCACAAGCTGCTCGATTTAATTGGCGATTTAGCATTAATTGGTGCACCTATTAAAGCACAAATTCTTGCAGCCCGTCCCGGTCATAAGTCCAATGTGGAATTTGCAAAACAGGTTAGAAAATTGTACCAACAGAAGAAATTGGTAAAAAAATTCCAGTTTGTAAAAAAGGAAGGTGTTGTATTAGATGTAAATGCCATACAAAGAATTTTACCGCACAGGTATCCGTTTCTGATGGTTGATAAAATAATTCAGCTTGAACTTGAGAAGAAAGTTGTTGGAGTAAAATCAGTAACAATTAATGAACCTTTCTTTGTAGGGCATTTCCCGGGGCAGCCAATAATGCCTGGTGTTCTAATTATTGAAGCAATGGCGCAAACAAGCGGAATTTTGATACTTAATTCACTTCCGGATTTTGAAAAAAAGCTTGTCTATTTTATGCAGATGAATAATGTTAAATTCAGAAAACCGGTTGTACCCGGAGATCAGCTATTCCTGGAAGTTGAACTGGTTAATAAAAGAAGTAAAGTATTCATGATGACTGGAAAGGCATACGTAAAGGATGTCCTTGTCGCTGAAGCCGATTTTATGGCTGGTGTCGTAGATCGCGATAGTAGTAAAACAAATTTTAAAATATAATGAGCAAAATTCATCCAACCGCAATTATTAACGGTAAGGCAAAACTAGGGGCTAATATAGAAATTGCACCATATGCAATTATCGAAGAAGATGTGGAAATCGGGGATGATTGTTATATTGGTCCTCATTCAGTGATTTATAATGGTGCAAGAATTAAGAATCGGGTGAAGATTTTTCAATCTGCCTCGGTTGCTCATACTCCGCAGGATTTAACTTTCAAAGGAGAGGAATCGGTTTTTATAATTGAAGATGATACAACTATCCGTGAATTTGTTGCTCTTCATAGGGGTACACAATCAACGGGATTTTCCAGGGTAGGAAAGAATTGTTACCTTATGGCATATTCGCACGTTGCACATGATTGCAGTATCGGAGATAATTGTATCTTAACAAATGGTGTTCAAATAGGAGGTCATGTAACATTAGAAGATTATGTTATTATTGGCGGGCTTACACCTGTACATCAATTCTGCAAAGTTGGGCAACATTCTATGATTGGAGGAGGGTTTAGAATTACCCAGGATGTCCCTCCTTATATTCTTGGAGCAAGTGAACCTTTGAAATATTCGGGAGTAAATTCAATTGGGCTTAGAAGAAGGGGATTTTCTAATAATGATATCTTTCTTTTGAAAAAAGCTTATAGCTTTATTTACGATAAATCGTTAAACGTATCCCAGGCAAAAGAAAAAATTATTAATGAAATTGGAACTGAAAATATTTGTATTAAGAATGTCTTGAATTTTCTTAATGAAAGTAAAAGGGGTTTAATAGGAAAATGAATTGGTTGTTTTTAAGTTCGGGAACGAATTCCGGTAATTTTAATATGGAAACGGATTTGTATCTTACAAAGAATTGTGAACCGGATGAAGCAATTTTCAGATTATACAGATGGGAGCCTTATTGTATTTCTTTGGGGGTCAACCAGGATGACGGTATTATTAATTATAGTGAAACTGAAAAAGATAATATAGATATAGTTACCAGGCCAACCGGTGGAAGGGCTATTTTGCATGCCGAAGAAATTACCTATTCTGTAATTTATCCTACTAGTGATAATACTTCTGCAAAGGAATTATATTCGGATATAAATTTTGCTTTAAAAACGGGACTTGAAAAGTATAATCAGAAGTTAAAAAATATTGAACTGGAAACTGAGAAGCCTGATTTTTTAAGCATATATAAAGAAAACTCGGGGGAAATCTGCTTTGCTGCATCGGCTAAAAGTGAATTAAAGTATAACGGTAAAAAGCTCGCAGGAAGTGCACAAAGAAAGTTTAAAAATGCAATTTTACAGCATGGGTCTATTTTATGCGGAACTTATCATAAAAAGATCATTAATTATTTGAATATAGTTGAAGAAGAAAAGGAAAATATCAAATCCGAACTGACTAAAAAAACCATAGAATTGCAGAGTATTTTGGAAAGAGACATAAATTATGAATTATTATCTGAAGCATTGGTAATTGGTTTCAAGGAATATTTTAATATTTCTTCTATGCACCTGATGTAGTGTCTGATAAATTACAATTTTAATATTTAGATAAAATCAGGTAGTTATTCATTATTTAATTTCTTGCGGAAGAAAAAAAATTAGAGAAAAATTATGAGCACTGAAAAACAAATCAAAAAGGTAACAACAAAAACTCTGTTTATTCTAAAGCAAAAGGGAATAAAAATCGCTGCTTTAACTGGTTACGACTTTATTACAGCTAAATTATTAGATGATGCAGGTATCGATGTTATCCTGGTAGGTGATTCTTTAGGCAACGTTTTCCAGGGTAATGAAACCACTTTACCTGTTACTATGGATGAGATGATTTATCATACCAAGGCAGTAACAAAAGGTGTTGAAAGGGCAATGGTTGTTGTAGATCTTCCTTTTATGTCCTTCCAGTTAAGTATTGATGAGGGTTTTAGAAATGCCGGAAGAATAATGAAAGAAACTGCTGCAAGTGCTGTTAAACTTGAAGGTGGCAAAAGAGTAGCAGAGATGGTTAGAAAAATTACTGAGGCTGGTATTCCGGTAATGGGACATCTGGGTTTAACGCCTCAAAGCATTCACAAATTTGGCAGCTATCGGGAAAGAGGAAGAAATAAAGAGGAAGCAGATGAATTACTGCAGGATGCAAAAATTCTCGAAGAAGCCGGTGTTTTCGCAATTGTACTTGAAAAAATTCCGGCTGCACTTGCAAAGCAAATTACCGAATCTATAAAGATTCCTACAATTGGTATCGGTGCAGGTGCTTTTTGTGATGGTCAGATTCTTGTAACTCCCGATATGCTTGGCTTAAATGTCGATTTCCATCCAAGATTTGTGAGACACTATTCCAACCAGGCGGAGGAAGTTTTAAAAGCTTTTAAGCATTATATCGAAGATGTTAAAGCAAAAAATTTCCCCTCTGAAGAAGAAAGTTATTGATATTGCAATCGTGTTTTTATTTAGTTCAGATATATAATTTCCAATAATTTTATTTCTACATTCTATACTTTTCTTATCAAGATGTCTTAATTTTGAAATGGTTTTTCGGAATTTTTTTTGACTATATACTATTCAACTTAATTCTTTTTTTTGTTAAGCTTTTAAATTCTTATAATTATTCCAAAGAAAGAATTTGAAATATGTATAAACCCACTTTCTTTAAGGAATTGGGTTATTGAGGATGTAACTGGAATTTCAGGATTTTGTAATGAATGAATTTTACAACTTAAAAATGAATAATTTTATACCGACGTTGTATAGTGTTTTTGATATACTTCGAAATATTTTACTAATATCTTTAGTCGTTTTTATATATAGCTCAGAAAATTTTTCGCAGATCAACTCTAAACTGTATATTGAAGATGCTAATGTTACAGGTATAAAAAAATTTAGTGATGAACTATGGGTGGCTACATATGGCAATGGTATCTTTAAGTATTCACTAAAGGATGATAAGTGGACGAATTTTTCAACAAAAAGCGGCAGCTTAAATTTTGATTTCTTTTACACTATTGAAGTAAATAAAGATTATGTTTGGGCTGGTTCCAGTGAGGGGCTGTTCATTTATAATAAAAAAAGAAATAATTGGAGAAGAAGAAGATTTGCACAAGGAGGACAATGGGGGAACTGGATCCGGTCTCTTTTATATGATAAATCTCAAAATATTTTGTGGATAGGAAGATTTATTGATTTAACTAAACTTGATGTGAAAAGGAACCGTTATACCGATTATGATATTTCAATAAATAAAGATCCTAAATCAAATAATATTAAAACTATAGCCTTGGATGGAGACAGTTTAATATGGTTCGGAACGGAATCAGGTGTTCATATATTTAATAAGAAAAAAGATCCGGCAAATAAAAGTGCATGGAGTTATATAAACAACCGGGTTGATGCCGGGTTTAACGGAGATGGAGACGCTGTTTCTGTTTCAAATATTCTTTTTGAAGGAAGTCATGTCTGGTTTGCTACGGATGAATTTGTAACTCGAACAGAACCGGAGTTTAATATCGGAGGCATTTACCGGTATAACAGGAAATTTAAGTGGGATAGAATTTCCACAACCAATGGTTTACCGGCTAATGGAGTTTATTGTCTTGCAAGAACAGGGAACCAGATCTGGGCCAGTCTTTATTCTTTTGATCGGGATGATAAAACAGAATATGGTAAAGGATTAGTAATAATTAAGCGCTCTAATGGAAAAGTTACACCGGTAGATCTTAATAATATAAATATTGAAACAGCAAAAATTTCATGTCTATACTTTGACGGAACTTATCTGTGGTTGGGAACAGATAAAGGTCTAAATAGGTTATTAATAGCCAATCCTCTAGCTGAGTGGTCGGGCACAAGAACAGGCGGTAAAAAAAGCCTTAAAGAAACATCGATTAAAAGGATTAATTAGCTCAAATATTTCGTTTTTAAACTGTTTTTACATCTTTATTGCATAAGAATATTAGATTCAGCCTAAGTAAATAATATACTCCAGAGTTTGACTATAAAAGTAAGTATGTCTATATTTTGGCTTGTTTTTGCTCTTTTTTTTGAGAGATTTAAGATGTTCATTAAAATATCAAATTTAAGAGATGGTGAGTATTATTATCAGTTTAATGAACCGGTTAAAGAAATTGAATTGGAAAATCCCTTTTACAATAATTTTACGGCATCTGTAAAACTTTCCAAAATGCATAATCAAATAGTACTTGATGCAGAATTATCTGCGTATGGTAATTTTGAGTGTGATAGATGTGCAACTAGGTTTAATATGCCGGTGAATACAAATTACAGGATGGTTTATTTATTTAGTAATAATGATGATGAACCTGATTCATTAAATATTACTTATTTACCAGTCGATTCTGATAAAATATTTCTTGATAAGGATTTCAGAGACTATTTAATGCTGGCCGTTCCAATGAAAAAATTATGTAAAGAAGATTGTAAAGGTTTGTGCTATAAATGCGGTAAAGATCTAAATGAAGGCAATTGTAATTGTGAAAAAAATCAAATTGATGCAAGATGGTTGCCTTTAAATGAATTGAAAAATAAATTGAATATAAACTAAGTAATAGGAAAACAATGCCAAATCCGAAACGTAAATGGTCTAAAAGTAGAAGAGATAAAAGAAGAACTCATTATAAAGCCACAGTTCCTTCTTTAGGTACATGTTCAAATTGTGGTGAAATGAAATTAACCCATCGTGCATGCCCTGCCTGCGGTTACTATAATGAACGTTCAATGTTTTTACCAAAAAGCTAATATTCAACAAATCGTTTAATGAACAGTTCTGTTCCTGAAAATTATAAATGCAGAATAGCTGTTGATGCAATGGGAGGTGATTTTGCCCCTCAGAATACAGTTATCGGTGCAATACAAGCGCTTAACGAAAATAAAAATTTTGAACTGTATTTAGTCGGAAGAGAAAAAGAAATACTCGACATAATTTCAAGTAACAGCCTTTCTTTTGAAAAAAAAAATATTATCAATGCAGATGAAGTTATTGAAATGGGTGAATCACCCACATCGGCATTGAAAAAGAAAGTTAATTCCTCAATAGTTGTCGGCGCCAAATTAGTTAAAGATAAAAAAGCTGAAGCCTTTGTAAGTGCAGGTAATACCGGTGCTATGATGGCAGCATCCACTTTAATAATGGGGAGGATCCAGGGAGTAGGAAGACCTACAATAGGAACAATTTTTCCAAATGAAGCCGGAGTATCTACGGTATTTGATGTTGGTGCAAGTGTCGATTCCAAACCAATCCATCTCCTTGAATATGCTATTATGGGTACAATTTATACCAGGGAAATTTATGGCATCGAAAATCCTAAAGTAGGTATTCTAAGTGTCGGGGAAGAAGAGTCAAAAGGAAATGATATTACAATTGCTGCTGCTTCATTAATTAAAAAAACTCATCTTAATTTTATTGGTAATGTTGAAGGACGTGATATTCTGAAAGGAACCGTTCACGTTGTAGTATGCGATGGTTTTGTTGGTAATATACTTTTGAAATTTGGTGAGGGAGTATTAAACTATTTAAAATTTAAGCTCAAAGATTATGCAGAAAGAAATTTTTTTAATAAGTTAAAAGTCGGTTTAGTTAAAAGTACATTAAAAGATATACTTAAAGAGTTTGATTACCAGGAATACGGAGGTGTTCCACTTTTGGGTGTTAATGGAATTAGTATAATTGGTCATGGTTCAAGTACACCTAAGGCAATCAAAAATATGGTTTTAAGAGCAAATGAAATGCATTCAAAAAAATTAATTGAAAAGATTTCAAAATCAATTAATCAATATTCTAATTTATCGTAAACGGAAATTATTATGTCCTCTAATAAAAAAAGATTTAGTGCAGTTATTACTGCCTTGGGAATGTATGTTCCCGATAAAATACTTGATAATGCATACTTTGAAAAAATCGTCGATACTAACGATGAGTGGATAAGAACAAGAACGGGTATAAAAGAAAGAAGGATGCTTGAGCACGGAGCTACTAGTGATCTTGCAACCCGTGCTACTCAGGATTTGATAAAAACACACAACATAAATCCTGATGAAATAGATGCAGTTATAGTTGCTACTATTACCCCGGATATGTTCTTCCCTGCAACTGCCTGCCTGGTTCAAAATAATCTGGGACTTAAAAATGCCTGGGGATTTGATCTCTCGGCAGCATGTTCGGGATTCCTTTTCGCTTATCAGACCGGAGCTAGTTTAATTGAATCCGGTGCATATAAAAAAGTCTTGGTTATTGGTGCAGATAAAATGAGCGCCATTACTGATTATACCGACAGAAATAATTGTATATTATTCGGCGATGCCGGAGCTGCTATTCTGCTGGAACCATCTGAAGATACAAATTATGGACTACAGGATTCATTATTAAGAATTGACGGTTCAGGAAAAGAAGCTTTGTATATAAAAGGTGGAGGCAGCTTAAATCCTGCAACACATGAAACTGTTGATAAGGGATATCATTTTCTTTACCAGGATGGGAAAGCAGTATTTAAAGTTGCAGTAAAAGGTATGGCTGATATTTCTTATGAAATAATGCAGAAGAATAATTTAAAAAGTGATGATATTGCTTATTTAGTCCCGCATCAAGCAAATATGAGAATTATAAGTGCTACTGCCGAAAGAATGGGATTGAGTATGGATAAGGTGATGGTTAATATAGATAAATATGGTAATACAACGGCAGCTACAATTCCTTTATGTCTTGTTGAATATTACAGAAGTGGAAAAATTAAGAAAGGTGATAAATTAATTTTGGCTGCATTCGGAGCTGGTTATACTTGGGGCTCTTCTTATCTGGTTTGGGATATGTAGGTAATTGAAGCGCCAGTCACCTTTAAGGTAACTGGCACGTATAGTAAATATTTTTCATAAACTATTTTTTTAAATGGGTAAAAAAGCTTTTTTATTTCCTGGACAAGGTTCTCAATATATTGGGATGGCAAAAGATTTATTTGAACAGTCTGTTGAAGCCAAAGAAATGATGAAAACCGCAGATGATGCCCTTGGCATTCATCTTACATATATTATGTTTAACGGACCTGAAAACGAATTAAAGCAAACCGAGTATACTCAACCTGCGATTTTTTTACACAGTGCAATTTTAGCCGGCATAATAAGAACTCTTCAGCCTGATGCGGCAGCAGGTCATTCGCTTGGTGAGTATTCTGCACTGGTTTCTGCAAATGCAATCCAGTTTTATGAAGCAGTAAAATTAGTTAGGGTAAGAGGACAGGCTATGCAGAAAGCCGGGAAGGAAAATCCTGGAACTATGGCCGCCATTATTGGTCTTGAACCTTCTGTTGTTACTGAATGCTGTAGTGAAGCATCTGCGGATGGAATTGTCCAGCCGGCTAATTTTAATTCTCCCGGACAAATTGTTATTTCCGGTTCAGTTGAAGGTGTTAAAAAGGCAATGGAAATTTGTAAATTGAAAGGTGCAAGACTTGTAAAGGAACTGGTTGTAAGCGGTGCCTTTCATTCTCCTTTAATGGAACCTGCTAAAAAGATATTGAAAGATGCACTCGAAAATACTCCGGTATATGATGCAAGATTTCCTGTCTATGCTAATGTGACGGCACAAGCTACCAATGAAAAAAATAAAATTAAGGATCTTCTTTACCGGCAACTAGATTCACCTGTTAGATGGGAAGAAACAATTCAAAATATGATCAATAATGGAATAGAAGAATTTTATGAAATTGGTCCGGGTAAAGTGCTTCAGGGACTTGTTAAAAGAATAAATCCTGATGTAAATTGTTTTGGAATTGATAAATATTCAGATGTGGAGAAATACCTGTAATGGAGGATAAAATCAAAATAATTAAAGGATTAAAAATAGATCCACAAATTTTTATTTATAAATTCAACTGTAAATGTTCAGGTGAATGCTGTCATTACGGAGTCTATACTGATTTAAAAGAATATGAACATATAGTTTCAGTTAAAGATGAAGTAATGTCGACTTTTGATGAAACACAAACAAAAAATTTTGAAGAATGGTTTGAACCAGCCGAAGAGGATGAAGATTTCGAATCGGGCGTAGCGGTAGGTACAGAGGTAGTAAATAAAAAATGTACTTTTTTAGATAAAAACGGTTTATGTTCTCTTCAGAAATATGCAAATTCAAGAGGCGAATATAAATGGAAATATAAACCTTTATATTGCATTCTTTTTCCCTTTACAGTATATGAGGAATCATTAACTATTGATTATGAACATATTGACAGGTTAAAAACCTGCAATAAAGAAAAGAATCCCGGTACAACTATTTATGAAGCCTGTAAAGAAGAATTACTTTATTTCTTTGGAGAAGAAGACTTTGCAGAGCTTGAAAAATATAGAGAAGAATATCTAAAAGAAATAAAATTAGGAGAGGCAATAAATGCTAAAGAATAAAAGGGCAATCGTAACGGGCGGTTCACGCGGAATAGGCCGTGCAATTGTAAAAGAGCTTGCATCTAAAATGTGCAGCAATATCCTTTTTTCAGATATCGCTTTTGTTAATGATGATGTGGATGCATGTGAAAAGGAATTGCAGGAAGAGATTGGCTTGGATGATGTAAAAATATACGGCTTTAAAGCTGATGCTACTTCCCTCGAACAGGCCCAGGCAACAATTGATGCCGCAGTAGAAAAATTAGGCGGAGTAGATATTCTTGTTAATAATGCCGGGATTACACGTGATAATCTTTTATTAAGAATGAGTGAAAAGGATTTTGATGATGTAATCTCAACTAACCTTAAGAGTGTATTTAATTATACTAAGGCTGTAATTAAACCAATGATCCACCAGAAATATGGAAAGATAGTTAATATCGCTTCTGTTGTTGGTTTAATTGGAAACCCTGGACAGGCAAATTATTCGGCTTCCAAAGCTGGTGTAATTGGATTTACTAAATCCATGGCCAGGGAGCTTGCATCAAGAAATATAAATGTAAATGCTGTAGCACCCGGTTTCATCGAAACTCACATGACTGCAAAACTTGATGACAAACAGAAAGAACAGCTTTTGAGTAATGTACCAATACGTAGAATGGGCAAACCGGAAGATGTTGCAAGAGTAATTAGCTTTCTTTGCAGTTCTGATGCTGATTATATTACCGGCCAGGTAATTGCAATAGACGGCGGTATGACAATGTAAATATGAACTGTTTATTCATTAAAAATTAGAAAATATTTTGTACATTTAACTACATAAAAAACAAAAATAGGAGAACTAATATGGATATCGAATCCAAAATAAAAGAAATAATTATTGATAAATTAGGTGTTGAAGAATCACAGATTACACCTGAAGCATCATTCACAAATGATCTTGGTGCAGATTCATTGGACATAGTTGAACTTGTAATGGGATTTGAAAGTGCATTCCAGGTATCCATACCGGATGAAGACGCTGAAAAAATAGGTACTGTTGGTGACGCAATAAAATATTTAAAAGAAAAAGTAGGTTAATTCTGAATTATTCGATTAGGAATATTTTAACCTTAATCGGTCATTAATATGATTCAGACTACATTTAATAAAAAGTCGGGATAAATTCCCGGCTTGTTCTTAAAACAAATAAATAAAGTAATCCTAAACCGATGATAATTTTTTACTTATATGAACAATAATAATAAGAGAAGGGTTGTTGTAACCGGTTTAGGGGCTGTCACTCCAATTGGTATGGGGATTAATGATTATTGGAATGGTTTAATCGAAGGTAAAAATGGTATTGGACCTATAACAAGATTTGATACTACTAATTTCGATACAAAATTTGCTGCCGAAATAAAAAATTTTAATCCTGAAGAATACATCGACAAAAAAACAATTCGAAGATTAGATCTGTTTACACAATATGCTCTGGTAACTGCCGAAATGGCAATTAAGGATTCTGGCTTAAATCTTGAGAATACCGATAAGGAAAAATTCGGTGTTATTTATGGTAGCGGGATAGGCGGTATGTCCACGTTAGAGAAGCAGCATTGGATTTATTTTACCGAAAAAAGTCCCAAAAAATTAAGCCCTTTTTTTGTTGTTATGATGATATCGGATATGGCAGCCGGTCAAATATCTATAAAGTATGGACTTAAAGGTCCAAATTATGCTACTACCTCTGCATGTGCTACTTCTTCACATGCAATTGCAGATGCCTTTATGCTAATTCAGAGAGGCAGTGCAGATATTATGATTTGTGGTGGTTCCGAAGCCGCAATAACCGAGATGTCAATTGGCGGGTTTAATGCAATGAAAGCACTATCAACCTGGAATGATAGGTATCTCGAGGCTTCACGGCCCTTTGACAGGGACAGGAGCGGCTTTGTTATGGGAGAAGGTGCTGGTACTGTTGTTCTTGAAACTTATGAACACGCAGCGAGCAGGGGCGCAAAAATTTATGCGGAGATTGCCGGTATTGGTTTAACGGGGGATGCATATCATATTACGGCTCCACCGCCGGGTGGTGAAGGTGCTGCCAGGGCAATGAAAGAAGCAATTAATGATGCCGGGTTGTCGGTAAATGATATTGATTATATAAATGCTCACGGGACTTCTACACAGTATAATGATGTTAACGAATCTAAAGCAATAAAAACTGTTTTTGGTGAACATGCATATAAACTTGTAGTTAGCTCAACAAAATCTATGACCGGGCACTTGCTGGGTGCTGCAGGCGGAATAGAAGCAATTGCAACTGTTTTAACTATTAAAAATAATTTAATTCCTCCAACAATAAATCTCGATAATCCCGACCCGGAATGTGATCTTAATTATAGTGCTAAAAAAACAACTCAAAAAGAAGTTAATGCGGCAATAAGTAATACATTTGGTTTTGGAGGACATAATGCATCACTTCTGTTTAAAAAAATTGTATCTTAAAGTTTAATAAATGGAATAGTTTTGAGTTCGTTGTTAACTTGGTTTATTAAAAAATTAAAACAAAAAGAAGAAGAAAAAAGCTCACAATTCATTTCTTCAGTTTTCACTCCTGAAAAGTTTAAAAAACTTGAGAAACTGACCGGCTCATCTATAAATGATTCCTCTTATTATATACAGGCATTGATGCACAGGTCATACCTGGAGCAAAATGAAGAATATGATATTTCAAATGAAAGACTGGAATTTTTAGGTGATAGTGTCCTTAGCTTAATTGTTGCTGAATATCTCTTTGAAGCATTTCCTGAAAAAGATGAAGGGTTTTTAACTAAAGTAAGAGCAAAGATTGTAAACAGAATTGCACTGGCGGATGCTGCAGAAAAAATAAATTTAGCTGAATTTCTTTTAGTCAGTAAGAATATTTCAAATTCTTTTGTAAATGGTTCTAAAACTATTTTGTCAGATGCACTTGAAGCTTTGATCGGAGCTATATATCTGGATAACGGATTAGATTCTGCAAAGATATTTATTAAGAAAATCTTAATACAGCCGATTTTAAAAGAAGGCTTATACCTGATTGATGAAAATTATAAAAGTCAGCTTTTAGAATTTGCTCAAGCTAATAAAATGGAAAGTCCCACCTACAATGTTATAAAAGAAGAAGGCCCGCAGCATAACAGGATCTTTACGGTAAAAGTATCTATTGGTAGCAGAGATTACGGTGTTGGAAAGGGGAAAAATAAAAAAAGTGCCGAACAAAAAGCAGCCCAGGAAGCGTTGGAAAAATTGAATAACCCGGGATTAAATTAATCGCTGCTTCGATATAAACCTTTTTATTTTATTTTAAGGTAAAACCATAATTTTTATGAGTCGAATCTAAACAGGTCATTTTTATAAATCTTATATTTGATATAAGCTTCACTTAAATTATAGTTTTAATAAATATAATTTTTTAGAGTAGACTCATTCATATTTTATTGGGAATATACAATTGTTATTTTAAACAAGTGGAAAATAAAATTTTATTAAAGAAAGAGTTTGTATGAAAATCTTTGAATCTAAAGAAAAATTACCAAAGAATGATGAGTTTGTAAATAGACATGTAGGTCCTAATTCTTCAGAAATTAAGGATATGCTGGATACAATCGGTATAGATTCGGTTGAATCATTAATTGATGAAACAATACCTGAGCATATTAGATTAAAAAAGGAATTGCAGCTGGAAGAACCTGTCTCCGAATATCAGTTTATTGAGAACCTGAGAAAAATAGCTTCAAAGAATAAAGTCTTTAAAACTTATATTGGAATGGGTTACTACCCGGCAATTGTTCCAGCAGTTATTCAAAGAAATATTTTAGAAAATCCAGGATGGTATACACAATATACTCCCTATCAGGCAGAAATTTCCCAGGGAAGACTTGAAGCTTTAATAAATTTTCAGACTGCAATAATTGATCTGACGGGGCTTACGGTTGCTAATGCTTCTTTGCTAGATGAAGGTACAGCAGCTGCAGAAGCGATGAGTATGCTTCATTCTTTAAGAAAAAATCGGGATGCAAATCAGTTCTTTATTTCAGAAGAACTTTTTCCCCAGACTATTGATGTTTTGAAAACACGTGCTAATCCTTTGGGTATTGAATTAGTAATTGGTAATCATAGAGAGATTGAGTTAACAGAAAAGTTCTTCGGATTAATAGTACAGTACCCGGCCGGACAGGGAGGGATTTATAATTATAGGGAATTCTTTAAATTAGCAGAAAAGCATAATATTTATACTGTAGTCGCGGCAGATCTTTTAAGCCTGGCAATTTTAACTCCTCCGGGTGAATTTGGTGCAGATGCTGTTGTAGGAAATTCTCAAAGGTTTGGAATACCAATGGGATATGGCGGTCCTCATGCCGCTTTCTTTGCCACTAAAGATGAATTTAAAAGGCATATACCCGGAAGAATAATCGGTGCATCAATAGATAGTCATAGAAATACAGCTTACCGGATGGCTTTACAAACAAGAGAACAGCATATCAGGAGGGAAAAAGCTACAAGTAATATTTGTACTGCGCAGGTGCTTTTAGCTGTAATGGCCGGAATGTACGCAGTATATCATGGCCCTGAAGGGATAAAAACAATTGCTGAAAGGATTCATAATTTGACAAAAACTCTTGATGATAATCTAAGAGAGTTAGGATTTAAACAAACAAATGAGAATTATTTTGATACTATCCGTATTGAATTTAACAACGATTCAGATTATCAATTCAAAAGAATTAAAGATCAGGCTTTAGCAAATAATATTAACTTTAGATATGTAAAAAATACCGCAATCTGTATTTCTTTAAATGAAACAACCGGTTTAAATGATATAAAAGAAATTGTTTCGATTTTTGGAGGTTCAATTAATATATCAGTTGATGAAGATAAAATTATTTCAATTGCAGAAAGAGCTAAAATTTCTCTCCCTGATTTTTTTAAAAGAAAAAGTAAATATTTACAGCACCCCGTATTTAATTCTTTTCACTCTGAAACGGAAATGCTTCGTTATCTAAAAAGCCTTGAGAATAAAGATCTTTCTTTAACACATTCGATGATCCCTTTGGGATCATGTACTATGAAGCTTAACGGTACCACAGAAATGCTCGGGATTACATGGAAGGAATTCAGTGATCTGCATCCTTTTATTCCAGCGGAACAAGCGGAAGGTTATAAACAGATTTTTAATGAACTTGAAAAAGATCTTGCTGAAATTACCGGCTTTGATGCAGTCTCATTACAGCCGAATTCAGGAGCTCAGGGTGAGTTTTCAGGTTTAATGGTTATCCGTGAATATCATAAGAGCAGAGGTGATGAGAAAAGAAACGTAGTTGTAATTCCTTCATCGGCACACGGTACTAATCCTGCTAGTGCGGTTATGGCAGGAATGAAAGTCGTGGTTATAAAGAGCACTTCTTTGGGAAATGTTGATATTGAAGATATAAAATTAAAGGTTCAGGAAAATAAGGATAACCTTGCTGCTTTAATGATTACATATCCTTCAACACATGGTGTGTTTGAAGATAGAATTATGGAAATCTGCAATATCATCCATGAAAACGGCGGTCTGGTATATATGGATGGTGCTAATCTGAATGCACAGGTTGGGTTAACAAACCCGGCAATAGTTGGTGCAGATGTTTGTCATTTAAACCTGCATAAAACATTTTGTATCCCGCATGGCGGCGGTGGACCTGGAATGGGACCCATTGCAGTAGCATACCATTTAACTCCTTTTTTACCTGGTCATCCTGTCATTAATTTAAACCGCGAAAAAGGTATAAATGCTGTTTCTGCCGCTCCATGGGGAAGTGCCGACATAGTAATAATTTCTTATGCATATATAAAACTAATGGGAGCCAAAGGTTTGAAGCATGCCTCAATTGTTTCTATACTAAATGCTAATTATATAAAAAATAAATTAGAATCCCATTATAAGGTTTTATATGCGGGCAGTAAGGGAAGAGTAGCTCATGAACTTATTTTTGACTTGAGAGAATTCAAATCTTCTGCAAATATTGAAGCTGAAGATATTGCTAAAAGGTTAATGGATTACGGCTTTCATGCACCAACTGTTTCTTTTCCTGTTGCCGGAACTTTTATGGTTGAACCAACTGAAAGTGAATCTAAAAAAGAAATAGATCGTTTTATTTATGCTATGATAAGTATAAGAGAAGAAATCAGGGAGATTGAAACAGGAATCGCTGATTCAAAAGATAATGTTTTGAAAAATTCACCGCACACTTCACTGGCTGTTATAGCGGATGATTGGACCCATCCGTACTCCAGAGAAAAAGCCGCATTCCCTGCAGTCTGGTCAAAGGTAAATAAATTCTGGCCGAACGTAGGAAGAATAAATAACGCCTACGGGGATAGAAATTTAGTATGTTCCTGCAATCCAATCTCCGATTATATTGAAGACCCGGTTTCTTAATTATCAAAACTAAATCAGGTACTAATTTATTTTGGGGCAGGTTATTCTGACCCATATCATTATTTTTCATTAGAGGTTATAAATAAATTGATGCGGAAATTTTATTTAATACTTTGTGCATTTATTATTGTGACTTCTCAGGTTTTTCCTGCAAAAATTATTTTTAGAAATAATCCCGATTCTACAATTTATCAGGGGAAATATTTTGTAAAAATTGATTCATTTGAGATCAAAGGAAATAAAATTACAGAAGACGATATTATTTTAAGAGAATTAACTTTTGCAAAAGGCGACACTGTTAGTAATTATAATATTGAATATAACAGGGAAAGAATATTTAGTCTCGGAATATTTACAAGAGTTAATCTTTATGTAAAAAGAGTTGATGAAAAAAATATTCTCGTTATTAATGTTGAAGAAAGCTGGTATATTTATCCCATTCCGTTTGTAGAACTTAAAGACAGGGATTGGAAAAAATTTTCCTATGGAATAGATGTAGTAATTCAGAACTTTAGAGGGAGAAATGAACTTTTACAGGCCAGGGGGTCATTAGGGTATGATCCTTCGATCCGTCTTAGCTATTATAAACCCGAGATTATCAAGGGTTCGGATATTTTTTTAAATTCAATTTTATCATACAGCAATGTCAAAAACAAAAGTTTAATAGCAGAGTATAAATATGGCGGACAATTTGAGCAGAAAATATTTACCGGTTTATTAACGATTGGCAAAAGGTTCGGTAACTTTCATCGATTTAGTGTTGACTTAGGTTATGAATATATAGCTTCACCCGTATTTATAAAAGGAATTTCTGCATCCAATGAACGGATTGATCGTATGCCGGTTATTGGAGCCACCTATTCATATGATTCAAGAGACCTTGCTCAATTTCCCAAAAACGGTATCTATGCGCTTGCAGATATACAATTTAAAGGTTTAGGGCTGAACAATATAAAATACCAGATAGCTAATATAGATTTTAGAGAATACAGGCCGGTTTTTAATAACCTTTATTTTAAGTGGAGATTTGCATCCAGGATTGCATTTGGGAATCTCGTTCCCTATTATGATTTTTCATTCCTTGGGTACCAGGAAAGGATCAGGGGACATTTTAATGATATTCAAGAAGGCAATTATTATTATCTGGGTTCTGCAGAATTTTATTATCCATTGATAAAGGATATAAATATAACTCTTGATTTTATACCTATACTTCCCAAATCTCTTCTAACTTATAGACTAGCACTTTATTCTGAACTTTTCGGTGATGCTGGTGTAGCAAAACTCAGACACCAAAAATTAAATATTAGTAATTTCCAATCCGGCTACGGTTTGGGATTAACTCTATTAATACTTCCTTATAACACATTAAGATTTGAGTTTGCATTGAATGAATATAGACAGAGTGAATTTATTTTTGATCTTGGATTATCGTTTTGATTACTTTTACGATCTTTAATAAGTTTTGTCTGGAAGTGTACTAGATAAATATTAAATTTTGTGAGACTTTTGAAATAATCTATTGGGGAAAATTGTAATTTGCCCCTGCATTGTTTTATTTTAGATTAAAAAAATAATTTAGCTTTGAGCCAGCAACTTTCTAATATCGAACTCTATTATACATCTCCGGAAAATATTTCTAAAAACAAAATTATTATTGAAGGTGAAGAGTATTCTCATATAACCAAAGTAATGCGGCATACAATGAACGACAAATTATATGTTACAGATGGTGATGGAAATATTTATTCATGTTTGATAAATAAAATAAATAAGAATAATATTGAACTGGGAATAGAAAATGTTCTTTCTTATGAAAACAGACTAAAAAATATTTATTTCTGCATCCCAAAATTAAAAAATAATGATAGGTTGGAATTCGCTCTTGAGAAATGTACTGAATTAGGTATTATCAACTTTGTTATTTTTGAATCAGAAAGGACAATTTCAAGAGCTAACAAAATTGAAAGATGGAAGAAAATCCTTCTTTCTGCAATGAAGCAATCATTACACAGTTTTCTTCCAAAAATAGAAGTGCATTGATTTTAATAATATTATTAATTTTCCCGGAACAAAAGTTGCTTTTGAACAATCTGCTTCAAAGAAAATCAGTGAATTTGTGAATAATCCTGATGAAACATATTATTTTATCTTTGGACCTGAAGGGGGACTTTCCGAAAAGGAATTAAATTTTTTTGAAGGAGAAAATATTTATAAAATTTATGATAATAGATTAAGGACTGAGACTGCAGTTATTTCAGCAGCAACTTTAATAGCTTCTAAAATCAATTAAAATATTGAAAATTGTTTTATACATTATAATAAGCTTCTCGGTAATTTTTAGTGCGTGCAGCAGTGCAACACGCTATGCAACAAGGGAGTCCGGGGAAAGTGTTCCTGGTAATTATACTGAAGATACGGCAAAATTTATAAATGAGAAAAATATTGATCCTAATAATATACACCCACTGGCAACTGAAGTTGGGATAGCTTCTTATTATGCCGATAAGTATAACGGCAGGCAAACTGCCAGCGGAGAAATTTATAATATGTATGGAATTTCTGCTGCACATCCTTCTTATCCAATGGGAACAATTATAAGAGTAACCAACCTCTCAAATGACGCTTCTTTAATATTAAAGATAAATGATCGAATGCCGGATTTTAAAGGAAGAGTTATTGATCTTTCATTAGGGGCTGCCAGAAAACTGGATATGATTCAAAGCGGGATTGCTAAAGTTAAAATTGATGTAATTAAATGGGGAAAAGGTAAGTAAATCTTAATAAAGAATTTGGAATTTTTTAATCCTGAAACATTCAATTAACAATTACCTGCCCTAAACCTGCTGGTAAAACATAACCGGGAAAATTGCTCTTTATTTTTTTTATATAAATCCTAGCCCTGTCTATTTTATCATATTGAATTTCATATAGAGCTCTTCTTGCAAGCATATCGGCAACAGTTCTTTTAATAAAATCAATATACTTATTTCCTTTTTTAGGAAATCTTAATAGGAAATCAGGATCTGCTGCAGGTACATACCTATTCCCTTTAACGACTTTAAATAGAAATAAATCAGGTACAAGTGTATAACCTTTCGGCAGGACATACTCACCTCTTTGCATTTCGCTTTCAAAAAGTTCGGGAGATACATAAAAGTTTCCTCTTTTTAAATTTTCTGCTGTTAGGTCAGTCATTAATTTGCGGTAATGCATTTCAATAAAATTTGAGTTGTATTCTTCACCCTTTTCAAAAGGTTTAACTGCAGTTATAAAGCGATTAACATCTTCATTCAAGCCTTGGAGAACTGAAGGGTAGTTTGTCTTCAACTGGTTATAATACCAGGATCTTCTCATAAGTTCTTTATCAATAACGGCAACATCTTTTCTGAATCCTTCAACATAACGGAAATAGTAAGATTCCGAAACTAAATAATCCCACTGATATGTAAATATCACAGAGTTTTTTGCAGTACTATTCATAACATCTTTCGAGTAATCTTCAAAAGTATAAACATCCCCTTGAGCTACTTCATTATAATTGTCGTAAAATTCCAATCCAATAAATAATAAGATAAGCACCGAGGGAATTATTAAGCTGTATTTACCATGAGCTAAAATAGTTAATATTCTTGTTATGCCGAATGCAGCAAAAAAAGACAAAGAAATATAAGCCAGTAAAAAATATGAATTGATATCAACAATATCGTAGTTGATTGAATATGCTACCGTTGATAAAAATGTAATTAGCGTAAAAATAAAAAATTTTCTTGCCATGAAAAAAGAAACAATTACTCCGAAGAGACAGATGAACAGGGAAATGTTAAATTCTTCAGGAAGCGAATTAATAAAATAAGAAAGTTGTTTTTTTGCTGCTGCAGTGGAGGAGAAAAGCCATACCTGGTACTGTTTCCCTGAAACATGTCTGAAGAAATTTTCGAAATTAACAGGGTCACCCCAATTTAAAATTGGATTCTGAGCCGCTCTTATCGGTAAATATAAATAAATTAAAATCAAAACTGGGAAGAAGATCAGCAGCATTACAAGAATTGTTTTTATACTGCCAGCTTTAAATTTATTCTTCTCAAAATACAGGTAGAAAATTCCCGGGAGAATTAATAAAGTTGTCATATGATTTGTAAACCCAAGTGCAAGAATTGCTGCAAACACAAGCCATCTCTTTTTTATAATTTTTTCTGCGGGGGTTTTATCATATAGGTAGGCTTTAATGAGAAATAGAATAATTAAATTAATTAGAAATATATGAAGTGAATAAACTTCAACTGATGTGCTCTGGAACCAGTATGTCTGGCTAAAAACCAGAACCAGACCTGAAAGAACAGCAGAAAGATATTTTATATTTTCTGGTAATGAAGTTTCTTTAGCGTCCGTTTGTGTTTTCTTTCCTTTAGTATTTTTCTTGTTCTTTTTTTGCTGCTTATTTTTTTTGTAGCTGAATGATGAGATATTATCTAGAACAAGCTTTACAGTGTACACAAAAATTCCGGCACCTAAACTGCACCAGATTGCAGCAAGTATATTTAATTGATAAATTTTACTGAACCCTAATGGAATAAGAGAGAATAAATGCCCGATAATTGTAAAAAGGGGATAACCTGTAGGATGGGCTATACTTAATGTTGCCTGTACAGTTGTCAATTCTCCCGAATCAATTTCTACTACGGATGGAGCAAGCGTAGTCAGGTAAATAATGAATATAAAAAACGAAAATATTAACCAGAAAAATTTTTTAACCAGATTCAAATTTTCAGCCCTATGAAAAATATTGTACGAATAAAGATTGATTTTCTTTTTTGACTTTAGCTAAATGGTTCTCAAATATTTTATTTGATTTAAATCCTAATTTTTGTGCAAACATTTTCAAATTATCCTGGTTAAAAGATAATGAAGATGTAGTATTGTTATATATGTTTTGATTATTCAATTCCAAAGTCTTTAAAAAAATAAAATTCTGTTTGAGCAAAACGAAATCTTTGTTGTCGCTATTAATCTTGATAAAATTCTCAATGGTTTTTATAACTCCTTTACCCCTGGAGGCTTTAAATAAATCCGGATTAGCCAGCATAAGAAATTGTATTATAAAATCAATATCAAGTATCCCACCTGGACTTTTCTTTATATTAAATATTTTCGTTAAGGAAGATAGATCTGAAGGATACAGCTTACGTCTCATATCTCTCATCTCGGCTTTTATCTTTTCGTTATCATCACTACCTATCTTTTCGTTAACGGATTTTATCAAGTTATTAAAAAGATTTTTATTACCACAGATAAAATTTAACTTGCAGAAAGCCTGTAATTCCCATGTCCTTGCTCTTTTATATATATAATTTTTATAGCTTTCTAGTTCCCAGGTTAGCGGACTGCTGGCGCCTTCCGGCCTTAACCTGCAGTCTACATCAAATGGTTTAAATTCAGTTTTAAGTTCATTTATAATAACTCTGAAATAATTTCTGAATTTCAGGAACAGCATTTATATCCTTCACAATAAATACAAGGTCAATGTCGGATGAGAAGGTTAATTCACCTGCACCAAAACTTCCCATGGCTGCAATACAATATCCTGCTCCTTTCAATTCTTTATCTAACTGCCGTTCCGCAAGCTGATTTATTTTTAGCCTAAAATATTCCGATAGAATATTTGCAACATCTCTAAATGAAATAAGTGAATCATTTAATTGAGCTGAAAGAATAAATAAGATTTCCTTCGTTGAGAATTCCTTAATATTATTTTTTGTGAGTTTTAAAAAGATTTTTCTTGTTAAAAATATTTCACGAAGATCATCATCTTCAGCAAACAGGTCGATCGCTTTTTGTCCGAATTCACACATGTTTAAAAGAATTTAAAAAACTTTTTATCGAGGAATTCATTATACCATAAAGAAGGAAAGGTTATATATCTTATAACTCTGACGAAGTTTTTTAATACTAAATCAGGGTTGAGAGAGGTTTTAAGATAGTCTATTAATACTGGTTCAATTTTTTGAAATACGGAAATAGATTTCTGATCAAATTCTCTGTATCTCAGTAAACCTTTACCTTCTCTTAGGTATTGAAGATCGTCATTTGCTTTTTTATTATTTTCAAAATTAATTGTTGAAATATTCCGAATTTTATTTTTAACAGTTGATTTTTTCTCTCCCAATATTGAATTGTAAATATTCCGTACAATTTTTCTTCTTCTGTTAACTTCGTTTTTAAATTTTTTAATGGAATCATAATTTAAATAGGCACTTAATTTTTTCAGAATTTCGCCATCGGAAGGAATTACATGTGTTTGTGAATCATTCATTAATTGAAGGTAATGCTCGATTTTTCGATATAGTATATATGAAGATCTTAAATCATCCGTTTCTTTTTGATTTAATAAATTATTCTGTCGCAATTGGTTGATTGCATCAAGAGTATTAGAAGTCCTGATACTTTTGTTTTTCCCCCCGTTTAATAGCTGTAATGCCTGTACGGCAAATTCAATGTCTCTAATACCGCCTGACTGCAGCTTTATATCTTCATCTGTTTTCAGTTCTTTTTCAATATTTAGTTTTAGATTTTTTATCTGCTCGGTTGGCGATGTTGAAAAGGATGAAGGATAAATAAATGGCTGAAGATAATTTATGAATTTTTCAAAAAGTTTTTTTTCTCCGCCGACAAAATCAGCTTTAATTAACATCTGTCTTTCCCAATCTTCACCGCGGCTTTCATAATAGTTTAAATAACCGGATAATGACCTGCATAGATGGGAAGTCCTGCCGTCGGGACGCAATCTTAAATCTACCCTATAAATATATCCTGAACTTGTAATTGATGTTGCACTCTCAATAAATGAAAAAATAACTTCAGTTAATATCTCATAATATTCTTTTGTATGGTTAATAGGTGTATCTTCATCATAAAAAATAATCAAATCTATATCCGAGCTATAGTTCAGTTCATTTCCACCGAGTTTTCCTAATGCAACAATACAATAGCTCCTGTTTATATTTTCTAGTCCGTATTTTGATAATACTTCTTGATAACAGATTTTGAAAAGTTGTGCCGAGATGACTTTTGCAAGAATGGATAGCTGTCCGGTTGTTTCTGCTAATTCCGAGATGCCTAAGATATCCTTGATACCTATTCTTAAAAGCTCTTTCCTTTTTATCCCGCGAAGTGCATTTACTTTAGCTCCCAAAGACTTAAATGATGAGGTTAAATCATTCAATGAGATAAAAAATTTTTCTTCATCAAGGCTAGAGTCTAAATTTGAAGGATTTGAAATCCAGTAAAAAAATTCCGGATCTCTTACAAGAATATCTGTTAAGTAATTACTATTTATTGAGATTGAAGTTAGTATTTCGATATAGTGAGGAAATTTTATGCAATCATTTAAAAAGGCAACTTTGTCGAATCTGTATTGCAGTATCCTGATAAAATTTGATTCTGCGGTATGATCAAAAATCCTTTTAGAGATTTCATCTTCGATAATTTGAATTAGCTGATTAAAGGATTTGGGAGAAAGATAACCTGCCGATATTTCAGCTAATTTATCTATAAATTCTTTAGAAAGTATATTACTATTTTTCAGAGCAGTCAAAAAATTCCCTGCAAATCTTAACTTATCTTGAATATTTAAAAATATTAAAAATTAGAACAAAAATTTTTATAATAATTTGGGAACGGGTATAATTGAAACAATTTCTGAACATAAATATAAAAGAAACAATACTATTGGGGGGGATTTCTTCCGAAATTGCATTTCAGACCTTCTATATGTAATTTTAAATCTAATTAATTCGATGGAGTTACATTTAAATGATTAATATTGTAAAAAAGATTTTCGGTGATAAACATTCGAAAGATTTTAAACTGCTTTGGCCTATTGTTGAAGAAATTAATGAAGAATATGAAAAAATTAAAGGTCTTACGGATGATCAATTGAAGGAAAAAACTACGGAATTTAAGGGAAAAATTGAAAATTATGTTGCCGAGACAAAACAAAAAATTGATGAAATTAAAGAAAAACTTCATTCTGATGAAGATTTTGACCGTCAGGGTGCATATGATGACATTGATGAGCTGGAAGAAGAATTAAATGATAAATATGAAGAAATACTTGATGAAATTCTGCCTGAAGCTTTTGCAGTTGTAAAATCAACATGTGAACGATTATTAGGCAAAACATGGACGGCAGCCGGAAGTAAAATAGTCTGGAACATGGTTCCTTATGATGTTCAGCTGATGGGCGGAATAGTTTTACATCAGGGTAAAATTGCTGAAATGGCTACCGGCGAAGGAAAAACTTTAGTAGCCACATTACCCATTTATCTTAATGCACTAACAGGCAGAGGAGTTCATCTCGTTACTGTTAATGATTATCTTGCTCTCCGTGATAGCGAATGGATGGGAGAAATCTATAAATTTCATGGTTTAACTGTCGGCTGTATTATAAATACTATGTCACCCGAACAAAGGAACGATATTTATCAGTGTGATATAACTTATGGTACAAATAATGAATTTGGCTTTGATTATCTCCGTGATAATATGACTGCCGATAAAGAAACCCAGGTACAGCGTGGTCACAATTATACTATTGTTGATGAAGTTGATTCGGTATTAATTGATGAAGCAAGAACGCCATTAATTATTTCGGGTCCGGTTGAGGTTGATGATCAAAAATTTAATGAAATGAAACCGAAGGTTGAAAGACTTTACCGTGTTCAAACAAATTTAGTTGCTAAAATAATTGGGGAAGCTGAGCAATTATTAAGTGCTAATGGGAAAAAAGATGAAAAAGAAGCCGGGATAGGTTTACTTAGAGCCTATCGAGGGCTTCCGAAAAATAATAAATTAGCAAAGGTGTTAAGCGAGCCTACCTTTAAAAAGCTAATGCAATCTACTGAAATGGAGTTTTTAAGAGAACAAGCAAAATATATGCACATCATCGACGATGAGCTTTATTTTGTTATCGATGAAAAAAATAATACGATTGAACTTACTGATAAAGGAAGAGAAGAATTAGCAAAAGGAAGCGGCAATGAAAAAGATTATTTTATTTTACCCGATTTGGGGACTGAGATTAGCAAATTGGAAAATGATTCTTCATTAAGTGAAGAAGAAAAAACCAGGAAAAAAGATGTCCTTTATCAAAAATATTCCGAAAGCAGCGACAGAATCCATACAATAAATCAGCTGCTGAAAGCATATACACTTTTTGAAAAAGATGATGAATATGTTATTACCGAAGAAGGTAAAATTGCAATTGTCGATGAGTTTACCGGTCGTGTGCTTCCCGGCAGGCGTTATTCCGATGGACTTCATCAAGCGATTGAAGCTAAAGAAAATGTGAAGGTTGAAAGAGATACTCAAACAATGGCTACAATTACTCTTCAGAATTATTTCAGGATGTATAATAAAATTGCAGGAATGACAGGAACTGCAGAAACTGAAGAAGGAGAGTTTTTTGAGATTTATAAACTTGAGGTTACGGTTGTTCCTACAAATAAACCTGTTGTAAGAGATGATCAGGATGACGCTGTTTATAAAACTAAAAGAGAAAAATATAATGCAGTAATTGATCAGATAGAAGAGCTTCGCGGTGAGGGCAGACCCGTTCTGGTTGGTACTACCTCAGTCGAGGTTTCTGAAACAATAAGCAGGATGTTAAAAAGGAAAGGGATTCCTCATAATGTTTTAAATGCTAAGCAGCATCAAAGAGAAGCAGAAATCGTTGCTCATGCTGGTGAGATCGGGGCTGTTACGATTGCTACAAATATGGCAGGTCGTGGAACCGATATTAAGCTGGGTGCTGGTGTAATAGAAAAAGGCGGGTTATTTATTTTAGGTACAGAAAGACATGAATCAAGGAGAATTGATAGACAGTTAAGAGGACGTTCAGGCAGGCAGGGTGATCCCGGAACTTCAAAATTCTTCCTTTCACTTGAAGATGATTTAATGCGTCTTTTCGGAAGCGACCGTATATCTAACGTAATGAGCAGAATGGGAATTAAAGAAGGTGAAGTTATCCAGCATCCGATGATTACAAAATCCGTAGAACGGGCACAGAAAAAAGTAGAAGAAAATAACTTTGCAATAAGAAAAAGACTGCTGGAATATGACGATACAATGAACCAGCAGCGCGAGGTTATTTACACCAGAAGAAACCGTGCACTTCAAGGTGACAGACTTAAGAGCCAGATTTTCGATCTACTTGAAGATTATCTCCACGATGTTGTTGAAAGATATTTTAATGATGTTTTGGTTGATAATCTTAAAGAAGAAATCCTTCATAATCTTTTAGTTGAAGTTAGTTTGGAAGCCACGGATTTTGAACCTCTCGGGAAAGATGGTATTGTTGATAGAATAATGGAATCGGCAAAAACATTCTATAATAAAAAAGAATCTATGCTCGACTCCGAAATGATGGCTAGACTTGAAAGATATGCAACCCTAAGCGTGATCGATCATAAATGGAAAGAACATCTCAGGGAAATGGACGATCTGAAGGAAGGAATCGGCTTAAGAGCTTATGGACAGAAAGATCCTCTTGTTGAATATAAAACCGAAGCATTTAAACTCTTTTTAACCCTTCTTGAAGAAATTAGAAACGATACGGTTTCATTTACATTTAAGTTCTTCCCGCAAGCACCTGAAGAAGTACAAAATAGAAGGAGAAGGCAGCCTTCAAGAATGGTTGAAACCAAACAAAGTGCGGATAGAATGGGAATTACGGCTAACAAGTCTTCAAACGATGGAAACGAGCAGAGAGCGGGGAAACCTCAGCCTGTACAAGTAGGTGAAAAAATAGGTCGAAATGATCCATGTCCGTGCGGAAGCGGAAAAAAATATAAGCATTGCCATGGAAAATAAATCAAAGATAGAAAAATGTTAAATGGTTATTGGAAACCTGTATTTCAAAGCAGAGACTACTTCTGTATCTTTTAACAATATTTGAAAGAGCATAAAAATCAATATGAAAAAAATCGAAGCAATTATTCGTCCTTTCAAGCTTGATGAAGTTAAAGAAGCTTTGATAGAAGAAGGGGTCAGGGGATTAACGGTTTCGGAGGTAAGAGGTTATGGAAGACAAAAGGGGCATACAGAAACTTACAGGGGAAGTGAATATCATATTGAATTTATTCCTAAAATAAAAATCGAAGTAGTTATTGAAGATGAAAAAGAGGAACAAGTAATTGATGCTATTTTGCGAACTGCAAATACCGGGCAGGTCGGGGACGGCAAAATTTTTATCTCTAATATAGAAGATGCAATTAGAATCAGAACAGAAGAATCTGGGAAAGAAGCATTGTAAAATCTTTTACCTTTTACTTTTTTAAAATCTTTTTTAGCTTCATTTATGAAATTCCATATTAGTTTTCTAAAGAAATTTATATTTCTAATACCGGTGCTTTTTATATTTGGCTGCAGTATCTGGAGGGATTTTACTACTTATTTTAATTTGTATTATAACACCAAAGATATTTTCAGCCAGGCTGAAGAGGCTATAAATTCGCAGCAACAGGACCTCTTTTCTACTGAAGAATTAAATGTTCCCGGTTCTGCAGTTCAATTACTTAACAAAGTAGTTGAAAAGGCCTCACAAATTCTGCAATTCCACAGAGAATCCGCTTATGTTGACGATGCTTTATTAATGCTGGGGAAATCATTTTATTATCAAAAAAATTATTTGAAATCTGTAAGAGAATTTCAGGAGCTTATTGCTACTCAACCTAATAGCAACCTGATTTTAGAAGCAAAATTATGGATAGGTAAAGCAGATTTAAACTTAAAAAAATATGATGAAGCATGGTCATTATTAGAGACAGTTAGGAAACAGGGTATAGATGAGGGGGAAAATGATATTGTAGCCAACGCATATATTGAGGAAGTTAAATATAAGTTAATTCAGCATGATTATTCGGGTGCCATTACATCCTCTAAAGAACTTCTTAATTTTTCTAAAGATGATGAAAGAAATGCAGAAATAGTTTTCGAAATGGGGAAGCTTTATGATTTATTGAATGATCCCGAAAATGCTATCATATCTTTTCAAAAAGTATTTGATTATTCCCCGACTTTCGAAATTGAATTTGATGCCCGCCTAGAACTTGGTAAAGCTTACAGGGAAGCCGGAAATCCGGAAAAAGCATTATCTATTTTTACCGATATGAAATCAAATAAGATATATTCGGATTCTTATGACCAGATTGATCTTGAAATGGGGATTACTGAAGTGGATTTAAAGAACTATTCAGCTGCATTAAGTGATTTTAAAACGGTTGATACGGCTTTTGCAAATTCAAAAAGTGCTGGTTTTGCCAATTACCATTTAGGCGAACTATACCAGTATAATATACCAAATTATGATAGTGCTTCTTATTATTATTCAAAGGCTCTTTCATCCCGTCTGCCGGCAGAGTATATAATTCCTGCAAATGAAAAAATTCAAAGATTCAGAAAATATAAAACACTTAAGGATAATATTGCACAAAATTATAAGAAGCTTGAATATGTTGAAAATCCTGAAACCTTTATAAGAGATTCTGTCGCATTTTATTCAGATACAGTAAAAAATGAACCCCAAACAGAAACAAATGCCGGGGTATCTGTTTCAGGAGGTAATGCAGGAGGCAGATTTAATGATCAAAGATTTGCGGAATTTAAGAAGAGTGAAACCCAAACAACCAAAACAGCAGCAACACAAAAAAACAAAACCGGTATCCCTCCTATCCGGCCCAATATCTCAGCTGATTCAATCAATTCCTTATTAACTCAGAATTTATTTGAATTAGGAAACCTGTTTTTTACTGAATTCAATTTAACTGATTCTGCATATTATTACTATTCAACTGTTCTCGATTCTTTTCCAGATTCAAGATATCAGGCCAGAACAATGTATGCCTTAGGAAGTTATTATGAAACAGTAAATGAAAATTCAAAGGCTGATAGTCTCTATAATCTTATTTATAATAATTATAAAAATGAAAGCATAGTAAATGCTGCTGCAAGCAAATTGAATAAGCCTTTGATTAATTTCGATTATGATCCGGCTATTGATCTTTATGCAACTGCAGAAAAAAAATTTATGAGTAAAGATTATAAAGAATCTCTGAACGAATTTTATGGTATCTATAAAAGTTATCCGCACTCTGCATTGGCGCCTAAGGCTTTATATGCAAGCGGATGGATTTTAGCAAACCAACTGGATTCTCCCGACTCTGCCGTTGTATTCTATGATACCTTAACATCTAAATATCCTAAAACTATTTATGCAATTAAAGTTAGGCAGGAAGTTGATTTTTATAACCAGGAGAAGGAAAGAATAAAAAAAGCACATGAGGATTCTTTAAAGCTTGTTGAAAAAGCACATCAGGATTCTTTGAAGGCCGATTCATTGAGAACTCATAAAAACATCTCTCCCGGTTTAGTCCCTTCGGATTCAACAAAAGTAATTGAAAAACCAATTGGTAGTCCGGTAAAACCGGACACATTTAATCATGCTCCTAATCCTATCAGAGAAAGGAGAGATGAAAGAAGAAATAAAATTGATACTCTGCGAAAAAATTCTGGTAAGATCCCTGACACATTAAAAACAGATCCTTCCAGAATACACAAGTAACCAAGTTCTTCAATTAAGTCAGCGAAAGAAAGTTTTCGATGGTTAACTTGCAATTTCCCAAAAATGAATTAGGATTTCTTTTTGATAAAACTATTCCCTATATAAAAGGAAAAAGACCGCGAAGTATTTTTTTGTATATACTTTTTATCTTTTATTTTTCACTCCCTTCATTCCAGATACCTCTATTGCAATATTCTCATTTTCGGTTCACATCATTAATGGAACAAAGAGCATTTGAACAAAATCTTTTATACCATCCAAGGCAATCATGGATCAATATTACTAATGTAAACCCTAATTTACTAAAAGCTATAATTTCAATGGAAGACGGAAATTTTTTTCACCATAAAGGTATTGACTGGAAAGCAATAAAAACTTCCATAAAAACAAATAAAAGAAGAGGAAGAATTGTCAGGGGTGGAAGTACAATAACAATGCAGCTGGCAAAAAATCTTTATTTAAATACAGGGAGAAATTTTTACCGTAAAGCAAAAGAGCTTTTAATTGCTTTTAGAATGGAAAAAGAAATATCTAAAAAAACAATCCTTCAAAATTATATTAATGCAGTAGAATGGGGTGACGGTATTTTCGGAATTAAAAAAGCTTCGGAAATTTATTTTCATAAAGAACCTGCAAACTTAAGCTTAAATGAATGCATCAGGCTTGCTGCGGTTATTCCTTCTCCCTTAATTCATAAACCAAATGTTAATTCGAATTATGTGTTAAGAAGATCCACAATAATCCGCGGAAGAATTGCCGATGTCATATTATTTCCCCAAAAATAATTATGAAAAGAAGAGATCTAATAGATTTAATAGAAGAAGGAGAGAATTTAATTTGTGAATTTAAACGCAAATTTTCTTCATCTGAAAAAATTGCAAAAGAGATGATAGCTTTTGCAAATACCAAGGGGGGGTATATTTTATTCGGTATTGATGATAATAAAAGTGCTCATGGGGTTGAATCGGAAAAAGGGGAAACAGAACTGATTAAAGATGCCGCATTTAATTATTGTGAACCTCCTTTAGATATAAAAATTGAATATATGGATCTATATGGGAAAGAAATTGTTATTGCTGAAATACTGGAATCAGAAAACAAACCGCACAGGATCCAGGATTATCAGAAAAATTTTGATATAAATAAAGCTGTCGTAATGATTAGAGTTGCTGATAAAAGTATCCAGGCAAGCAAAGAAATGATTAGAATAATGCGGGCACAATCAAACAATATGCAGCTAAAAAAATATACTCTGGGACCAAACGAAAAAACTGTTTTTGAATATCTTCACAAGAATGAGAAAATATCCGTAAAAGAACTAAGTAATTTAATTAATATATCTGAAAGGAGAGCATCACGTACTTTAGTTAAACTAGTCAGAGCAAATTTACTTATGATTCATACGAAAGATAATGGGGAAGAATATTTTACGGGAAAAGATTAAAAGTTACTAAGTTATTATTTTACAGTTTTATTATATTTGAAATAATGGGAATTCATTTTCGACCAACCACCTACAGCCAACAAACTACTTCCGAGTATCGAATATCTTTCTCAATTCAAATACAGCAATTCCATATGCTACCGCCACATTTAAGGATTGTTTGATCCCATATTGCTGTATTTCAACCGAATAATCGCAAAGATCGAGCAGCTCTTGCGATACCCCGGTTATCTCATTACCAATTAATAAACATATTGGAAAATCTTTATTATCAATTTCATAATATGGCTTGCTTGTGTTTGTTAATTCAAGCGCACAGATTTTTATCCCCTTTTGTTTGAGCCTTAAAATAATTTCTTTTGGTTCTTTAACATATTCCCAATTAACGCTTTCAGTAGAACCGAGAGCAGTTTTTAAAATTTCTTTTTTCCCTAATGCCGATCCTTCCTTTGGTGGATAAGGAGTGTATCCGCATAAATATAATTTTTCAATCATCGCTCCATCGGAAGTTCGAAAGATTGAACCTACATTATAATTACTGCGTATACTATTTAAAACAACATAAACAGGTAATTTCTTTACTTTATGGAGAGTTTCTAAAGTACTTCTGTTTTTCGAAATATCATCATGTGTTAATTTTTTCATTTAATATGGTCTTATTTAATACTTAACAGCAAGTTGTCCGCAGGCAGCGGCAATATCTTCCCCCTGTGTAAATCGAACTGTTACAGTGATATTTTTATCTCTCAGTTTCTGGACAAATTTTTCTATCCTGTTTTTCACTGTCGGTCTTATTTCTGCCGAAAATCCGGTTGGATTCATATGCTGTAATGAATTAAAAGGAATTACATTTATTTTTGATGGAATTTCACTGCAGAGCTTTACCAGTGCTTTTATATCATCATCCCCGTCATTTATTCCTTCCAGCATTACATATTCAAAAGTTATTCTGGATTTTGTTTTCTGAGCGTAATATTTAATTGCTTCGATATTCTGTTTGAGAGTATATTTTTTGTTAATAGGCATTATTCTCGATCTTATGTCATCAAAACAGGAATGTAAAGAAAAAGCCAGTCTCACTTTTAATCCCGTATCAGCAAGTTCATAAATTCGTGGAGTGATACCTACTGTTGAAACGGTGATTTTTTTCAAGTTCATTCCGGTTGTCAATTCTTCCGCGAATATTTCCAGAGATTTTATAGTAGCGTGGTAGTTAAGCAGCGGCTCTCCCATTCCCATATAGACAATATTAGTAATATTGTCCTTCCCGTAATCTTTAGCAGCAAGTAAAAATTGATCAAAAATTTCTCCCGGAGTTAAATTTTTTCTGTATCCCATTAATCCTGTTGCACAGAAAGCACAATCAAGCGGACAGCCGATTTGAGTTGATATGCAGAGTGTTGTTCTTTTGTTTTCCGGTATTATTACAGATTCAATTTTATGGTTCTCTTTTGTTGAGAAGATAAATTTTTTTGTTCCCGTTTCTCCGGATATTTCTGAATCAATATATTGCAGAGTGTTTAGTTCTGCTTCTTCTTCCAGTTTTTGTCTTAGTAATTTGGGAAGATTCAGCATTTCATTAAAATTATCGGAAAGATGATTGTACATCCAGTTAAAAACCTGCTCACCGCGAAATTTTGATTCGCCGGATTCAATGAAATAATCTTGTAATTCCTGAAGGGTTAAACCTTTTAATAATTTCTTTCTTCTTCCGGCTATTTCTTCTTTAATCATTTCAGCATTCATATTCGAAATATAATAATAACATTTGCAGTATAAAAAGAAGATGTTGGGCAGCAAAGTTCCAATTTCATTCAGAAATTTAATGTATTTAATGAATATGATAGATATTGAAAATCTTTAAGCCGCGGGGGATTATATCACTTACTTAATAATTGCTATAGAATAATAATTCACTTATTTTTATTTTAATAATGAATCAAAAGTTCAGTATTTATTTTAATTACCAAAAAGTAATTATTAAAAAAAGGAAAAAATTATGAATTTTGAATTTTCTGAAGACCAGAAACTCATTAAAGATTCAGCAAAAGAATTTGCGGAATCTGAAATTGCTCCCTCCTCTATAGAGCGTGATATAAAAGCAGAATTCCCGACTGAAATAGTTAAAAAGCTTGGTGAACTCGGCTTCCTGGGAATGATGGTTTCCCCTGAATATGGTGGTGCAGGACTGGATACTGTCAGCTATGTTCTTGCATTAATTGAAATTTCTAAAGTCGATGCAAGTGTAGGTGTAATTATGTCTGTAAATAATTCATTAGTTTGTCATGGCCTTCAGGAATATGGTGATGATTTTATTAAGGAAAAATATTTGACTCCTTTGGCCAAAGGTGAAAAATTAGGAGCCTTTGCTTTGTCGGAACCGGAAGCAGGAAGTGATGCAACACATCAAAAAACTACTGCAGATAAAAAAGATGATTATTATTATTTAAATGGCGTTAAGAACTGGACAACGAACGGAAAGTCCGCAGATTATTATCTGGTTATGGCAACAACCGATAAAGAAAAAGGTCATCATGGAATTTCTACTTTTATTGTAGAAAAAGGGATGGAAGGTTTTGATCAGGGAAAAAAAGAAGATAAACTCGGAATCCGCAGTTCGGATACATGTTCACTTACTTTTGAAAACTGCAAAGTTCCTGCTAAAAATATTGTATGGGAAGAGGGAAGAGGTTTTAAATTTGCTATGAATACATTGAATGGCGGAAGAATAGGAATTGCAGCACAGGCAATAGGAATTGCCGAAGCATCTTTGGAAGCATCTGTAAGATATTCACAGCAGAGAAAAGCTTTTGGAAAGCATATTGCAGATTTTCAAGCTGTTCAATTTAAATTGTCGGATATGGCAACTAAGATAGATGCTGCCAAGCTGCTTACTTTTAAAGCTGCTGCATTAAAGGATAATGACAAACCTTATGTTGCCGAAGCAGCAATGGCCAAATTGTATTCTTCCAAGATAGCCGTAGAATGTGCACTTGATGCTATCCAGATTCATGGTGGTTATGGTTATGTCCGTGAGTATTTAGTTGAAAGGTATTTAAGGGACGCTAAAATCACAGAAATATATGAAGGAACTTCTGAAATACAGAAGCTGGTTATTGCAAGATCATTATTAGATTCTCATGAAAACTAAGGAATGAAATATACAATACTCTTTTTCCTTATTTTTGTAATCAATTTATTTCCCCAGGATAACAAATATGGGAAAGAGCTTAATTCAACTGATTGGCAAAAATGGGGGAAGGCAAATTATTCTTATAAAATTTCTGATCAAACTATTACCGGGAAAAGAAATTATTCTTTATCCGAAGAAAATTTTGGTGGCTTTATATTAAAATCTTTCGCCGATGCTTACTGGTTTTTCATTTCAGATGTTGATGGTGATAATTGTTCTTTTAGTCCTACATGTTCATCTTTTTTTATCAAGGCAGTGAAAAAAACAAATATTCTACAGGGGACTTTAATGTTTGCCGACCGTTTTACAAGGGATTTAAATTTATTTAAATTAAATCATTATCCCCGTGTTGAAGATGGACACTTTTATGATCCTGTTGTATTTTATACATTAGATAAAGAAGATATAAAAAAAATTACACCTGAATCAGTCGTGAAAACTGAATGGTAATAATTTTATACATAATTTTTTTGTTTAATTCACAAGCCTTTTCACAAAGGGATTCCTCCAGCCAAATAGATATTTATTCTCCCTACAATATTAAAAAATTTGCAGACTATCTTTTTTGTACTGATGATTATCTGCGAGCAGCAATTGAATATGAGAAGTACTTGAATATTAATTATAATGATTCTATAGAATTCAAAATAGGTTTATCTTATTTATATATAGGTGATTATAAAAAATCATTAGACTGGTTTGAACGAATAAACAACAATTCCAAGTATTATAAAAATGCACAGGTTGAATATTTCAGATCACTTTTCGAATTGGGTGATTATTCTGTATTCCGGGGTGAATACTCAAAAAAAATGAATAATTCAGAAGAAACTAAAAAATTGTTTTATTTCTCTTATCTTTTTACTGATGATCAACTTCCTCCTCAAAAAGAATTTCTACTCCCTTTTAGTTCTAAGGAAGAAGAAATAGTTAAAAATTTTTACCGGGAGAAGATTCACCCGCCGTATAAAAGTGAAATCACAGCGGTGATCTTATCAATATTAATCCCGGGTGCCGGGAAAATTTATTCTGATCAAGTTGGTGACGGAATATTTGCAGCTATCGCAACTGGTTTATGCGGTTATCTTGCATATGATAATTTCAGGGCAAAACATAATTTTAGGGGCTGGATTTTCAGCGGACTTACTACGTTTTTTTATGCAGGCAACATTTATGGCTCTGCCGCATCAGCTCAAATTTATAATGCCGGAATCAGTTTCAATTTTTCAAAAGAAGTGAAATTATATCTTGAACAAAAAAATTATTTTACACCTGAATATGATTTCTGCAGATAAAAAATATTTCCTCTTCCCCATAATTATTTTTTTTATAATAGTTTTTAATTCTTATACTTTTTCACAAAACAGTTTAACAGAAGAACTAAAAGTTCAATTTAATCATGCAAAAGAATTGTATAATAAAGAAGAATATTTTGATGCAATAACTGAATTAAAAAGGCTTTTATTTTTTGATAAGGAAAATCAATATGCATATTCTGCTAATGAATTAATTGGTGAATCTTATAAGACGGGAGCCAAATTTTCTGATGCAATCCGATATTTTTTCCTGGCAGGAATTCACACTTCCAATAATGAAGAACTGTTCAATACAAAAATTGAAGTAATTAAGATTAATATTCTGAGGCGGACAATAACCAGGGCTTTTACTTTACTTGATTCTTTAGAAACGGATAGACGTTTTACAAGTAAAAAAAATGAAATCATTTATTGGAGGGGGTGGACATATATTTTTGCTGATAAATGGGATAATGCTGCAGAAGAATTTAGTAAAATAAATTCAGGTCGTGAATTAAAAAAGATATCGGAGAAAGTTGAAAATGAAAGATATTCGGTTTTAAAAGCTAAAATATTATCTTTTATTATTCCCGGTGCCGGTCAATTATATACAGGACATTATATAAGCGGCATTCTGTCGCTCGGATGGAATTTGCTCTGGGGATATGTCACTGTTAATGCATTTATTGAAAACAGAGCCTTTGACGGTATAGCTGTAGGAGAACTTCTTTGGCTCAGATTTTATCGAGGTGATGTTCAAAATGCTGAAAAATTTGCTGAAGAGAAAAACAGGGAAATAAGCAATAAAGCTTTGGAATATTTACAACTAAATTACAAAGGGGAAAAACCTTAAAGATAGTAAATTGAAAATATTTTTTGTTTTTATTTTGAAAATCAGAGTGGCTAAAAATTAATTGACTTTTTAGTCTTCTTAATGTAATAATTGTAAATTTTTTGAATTTTTAAGCTTTCCCATATTAACTAAGTAATTAAAAATACCCGGATTAGATTGGATATTAAGTTAAATTCATTATAAATTAAAATAACTGTATTATTTACAGTTTTTTCCATTAGTACATTAAAATGAAATTTAAACCTTAAAAATATAGGGAGTTTAAATGAAACGAAAAGGGATGATAATCGGGTGTTCAATTGCAGGTGCAATTGGATTAATAGTTATAATCCTTATTGTTTGGGGAATCGGGGCATATAATAACCTGGTTAAATTAAATGAAACGGTAAATGAAAGCTGGAGTCAGGTCGAAAACCAGTATCAGAGAAGAGCAGATCTTATCCCGAATTTAGTAAACACAGTTAAAGGGTATGCTAACTTTGAAAGAGGAGTTTTGACCGATGTTACCGAAGCCAGGGCTAAGGTAAGCCAAATGACTGTTACTCCCGAGGTTTTGAATGATCCGCAGGCTTTTCAAAGATTTGAACAGGCACAGGGACAATTGAGTGGTGCATTGTCCCGTTTACTTGTTACCGTTGAAAATTATCCTAACTTAAAAGCTAATGAGAATTTTTTGCAGCTTCAGGCACAGCTTGAAGGTACTGAAAACAGGATAGCTGTTGAAAGAAGAAAGTTTAACTTAACAGTGCAGGAATATAATACTACGATTAAAACCTTTCCAAATTCATTTTTTGCCAGCACATTCGGTTTTCCGGTTAAACAATATTTTAAGGCTGCACCGGGTTCTGAAACCCCTCCTAAAGTGGAATTTTAATTAATGAAGTATCTGTATTTATTTTTTTTCTGTTCTATATTACTTTATGCTGAACCTAAAATTCCTCAGCTGCAGAACTGGGCCACCGATTTAACAAATACTCTAACTGCAGAACAGTTAAGTACTCTGGATTACCGTTTGAGAACATTTGAAGATTCAACTAGTAATCAAATTGTAATGCTAATGATTCCTACTTTGGATAATTACCCTATTGAAGAATATTCTTATGATGTTGCACATCAGAATAAGGTAGGAACAAAAAAACTTGATAATGGAATATTGATTTTGATTGTCAAAGGTGATCGTAAGGCAAGGATTGAAGTTGGATATGGTCTTGAAGGTGCTTTACCCGATGCACTTGCATCTTCTATAATTAGAAATGTAATGTTTCCTTATTTTAGAAAAGAAGAATACTATGGCGGTATAACAGCAGGGATAAATGCAATTATTTCTGCAGTTAAAGGTGAATATAAAGCTGATTACAAACCCGATAAAAAGGATAAAGGACTTCCTAATTTGTTCCCCTTTATTATAATTATTTTCTTTATTATCAGGTTCTTGTTTAGAGGTGGACGAAGAGGCGGCGGCGGTTTTATCTTTTTCCCTGGTGGTTTCGGAGGCGGCGGCAGTTCAGGCGGTAGTTTTGGAGGTTTCAGCGGTGGCGGTGGTTCATTCGGCGGCGGCGGTGCCAGCGGAAGCTGGTAAATATTATTTTATACTTGAACAATATTTAAACATTATTATTTTTGAATTCAAAATTCTAGATTATTTTTTCTGAAAGGAGTGGTTTATAAAAATGGCAATAATGATTACTGAAGAATGTATTAATTGTGGTGCTTGTGAGCCAGAATGCCCTAATACTGCCATTTATGAAGGTGGTGCAGAATGGGAACTTGCAGGTAAAGATTATGGTCAGGATGCTGCTGCTCCATCAGGGGCTACAGGATTTTACTCAAATGACTTTTTCTATATTGTTCCCGATAAATGTACTGAATGCAAAGGTTTTCATGATGAACCTCAATGTGCCGCAGTATGTCCGGTCGATTGCTGCATCCCGGATCCTAACCATGAAGAAGATGAAGAAACCTTGTTAGCAAGAAAAGAATATCTGGATGGAATCGGCCGATAAAAATATCTTTTAATATTCAATTATTTAAGTTTTTATGCATTTGGGTTTATAATTTAACCAGATAATGTGTGGTAAATTATTCCTTTAATTCTTTCCATTTTTACACTTTCTAAAATCGGGAATCTTCCATATTTAAGAATTTGTGTAGCCATTTCTCACAGATGAAAATTGTTGTCTTCAAATATCTAAATACAGTATAATTTTTTATTCAGATTCCGAATTTTAGTATTAAAATAACTTTAATGCGAATTGGCACAAAATTAGCCTATTTAACAGCGAATTATTTAAAGTAGTTTTCTTAATAAAAAGCGAAAATAAGGAGTAAAAAAATGGCTTTACGGATCACGGATGAATGTATAAATTGTGGGGCTTGCGAACCAGAATGTCCAAATAATGCAATTTATGAAGGGGGAACTGAATGGGAATTAGATGGAAAAAGTTTCGGTGAAAATGATGCGTCACCATCCGGAAAATCTGGATTTTTTTCTAATGAGTATTTTTACATTGTACCTGATAAATGTACTGAATGCGAAGGCTTTCATGATCAACCCCAGTGTGCTGATGTCTGCCCTGTTGATTGTTGTATTCCAATTGAAGAATTGGCTAGCTAATTAATTTTTAATAGGGGAGAACGGGTAAGGGGAGAAGAAAAACGAGGGGAGTAATGTTGATGGGGATACAGAAAGTATAAAAAGTTCGGGAACTGAAAGGGCATCGCAAGATGCCCTTTCTTGTTTATGGAACATTTCACATTTTTAGCATATCTCTGAAAACTTCATTTAATGATTTTTCATAAAACTGTGTATTATTTTATTCTGTTACAGTAAACTACTTTTTTGAGATTATAAATAATTAAATTTGTAGTGTTATATTTCTTTAATTTCTATATGTAGTAAAATGAAAATTGGAAAATATGAATTATATATTATTGAATCGGGTACATTTGTTCTTGATGGTGGAGCAATGTTCGGAATAATTCCAAAGCCATTATGGAAGAAAACAAATCCTTCAGATGATGTTAATAGAATTACTCTTTCAATCCGTAATTTGTTGTTAATTTCAAACAACAAAAAAATATTAGTTGATACGGGCATGGGAAGTGATTGGGATGAAAAATCAAGAGAAATTTATAAGATTAACCAGGAAGAAAACTCTATTGATAAATCTCTGGAAAAACTGGGTATAAATAAAGATCAAATAACGGATGTAATATTAACTCATCTTCATTTTGATCATACCGGTGGTTCACTAAAAAAGAATAACGGGAAATCAATTCCTGCATTTCCAAATGCTAAATATTATGTTCAAAAACAAAATTATAATTGGGCAATGAATCCCTCCGATAGGGACAGGGGTAGTTATATTAAGGAAAAATTTCATCCCCTTATGGAATATGGAGTTCTTAACTTACTCAGCGGTGCCGAAAATTTTGATGATGAGATTGAATTTATTGTTGTTAACGGTCATACTTTCGGCCAGCAGCTTTTGAAAATTTTTGATTCTTCAACAACAATTCTGTATTGTGCTGATCTTTTTCCTACTGCATCGCACATTCGTATTCCTTATGTTATGGGATATGATATTCAGCCACTGGAAACTGTAAAGGAAAAGAAAATGCTTCTTCCCAAAATTGTTGAAGAAAACTGGAAACTATTTTTTGAACATGATCCTTTTTATCCTTTGGCTACAATAAAAAAGACTGAGAAAGGTTTTTTAGTTGATGATAAATATGAAAAGCTTTAAAGATGAAGAGTTTCAAAATGTTTGCTCATTAAATCAGCTAAAAGATCGTGAAGGCCTAAGATTTATAGTAAATGATGTTGATATAGCTGTCTTTAAAGTTGATGATGAGATATATGCTTTAAGTAATATTTGTCCTCATCAGCATACTGCCCTGATTTATGATGGATTTATAGAAAATGAATACGTTACCTGCCCAGTTCATGGCTGGATGTTTAATCTAAAAACGGGGAAAACTCCTACTGGTACAAGTGGACTTGATAATTATGATGTAAAAATTATTGATGATCAGGTTTATATAAAAGTGATAAAAAAAAGAATAAATTGGTGAAAACGAAAATAACTAATGACATAGTAATTGAGAAAGCTAAAGAACAGGGCTTTGATTTGATCGGATTTACACCTGCCAAAGAACTCACTAAAGAAATAACAAATCTTGAAAAATGGTTAAATGAAAATTACCAGGCTGGTATGCGGTATATGGAAAGAAATATTGAAAAACGAAAAAATGTTAATAGCCTGCTTACATCTGCTAAATCCGTAATCTCTTTAGGATTAAATTATTTTACACCGGAAAAATATTCTAATTACAAAAGCAAAGGGAAAATTTCCCGTTATGCTTGGGGGAAGGATTATCATTTAATTATTTGGCAAAAGCTGGATAAACTGGTTGATGAAATAAAAAAAATAGATAATTCATTTGAAGCAAAAACATATGTAGATACAGGTCCTGTAATGGATAAAGCCTGGGCTGTTAAATCAGGACTTGGATGGCTCGGTAAACATACAAATGTAATAAACAAGGAATATGGAAGCTGGTTTTTCATTGCTACTTTAATTACAAATTTCGAATTTGAATACTCGTTGCCTATTGAAGATTTTTGCGGTTCATGCAGAGCCTGTATTGATGCCTGTCCTACAAATGCAATCATTGATGAATATGTTGTTGATGCAAATAAATGTATCTCTTACTTAACGATTGAAAACAAAAAAGAAATTCCCGAACAATTCAAAGGAAAATTTGAAAATTGGATTTTTGGCTGCGATATTTGCCAGGATGTTTGCCCCTGGAATAATAAATTTTCTAAAATTACTAAATTGATTGAATTTTTCCCTGCAAATGAAAACAAGGAAATTGATATCAAAAAAATAATGTCTTTTTCTAAGGAAGATTTCAATGAAAGATTTAAAGAAAGTCCGGTTAAAAGAGCTAAATTATCCGGATTAAAGAGAAATGCCGCATTTGTTTCTTAACCGTTTTGAAACCACCCACACTTTCATGTATCTAATTGTTATAATGTTTAATTTTATTTTTCAAATAATTCTGTTTATGGAGAAAAAATGACTGAAATTAGTAACAATAATCATTTTAAAGTTGTAGTAATCGGAGCAGGACCTGCAGGTTTTACTGCAGCATTGTATACAGCAAGAGCAAACTTAAATCCTGTTATTTTTGAAGGTTTGCAGCCAGGCGGACAATTAACAATAACCACTGAAGTTGAGAATTATCCTGGTTTTGAAACCGGGATACAAGGGCCGCAATTAATGGATGTAATGCGTAAGCAGGCGCATAGATTTGGTGCCAAATCTATTTATAAAGAGATAACAAAAGTTGATTTATCCAAAAGGCCTATCGTTCTTGAATCTTATGATGAATCCTATACTGCTGATTCAGTAATTATTGCAACAGGTGCTTCTGCCAAACTTTTAGGAATCGAAAGCGAAAGTAAGTATATGGGATATGGTGTTTCTGCTTGTGCTACCTGCGACGGATTCTTTTACAAAGGTTTAAAAGTACTGGTAGTAGGCGGCGGCGATACTGCAATGGAAGAGGCGACATTTTTAACAAAATTTGCTGCTGAAGTAACTATTGTGCATAGACGAGATGAATTCCGTTCTTCTAAAATTATGCTTGCAAGAGCAAAGAAAAATCCTAAAATAAAATTCTTAACGAGCAGTGTTATAAAAGAAGTTTTAGGAAAAGAAGAAAACGGACGCAAGGTAATGACTGGTGCAGTAATTGAAAATACTAAAGATCATTCAACAAAGAATATTGACGTGGATGGTTTATTTATCGCAATCGGGCATAAACCGAACACCGAGTTATTTAACGGTATTCTTGATATGGATGAAACCGGATACTTAAAGGTTAAACCGGGTTCTACATATACAAATATCGAAGGTGTTTTTGCTGCCGGTGATGTAGCTGATAAAACTTACCGTCAAGCTGTAACTGCTGCCGGTTCGGGTTGTATGGCTGCATTGGATTGTGAGAGATGGCTTGCGGCCCAGGAAGAGGTTTAGTAAAAATAATTTTTTAAAAACCCGGCTTTATAGACCGGGTTTTTTCAATATTTCGGGATATATATAATCTTATTGATTTTTCTTTAATAATTTTTGAGCAACAACATTTGCAACTATAAATCCCATACCGGTAAATGCAAACATAAATAATACAATCCAATAATCCTCATTAGTATAATCCTGAAGCATCAAACCCAGGCCAAGTCCTACTCCAAATGCAAGTATAATAATACCCCACTTCATTAATGTGTAGGGATCGTGTTTCTGTTCAAAGAATTCCTTTATTGACTGCGCATCCAGTCCTTTGTCAATAAGCATTTGTCTTTCCCTGGATTTGAAATAAAATGATGTTACCCAAATTAAACCGACAACTAAAAAAAGAACTATCGGAATAAATACTCCAATTACTTCGGGTGCCATTTTATTCTCCTTTCATTTTATGAGCCGGATTTTATCTGCTGGCTCCTTTATATAAATTTTCTCTTTTCTCTATTTCTTATGACTATCTTTAGTTAAATTAGGTTACAAGGTTTTAATTATGGTTGTAATTTTGACTAATATATTATTTGTAACCTTGTTTTGGCTTTAGGGGTCTAAAAATTATGAAGAATCTAACTGATTTTGAGATAATTGAATCTATAAAACGAGGAAATCATTCGGATTTTTCTATTTTAGTCGACAGGTATAAAAACAAAGCATTTTCCCTGTTGAAGCGGATGTTAAAAAATGATATGGAAGCCGAGGAAATTCTACAGGATGCTTTTATCAAAACTTTTAACGGATTAAAAAATTTCAAAAAAGAATCTAAATTTTCTACATGGTTTTACAGGATAGTATATAATACGGCACTGACTAAATTATCGAGTAAAAAAAGAAAGATTGAAAACGAAATGACAAGTGTTGAAGATCATCTTGAACTTGAAAGCAAAATAGATTATAATCAGGCTGAACAGAAAAATATTTCAGAAATTGTTAATTCATTAATAGAACAGCTTCCGGAAAAATATTCTATTGTTATTAATATGTTTTACCTCAATGGAATGAGCTGTGAAGAAATTGCTGAAGCGACATCTTCATCTATATCCAATGTTAAAGTCCTTTTGTATAGGGCCAGGAATACTTTTAAAGATATATTAATAAAATCTAATTTATCGGAGGAATTGAGATGAACAGCTTAAGTGATGAAATATTAAATAAGTATATTGATGGTGAACTTGATTATAAAACTGTTAACGAAGTGAAAGCAATATTGAAAGAATCTGAGCCGGATAGAGAAAATTTAAAAGTTATGTTGAGAGTTCATAATGGACTTAAAGAAATAAAAGAGTTTGAAGTAAGTAAAAATTTTACTTCTAATTTGATGCAAAAAATTACTGTTAAATTTAAACCTAAAAAAGCTGATAAATATTTTATTGTCTCGGTATCTTCTTTCTTTATTTTATTAAGTCTGGCAATTATTGGAATTGTTATTACCTTGCTGATCAATTCTCCTGAACAAACTTCTTCAACCGGACAATTCTTGGGTTACCTGGTTTCATCTCTTGAAAGTTTTTCCATTTTTATTAGAAAGATTTTTGATGGTTCAGGAATATCGATATTTGGCTCGATAATTTCGCTGGGCATACTTATTTCTGCATATTTCTTTTTTGAAAGTCATAAGCATATAAAAGAAATACAGAACAAATTTTAACCTTCAGGTAAATATACAGTTCCTAGTTTGAACAAAGTCTGCACAACTCTGCATCCGGATACTTTTCCTTTTGAGAGAAAAATCAGAATTATTTGGCAGTGATCTAAATCTCTTGATATATTAGTCGAATTTCTTATGTTTATCTTCACTTCACGCGAGGAAAAATTCTATAGTTAAATTTTTTACAGTTCAAAATAGTTTTAAATAAAATTGTGTTCATGAATTGTTAAAAATTTATCTTTTACACGTGGAATTGTTTCTCAACATCTCTCACAAAAGTCCCCAGTTTAACTTTAAAAAGTTAATAAACAATATCATAGAAATAAGATCATATAACACACTATCCACACAACATAGTCGGAGAAAAAATGTTTAACCGAATCATAAGTGCATTAATTTTATTCATATTCATATTAAATGCACAAATTGTTTTTCCTCATGATATATCGTCTTCAAAAGCAACATTACAAAATCATGATATTCATCATTCATTAGTATTGGAAACAGAATCTTCATTATATAACGATGGAATTAATAATGTCAATTTTGACTCACAACAGTTTGGTAATTTAATCTTAGATACTGCCAATACAGATGAGGAAAGAACTGCCAGGAGATTACTTCCCAAGGATATGAGCTGGATGGAGAACCTTCTTTGGGGTGTTCATGGAATTTTCCGAAGCGGTGAACTGACTCCCCAAAAACGTAAAAGTGAACTGGCTTTAAGACGAACAATGCTAACATGGCATCAGCGTTTTGGGATTACTACCTGGTTCTTAATGGGTGCAACTGTTTTGGCAGGGCAGCTTACTTTAAATGGTAACAGAAAATTCAGAGACTGGCATAGTCCTTTAGCAGAAGCAACCATAATTGGGTATAGTACTACAGCTTTGCTGGCAATTTTATCTCCTCCTCCACTTATAAGACGCGGCGGTGAACATGATACCGTCTTTTGGCACAAACTGCTTGCATTTGTACATGCTGCAGGCATGATTGCATTACCCATACTTGCAAATAGTATTGTTAGGAGGTCACATTTTAACGGAGTAAGAGGTCCGGAAAGGTTTAATATGGCTAGGGCAAGAGTACATCAAATAACAGCTTATGTTACTTATACTGCCTTTACTGCTTCTATAATAACAATATTCTTTTAGTATGAAAAATATTTTCTTTGAAGCAGGAAATTGTATTTTTAAATAATTTCTTAAGAGGTTTTAAATGAAAAAAATTATGATTTTTATTTTACTTATTTATTCCGCTGTATTTATTTATCCTGCATCAATTATTTCTATTCATGCAAAAGATGGTTCAACCCTAGAATACACTCTTGTTCATCCGTTGCATACTGTTCATGGAATCAGTAAGGATGTAAATTGTAATGTTAACTATGACAGTGCAACGGGAAAAATAAAAGGTGTATCTGTAAATGCAGATGTTTTATCATTTGACAGCGGGAATTCCAACAGGGATTCTCATATGGGTGAAGTTGTTGATGCAATTGATTACCCGGAAGTGGAATTTAAAGGGGATTCTATTCAATATTTTAAAAATGATTCTCTATTAATAACGGGAAAATTAACATTTCATAATGTTACTAAAACTATCCCGATTGAAGTTTCCGAAAGGTTTGATAATAATGATACAATTTTTAACGGAAAATTTTTTATTAGTCTTACAGAATTTAAAATAAAGAGACCATCATTATTATTAATGCCGGTTAAAGATAAGCTAACACTTCAGTTTAATATTGTAATTCCAAAAATTCTGAAGAAAACATAAACATACTAAGTTCCGAACAAAAGTTTTCCTTATTTTAAATCAAAATATCTGTATTGTTTTGTATATTTGCAGATATTTCAAATAAAAAAAAGGAGGTACTATGCTTATACTAACTACTCCAAATATAGAAGGAAAGAAAATTATTAAATATATTGGTTTAGTTAGCGGTGAAGCAATATTGGGAGCAAATATTTTTAAGGATATTTTTGCAGGAATAAGGGATATCGTCGGAGGTAGATCTGCTGCATATGAAAGGGAGCTTCGGAAAGCCAAAGATATAGCTGTTCAGGAAATGGCTGAACAAGCTTCATCGCTTGGCGGAAATGCTGTCATTGCAGTTGATCTTGATTACGAAACTATTGGAAGTACCGGTACAAATATGCTTATGGTTAGTGCAAGCGGAACCGCAGTTGTTTTTGAAGAATAATTATTTATTATGAACCATAAAGCCGGCTATGTATCTATACTGGGATTGCCTAATTCAGGAAAATCCACTTTAATGAATTCCCTGATAGGGCAAAAACTTTCAATTACTACAAATAAACCGCAAACTACACGCAAAAGAATTCTTGGAATTCTTTCGGAAAGAGATTTCCAGGTTATCTTTCTTGATAATCCGGGCATTTTAAAACCGGGTTATTTACTCCAGGAAAAAATGATGGAAGCGGTTAGTCAGTCTGTTAAAGATGCTGATATTTTTTTGATAATTTTAGATATCAGTTCCGATCCGGCAGGAAGTAAAATTTTAAATGAAGACTATGTCAAAGGAATATTGAATGATAAAAAACCAAAGATTTTAGTAATAAATAAAATTGATCTTTCTTCACAGGAATTTGTTCAGAATCTAATTGAAAAGATTCAAAAAAAATATGATTTTAAAAAAATTATCCCGTTTTCTGCAAGCCTTGGATTTAATACCAATGAAGTTGCATCAACTATAGTAGATTATTTGCCTGAAGGCCCCAGCTTTTACCCTGATGACATTGTAGCAGATGAAAATGAAAGATTTTTTGTCTCCGAGATAATTCGTGAGAAAATTCTGGAATTGTACCAGGAAGAAATCCCATATAGTATTGAAGTGCTTATAGCCGACTATAAAGAAAGGGAAGATAAAAAAGATTATATAAGTGCAGAAATCGTTGTGGAGAAAGAAAGTCAAAAAGGAATTATTATAGGGAAAAATGGAACTGCAATTAAAAAGTTAGGATTGATTTCACGTAAAGCTGTTGAAGATTTTTTGAAAAAGGAAGTGTATTTGGATTTAAGAGTTAAGGTTAGAAAGAAATGGCGTTCAAATGAAAATCTTCTTAAATCATTTGGATATTCAAAAGGGAATGATTAAGGATGGTAAATGGAATATGGAGTATGTTAAATGGAAAATGTTAGATGGGGAAAATATTCTCTTTGAAATTCTTTTCAAATTGATATCTGCTTCAAAAAAGCAAATCAGGTATCAAGTAAATATATAAAGATAGAATTACTTTTAAATGAAGAAATTTACTGCCGAAGGAGCATTACTGCTCGCAACCACAATTTGGGGAGCAACTTTTGTAATTATAAAATCAGCTCTGAATGATATCTCCCCGATGCTTTTTGTATCGATAAGATTTTCTTTTGCTGCATTAGTTCTCTTTCCATTTATATTTAAGATTTTAAAAAGAATTGATAAAAAAACTTTTTATGGGGGATTAATAGTTGGAGTATTTTATTTTCTTGGTTTTGCTTCTCAAACAGCGGGTTTAAATTTTACTTCGGCAACTAAATCAGGTTTTATTACCGGAACTTTTGTTTTATTTACCCCGATTTTTCAGTTAATAATAGAAAAAAGAAAACCTGCAAAAGGAAGCTTGATTGGGATTTTTTTAGTCCTTTTGGGTTTGATTTTTCTTTCAAGCAAAGGCAATACTTTTCTCAATGTTTTCAACGAAATAGGTGAAAATTTTAATATAGGTGATTTTTTAACACTTCTATGTGCTATGTTTTTTGCACTCTATATAGTATACCTTGATATCGAAAGTAAAAAATTAGATTTAATGTCGCTTGTTTTTTTGCAAATTGCCATCACAGGTATATTAGGTTTTATTTTTGCTTTTATTTTTTCCCTGGCAGGATTAGAAAACATTAAATTAACCTTAAGTAACAATCTTTTATTTGCAATTTTATATACATCAATTTTGGCTACAATTATAACTACAATATTGCAAACAAGATTTCAGAAAGAAACAACGCCGACAAAAGCAGGAATAATCTTTTCATTTGAACCTATTTTTTCTGCCATTGTTGCTTTTGTTGCGCTCAATGAAAAAATTTCTGATTTTAGACTTTTAGGATGTGCATTTATTTTCATCGGACTTTTAGCTACGGAATTGATTAAGAATAAAAATAATAAAACAGTTACATTAAACAAATAGAGATAATGAGTGATAATAAAAAACATGCGGAAATTATAGTGAACGGACTTGTTCAAGGTGTTGGATTCAGGTATTTTGTTATTAGAAATGCGCAACAGCTTGGGATTAAAGGCTACGTGAAAAATTTATACGATGGCTCTGTCCTTACTGTTGCTGAAGGTGAAAAAAATCAAATTGAAGAATTATTTAAAAAAATAAAAATTGGCCCGCGTTCCGCACATGTTAATAATTCAAAAATTGAATGGGGTGAATTTAAAAATGAATTTTCAACTTTCGAGGTAGAATATTGAAACCTGAATTTAGAACCGGGATCGGTTTCGATGTTCATGCCTTTGCTGAAGGGAGGAAAATGATTTTAGGTGGAATTGAAATTCTATCTGATAGAGGTTTACTTGGTCATTCCGATGCGGATGTGCTTCTCCATGCAATTACAGATGCATTATTAGGTGCAATTTCGATGGGTGATATAGGGCAGCTTTTCCCCGATACGGATAAAAAAAATAAAGATGCCGACAGCAAAATATTTTTACAAAAAGCGCATGAGTTAGTCCTTGAAAAAGGATATTATTTGGGAAATATTGATGCTGTGGTTGCAATGCAGTCTCCAAAACTTTCACCTTATATTTCAGATATTAGGGAAAAAATCTCGGAAATGCTGAACTGCGAAGTTGATCAAATTTCTGTTAAAGCAACAACAACTGAAAAATTAGGATTTGTAGGCAGGAAAGAAGGGGCATCTGCGTTTGCTTCAGTTTTAATTATTAGAAATAAAAATAATGATTGAACATATCCTCGATTTCATATCTGGTTTATCTCCATTCTGGATATATATTTCACTTTTTGCTTTTGCTTTTGTTGAAAATGTCTTTCCTCCGTCTCCCAGCGATTTTGTTGTAGTTCTCGGGGGATCTTTAATCGGGACACATTCACTGCATTTTGTGCCCACACTTTTGGTTACGACTGTTGGAAGCGTTATTGGATTTATGGCCTTGTTTTTTATCGGGACACAATTGGATAAAAAATTAATACGGGCGGGCAAAGTCAGATTTATTTCTACTGAGGGACTTGAGACAGTTGAAAGATGGTTTTCTAAGTACGGCTACAGGATTATATTGGTTAACAGGTTTTTACCCGGAACTCGTTCCGTTATTTCATTGTTTGCGGGGCTTAGCGAGCTTAATGTAAAAAAGACAGTTATACTCGCCACAATTAGTGCACTTGTCTGGAATGCCTCAATTATTTATTTAGGAATTATATTCGGACACAATATTGGAATTGTTGATCACTATCTTTCAACATATTCAAATATAGCAGTAATTGTAACTTGTGCTGTTATTTTATTTTTGATTTTAAAATATTTCTGGAAGAAGAAAAAATCGGTTAAAGGATAAAAGGTTGCAAATAAATATCTGGAAGAATAGAGAAGTATTAACACCTGAACAGAAAAAGATAAAGAACAAGGAAAGATTATTATTAATTTTAAGCGGCATTTTATTAGGAATCTCTTTCCCGCCTTTTCCATTTCCATTTCAACTTTTAATGTTCTTTGGTTTAGTTCCCTATTTTTATGTAATTGAGAAGAAAACAACTTTAATTGATATAAACCGGTCTTCCTACCTGGCTTTTTTTGTTTTCAGCTTAATTACACTTTACTGGGTTGGAAGCTGGCAAAAAGGTGCCGATCCTTTTTTAATGATTTCCGGTGTACTGCTTATATTTGTTAATCCGCTATTTTTATTAATACCTTCAACAATATATTATTTCTCGAGAAAAATTTTCCCCGGTAAAACCGCATTATATTTTTTCCCGCTTTTCTGGGTAACCTATGAATATGCATACATGGTAACTGATCTTAGCTTCCCGTGGCTTACACTCGGAAGCGGTCTCGCCCATTTTACATCTTTTATACAAATAGCAGATATCATAGGGACTTTAGGATTATCGTTAGTTGTTGTGCTGATAAACGTTCTCATTTATAAAGTTTTTATAAAATATTATTCTGAAGGAAAAATATATTATTACAATTTAATTGCTGCAGTTTTAATCTATTCATTTATTCTGTTATATGGCTTCATTAAAATTGATACCTATCATTCATCAGATAGAAAAATCAGAGTAGGTTTGATTCAGCCTAATATTAATCCATGGGCTAAATGGGATGTTGGCAGTTTAAATGATTTTGTTAAATTATATTTAAATTATTCCCGTAAAGCTGAGAGTAAAGGAGCCAAATTTATTGTATGGCCTGAAACAGCCCTCCCCGTATATCTTCTTAGCAGGGGGTATGAAGATGCGCTCGATTCAATATATAACTTTGTTAAAAAAAATGATGTATACCTTATGACAGGAATGCCTGATATAAGATATTATCATAAAGGTGAGAAAATGCCCAGTGGTGTAAAGTATAGTGATAACCTGGGTTATTATGCAACGTATAATGCAATATATTTATTTTCTCCCGACACCCGTGTAGTTCAAAGATATGGTAAAATGAAATTAGTTCCGTTTGGCGAGAGAGTTCCCTTCGTTGACCAATTTCCATTCCTTGGTAAAATAATTAAATGGGGAGTCGGAATAACCGGGTGGAATGTAGGAAAAGATACTACTGTATTTAAAATAAAAGATACAGAATTGAATAAGGGATTATCAAATGCCAATGATACTGTTAAAATAGATGGACTGGTTTGCTATGAATCTATCTACCCGATTTTTGTTTCTGAATTTGTTAGAAAAGGGGCACAGTTTATTACTGTAGTAACCAATGACAGCTGGTACGGTAATTCCAGCGGTCCTTACCAGCACAAGGAGATGTCCGTTTTGCGGGCGGTTGAAAACCGGCGATCCGTAATCAGAGCTGCGAATGGAGGTATAAGCTGTATAATCAATCCTCTTGGCAGGACTGTAATTCATTCTCAAATGTTTACAAGGACTTTTTTAGTCGGGGATGTTGTTATTCAGAATGATGAAACCTTTTTTACAGAGCATGCTTACCTGGTTCCGATTCTTTCTTCCGTTTTTTCGATATGGGTAATCGGGATGTTTGTTTTATTCTGGCTGAAGAAAAAATTTAAATTATAAAATCCATTCTTTCCATATATCCGGTTCATAGCCTGTTGTACATGAATTACCGTTTCTTACTACCGGCATTTTTATAAGGAGAGGATCTTCCAGGAGTTCTTCTTCAATATTAAATTTCATAAATGACATATTTCTTTTCTTATATTGTTTCCCCTCTTTATCAATTAAATCTTCCGGTTTGATTACCCTGGTAATATTTTCTAATTCTCCCTTAGAAATGCCTTTTTCTGACAATTCTCGGAACTGGTATTTGATTCCGCGTTCTTTTAAAAAATCTTTCTGCTTTCCTGGTATCATTATCTTTTTTTGTTCCTAGAATCTGAATATTCATTTAATTCTCAATTAAAATTTCCTGTGTTCTTTTAGCTCTGGGAAACCGGCTTTTAATTCCCTGTTTTGTATTAACCGCAGTACCAAGTAGTGAACTCTGGTATTTGATTACACATTGTCCTATATTTTCAATTTCTTTCTTAATGGTTCCACCGCTAATATAGGTCTCAAGTTCTGCCGGATTATTAATTTCATAAATATTATTCTTTATTTCATTGCTAAGAATTTGTGCTGCCTGGGTATGTAAGACTGTCTGGCCGTTTTTATCAATTGTACCGAAACGTGTCCCGATCCTGTTAAAAATATCTAAGTTTTTTTCATTCCAATTTTTATTCACAAAAAATATATCGTTCCCTTTGAGCAAAAAATTGAAATTATTAAATACTTCTTTTTCAATATCGAAATCTTTTATAATGTTATTCATAAGATTCTGAATTTCTTTTTTATTAAAGTTCAGCAAGTTAAGATTTTGTTTTCGCGGTTTGAGTAATTCAGGCTGAATAGTTTCTCCTGTCTTTCTTAATTTTACAATAAAAAAACCATCTGAATTTATTTCCCAGGGTAATATCCTAAGTGCTTTTGATAAGGAAGGATTTAATTTCTTTCCTTCATATGAATTAAACGCAGGATGAGATTTCACAGGCAATTCCAGATCAACTATTTCTACAGGATACTTTTCCAATACTTTATTAATGATTAATTCATTTTCTTCGACAGACAATGTACAAGTAGAATAGACTATTTCACCGTCTACTTTAACCATCTTAATAGCAGCAATCAAAAGACGTAGCTGGAGATCCCCCAAAACAGAAATTCTCTCTAAAGACCACCAATTACTTACCTCATTCTTCTTCTGGATTATTCCCAATCCGCTGCACGGTGCATCAACTAAAATTTTATCAAAGTGATCCTGGTAAATTTTATATAGTAATTCTCCCTTTGAATGTATTACCCCTGCATTTATTAGATTCATTCTATCAATATTGAAAACAAGAATTTTAACTCTGTCAAGAGCAATCTCATTTGCAATCAGGGTACCCCGGTTTTTCATCATCTCACCAATTTGTGTCGTTTTTGAACCCGGAGCAGAACATAAGTCAAGGACGGTATTATTTTCATTGGCATTAAGAGAGAGGGGAGGAAGCATCGAAGATAAGCTTTGAATATAATAATCCCCGAGAATATGTTGAATAGTCTTGCCGGTTTTCTGTTCACCTTTAGTAACTTTAAAACATCCGGGAACACCAGCTACAGCTTCAAATTCAATTCCGTAATTTTCAGAAAGGCTTTTTGTAAGATGAGTTTGGTTTGTTTTCAGTTTATTGATACGGATATATTGTGAAGGTCTGGAACTTATAAAATCAACATATTCTTTGGCTGTTTTCTCGTCATAAATTTTTTTTAGATAAGTAAAAATACTTGAGCTGACTTCGATCAATTTTATCCTGCTTAAAAAATAATTTCAATTGTTTTCTATTTCATTTATATACTGTGCAATTATTTTTTTCATATCTTCAGAACTTGAATAGGTCTTAACGGTTAAAATTTTTGAATCACAGCCTGACACCATTGCACTTACGGATTTCTCTCCTTTTTTAACAAGAGCCAGAACCGGCTTCTTTAAATTGTATAAACTGTAAGCAATTTCAAATCCTACACCTGTACTTGATGAAGTAGTTTCAGCAATAACAAATTTGCTGCTCTCCATCCATTTAACATCTCTTTTAAAAATCTGAACATTATTTAGTGGAAAAGCTGATTTAAATTTTTCATTCAACTCACTTAAGGCTGTATGACCTAATGAATTTATATATTTTATAATTTCCTTATAAAAAGACTGGTATTGTTTATCTCCCCGAATAGGGCCCGCACAGTAAATGATCATAACTAGGAGTTCAATATTTTTTTGTAATGATCTTCATATAAATGGACAATTTTTGATTTATTAAAGATATTTACTGCTCTATTTCTTGCATTTGCAGAAAAAAGCTCATATTTCTTCTGATTTGTTAAAAGATCGGTTACATATTTTGCCATTCTATTAATATCACCGATCCCTGCAATAAAACCGGTTTCATTATGTCTTATTAGCTCCGGCAGTCCGCCAATATTTGAAGAAACAACCGGTAACCCGCATGCCATAGCTTCCAATGCAGCTAAACCAAAGCTTTCAGATTGGGAGGGAATTAAGAAGATATCTGCAGCACTTAAAATTTCTACCAAACCATCCTGCTTTCCCAGGAATTTTACATCATCACATAAGCTTAACTGCCTGCATAATCTCTCACATTCCGATCTATCCGGTCCATCACCAACCAATAACAGTTTTGCAGGGACTTCCTTAATTACTTTTTCCAGTATTCTTATTGTATCAGGAACCCGTTTTACTACTCTGAAATTTGAAGTATGGACCAGAACCTTTTCTCCATTTGGAGCTACATGTTCTCTTAAACCTCCGTCTTTTGAAGGTTTATATAGATCAGTATCGACAAAATTAGGAATAACTTGAATTTCTTTCTCGATATTGTAATTAGTTAAGGTTTGTTCCTTTAAAGAACGGGAAACAGCTGTAACCCCATCACTTGCTTCTATACTGAATTTTACAAGAGGCAGAAATGACGGTTCAAGCCCGACTAATGTGATATCTGTACCATGAAGGGTTGTAATAACTTTTAAATCTTTTTTCTTTTTAAGCATCTGTTTTGCAAGATAAGCACTACTTGCATGGGGAATAGCGTAATGTACATGCAGAAGATCAAGTTTCTCATATTCTACAACTTCAACCATTTTACTTGCCAGGGCAAGAGCATAAAGAGGAAATTCAAATAATGGATAGCTGCTCATTTCTACTTCATGAAAAACAACATTTTCTACGAAATTGTTTAATCTGAAGGGGAGTGCATAACTAATAAAATGTACTTGATGTCCTTTTTTTGCTAATTCTTTCCCTAATTCTGTAGCCATTACCCCGCTTCCGCCGTAGGTTGGATAACAAGTGATTCCGATTTTCATATACTATTTTATAATTTAGAAGATTTAAAACATAAATATAATTTTTTTTTGCCGAATATAGAATTTTGAAAAAGGCAATAATTTTTAAATATCTTTTTTTTGTGTTATGAAATAAATGTGCATATTTTTTAATTGTTCTTTAATTAAAAATAATGAATTAAACAGAATTTATAAGCATTTAATCTTTATGAAATTATTAATCATAGGTCATTCTGTTGAAGATCACTTCATTAGCAGTGAAAAAGAAGAGATCAAGCCGGGAGGAATTTACTATACAGCTTCTGCCCTGAATTATTTGAAAAATCCGGGTGATGAGATAGTGCTTCTGACTGCAATTGAAAAAGGGAATTATAGTCTGTTTTCTCAAGTATATGAGCATTTTAATAAAAATTATTTCCAGGTTGCTGATTCGATCCCAAAAGTTTTTTTAAAGATTTATAAACAGGATGAACGAGATGAATGTTATAATAAAGTAACTGAAAATCTGAATATAAATATTGACAACCTTAATTCATTTGACGGTATACTTATTAATATGATTACCGGTTTTGATATTTCTCTGGAGCAGTTAATTAACTTGAGAAAGTCGTTTAAAGGTTTTATTTATTTTGATGTTCATACATTATCTCGCGGATTGGAGGCTGACGGCAAAAGAAGTTTCAGGTTTATTCCTGATTTCTCCAAATGGGCTGCATTGCTGGATATAATACAGGTAAATCAACATGAAATTTTAACATTGAGCAATAAAAAAGAGCAGATGGATATTGTCGGAGAAATATTAAATACAGGTACAAAATATCTAATCCTCACCATGGAAGAACTGGGGGCGAGAGTATTTTATCTGGATGATGGTGAAATAAATTCGGTATTTAAACCCGCAAGTAAAATAGAAATTAAAAATAAAATCGGGTGCGGCGACATTTTTGGTGCCGTCTTCTTTTATGATTATCTTATGAATCGGGATATCAATAAATCATTGGAAAAAGCAAATTATACTGCTGGTTTAACCGCTGCAGGTAAGGATATGATGTAATTAAATAAGTTAACAAAAAATGCTACCTAATAATTTAATTAAAAAAAGATTACTTGTTGTTGGTTCAAATGGAATGCTGGGACAGCGGATTATCAGTTTCTTTGCTAAACATAAAAACTTTGAAATACTAGGATGCTCTGTTGAAGAAAAACCTGTTACAAATAATTATGAGTATTGTTGCTGTGACCTGACCAAAAGAGAAAATGTAAAAAAAATAATTTATGATTTCTATCCTGATTTTGTAATTAATGCAGCTGCCTTTACTAATGTTGATTTAAGTGAGATTGAACGGGAAACAGCCTGGAAAGTAAATGTTAAAGGGGTCGAATACTTAGCGGAAACGGCAAGAGTTTTAGATTCTCACCTTATTCATATTTCTTCAGATTATATTTTTGACGGTACAAACGGTCCCTATGCTGAAAATGCAAAACCAAATCCGCTTGGTTACTATGGCAGAACAAAATTAGCCAGCGAAAACGCTTTAAAAATCAGCGGTTCTGTTCATACTATTTTAAGAACAAATGTACTGTTCGGAATTGCAGACAGCCGGCCTGATTTTGTCAGATGGGTAATAAATTCATTAAAAGATAAAAAACAAATCAGAATAGTAACTGATCAATTTAATAACCCGACATTTATAGATGATTTGGTCCAGGCAATTAATAAAGTTATTGAGTTTAAAAAGGATGGAATTTACCATATAGGTGGAAGGGATTTTTTATCCAGATTTGAATTTACTGAAAAGATAGCAGACTTTTTTGATCTTGATAAAAGTTTAATTAGCGCAATAAAAACGGAAGAACTTAATCAAAAAGCAAGGAGACCACTAAAATCGGGATTAATTACACTTAAAGCAGAAACCGAAATAGGATTCAAACCTCATACTATAACAGAATCCCTTGCTATGATGAAAAAGGAATTGAAGATTTAATACTTTTAACGATTTCATCGAAATTCCCACAAATAGCTCAATTCAAAATCAAACTGTATAATTCAACAATTAAATAAAAACCGGAACAAATTTCTTTGTCCCGGTAGATTATGGAGGATCATATATGAAAGTAATTTAGATAAGATAAAATTTTTAATTACTTATCAGATATTCTGTATTATTTTCTCTGTTAAACTCATAATATAGTTTGTAGCAAATTTCTTTAACACGTTTGCTATCATCAAATTTTGCTGAGGTTTTAAGCTTATAAATCCCGCGATTGTCACCGATTTTGTATAAAGCCAAAGCTGCAGCTATTCTTTCTTCATCTGAAATCCCTTTATTAAGCATTTTCATTAATGGAAGAACGGCAGTTTCGATATTATTTTTATTTATAAAATTTGCGTCGATCAACTGACCTAAAACTAGAGCCGAACTTGCTCTTAAACCGGAATTTTCAGAAGATAAACCTAGAGAAAGGCTTTTTATTGCATTTTCCTTCTTTGTGTCTGAAATATTTTCTGCTTTTATTGAGACAACCAGAAGGACTACAATGGCAATTACTATATATGCAATCGATAGTTTTTTCATTACTCACTCCCTTTATAAATTATTTGAACCTTTAGTGTAAAACTAATTTAAATGACTAAGCCCCGCTATTATTTTTAGATAGGTGGTCTTTTGGTATTTTAACCAGTAAATAATTAGGATTAAACAGATTTTAATTTTGAATACTCTTAAACAGACATTAAGTAAAGTGGAAATTCATATTTTGTATCTTTTATGCAAATATCAGACATCAGGTATCCTGTATCCGGCATCAGGTATCCTGTATCAAGTATCCAGCATCGAGTATCCAGTACCCAGTATCCGACATACTCTAACTACGTACACCATAACCTTACCAACCTTTTTAATAATTCATCGGTCTAAATAAATGAAAACGGAAAAATTGATGACGTCTCAAGAATCTTATTTAATAATGAGTGCTCAAAAGGGCGATTCAGCCGCCTTTGAAGAATTGATTTATCGGTATGATAAAAACGTTCTTTCAATTGCTTTGAGATTTGTAAAAAATAATGATGATGCAAAAGATATTTACCAGGAAGTTTTTTTAAGAGTTTTCAGAGGATTAAAGAAATTCAAATTTAAGAGTGAATTTTCAACATGGCTGTACAGGATTACAACAAATGTCTGCTTAACATATAAGCAGAAACAAAAAAAGCATAACTATGTATCGATTAACAATGATGATGAAGAAAATACAGGATATAATAATTCATTTGAAGATGAGAACAGCTTTACTCCCGATAAAATATTTAACAATTCTGAAATTTCATCGCATGTAAATAATGCACTTAAAAATTTATCATCGAGACAGAAAATGATTTTTATTCTTAAGCATTACGAAGGTTATAAAATAAAAGAAATTGCGGAAATTATTAATGTCGGAGAAGGGACAGTCAAAAAATATCTTTTTGAAGCTGTACATAAGCTTAGAGAGCAATTACAGGAATTTTATGACTAAGACTTGTATTGCACATTCGTCTTAATCATAATCTTACTCAAATTTTAGCAAATGAAGATTAGGATTAAGAATAAGAGTAAGAATTTATAATAGAGAAAAAATATAGAGAGAATTTTATGGAACATCAAAAATATAAAGAATGGATTAAGCTTTCTTTTTATGATGAACTTGGTAAAAATGAACAGGAACAGCTTGAAAAACATTTAATCATTTGTTCCGAGTGTAAAACTGAATTTGAAGAACAAAAAAAACTGATTTCATTCTTATCTAAAGAAGAATCCCGGGAAGAAAATCAACCTGATGCTCAATTGTTGAATGAAGCAAGGCGTGAGCTCAGAGCCGCCCTGCGGGTCGAAACAGAAAAGGGAGCATTCGGCACAACTATTTTCAATTCAATTATTAGCTTCTTAACAACACCATATAAATTTGCTTTGAGCGGTGCAGCGATTTTGTTGGTTGGTTTCTTAACCGGTTATTTAATTTTTAGTTCATCATCTAAAACAATTGTTACATCTGTAAATATCCCGGTAGACAAAAAAGGCCAAAATATAAGTGATATTTCATTATCTCAGGATAATATACAAATAACAAATGTACATTTCTTAACTAAGAATCCCGAAAGCGGTGATATTGAGTTTACTTTTGATGCAGTAAAACCGATGCAGATGAAGGGGAATATTAATGACAGGCGTATACAGAATATTCTCACTTATGCAATGTTGAATGGACAAAATGCAGGCGTCAGGTTAAATTCTATTAATGCAATAAGCGAAACCAAAAAAATTAATTATGATAATGATGTTAAGGAAGCTTTAATAAGGGTTGTTAAATTTGATGAAAATCCAGGTGTTCGCAGGCAGGCAATAAAGCTCTTGAATAAATTTCCTTATGACAATGAAATTAAGCAGGCATATCTGTATGTATTATCAAATGATACTACATCGGGGATGAGAATAGAAGCAATTAACAGTTTATTCCAGGCTAAGAAAGACGGCTATAAGTTCGATAGCCAAGAACTTTCCGTTTTCAAAAATAAAGTAGAAACAGATAACAATAACTATATTCGATACCGTGCAAAAACAGTACTTCAGGAGAAAAATTAATTATGAAAGCTAAAGTATTATATTTGGTAATATTTCCGGTTCTTTTCATAACGTCGGCTTTTGCTCATGATTACGGGATGCAGGAAAGAACATTAAAAGTTAATAAAGACGGAAATTTAAAAATCTCTTTATCTGTAGGTGATGTTTCTTTACGAACCTGGGATAAAGACGAAATGTCAATTAAATATGATAGAGAAGAAGGTTCGGATTTGGAAATCAGCCAAGCAGGCAATAACGTTAATATACATTCATCTGCAGATTCATGGGGAAATGATTTAATTATTTCATTACCTTCCCAGTTTAATATACAGGTAAAAACATTGGGAGGGGATATTAAAGTCAGGGGTTCTCTAAAAGGCGAAATCAATTTTAATACATCAGGCGGTGATATAGATATTGTAAATGTTGATGGAAATGTAAGTTTAAAAACATCTGGCGGCAACATTTCTTCAGGCGACATAACCGGTGATGCATATATTTCTACTTCCGGGGGAGATTTATCTCTGGGTAAAATTTCAGGTAAAGCCGAGGTAAAAACTGCCGGCGGCAATATAGCAATGAACAGTGTAGGTAAATCAGCACAAATTAAGACCGCAGGAGGAAATGTAGCTGTTGATGATATAGGAAGTGATGCTGAGATTAAAACCGGTGGCGGTAACATTGCCGCAAGAAAAATAAATGGTCAGGCTGAAATTAAAACCGGTGGCGGGAATATTTCATTGGAAAGTGCATCTGGTATTATTGATGTTGAAACCGGAGCCGGGAATATTTCTATACAGGAAGTAGCAAATAAATTTAAAGGAATCACCGGTGCGGGAGATATACATGTAACATTATCCTCTCATATCAAAGGAGAAGGTGAACTTAAATCAGGTACAGGAAGTATTATTTTGAATGTACCGGCAGATGCAAAAGTAACTATTAAGGCTGTAGTCAAATCATTTGGATGGGGAAACGATGAATCGAGTATAATTTCTGACTTTCCTGCCTCAAAGGTCGGGGGAAATCGCAATCAGCAGACTTTTGAAATTAACGGAGGCGGTGCTGTAATTGATGCTTATGCAGCATTGGGAAATATTAAAATTATAAAAATAAGATAAGCAGATGAGTTGATATTTTATAAATTCAGAATGAAACAGTGATCTTAATATAAATTGAACAAAGATGACAAGATTCAGAATGAAAAATTTAATGACAATTTTTTACAATCATTTACTTGTGAATGACACTTTTTTAGAATAAGCCGTTTATGTTAACACTGAAAGTTTTATTAATCAAAAAATATAGTAAAATAACAGACCATTAAACCTTCTAAACCAATTAAAATATGAATAATAAATTATTTACTATTTTATTTATATTTATCACCTTTGTCATTTCAATATACGGCAAAGAAGTAGAAAGAAAGGTCAGGAATCAGGATTTAAAAATTATAGCCGTTCATTTAGATAGACCTATTGTTATCGACGGTAAGTTAAATGAAGAAATCTGGAATAACAGTAAGGGTACTTCCAGTTTTATTCAAAGAGATCCTGTTGAAGGTGCAGACCCGACTCAGAAAACAACTGTTTACATAGCATATGATAATAATGCTATATATGTAGCTGCCAGAATGTACGATACACATCCGGATTCAATTACTTCAAGACTTTCCAGACGGGATGTGGATGTAGACACAGATGGTTTCCTGGTTTATCTGGATCCGTATCATGACAGGCGCAGCGGCTACTACTTTGCTTTATCTGCTGCAGGAACTCAGTACGATGGAGTTTTATATAATGATAGCTGGGATGATAATTCCTGGGATGGTGTCTGGGAAGGTAAAGTGAATATTGATAGTGAAGGCTGGACTGCAGAAATGCGCATTCCGTTCTCACAGCTAAGATTCGAGGATAAAACACATAATATATGGGGAGTAAATTTTAAACGGATAATTTCAAGAAGAAATGAAAACGATTACCTGGTTTATGTACCGAAAAATGAATCCGGGTTTGTTTCACACTTTGCAGAATTGAAAGGTATAAACTATATACATCCTTCCGAAAATATCGAAATACTTCCTTATGTTACTACGAAAGCTGAATATTCTCTTCACGATCCTAACAATCCGTTTAATGATGGTTCAAGGTATACACCTGCCGCAGGTGCAGATTTAAAAATGGGTTTAGGATCAAATTTAACTTTAAATGCAACCATCAATCCGGATTTCGGGCAGGTTGAAATTGACCCTGCCGTTATAAACTTAAGTGATGTTGAAACATATTATAATGAAAAAAGACCATTCTTTGTTGAAGGTTCTACAATATTTAATTTCGGATATGGCGGAGCAAACAACTATTGGGGTTTTAATTGGGGGGGACCTAATTTCTTTTACAGCAGGCGCATTGGAAGAGCCCCGCAGGGAAGCATTCCTGATAACAATTACCAGGATGTTCCCGATGGAACTCATATTTTAGGTGCGGCAAAATTAACCGGAAAAGTTTTTAATAGTTGGAACATCGGTGCTATATCGGCTGTAACTCAAAGGGAGTTTGCTGATTATTCAAATGACGGGAACAGAGCAAGTATCGAAGTGGAGCCGCTGACTTATTACGGCGTAATAAGAGGTCAAAATGAAATAAATCAAGGAAAGCAGGGGATTGGCTTTATGTCTACTTTGACCTCAAGGTTCTTTAAAAATCAAAGCTTGAGAAACGATATAAATAAAGGAGCTTTTACTGGTGGAATCGACGGATGGACATTCCTCGATTCTTCAAGAACATGGGTAGCTACCGGCTGGTTAGGAATGAGCAATGTAACCGGTACGACTGAAAGAATGATCCAGCTCCAGGAAAATTCTCAACATTATTTTCAAAGGCCTGATTTTAAATATTCGAGAGTAGACAGCTCAACAACTTCTTTGACAGGTTATGCGGGACGGTTCTATTTAAATAAGCAAAAGGGGAATGTTTTCGTTAATACAGCCTTTGGTTTTATCTCTCCAAGCTTTGATGTAAATGATCTTGGGTTTATGTGGAGATCCGATATTATTAATATGCATTTAGGAGCAGGATATTTTTGGGATAAACCGACATCATTTTATCATTATCTTGAACTTGGCGGTGCTCTGTTCAGAAGCTACAACTATGATGGCGATATCACCTGGCAAGGTGTTTTTCACTTTGGCAACATAACTTTCCCCAATTATTATAACATCTGGTGGAATCTTGCATATAATCCGCAGACTGTAAACAATACATTAACCCGTGGAGGTCCTTTAACAATTAACACTCCCGGTTATGAGATTGATGCAGGAGTAAGTACGGATTCAAGAAACAGCTGGGTTGTCTCTTTTAATGAAGGAACATACCAGCGAAAAGATTCAAGATCATGGAATGTAAGTGTTAACCTGGAATTAAAGCCTTCTTCAAATATTTCTTTTAGCGTTGGGCCCTTCTATAATTTTGATAATGAATTTTCACAATATATTAACACTTTCGACGATCCTTATGCAACTGCGACCTTTAATAAAAGATATGTATTCGGAGAGATGATACAAAAGACTGTAGGAGCAAATATAAGATTGAACTGGACCTTTACGCCCAAGTTAAGCCTGCAGCTTTATGCACAGCCTTTAATTTCATCAGGAAATTATAACAACTTAAAAGAACTGGCTGCTCCGAGGACTTATAATTTCAATGTTTATAGTAAAGAAGATCTAAATTTATCTGACGGAACATATACAATTGATCCCGACGGACAGGGACCGGCTCAACAAATAACATTCGATGATCCGAATTTTAATTTTTTATCATTAAGAGGGAATGCAGTTTTACGATGGGAATATTTGCCTGGTTCGGTTGTATATTTTGTATGGACGCAAAGCAGGTCTGAAAGCGAGAATATAGGCAATTTCCAGTTCAATAGATCTGCAAGAAAGCTGCTTGATATACACCCGGTTAATATCTACATGATTAAGTTCACCTACTGGTTTAATATGTAGAATAGCTTCATATGACAGTATAATAAAAAAACTCGCTTCAAAGCTTGAGCCGAATTAATCAAAAAGATAATGGAAATAATAAGCGCCTATGATCCAACTTAAAATTTTAATACGCTGAAAAATAATATTATTATTAGATTAAGTGTGCAATTAAGTCACGTTTACGAAAATAATATTTTATCAAACTATAAACCTTTCATGAGTAAGCCCTGCTTTTACATTAGAATAAATTTAAACAATTCCAGAGTGCTTTAAATCACCATTCATATTAAAAATCAAAAATCTAAGCTATATTAAGATTTATATTCCTTCCGATTCAGAAAATTGCTGTTAAAATAATTAACATATTCCGAAATATATTATCTAATTAAATTCTTTTAAAAGATTCTTCACTATTTCAATATTCTTATCACTTAAAGTTTTAAATTTTCAATAGCTAATGAACTTAATAATGAAAATATCAATTCTTCTTCTTTTTATCTGTTCTGCATCATCTCAGCAAAAATTAAGTTTTCGACATTATTCTGTTAAAGAGGGATTATCGCAGACTACCATACAATCAATATTTCAGGATAAAGCAGGCTTTTTATGGATTGGAACAAGAGATGGATTAAATAGATTCGACGGTTATAAATTCTATCATTATAATTTTAGTGATAAAGATACTAACTCTATTTCAAATGGGTTGATAAAAACAATATTTCAGGATGATTACGGGAACCTTTGGATTGGTACAAAAAAAGGACTCAATAAGTTTGTAATAAAAAATAAAAGTCAAAATAATTTTGAAGTGAAATTTATTCACTTCTTTAGTGATAATAGCGATAAAGATGGTTTAAGCAATGATGACATAAAAGCGATTTATCAAACAAGCAATGGTGATTTATGGATTGGAACTTCAAACGGATTAAATAGAATTACTTCGAAACAGCTTGTTAAGGAGAATAAAAAATTAAAATTCATTAAATATTATCCTGCTAATAAAAAAGCTGATGACAACAATATCACATCTATTACGGAAGATAACAATGGCAATTTATGGATTGGAACTTTTGGAGGAGCTTTACAAAAATTAAATATAAAAACAGGGGATTTTTCAAGCTATACTTATCATGATAATAACCTGAATTCCCCGGGCAGCAACTTCATAGTATCATTATATTTTAGCAAAAACAATATGTTGTGGATAGGTACTAATGCCAATGGATTAATTAAGCTTGAACTAGAAAATGAAAAGTTTACCATTTACAAGCAGATGTTAGGAAACAAAAGTGAAAATAGAGTTTCATCTATTGTCGAAGATATTGAGGGAAATTTATGGCTGGGTTCTTTTGGAGGGGGAATAGTTAAATTTGATACACAAAAAGAAATCTTTACTGTATTTCGAAATGATAATAAGTATACTGAAACAATAGGAAACGATTTTGTAAGAACAATTTTTATTGACCGTTCAAACAATTTATGGGCAGGAACTAATGAAACACTTGAAAAAACTAACCTTGGTGCTTGGGAATTATTTCATTATAAAAATATTCCATGGAATAAAAATTCCTTACAAGACAATCATGTTTTGTCTATTTATGAAGATCATCTATCAAATTTATGGTTAGGTTCTGATAAAGGTCTGGATAAATTTGAATATAGGGAAAACAAATTCATACATTACAATATTCATAGTGGCACTGGTAAAGTAGGTAATTTAATATCCGTAATATATGAAGATAAAGATAAGTATTTATGGATAGGTACACTTACCGGCAGAATTTATAAATATGACAGAACAGAAAATAATTTCTCACAATTCTTGTATAATCCTATAGATAATGAGCCCGTAATTGAAAGCCGGATTACATCAATTACTGAAGATCGATGGGGGAATATTTTGATTGGGTCGCATTCCGGAATTTATAAGTTAAATAAAATTACCGAGGAATTTTCACACTGTATTTTAAGCTCTAAAGATTCAACTATACTTGCAGAAAAAAAAATAAATGTTATTTATCAAAACAAAGCATCTAATTACTGGATTGGTACTTCAAAAGGATTAGTTAGAATAAACAGAGATAGTTCTTGTTTAGAATATTATCATATAAACGATGATCTTCATAGTATAAGTCGCGGGAGTATTAATTCAATTTGCGAGGATAAAAGTGGGAATTTATGGATTGGTACTGATCATGGGTTGAATCTATTAAATAAAAAAAATAAACAATTTAAAAAATTTACAATTCATGATGGAATACCGGATAATGAAATAAAAGCAATATTAGAAGATAGTGATGGAAATATATGGTTTAGTTCTCAGAAAGGGATTACAAAACTTATTTATAAACCAAATATCCGGATTAAATTTAGAAATTATGATATTACCGATGGGCTCCAGAATTTTGATTTTAATATGAACTCAGCATTTAAAAATAAAGATGGAATTCTTTTTTTCGGGGGATTTAACGGCTTTAATTTCTTTAATCCATCTTCCATTAATGAAAACGAAAATTTACCCCCGGTTGTTATTACCTCATTTAAGAAATTTGATAAAGAAATTTTTTCTGTGGATGAATTATCCGAAGTGAAAGAAATTAAACTGGAACATTCAGATAAATTCTTCTCCTTTGAATTTGCTGCTCTGGATTTTACACAACCTTCAAAACATAAATATGCATATAAAATGGAAGGATTTGATGATAAGTGGATCTTTACCGGAAATAACCGCATAGCTGCTTATACAAATCTGGATCCAGGTGAATATGTATTTAGAGTGAAAGCTTCAAATAATGATGGTAACTGGAATGAAAAGGGAACGTTTATTAAGCTTATTATTAAACCACCTATATGGCAAACCTGGTGGGCTTATACCCTTTATATTTTTGTAGTTATTATATCTCTTTTTTACGTAAGGAAATATGAGCTGGACAAAAGGAAAAGAAAGGAGCAAACTGTTCTTAAAGAAGAAAGGGAAAAAGCAGAATTGAGTCAGGCACATCTCCGCGCAGAGAAAGCTGAGTTTCAGGCAAAGGCAATTGAATCGGAAAAAGAAATTGAAAAACAAAACATTCGTTATCGGATAGCATCTGATTTGCATGATGAGATCGGAAGTAATCTAAGCAGTATTACCTTATTAAGTTCAATTCTTTCCAAAAAATTCAAGGACAATACGGAAGTCATGAATAAACTTAATGATATAAATACAGCAGCCAGGTTATCTTCAGAATCAATTAGGGATATTGTTTGGTTTATTAATCCGATGTCTGATCAATTAGGAAAATTGATTTCAAGAATGAAAGAAACAGCCAATATGATGCTGGGAAATATAGATTATTGTATTAATGATTCAACTTCTTCTAAGAATCTGAAAATCAATCCTGATATTAAAAGAAACATATACTTGATATACAAAGAAATTTTAAACAACATTAATAAACACTCAAAAGCAAACAAAGTGGATATAATTATTCGGAAAGATAATAATTGTTTTAATTTAACTGTGAAAGATAATGGAAATGGTTTCTATCGAAAAGAAACAACAACTGGAAATGGTTTGGAAAATCTTAAAATCAGAGCAGAACAAATCCATGGAAAATTAACAATTGATACTCAATTAGGAAGAGGAACCTGTATCCAGCTTAAGCTCTGGTTATAATCTTTTCTTTAAATATATTCTTGTTTCATTTTTAAAAAGCTAATAAGATTATGGAAAAACAGTGACAAAAACCAAAAATTAAATAGCGAACATACGTTATTGTTTTAAGTAACATTTATAATTAATCTAAATTGAAATTTTTTGTTATCTGTGGAAATGAATAATATGTCGGAAATTGAAATATTAATAGTTGAAGATAATGATCTGTTCAGGAAAACACTTACTGATTTTATTAATCAAAGTAATGATATGAAATGTAATTATAATTATATATCATGTGAAGACGCCTTAACGGGTATAGAAGATAATAAACTAGAACCCGACATAATACTGCTTGATATCGGACTCCCTGGCATGAACGGTATTGAAGGAATCCCTAATTTTAAAAAAGTTACTCCTCTTTCGAAAATTATAATGCTTACAATTCAGGATGATGATGAAAGTGTTTTTAAGGCAATTTGCAAAGGAGCATCAGGTTATTTACTGAAGGATTCCAGCTCCGAGAAGATTCTTGAATCTATTAAAGAAGTTATTGGAGGTGGTGCTCCAATGAATTCAGCTATAGCAGCTAAAGTAATTAAAATGTTTAGAAATTTTGTACCTGAACCAAAGGAGTATAATCTAACAGACAGGGAGAAAGAAATATTAAAATTTCTAGTTGACGGTTTAAGTAAAAAACAGATCGCTGAAAAATTATTTCTCAGCTATCATACCATAGATTCTCACATAAGAAAAATCTATGATAAACTTGAAGTCCATTCGGGGAGCAGTGCAGTCGTAAAAGCATTAAGGGAAAATCTTATCTAAGTCCTGATATATTAACCAAATATTATCAATATACATTTTAAATCACGTATTTACGTTATTGATATGTACAGCCGGTACGAATATTTTTCAAACGTAAGAACCGCTTAATAAATATCCACCTAGTACCAATGCTAAAATTCTAAATGATGAATCTGAATACAATGAACAATTTGCAACCTTAACTTAAATATTATAATTAAATCAAGTCAGAAACCACTTAATAAAGACGATAAATGATATCTGGTCTGATTAAGCTTATTCATTAAAACAGGAAGAATAAGAGCAATGAATGTTTTAGACATTAGTATAACAGAAATGACAGATAGTATAATAATTCAACCGGAAAATAAATTGATGCTTGGATATGAGGCAAATGATTTTCATGAAGCGGTTGAAAATGCACTAAACAATAAGAAGCAGATCATTATTGGTTTGGCAAATGTTCAATTCATATCAAGCTGGGGTATAGGATTTTTATGCATCAGTTGAGAAAACTTTAATAAGTTAATTAAAAAATACAAAAATACTTGTAACTGTAAGTTGATATAATTATGCAACTCAAATCAATTAATTAATTTTAAAGGAAGTAAAATATGAGCCGTAAAATTGATCTAACTAGTTTTCAAAATGGGTTTAAGGGGACATTAATCAAACCGAGTGATAATAGTTATGATGAATCCAGAAAAATATGGAATGCAATGATAGACCGTAAGCCGGAACTAATTGTCCAGGTTGCCGGATCAAATGATGTAATAACTGCTGTAGAGTCTGCGCGAAAAAACAACTTAGATATAACTATTCGGGGAGCCGGACACAATATAGCAGGTAATTCTATTAGTAATGGTGGTATGATGATTGATTTTTCAAAGATGAAAAGAGTCAAGGTCGATAAGCAAAAAAGAATTGCATTTGTTGAACCGGGGACAACACTCGGAGATTTCGATGAAGAAGCACAAAAATATGGCCTGGCTACACCGGTGGGGGTCAATTCGACTACAGGGATTGCAGGTTTAACTTTAGGCGGTGGATTCGGATGGCTTACACGTAATTACGGATTGACTATAGATAATTTATTGTCCGCAGAGGTAATTACTGTAGACGGTAAAAAATTGCGGGCGAGTGAGAAAGAAAATTCCGATCTGTTTTGGGCAATTAGAGGAGGTGGAGGTAACTTCGGTATTGTAACCGAGTTTGAATTTAAACTTCACAAGGTCGGCCCGGAAATTTTGGCAGGATTATTAGTATTTCCGTTTAACCAGGCAAAACAGGTAATAACGCAATATAAAGATTTTATTCTAACAACCCAGTGGGAATTTAATACATTTATTGTATTAAGGAAGGCTCCTCCCTTGCCATTTCTTCCTGAAAATGTACATGGAAAGGAAGTTGTAGTAGCAGCTATCTTTGTTGAAAGTGATTTTAATCAGGGAGAGGAACTTATTGAAAAACTACGAAGTCTTGGTGATCCGGTAGGCGAACATATTGGCAAACAACCTTATATTAATTGGCAGCAGGCATTTGATCCGTTATTAACACCGGGTGCAAGAAATTATTGGAAGACTCATAATTTTACGGAACTAAGCGATGAAGGTTTGGATATTATAATAGAATATGCGGGCAAATTACCTACGCCACAATGTGAGATATTCCTCCCATGTTTAGAAGGAAAACCTAATCAGGTATCAATGGATGCAATGGCATATCCCAACAGGGATCTTAAGTTTATTCTAAATATTCATGGCAGATGGGAGAATGCGGCACAAGATAAAGAGGTAATAAGCTGGGCAAGAGATTTTTATAATGCAACTTTAAAATATGCTTCCGGTGGAGCTTACGTAAATTTTATGACCGAAGACGAAAGTGAACGGGTCGCAAAAGCATACGGTTCTAATTATTCCCGGCTTTTACAGATCAAGAAAAAATATGATCCTGATAATATTCTACATTATAATCAGAATATTAAACCTGATTAAAAAAACGAAGGAAATAAAATGGGAACAGAAGTTAATGAAAACTCGGTGACAATTGATAAAGTCGATCTTTAAAATAAAGTAAAAGATATGTAGAGGGAAGTAGCATTAAATCCAAAAGGAAGTATCATTTTTGAAATGGGAAGAGCATGTGCTGAGAGATTGGGATATTTACCCGCAGACTTGGATAAAATTCATGCTGAATCTTTAGAATCATTTGCCAGTGTCGGTCATTATTTTCATTTTGCCGACCTCAGGGAGGATGAACATATTATTGATTTTGGCAGTAGGGCTGGCATAGATACATTCATATCTGCTTTAAAGACAGGTCAAAGCGGCCGGGTAGTTGATATCGATATGAAATATGAACAACGAGTAAAAGCTATGAGTTTTAAAGAAAAAGCAGTTTTTTCAAGTTAGTTACTTTGAAGGATACCTTGATAATGTTCCAATGGAAGATGAAAGTTTCAATGTGGTTATAAGCAATGGATTAATAGATCTGGCACCGGATAAAATAAAAAGTATTTCTCTTTTAGCTGTAAAAGAATAGAAATCCAACTCAGTTACTTTCTAAAAAAAAGGAATAAAAATTTAAATTTTTTTGGTATACCGGAAATAGGTACTCGGTATACCTTTTAATTCTGTTATTCCAAGTTATCTTTATTTTTATTGATATAAGAAAGATTCCATGCTTGATTAACCGAAGCCCACCAATCGTTCTTGGTATTTTCCCACTCCTTTTTTTGCCTGACAGTTAATATATCCGCAATTTCGTTTTGAGCATTCAGTGCTGCTTTATATAATTCTTCATTATTACCATTTGAATGATAAGTCTTTGCTTCATACTCTCTCAATATTTTTTGTACTCTGCCTGTTTGTGCATCCATCAGGTAAACATTCAGTTTCAGTTTTTGGATTAAATCTTTAATAGGATTAATTAAAAAATGTTTTCTGATATTCAAATTTGTTGTTGAATTAATTTTGTTGTTGTAGGCATAATAAGAATCATTTTGGTTATTATAACCAAGAGTATCCGATTTTGTTGTATCTGTTTCACTTGTATCTTTAGTTGAATCATCATATTGAAAATAATAATCTGAACCGGTTATTTCCGCAGAAGCATAATTATCTTCGGGTGATTTAATGTTATTATAACCTAAACTATCCGGCTTTTTCCACGTAGTATCTGATTTGGTCGTATCGGTCATAGAAGAATTCAATAAATATGTATTATTTCCCAATTGCATATTAATTGCTAGTTTATTGATTCCGTTTTCATGATAACCAAGTGTATCAGATTTTTTATAGGCAGTATCTGATTTAGTGGTATCAGTCATTAAAAAATTTTTCAGGTTGACATTGCTTACGTTATTATTTAGTGAATAGATGTTGCTGCCGGGAGTATTAATATTATTATAGCCAAGTGTATCCTTCTTCATCTGAGACGTATTGCTTTTACTTGTATCCGTTTTTGTTGTATCCGATTTATAACTCTGTGCCTGAATACAAAAAGAAACTAAGAAGATAATACTTAATAATTCTAATAAACATAATTTGAAACTATCAGCTCTCTTTTCCATCAAACATCTCCTTTATATTATTTATGAATTTATCTTTGACCTTATTTACCAGCTGTATGTGACGTAAAAAACATTGCATTATATGTTTGAATCTATGTATGCATAACCTATGCCACTAATAATAAAATTATATCTTCAGATGAAAAGAATGCTGAATTAAACTTCGGCTAAATAAAATATTAGAAATATCACACAGATCTTGCGAATGATTAAAAAAGAGTTGGAATAATTTTCGGGGAGGAAGGAATTCTGTTCGCATTCATATCCCTTGGTAGTGGATTGCTCTTCTTGTTATGTATCACAAAATTATATAAGAAAAAATAAAATGCAGAATAATTACTGGATTTGTTGAAGTATTTGTCGATAAATATGAGAAATTTCACCACATTGTTTTATTTCACATATTTTATTCATACATATTATTAAATATAAAGAGTAGAAAAAACTATTAAAAGGATGACTATTACTATGTTATTTATTAAATATTATATTTTTTTCAGTATCCTAAGCTTGACAATATTAACCACATTCTCTTTGAGATCACTCTTTGATAAACTTTATGAAAAAATAGGGCTTGTCTTAGTATGGTTTGTGCTGATTCTAAGTCTTATCTTCAAATTAAACAAATTGGATTTGCTATGGCTGGTGCCTTTAGCATTCTTACTACCTTACTATATTTTAAGAGTTGTTGATATAACCTTCTTAAGAAAATACAAATTTAAATACAGAGGTATTACGAATTTATTCTTTTAATTTATCTGTAAGTGTGCAAAGATAGCTTCTATATTTAAATTGTGTTTTTTAATTCAGCAATTTTAAAACTATATGTTTTATTTTATAAGGGATCATCGTAATTATGTAATGATTCTATTAATAAGTTTTCGTAATCACTTATTGATTCCCCCTTATACGGCGGGTAATTAACAAAAGTATTGCTGTTAACCTTTATCATTATTTTATCATCATTATTATCAATGCCAGGCTTCGTCAGGTCAAGGGGGACAAGAATATGTCTTTCAGTATTAAAAATGGGTCCCTCATATACTCTTACATCCAAATAACGAACTTTATTAAAATCTTTATCTATAAGAAGATCAGAAATTTGACCGATATTTATATGATCTGAAGTCAAAACACACCATTCTCTGATATCCGGAAAATTCTTAAAGATATCAGGATTATTTAGTTCTTTAAGTTTGTATAATTTCTTTTCTTTTGATTTATGGAAATTACTTTCATCAAAAAGCTTATTACTATAAAAATCATCATAATTACTTTGTATATCATCCCGAGATGTTATGCCTTGTAGGTTTTGTCCGTTTTCTTTCTCGCTATCTTCAGTTTTCCTCAGAGATATAACAGTTTCAATATTTAGTAAATATACTGCCCGATTTTCCAGGTCAAGTTTAATCTTGCCGGCAAGAACAAAGATATGCCTGCTGTCGTTCTTTGTTTTTATATCACTATGAAGATAAATATCCAGATAAGACTCTTTTTGCAAATTCGGATCTACTAAAATATCATCAATTATCCCGATGTTTTTATTGTCGCTGCTGAAAACATTCCATCCTGTTATATCGGAATCAGATTTCGCAATTTCATAATTTTTAATATCTTTTATTTTATAGAAACCTTTCTTTTCCGGTTTTAAAGTTTCCATTTTACCTCCTCGATAATTTTTTATTACTTAACCTGTCTCGATCTCAACGGACTATTAATATTATTTAGTTCGGCGGTCAAAATTCAAACAAAAAATAATTCCGTGTAATGATAAAAAGCACATAATTAAATAAAATTTTCATATTATATATTCACTTGTTCTCATAAGTTTCAAGTATGCAATACTTTAATATGAATAGAGGCCGGAGATCACAAATATTAATTTCAGTTCAACTTGCTACAAATAATACTTATAAAACCTGAGAGATAAATTGAAATATTCGTACGGCATACAGGCTCATAAGTAATGAATAGTTAAGTTTTGTTTAATTAAGTGACAATTATCATAGTTTTATTTTTCTGTAAAGAACACAAGAGTTGAAACTATCATAATCTGCTTTTATGATGGAATGAATAATATAGTATCACTTATGGTAAGCTAATTCCCGGGAGATTAAAGTTAAAGGTTATTTATTTTTATATTCCATTTTGCTTTTTAAGCTCTCGGGCAATAATAGTTTATAAAATATGAAGATTTTTGGTATATTTTTAATCAATAATTACATTTTCTTTTTTGATCCTTTGTAAAGGATATTTATAACTGAATTATTCTTCAAAAAAATAAAAAGTGGGAACTGATAATGCGGGGTATATTTAACTTAATCGTCATCAATGATTTTAGAAATATTTCATTTGAACAAATAATTTACGGACTAATTGCCTGCTTTTCGGGACTATCATACAGTTAATAGGAAACTAAATTTTTAATTAATATTAACTGTTTCTTAAAATAGTTTTATCAAATCATTTGAATTAAAAAATGAGGTGTGCTTCAATTTAATTTATAAAGCTGCAATAATAGTTTCATAATTTAATATGAATTTTAACGGGTCTTATTTTATTTAACAAAATTAGGGGTATCAATTATGATACTGTTAAGAATTCGAATCATCTTAATTTCCTTTTTACTTTTGATTACTATAATTACCGGGAATAGTTACGGCCAAATTCTTGAAGTTTTTGCTATGGGGCAACAAATGAGTGGTGATAATACAACCGGACTAGGGAAACAACTTGAATTTTCAAATTGTTTCATGGGAGGCGTTGGTGCCGGATTAAATATTGAAAATTTCAATCTCAATATGGATTTTCTTTTCGGCTCTGAAGAAATAAAAATTGAAAACACTAAATTGGATACTAAACTCTTCCTGTTTGATGTAAATTTAGATTATTCTTTCTTTAATTATTCTATTTCTCCCATCATCACCGCCGGTCTTGGTTCTGTTAATTTCAGTGATTCTTTTGTTAAAATTGAAACACTTAGTGAAAACGATTTTTCCTATAATGCCGGTTTTGGTTTAAAAGTTGTTCTATCAGATCAATACCTTCTTAAGGGGATTTATAGAGCAACTTGGACTAAAATAAAAGATACAGATAACGTTGTTATGTTTAACGGAATGAGTATTATGTTAGGGTATATCTTCTAAAATCAATGGTTCATTGAATCGTGTATTCAGATTTATAAAAGCGGGATCAGATCTTGGTTAGAATTATTATACCTGTTTTACATAACAAATGTATACTTATTTTTGTATGGCCAATTTTAAATTAATAAACTATATCTTTTATGTGTAAATTTATTAAGATTGTTTTTCTGTCGCTTACAGTATTATTACAAGTCAATATTTTCCCTCAGCAAAAGAAGTTAACAATAGATGATATATATACGAATCCTAAATTCTACCCGGAAAAATTGAATGAATTCCATTGGTTAAATGATGGTATTAGTTTCACATATTTGAAGGAAGCTCCCGGTTCATACTATGCATTTATTTATGAACACAACATTGCAACAGGTGAAGAAAAAATTTTAATACCGGGGAATAATTTATTTGCAGATGACAGTAGTCAGGTAAGTATAGAAAATTATCAATGGTCTCCGGATAATAAATATATCCTGTTTAGCGGTATTTTGCCCGCAAGAAAATTAAAAACAGGTGGAGACTTCTATGTCTATGATATGTCCAAAGAGAAAATTATTTACTCTATCCAATCCGATGAAAAGCAGGAGAATATCCGTTTTTCACCTGACAGTAAGAAGATTGGTTTTATAAGAGATAATAACTTATTTGTGTTTGATTTAAGCTCAGGAAAAGAAAAGCAATTAACATTTGACGGCAGTAATGAGATCTTGAATGGAGTATTCGATTGGGTTTATGAAGAAGAGTTTAGCATTATTAATGGGTGGACCTGGTCTCCAGATAGTAAAAACATTGCTTACTGGCGTCTGGACCAGTCATCTGTCCCGGTATATAAAATCCCCATGTATGATTCTCTTTACATTCGGTTCCGGACAACACATTATCCAACTGCGGGTATGCATAATTCACTCGTAAAAATCGGTGTTGTGAATATTAACTCAGGGAAAATGAACTGGATGGATATCGGAAATGATACGGATATTTATATTCCAAGAATTAAATTTACTAATGATCCTGAGATTTTGTCTATCCAAAGGTTAAACAGGCTGCAAAATAAGCTTGATCTCCTGTTTAGCAATATAAATACAGGGCAATCAAAAATTATATTAACAGATACAGATACTGCATGGGTTAGTGTATTTGATGATTTGTATTTTTTAAAGGATAGTGATAGATTTATATGGCCGTCAGAGAGAGACGGCTTCAAACATTTCTACTTATATGATTATAAAGGGAATTTAATAAACCAGATAACAAAAGGAGACTGGGAAGATAATCAACTAATATCTGTCGATGAAAATAAAAATAAACTGTATTGCTCTTCTGATGAAAGATCTCCCCTGTTTCTTGATCTTTGTTCAATTGAACTTAATGGAAAGAATAGGAAATTTATAACTGAAAAACAGGGGCATCATAAAATAAATATCTCCTTAAATAATAAATTTTTTACCGATGAATTTTCAACTGCTAATAGTTTGCCGGCTACTTATTTATGTAAAATTAATGGAGAAAAGATTGATAACCTGATAACACCTGATATGTCTTTCTTTAAAGATAATGATTTTTCACCTCTTCAGTTTTTGAAATTTAAAACCACTGATGGAACAATATTAAATGCTTATATTATTAAACCAAATGATTTTGATTCTACAAAAAAATATCCTGTTCTGATTTTTAATTATAGCGGTCCGGGTTCACAGTCAGTAGTTGATAAATGGCTGGGAACTGATTATTTGTGGCATGAACTCCTTGTACAGAAAGGTTATATAATTTTTTGTCTTGATAACAGGGGGACCGGGGGCAGGGGTAAGTCATTTAAAAATATAATTTATAAACACTTAGGAAAATGGGAAGTAAATGATCAAATAGAGGGAGCAAAATATTTGGCTTCGCTTTCCTATATTGATAAAAAAAGGATCGGTATATGGGGATGGAGTTACGGCGGGTATATGTCTGCATTAACAATTCTGAAAGGTGCAGATTATTTTAAGACTGCTATTTCTGTAGCTCCTGTTATTCACTGGAAGTTTTATGATACAATTTATACTGAAAGATATATGCAGACACCTGAATTAAATCCGGGGGGTTATGAAGAAAGTTCGCCATTAAGTTATATTGATAAATTAAAAGGAAAATTTTTAATTATACATGGTACTGCGGATGACAATGTGCATTTTCAGAATACTGTGACCATGATTTCAAAATTGCAGGAATCTGATAAACAATTTGAAAGCATGTTTTACCCTGGAAAGCTTCACGGAATTTCCGGTAGTAATACCAGGATTCATTTGTTTTGTTTGATGACTAATTTTATATTAAATAATTTATAGAAAAAGACCCATACAATATTTAATTTTAAAATCTAAAATATTTTAATTGATAATTATTCATTGTCAATTGTTAATTATTTGCCTGCCCCGGTAGCTCAGCAAGATAGAGCAGCAGTTTCCTAAACTGTTGGTAAAGTTATAATTTCAGTTAAATATCCACTCTTTTTTAGGAATGTTAACCAAATTCCTCTTCTTTTCAGTATTTAAAGAACAAGTTAAAATAGAAATAGCCCAAAGAGAACTTTCCGGGTTCAGTTATAAACCCTTTAAACTCCTTGAGCTATTATCCATATTTAATTCTGTTATCTTCATTTGACTGATTCAGAAAGTTTTTTTATAAAAATCTAAATATTATCTTTTCTTTTTATAGCTTTTACTTGTCTCAGTAATTCCATTATTTTTTAACATAAAATTCACCACGAGTATATGCACGATGTATGATAGATTTCTTTCGACCTGTCTTTTTGTAACCATTAGCTGTCATTAAGGCTGCAATCATAGCTCCAATGAACTGTTTGACTCTTCCAGAAAAATCAAATCCTTTTCTCTTTTTAGCTTCATTAAAACAAACCTCAGCAATGCTAGTTATTGCAGGCATTCCATGTTCAGTTAATACCTTAGCTTGAATAAAAGTCTCAGGTTGCATAACTATATCAAACAGAAATCGACATTTGTTTTTTGCTAAGTCTGAAAATTGCGGATATAAAGTTTCAAATTCTTTTAATTCTGGAATAAATATTTTTTCGGAATAAGCTTTTATTTTCATTTCTTTGCTTGCATAATAGATTCGTTATTAGCACTTACAATATATGAAACTGATAAATTAGAATCAATAGTTGATTTATTCAAGTGGAAAACTGTTATTTGGTAAATTTAATACCATCTTGAAAAAATTACATAAGGTGCGTAAAGAATACACTAAGTAATTCCGTCTTTATGTTAGTATATTGCAAAATAATCCTATTTTACAAGCGGAATATTTTTTGCTTTAAATTATATAAAAGAAGATTCAAAGATGGATAAAAAGCAAAAAATAATAGGCAATTATTATTGGAATTTGAATGGTGAAATAGAAGTATGGGAAGAAGATATATTAACACATATCCGGGTTACAGATGAAAATGATGAATTGATAACATTTCTTGATGTTAGAGATTGTGAAGATGATGAAGAAATTCATTTAAAAATGATGGAAAGTTTTTGGGATTATTACCATAATAAGAATGAAGAGACTTTTTTTATTTTAAAAAAGATTATAGCTCGATTTCCTTATTTTACGCAAGAAGAACATAAAGAGTTTTTTGAAAAGGTTTTGAATAAACGAGAACATAGTAAAATTATAAGGGATAATAAATTTCCTTAAGCGATTGAAGTGCTTAAAACTTGATGAAATTTTTCAACGAGAAAACACCCCGGCACACCTGAAAAGAAGGTGGAGTTCGTTGTCGAAAAGCATGTATAAATTCTAAAATAATTTTTAAAGTCGATTATTTAATATACATTTTTATTCACCAGCGAGACCTGATTTAGAAAATCTAAAGTAACTAAATCCAATAGAGAGAAATAAATAAATGACTACTGTTATCCAACCCAAGGCATTTACTACGTTATTAAGTTGTCCAACCAGAGCAATTATAAATCCAATCCCATCTGCTATGAAAAATGAGATGGTGATAACTTTCAGAGTATTAATATCGGCAATATTTCTTGATTGCCAGGAGATTAATCCAATGGCAATTAGTGCAGCTCCAAAAAGTTCTGCCATATAATTTAACATTGGGGTAGATTCAATACCGTATAAAGAATAGACTGAGGTAGATATAATTACAAATAAAATACCGAACACAAAGGCAATAATAGAGGTAATGACAAATAAGGTTTTAAGGCTCATTTTATACTCCTCTCTTTAAAATTTGCTTGATATCCTCCGGCTTAAGAAATGTATGGATTTTTGTATCTAATAAGTTGCTAATTATAGCAATTAATGTCAATAAAATACTTTTTAATTAAGGTAGGATGTAGTAAAGTGTTAACCAAAATGTTAAGTGATTTTCAACTTAAATTCAAAGGGTAGCTAAAACAGTTTTTAAACTAATTCTTTATTAAATTACCAGTCAAATAATTGGAAATTTGAACGAAATAGGATAATTTTGAACTCCAATTATCAACCTGCCCCGGTAGCTCAGCAGGATAGAGCAGCAGTTTCCTAAACTGTTGGTCGGAGGTTCGAATCCTCTCCGGGGTACATAGTTTATAAACCAACGGGGGATTTCTTTTTATTGAAAACCCGTAAATAATTAAAGAAATAATATTATGAAAAATAAATTATTTTTATTGCCTTTATCTCTTTTGGTGTTTTTATCGCAAATACAGATTGCTGCACAGAATAAAACGGATTCAATTATGATTTTAAATAACGGTTCATATCAGGTTTCTTCAAAAAATGTTGCAATAGTTGCGGAACCTACTGAGGGAGGAAGGATAATATCTTTTAAATTAGGACCTTATGATTTTCTGATTGGAAAAGATATAATTCCCGGTGCTTATGGCTCTACATTTTGGCCCGGTCCTCAATCAGACTGGAACTGGCCTCCGCCGCCGATACTTGATAATCAGCCATATTCTGCTGTAAATAACGGAAGTTCAGTTACATTAACCAGCGGCAAAGATCCGGTTACAGGTTTTCAATTTTTCAAAGAACTTTCGGCAGATAAAGCAAATAGTATAAATCTGGCTTATACAATTATTAATAAAACTGATGAAATTAAAAAAGTGTCACCATGGGAAATCAGCAGGGTTCATAAAGGCGGACTGCTCTTTTTCCCAATGGGAAAAAGAGCAGTGGGGGTTAAAGCTTTCGAACCGGTAAAGATGGATATTATCGATGGGATCGTTTGGTATAAGGATAAATTAAAAAGACCTGAAAAAAATAATCTTTCCACTGCTGATGGAAGTGAAGGCTGGACAGCTTATGCAATTGATGGTAAATTATTTATTAAGAAATTTAAAGATGTAGATCCCGGAATGATCGCTCCCGGTGAAGGTGAAGTAATGCTTTATGTAGATTCGAGAGCAGATTTTGTTGAGTATGAAATTGAAGGAGCATATGAAACTTTAAAACCGGGTGAAGAATTAAACTGGAATGTAAAATGGATCGGAATTAACATACCTGCAAATATAAAAGTTGAAAAAGGTAGTAGCGAGTTAGTTAATTTTGTTAGAAAAGTTGTTAATGAAAATTAAATTCATAAAATCCCGGTATTTAATGGAATAATAATTATATAAGCTTAAATTAATGTTTTGTGCTGAATAAAGTTGTCAATCATCAATAGTTTTTATCTTACCTTGATAAATAAATGCAACATTTTTAAGTTTGAGTTCGTCTAACCTAATTACTTTCTTTAGATTATTTATTAATGAGCATTTAGCTTAATTGTTAACAATTATTTAAGAGGTTCAACATTGGAGATTACTGCATTAAACGAAAAAATTAAACAGGAAAGTGCTTTTATCGACCGTCTTCAGAACGAAATAGGTAAAGTCATTGTCGGCCAAAAAGCAATGGTTGAAAGACTATTAGTTGGTCTTTTAGCAAACGGGCATATTCTTCTCGAAGGTGTCCCCGGTCTAGCAAAAACTCTTGCGATAAAAACTCTTGCTTCTTCAATGACGGCAAAATACCAGAGGATCCAGTTTACACCAGATCTTTTACCTGCAGATTTAATCGGAACAATGATTTATAATCAGAAAGACGGCAATTTTTTTATCCGTAAAGGTCCTATTTTTTCTAATTTTATTTTAGCGGATGAAATTAACCGTGCACCTGCAAAAGTTCAAAGTGCTCTCCTGGAAGCAATGCAGGAAAGGCAGGTAACTATCGGTGAAACGACCTATCATTTGGAAGAACCTTTTCTTGTATTAGCAACTCAAAATCCTATTGAACAGGAAGGTACTTATCCGTTACCGGAAGCACAAGTGGATAGATTTATGTTAAAAGTTAAGATAACTTATCCTTCCAGAGATGAAGAGTTAAAAATTATGAGGCAGAATGTTAATTTGGATCAGTTGGCAGTACAGCAGGTTGTTACACCTGATGAAATTTTAAAAGCCAGAAATTTAATTCATGAAGTATATGTAGATGAAAAAATAGAAAAGTATATCCTTGATATAGTTTTTGCTACAAGGAATCCTAAAGAGTATAATGTTCCGAAACTTTTTGATCTTATAAGCTATGGCGCATCTCCAAGAGCTTCAATTAGTTTAGCCCTTGGAGCAAAAGCGATGGCCTTCATCAAAAGAAGAGGATATGTAATACCTGAAGATGTAAGAGCCATATGCCTTGATGTATTGCGCCATCGTGTAGCGGTTACCTACGAAGCTGAGGCTGAAGAAATTACTTCTGAATATGTTATCCAGGAAATATTAAATAAAGTAGAAGTTCCTTAATGATAAAAAATTTAAGATAATATATGGAAAAAGTTAAAGATAATTGAAATTATGCTTACTAGAGAATTATTAAAACAAGTAAGACAAATTGAGATAAAAACCAAGGGACTGGTTAACCAGGTCTTTTCAGGAGAATATCATTCGGTTTTTAAAGGGCGGGGGATGGAATTTTCCGAGGTTAGAGAATATCAATTCGGCGATGATATAAGGAATATTGATTGGAACGTAACTGCCAGGTTCGGTCATCCTTTTATTAAAATATTTGAAGAAGAAAGAGAACTTACAGTGATGCTGCTTGTCGATCTCAGTGGTTCCCTGATTTTCGGAACAGTTGAGAAAACGAAACAGCAAGTCGCTGCGGAATTAAGCGCTATCCTTGCCTTTTCCGCAATGAAAAATAATGATAAAGTTGGTTTGCTTCTGTTTACAGATAAAATTGAAAAATTCGTTCCACCCCGTAAAGGGCGAAAGCATGTTTTAAGGATTATAAGGGAAGTCTTATCTTTTGAACCGGTCGGTAAAAGTACAAATATAAAAGATGCACTTGAGTATATGAACAATGCAATAAAAAAGAAAAGCATTGTTTTTCTTCTTTCTGATTTTATGGATTCAGGTTATGAAAAGATTTTAAAAATTGTAGGAAAAAAGCATGATTTAATCGGTGTGGTATTAAATGATCAAAGGGAAAAAGAAATTCCTAAAATGGGTTTAATAAAATTTACAGATGCAGAAACCGGCAGGGAACGTTGGATTGATACAAGCAGTAAAAGCTTTCAAAAGAATTTAGCGTCCATAAGATGGAATAATATGCAAAAATTGAAATCTCTCTTCACTTCCGGTAGAATTGATAGTGTTGAGATTAATACCGGTGAAAATTATGTTGCTCCTCTCGTCCGTTTTTTTAGGCTTAGGGAAAGTCGATGGTAAAAAAAATAATACTTATTCTTTTTGTTATAATTTATTTACCTTCTTCATTTGCTCAAGGTGTTTCCGTAAAGGCTTTTACAGATTCTTCTAATTACCAGGTAGGGGATTATATAAATCTTATTATCCAGGTAGAACATAATAAAAATATCAGTATAAGTAATCCTGCTTTAACGGACAGTACATCAAAAATTGAAGTTATCAAGCAGGAATCTCCGGAAGTAGAAAATCATGACGGCAATTTAATAACTACTTTCAGGTTTATTATATCCAAGTACGATTCTGGTAATGTAACTATACCACCGATTCCGGTTTTTTACAGGGTTAAAGGGAACCATGAACTGCAAACAGCATATACTAATGAAGTTAACTTTACGGTTCATACATTAAAGATATTACCGGGCAATCAAATTAAAGATGTAAAAGCTCCAATTAAAATCCCTCTCGATTGGAAAGATATTTTAATTTGGATTTTAATTGCATTAATAATTTTAGGTATTGCCTTTTATTTCTATTCCAGGTATAAAAAGAAAAAAATGATGGAAGTAAAAAAGGTAAAAAAAGTAGTTCAAAAACCTCCCCATGTAATCGCAATTTACGAATTAAGGGCTTTGGAACAGCAGCAGCTCTGGCAAAAAGGAATGATAAAGGAGTATCATTCAAAAATCACAGAAATTATCAGGAGGTATTTCCAGGACCAATTTTATCTTCCCGCACTTGAATTAACTACTTCTGAAGTTATGCAGTATCTAAAACAGGTTAGAAGAGCAGAAATAATAATCGATACAACTTATAATTTTTTAAGTAATGCAGACCTTGTAAAATTTGCAAAATTTAAACCAATGGCTTCAATTAATGAAGAAATGATGTTACAGGCAAACGAAATTGTTGAAAAAACCAGGCCCGCTCCCGAAAAAGAAATTACTGCTGAGGTTAGCAATGTTTAAAGATGTTTCATTTGCATATCCGTGGGTACTTTATTTTTTAATAATAGTTCCTTTGATGATTGTATGGTACTGGTTCAAAGGAAAACAAAAACAGCCTTCAATTACTTATTCATCGCTGAGTATTTTTAAAAATATTGCATTTAGCTGGCGCGAAAGATTCAGGCATATCCCTGTTATATTGAGGGCATTTGCAGTTGCGTTATTGATTATTGCACTTGCAAGACCTCAGAATTTTTCATCGGGTGAAAACATTTATACCGAAGGAATTGATATCGCTATGGTGCTTGATATTTCAGGAAGTATGCTTGCTGAAGATTTAAAACCTAACCGGATTGAAGCTGCAAAAAATGTAATTAAAGATTTTATTAAAGGAAGGACTTCAGACAGGATCGGTCTTGTTATTTTTGCAAGAGATAGTTTTACCCAATGTCCATTAACTGTTGATTATTCTGTTTTGTTAAACCTGCTTAGCCAGGTTAAAAGCGGAATGATTGAAGACGGAACTGCTATCGGTAATGCAATCGCAAACGGGGTTAACAGGCTTAAAGACAGTAAGTCAAAAAGTAAAATAATAATTCTTCTCACCGATGGAGTTAACAACAGCGGAGAAGTTGATCCTGTTTTTGCGGCACAAATTGCTAAAACTTATGGTATAAGGATTTATACTATAGGAGTAGGAACAAAAGGACAAGCACCCTACCCGGTCCAGACTCCTTTCGGTACACGGTATCAAATGATACCGGTTGAAATTGATGAATCAGTATTAAACCAAATTTCTAATATTACCGGCGGTGAATATTTCAGAGCTACCAATAATAGAACCTTAAAGGATATTTACGATAAAATAGATAAACTGGAAAAATCAAAAGTTGAGATCACTTCATATAGAAATGCAAAAGAACTATTTTATCCCTGGCTTGAAGCGGGTTTATTCTTATTGATCCTCGAAGTCGGTTTATCAAAATCAATTTTTAGAAGATTACCTTAATAATTGTTAATTATTCATTGTTAATTGTTAATTAAAATATGTTTCGATTTGCTCATCCTGAATATTTATATGCTCTATATGCCGTTCCTTTGATGGGATTACTTTTCTGGTACCTTACCAGGAATAGAAGAAAAATATTGGGAAAATTTGCACGGAAGGATGTACAAAAATTACTTCTGCCCAATTACAGCTGGATAAAGAGTTTATTAAAGTTCGGAATATTAATCCTGGTTTATATTTTCCTTGTTGTTGCGGCTTCAAATCCGCAGGTTGGTACCAGGATGGAAGAAGTAAAACAATCCGGGATAGATGTTTATATTTTGCTTGATGTTTCATTAAGTATGAAGGCTGAAGACATAAAACCAAACAGGCTTGACAGGGCAAAATTTCAGATTTCTAATTTAATTCAAAAATTAAGAGGTGATCGAATAGGCTTGATTATTTTTGCAGGTCAGGCATATGTTCAATTCCCTCTGACATCTGATTATTCGGCAGCCAATTTATTTTTAAATGCAGTCGATGTAAATTCAGTTCCACAGCAGGGAACAGCAATAGCATCGGCAATAAATCTCGCAGTTAAATCTTTCGATTATAAAACCAGCACCCAAAAAGCTATTGTAGTTATAACCGATGGTGAAGATCATGAAGGGGATGTTATGCAGGCAGTTAAAGATGCTGTTGCAAAAGATATAAAAATTTATACAATTGGTCTTGGTTCTCCCGACGGGGTACCGATTCCTATTTATAATAAAAACGGACAACAAACAGGATTTAAAAAAGATGAAAATGGAAATGTGGTTTTAACAAAGTTAGATGCTTCAATTTTGCAGGAAATTGCCTCTGCAGGAAACGGGCAATATTTCCACGGTTCCAATTACGAGGATCAGCTCAATGATATTTATAACGATCTTTCTAAACTCGAGAAAACAGAATTTGGAGTGAAAAAAGTTACAGATTACGAAGATCGATTTTACTATTTTTTAATTCCGGCTTTGTTTTTATTGGTATTGGAGTTTTTTATTAATGAAACAAAATCTCCTTTGTTTAGTAAATTGAATAGGAAACTGGGCCTTGAAAAGTAGTTATTCCAATTTTGATATAGTGAATTTATGAAGTTAAATATGAATAAAATATTTTAATATGAAAAATTTAACCTGGATATTTGTATTACTTATTTTATCGCTTCCTTCGGGTTATTTGAAGGCACAGAGTATCCGGAGCCTAAATAACAAGGGAGTAGATCTTTATAAAGAAGGAAAGTTTGCTGATTCAGAAGTAAATTTTAAAAAAGGTTCAATGAAAGAACCTAAGAATTTCGAAACCAACTTTAATCTTGGAGATGCTTATTATAAGCAGGGCCGTTATGAGGATGCTATAAAGTCTTACCAATCTGCTTTAACCGAAAGTGAAAGCCCTGAGCAGAAAGCAAAAGTATTTCACAATATTGGAAATTCTTTACTGAAAGATAAAAAGATTAAACCCAGTATAGAAGCATATAAAAATTCGTTAAAACTTAGTCCAAATGATGAAGATACAAAATATAATTTGTCATATGCATTATCTTTGTTAAAAAATCAGAAGCAGAACCAGCAGCAGAATAAAAACAATAAAAGCAATAAGAAGAATAATAAGGACCAGAATAAGAATCAGAATAAAAACCAGGATAAAAATCAAAATAAGCAGAAGAATCAAAATCAAAATAAGCAGCAAAACAAACCACCGGAAAATCAGACTGCAAAGCGGGATAACCTGAAGCAAATGGATAAAAACAAATTGACAAAAGAAGAAGCTGATAGGATTCTTGACGCTTTAAAAAATAATGAAATTAATTTGCAGAAAAAATTGCGTAAAAAATCGGGAGCACCGGTTAAAACGGACAAGGATTGGTAAAATTTAAGTCAAAAGTCAAAATTTAGAATTAAAAATTTAATATGATCGTTAGTAAATTAAAAATATTTCTTTTATTATTTCTTCTTTGTGGAATTACAGTCTTTCCCCAATCTTTCACTGCATCCGTTAGCAGTAATAAAGTGGGTATAAATGACAGGTTTCAGGTTTCATTTACTTTCTCAGGGACTGATATAAACGGATTAGAAAATTTTGCTGCTCCTCCATTTCAGAATTTCCTTGTCCTCTCGGGTCCGAATCAATCGACAAATATGGAAATAGTTAACGGTGCTGTTTCAGCTTCAAAAACTTTTTCATATTATATTCAAGCAAAAAGGATAGGTAAATTTAATATTGAAACTGCTTCGATTGTTCTTACCGGGACCACTTATAAGACAAAACCAATTTCTATTGAAGTTGTTAAAGGTTCAACAGTTCCTAATAATAACGGAGCTACTTCCCAGCAGCCTGTTATTACTCAAAAGGATATTGGTGATAATCTCTTCATTAAAGCGATTGCAGATAAACAGAAAGTATATATTGGTGAACCGGTAATCGTAACTTATAAGCTATATACAAGATTAAATATTGCCTCCCAAATGTCAGTAAATAAGTTACCCCAGTATAATGGATTTTGGGCTGAAGAGTTAAATACCCCTAATAACATAACATTTACAACTGAAATAATGCACGGTAAACAATATAGAGTCGGGGTATTGAAAAAAGTTTCTTTATTTCCATCTCAGACAGGTGAATTATCTGTAACTCCTTTTGAGCTAAATGTTCCTGTTCAAATAAAAAACAGGAGGAAAAGTAGCGGAAATATTTTTGATGATTTCTTTAATGATCCTTTCTTCGATATTGGAAGGACAGTCAATTATGATGCTAAATCCAATACTCTTAAAGTGAAAGTTATTCCTCTGCCTGATAAAAATGTTCCTCCTTCCTTTAATGGTGCAGTCGGAAGTTTCTCTCTAAACTCAACTATTGATAATAAAACTGTTAAAGCAAATGAACCTGTCTCAATTAAGTTGAATATTACGGGAACAGGTAATATAAAACTTATTGACGCACCAGAAGTAAATCTTCCTACGGGATTTGACAAATATGAGCCTAAAGTTTCAGAGCAAATAAATAGAACAGGTAAAATTTCCGGAACAAAAAAAATTGAATACCTTGTAATACCCCGGATTTCGGGTAAAAGGGAAATTCCTCCAATAAAATTTTCATATTTTGATTTAAATAAAAATTCTTATGTAACCCTGGAAACCAAACCATACGAACTGGATGTAAATAAGGGAAGTGAGAGTTCAAATTATGCCAATACATCAAAAGAAGATGTAAAATTATTGGGGGATGATATTAGATATATTAAAACAACTACTGATGTTGAAAAACAGGGTGGAATATTAATACATAAGGTAGGCTTTTGGCTTGCTGCAGGTCTGCCATTAATACTTTTAACAGGTTTAGTTACTTTTAAGAAAAGAAATGATAAATTGTTAAGTAATGCTCAATTGTTAAAATATCAAAAAGCGCAAAAGATTGCCAGAAACCGTTTGAAGATTGCTAAGAATCTACTGCAGGAGAAAAATCAAAGTGCATTTTATTCGGAGATTTCACTTGCTTTATATGGATACCTTGAAGATAAACTGAATATTCCTAAATCGGAATTTTCTCTTGAGGAAGCAATTTACCGTTTGAAACAAAATAATATAAATGATTCGGTTATTGATAATTTAAAACAGACAGCAGAAAAATGTGAATATATTAGATTTGCACCTCAGAAAGATGGTCTTGCAGCAATGAATGAAATTTATAATCAATCTTCAATCATTATTATTGAGATTGAAAAAACTATCTCAACAACACCTAAATCAGCAGCATAAGAATGTATAAAAAATTAAATCTTATATTTATAATAGTTTTTTTAATTGCCGGTAATTATAAAAATGCTTTTGCTTTAGATGCCAAAAGTATGATGCAGAAAGCAAATGGTTTATATCAGAATAATAAATTTTCGGAGGCTGCTCAGATTTATCAAAAGCTGGTTGATGAAGGCTATGAAGGAACTGCATTATATTATAATCTTGGAAATGCATATTACAGGCTTAATAAAATCGGATTTGCAATACTGAATTATGAACGGGCACTTAAACTCTCTCCCGGTGATGATGACATTCAGCATAATCTTGCATTGGCAAATACCAAAACAGTTGATAAGATAGAGTCTTTACCAAAATTTTTTATTTTTCAATGGTGGGAAAGTCTGCTTGCGCTTTTTAATCTTTCCGGCTGGACATACACTGCATATATATTCTATATCTTGATCTTAATTTCTTTCGGAATTTATTTTTTTGCAAAGAAACCGCAGATTCAAAGGTATTCTTTCTTTTCGGGTTTATTTTCTATTATTATTCTTGTAATCGTAGCAACTCTTTTAATAGTAAAATTAAACAGGGAAGTTAATATCAAAAACGGGGTAATTATTGAACCAAGCGTAATCGCTAAAGTATCTCCCGATAAAGACAGCAATGATGCTTTTGTTATTCATGAAGGTTTGAAAGTGAGGCTTGAAGATAACATTGGAAATTGGTATAAAATAAGATTGCAGGACGGGAAGATCGGATGGGCAAATAAGCAGGATATTAAAGTGATATAAATATTCTAATCAGTTATTGATTATCTTTCCATCTTTCATTTCAAAAACTTTATCTGCCAGTTTTACCAAACTGTTATTGTGAGTAACAATAACAAAACTCTTACTGAATTTATCTCTTAATTCTACAATAATTTTATGAATTGCTTCACTGTTGGCGGAATCAAGATTTCCCGTTGGCTCATCCGCAAAAATAATTGACGGGTCATTAGCCAGAGCACGTGCGACTGCAACTCTTTGCTGTTCACCTCCAGATAGTTCTGCCGGTTTATGGTTAATCCTTTCACTTAATCCTACTGAATCAATTAATTCTTCTGCTCTTTTAAGTGCGCTACTTAAAGATATCCCTCGTATCATCTGGGGTATTGCCACATTTTCAACAGCAGTAAATTCAGGCAGAAGATGATGAAATTGAAAAACAAATCCGATATTTTTATTCCTAAACTTTGCTAATTTTTCATCTGAGAAATCAAAAATATTTTGTTCATCAAAAAAAACTTTGCCGCTGTCAGGTCTATCTAAACCGCCTAACAAATGGAGCAAGGTGCTTTTACCTGCCCCGGATGCCCCTATAATTACCGATATTTTGTCTTTTCCAATTTCAAATGAAATTGATTTCAAGACTTCAAGTTTTGTCTTTTTTGTGGTTTGATAAGTCTTAACTAAATTTTCTGCTGAAAGAATTATATTATTCATTTTAAAAGTCAAAAGTAAAAAGTCAAAATTCAAAAAAAAATGAAATTGGGAATTCGAAATCTGTAATCAGAAATAAATTTTTCTATTCCCATTTGATTGCCTCTAATGGATTAACTTTTGCGGCTCTTTTTGCCGGGATTAATGATGCCAGATAACTAAGCAGCATAGAAGCACCTGTTATAAAAAAGAAGTCGGAAATCCTGATCTGCATCGGCAACGAATCAATCTTATATTGAGTCGGGTCCAAAGGATATATATTAAAATGTAATTGAAGCCAGCAAATGAAATAACCCAGTATAACACCTCCAAGTGTTCCGACTATGCCGATTAATAAGCCTTCATACATAAATATTTTTAATATTGAATTTTCTCCGACTCCCATTGAACGTAAGATACCGATATCTCTCCGCTTTTCGATTACCGACATAGATAAAGAACCAAGTATATTGAAAGTAGCTACAGCTATAATTAATGATAAAATTATATATGCAGTCCATCTTTCTATCTGCATTACCGAATAAAGATCTTTATGAAAGTCATACCAGGTATTTATGCTGAAAGTATTTTTATTTAGCCTGGACTCTAGTTCTTTCTTTACACTTTCTGCCTGGTTGATATTATTCAGCATAACATCAAAACCTTCTATGTTTTTATTATAACCTAACAACTTCTGGGCAGTTGATAAATTTGTAAAAATATATGAAGCATCATATTCATTATTATTTGAAATATAGATTCCCCTAATAACAAATTTCTCTGTTTTGGGCATAGAGAACTGGGTAATATATTTTTCTATTCCCGCCGGGGAAATCAAACTAAGTGTATCTCCAATTATTGATTGCAAGTGATCTGCGAGAGGTAAACCCAAAACTATTCCCGGTATACCGTCTTTCACAGATAAATCGAATTTCCCCAGGACAATGCTGGCTCTGATATTATAAATACTTTTATCGTTTTTTTCTTCAATCCCCTTTAGATTTACGATTTGTGTCAAGTGAGACTGATAAGCAAGCACTTTACCGTTTACATATTTTGAATAGTATTTTTCTTGTTTGATATTGCTTAATTCTCTTTCAACATTTTCTTCAACCTTTTTTGAATCTCCCGAAATTATTTCGATTCTTATATGCGGATCAAAATTAACTAAAAATGAAGTTACAAGACTTCCGAAACCATTAAAAACAGAAAGTACAACAATTAAAGATGCAACACCTATTGTAATTCCAAGAACTGATATGATAGAGATTATCGTAATAAAATTAATTTTATGCTTGGAAACCAAATATCTTTTTGCTATGAAAGTTTCGTATTTCATTTAGTTAAATCTTAAAGCTGAAACAGGTTTTATTTTTGACGCGATAAAGCTAGGTATTACAGATGCAAGAATACACAATACAAATGTAATTCCCGATACTCCTAAAAATGTATTCATCGATAAAGAAATCGGAACAGTTGACATAAAATAAACTGAAGATGGAAGAGAAATAATATTATAGCTTAATTGAATATCCATTAGAATATATGCTAACAAATTACCTATAAAAATTCCAATAATTGCAAGGAAAATTCCCTGGTAAAGAAATATTGAGGTAATCTGTTTTCCTGTTGCACCGAGAGATTTTAATGTTCCGATTGCATTTGTCTTTTCAAGAACTATCATTAATAATGTTCCGATAATATTAAAGACTGCAACAAGAATAATAAAGCCTAAAATTATCGGGATTGGCTTCTTCTGTAAATCAATCCAGGTAAAAATATTTCTGTGAGTCTGATAAATAGATTTTACCGAATTAGGATATTTAAGCTGTCTTGAAAGTAAATCAGTAACACTATCTATTTTAGCAATATTTTTGAGTTTAATATCATATCCTGTAATATTGTCACCGATATTAAAAAGCCTTTGAGCTGAAGTAAGAGAAACATATGCATAAAGATCATCATATTCGGCCATGCCGCTTTCGAAAATTCCCTTAACATAAAATTGTTCAATATTCGGTGGATTTTCCGGAGAAGGCATCTCATCTTTTGAAAGAGCGAATATGGTTATTTTATCTCCTAATTTTAAATGTAATTTATCTGCTAATTTTTTACCTATGATAATAGAGGAACTATCAAGAGTAAAACTCCCTTCAATGATATCCTTCTTAAAATTTAAAACATCATTTTGTGGTCTTATTCCTTTTATACTTACTCCTTCCTTTAATCTTCCACTGCTTATAATAGCCAGCTTGGAAGCAAATGGATTTATTTGTGCTCCAACAGGTGCAAGTTCTTTTTCTAATAAAGGGAGAACAACATGATAATCGGGGAGTATTGTAGTATATGAAGTAATTTTTATTTGAGAATCAAAATCTACGATTTTATTAACTAATGTTTTTTCAAATCCTGAAAGAATGCTTAGAGCAATAATTAATGTAGCAACCCCTAAAGCTATTCCAACAATTGAAATAGTAGAAATTAAGGTGATAAACCTTGAATCCTTTTTAGAAAGGGTATATTTTTTTGAAATAAATAAAGGAAACGACATTCAATAATAAATTGATAATTTAGTAAACAATTTAAAAAAGTGAAGCATTATTTAAAAGGTATGAAAATTTAAAAAAGTCAATTGCCAGACATCATATGATGCGTAATTTGGGTAAAATAAAATAGAAACACATAAATTTTTCTATAAAGCCCATTTGATTATGTTTCCCGGTTACTATATTTTTGTAAGTCTAAGTAAAAATATTCGGGGCGTAGCGTAGCCCGGTTCATCGCGCCTGCTTTGGGAGCAGGAGGTCGCAGGTTCGAATCCTGCCGCCCCGACTGGTTTAATTAGCAATGAATAATTAACAGTTGAGAATTAATTATTTGTAAGAATTTTAAACATAATTGTTAATTGTTCATTATAAATTATTTGTGGTATGCGCCCATAGCTCAATTGGATAGAGCAACAGCCTTCTAAGCTGTAGGTTGGTGGTTCGAATCCACCTGGGCGTACGGGTAAAAGGTCAAAAGTAAAAAATTAAAAAAATTTTGAATTTTTACTTTTGAATTTTGATTTAACATGGTGAGTGTAGCTCAGTTGGTTAGAGTACCAGGTTGTGGCCCTGGGGGTCAAGGGTTCAAATCCCTTCACTCACCCTTAAATAAATTAAAAATGAATAATTTACAATTGTTCATTGATAATTATTCATTGTTAATTAAAACGGCTCCATCGTCTAATGGTTAGGACCTCGCCCTTTCACGGCGGTAATAGGGGTTCGAATCCCCTTGGAGTCACAATAAAAAAGCCGTTTTTTAACGGCTTTTTTTGTTTTAAATTATAAAGCATATTTCTGCAATGTGTTAATGTTTTTATAAGTTGTTAGATCATAATTTATAGCTTAATAATCATTATTCATTAACTACACTGAATGGGATGCTGATAACAGCAAAATTGCTGCCTGTCTTTGAATTGATCAAATCGGCTTTAAAATCAACTTTATTTGACTTGACATCATCTACCTTTTCAAAATATAAAAAGCCGGATATTTCACCGCCTTTTTTTAGTATACCTTCAGGTAATGCATTATTAATCATTTTAGGTGTTGGCAGATCGTACTGAACCTGGTCCCAATAATTATAGTAATTATTATAATAGAGAGGATCAAAATAAAATTCATCGCTGCAAACAGGTATTTCGGGATAGATTGAACTATAAAAAGGTGCTATCAAAAAACCTCTATATGTAAAACCGGGGATCAGAATAGGATTGTATTGTTGAGCCAAAATGGGACTGGTTACTTGTCCGGTAACGCCAAAAGGTGGTAAAGCTGAGAATCTTTTCCCGTCCGGTGAAACTAAAGAAAATTGTTCATAACTGATTTTCAAATCTTTCCCGCTGTTATTATCTATTGTTACGTATACAGGAGTTACATATTGCTTAACTTGGGAATTGCCATTCCAGTAATTAATCTTTGTTATTATATTGATTCCATCAACCTTTTTTGAGCTCACATTGTTATTATATCCATTGATGGTTCTCAATTGCTGACTTGATGCGCAACCATATAGCATGAACCCCATCATTAAAACCACTGCACTTATTAACGTTTTCATCTTTTCATCTCGATTCTATTTATTTTAAAATTTGCATATTTATTGTAAGTAATAAATCCAGCTTAATAAATCCGGTAAATCACAGAAGCTTACTGCTGGTGATATACTAAATTGAAGAAAGAAATCCTGAAACTTTTTTTATGATTTTAAGGTAAAAATTTTAGTGAAATTTTTCTCAGTATAATATTTATAACAGAAAATTCTCTGAAAAATATAGCTAAAAACTGTTACCATTATTAAACTCAAGGTTGAAGAAATTACTGTGACAGGGTTCAATATCTTTAATTTTAAATTAAATTATTATTACTTTTGTCCGATGATAAAATTTGAGATTAATATTGTTGAAGAATCGGTTCTGTTATTAACAATTATTAATTTATTGAGAGATAATATTTTAACGTTTAATGACTTCAATAATTACATGTTAAAGTACTCCACTCAAGTAACTATATGAATGAGAAACAATAAAAATAATCAACCCGATATAAATCTGAATCTTAATGTTAGGGGAATTCCACAATCTGCTACACTTGCCATAAATGAAAGAAGTGAACAGCTTAGGAAAGAAGGAAAGAAAATATATAAACTCGGACTAGGGCAGTCACCCTTCCCAGTTCCACAGCCGGTTGTAGATGCTTTGAAGATTAATGCTTATCAGAAAGATTACTTAGCTGTAAAAGGTTTATTGCAATTGCGGGAAGCAATTGTTGAGTATTATTCACGCGTTCAGGGATTAGTTTTCAGTTCAGATGATGTTTTAATTGGTCCTGGTTCAAAAGAATTGATGTTTTTGTTACAGTTTGTATATTATGGAGATCTGGTTATCCCAACACCAAGTTGGGTATCCTATGCACCACAGGCACAAATAATTGGAAGGCATGTAAGATGGATTCCAACCAGGAGGGTAGACAAATGGAAATTAACACCCGAAGAACTAATAGCTCACTGCAAAGATGACCCGATTAGACCGAGGATTGTAATATTAAATTACCCTTCAAATCCCAGTAGCGTGACATATTCGGTTGAAGAGTTAAAGAAAATTGCAGCCGTTGCTAAAAAGTATAAGATTATTCTTTTATCGGATGAAATCTATGGAGAATTGCACCATGAAGGGAAGCATGTTTCGATTGCCAGGTTTTACCCGGAGGGAACAATAATCAGCAGCGGTTTGAGTAAATGGTGCGGTGCCGGGGGATGGAGACTGGGAACTTTTGTCTTTCCTCCAAATCTAAGGTGGCTCCTAAATTCAATGGCAGCTGTTGCCAGTGAAACTTTTACCGCAACAAGTGCACCTATCCAATATGCAGCAATCAGCGCTTTTAAAGGCGGACCCAAAATCCAGGCTTATCTTGAACATTCAAGAAATATCCTTAAAAAACTGGGAAATTATATTACCGATAAGCTGATTAAATCAGGTGTTTATGTATCCTACCCAGAGGGAGGATTTTATGTCTTTCCGGATTTCACCGCTTTCAAGGACAAGTTTAATGCAATTGGTATAAACTCAGGAAAAAAGCTTTGTGAAAAATTGTTGGATGAGACCGGTGTGGCAATTTTACCGGGAGGTGTATTCGGCAGACCTGAAAATGAATTAACTGCAAGAATTGCCTACGTAGATTTTGACGGTACGAAAGTTATTACTGCTGCTGAGAAATTAAAAAAAGGAAAAGAAATTGATGAGGAATTCCTTAAAACTTACTGTGGAAATACTGTGAAAGCAATAGACCTTCTTTGTAATTGGTTAAAGAAGTGATTGCGCAAAGAGCAGGGGACATAGTGTAAAAAGTAGAGTTATTCTTCATCAAATCTTCTGAAAGCAAAAATCAACTGTTTAAAATAATGTTTGGGAAAATTCAGGTAAGATAATCCATATGCAGCAGGTCTTTTATCCCTGGGGAAATAAGCAGTTCCGAATATCCAGTCCCATATAGCTATCTTTGTACTGAAATTTGTATTATATGCTTCAGAATCTTTATCGGCATGATGCCATCTGTGCATTTCCGGGCCGTTAATAAAATACTGCAGCCTGCCGGTATTAATATCAATATTGGAATGAATATACATCCCCCATACGGCATCAATCAATCCTTTTATAACAGCAACTTCGGGAGCAGCACCAAGCAAAACAATAGGTGCAAATTCGATTGTCTGGTTTATTAATATCTCTAAAGCATGAGAACGTGAACCAGCCAGCCAGTCGATATTTTTGTTTGAATGATGTGCTTCATGAATTCTCCAGAAGATTTTTGAATTATGCTGGTAGCGGTGAAACCAATAAATGTAAAAATCATGAACCACTAAAAAGAATAATATTTGAAGCCAGACAGGCCAGCCGGAAATCAGATGAAGTCTTGAAAGGTTTGTTTGTCCGTCAATAAATTGTATAATATAAGAAATTACTATACCTAAGGCATAGCTTTGAACAAGGGTATATAAAATAAAATCATCAACGAAACCTTCGCGTAAAAACTTCTGGTTTTTATCATATGGGAAAAAACGTTCCAGAAGAATTATTATTAAAGCACAAACAACAATTGCAAAAATGCTGTACAGTCTAACTTGTTCTAAGGTCATACTCATAATAAATTATATGGCTTTATAAATTTTTAAGTTAGATTGTACTCTTCTAAGTTTTTTAAGTGACGGAAGTTCACTTTCATATACTTTTTTAATTCCATCACCCAGAGACTGCTCAATATCCCGGATATTCGAAACCAATTTAACCAATCCGACTATTTCGACAGAAGCTGCCTGATCTGTTCCCCACATTGCACGATCTAAAGTAATGTGTCTTTCAATAAAATTTGCACCTAATGCAGCTGCAGCACCGGTGGGAGCAAGTCCTGTCTCATGACCTGAATATCCTATAGGTATTGATGGATATTTCTCTTTTAATGTCTGGATCATCCGCAGGTTTAGTTGTTCAGTTTTACATGGATAGGCAGAAGTGGCATGGGCTATCAACAAATTTTCTTTTCCAAATGTTTCAACTGCATTTTCTATTTCGGTTAACGTTGACATCCCGGTCGACATTATAACAGGCCTATTAAGAGCTTTATGTTTTAATAAAAGATTTTCATCAGTTAAACAGGCCGAAGCTATTTTATAAACTACCGGATTAAACTGTTCAATAAAATCAACTGCATTTTCATCCCAGCATGAAGCAAACCATGTAATCTTTTTCTTTCTGCAAAAATCAACAATTTCAGAAAACTGATCTTTATTGAATTCAATTTTATGTCTGTAATTGATATAAGTCATTCTTCCCCATAGAGTATCTCTTTCGATATCCCATTGACTTTTTGGAACACATAATTCAGGAGTTCTTTTCTGAAATTTAACCGCATCGCAACCTGCAGAGTGTGCAGCTTCAATCATTTCTTTTGCAATCTCTACCGAGCCATTATGATTGATTCCGATTTCAGCAATTATAAAAATTGGTTCATTATCACCAATATATCTGTTTCCTACTTTCACTCTTCTTTTCGAATTCATATAGCTCCCAATTATTTGTTAATATTATTCTTCTTTATTGAATGCTATTAATAATTCTGCGAATTCTCTGAATGCACCATTACCGCCTTTATGTTCACATTTGTAATCAACAATTTCCAGGATATCAGGCATTGCATCCGAAGGTGCTGCTGTTAAACCTACAATTTTTATCAATTCCATGTCGTTAACATCGTCACCTATAAATGCAATATTTTCAGGTCTTAAGTTATTTTTCTTTAAAATTTCGTCAAGAAGCAACTCTTTCCTTTTGGCTCCTAAGTAAAGTTCATCAATTTTTAATTTTTCTGCCCTCTTTTTTACAGAACCGGAAAGTTCACCTGTAATGATAACGGTTTTAATATTTACTAAGTTTTTTAAGCGTTCTACTCCCATCCCGTCGCGGATAGAAAATCTTTTTAGCTCTTCTCCGTTTTCAGAATAGTAAACTCCTGTATCAGTTAAAACTCCATCATTATCTGTAAGAACAAGCTTAATTTTTTCTGCTTTTTCCCTTAGGTTTTTATTTCTTTCTTTTATAGAGTTAAAAGCTACCATGCAGTCCATCCTCCGTCAACAATAAGATTAGCTCCGGTCATATACTCAGAAGCATCACTTGCAAGAAAAACGATTGCTCCTTTATAATCTGTTGGTTTTGCCATTCTTCCCAAGATTGTTTTTGCTGAATAATTTTCAACAAAAAATTGATCCTGGCTATTTTCAACTCCACCCGGAGACAAGGTATTTACCCTGACACCTTTTTTTCCCCAATAAGCGGCTAAAAATTTTGTAAATGATATTACTGCTCCTTTAGTAACAGGGTACGCTGCAGACTTATAAAAATTCTGGGAGCCGTTTTTATCTTTATAAATAGATTGGTCAGGTGCAACTATACCGTAAGTAGAGGCGATGTTTATAATGCTTCCTTTTCCTGCTTTTGCCATTTCGGAACCTAAAATTTGAGAGCACAAAAAAGTTCCTGTTATGTTAACATTAATAGACTTCTGCCACATATCTAGTGGATAATTTTCAAACATGGAGAGTTCTGCTGCAGCCGAAGGATTTTCGAACATATCGTTTATTGCAGCATTATTTACAAGTATGTCAATTTTCCCGAATTCATCTAAAATTTTTTCTGTTAGAATTTTTATTGATTCGGGTCTTGTAATATCAACCTTAACACCGATGCTTTTGGTCTTTAATTCACCGGCAACTTTTACACATTTTTTGACATCAATGTCACAAACAATAATATTGGCACCGGCTTCAGAAAGAGCATAGCAATGCTGCATTCCAATCAAGCCTGCAGCTCCAGTTACAACAGCTACTTTATTTTTTAATGAGAATAAATTTTCTATACTCATAAAAATTATTAAACTGTATGTCCTGTTTTCTTTTTTGGTTTTATATTAAAATCACTGGTCTTCCTGAATACAGGTTCAACAGGTTTTCCCTTTAAATATCCCGAAACGTTTTTTTCATCAACTGCTTTTTTCAAAATTGGAAGAACTTCCTTATAGGCATTCAAAGTATATTCAATATCTTCATCAGAATGTGAGAAACTCATATTATGAAAACCGCTCCACAAAATTCCTCTCTTAATTAGTTCCTGCTGAACCAGGGATTTTAATTCCAGCGGATTTCCAGCGGATTCGTTAAAAGTAATAATAGTTCTGCAGTCAAAACCGGAACATTTTGTAAATGTCATACCAAGTTCCGAAGCAATTTTATTATAACCTTCTTTTAATTTATTTCCCTGTTTTTGAAGATATGCAGGAACATTCTTCTCTTTTATTTCAGAGATAGTTGCTTTAACCGCTGCTAAAGAAAGTGCTTCACCTCCGAAAGTTGTATAAAAGAAAACGTCTTTATCCAGTAAATCCATTACATCTTTCCTTCCGGTTAAAATTGCGACAGGCATTCCATTTGCGACAGCCTTGGAAAAGCAGGCTAAATCGGCTTTCACATTAAAATATTCCTGGGCACCTCCCAAGGAGATTCTAAATCCTGTCCACATCTCGTCAAAAATTAATAGAGTTCCGTTCGCTTCACACGCTTCCTTTAATTCCCTGAGGAAATTATCTTTTGGTGCTTCAAAAACAAACGGTTCTAGTATAACACATGCAGTATCTTCATCAAGAGAATCTTTTACAGATTGTATATCATTATAATTAAAAGTTGATGTTAAGTCCTGTACTGCTTGTGGTATTCCAATATTTCTGGCCGTGACAGAAACATACCAATCGTGCCAGCCGTGATATCCGCAGCATAATATCTTTTCTCTTTTGGTGAAAGCCCTTGCAACCCTCACAGCAGCTGAAGTGACATCGGCTCCCGTTTTGCTGTATCTGATACTTTCTGCATTTGGAATTATTTCATGGATTAACTCTGCAACTTCAACCTCTAGGGGATGCATTAATGAAAAAGTAATTCCGTCTTTCAATTGTTCACTGATTGCATTATCCACTTTATCATAAGCATAACCAAGAGAAAGCGGGCCGATTCCCATGTTGTAATCCAGGTATTCATTTCCATCGACATCCCAAACATGTGATCCTTTGCCTCTTTGTAAGTATTTGGGAGCAATGCCGTTTATGTGTTGCGTTGGTCCTTTTGCAAGAGTTTGAGTTAAAGAAGGAATTAAGTCAATAGCTTTATTATATAGCTCGTTTGATTTTTTTATAACTGGATAATTGTCATTTAATTTTATTGTGTTTGGCATAGCAGTAATATATTGTTTGTAAGGTTTCTTAATCCTGCTCTTAATCTTACGCTGTTTTAATTAAAATTAATTTAGGATTAAGATTATGAGTAAGATTAAGAATGTTTAAGTTATATAGAAAATTATTTTTTAATAAAAATATTCAGTAGCAATATGCTTTTCTTGCTCATGTTTAATTATTTTATCAGCAATAGCTTCCGAGGTAAAACCTTCATATTCCAGGACATCCTTAAGCAAAGCAGGTTTAAACCATTTATTATTCAATGCTATCGGTAGGACCCGTGCATTTATTCTTTTGATAACCAGAAATTCACTTAAAATTGAATATAATCCGCCTGTAATAAAGTGATCTTCCAGAGTAACAATCAAATTTGAGTTGCGGCAGACATTTTCAATAGCTTCGTTATCAATCGGTTTTAGAGTTCTTAAATTTATTACACCGACAGATCTATTTTTGGACCTTAATATCTCTGCCGCTTTTAGTGCTTCATTAAATAATGTTCCATATGTAAGAATAGTAATATCCTCTCCTTCAGAAAGAATCTCAGCTTTACCAATTTTAAATTCTTTATTATGAACAACAGATGATTTAACATTTGTAAATCTTATATATGAAGGGTGAGGGCTGCTAATTATCTCAGGTAGAGCAATTATTAAATCTTCTTCATCAGCCGGAGCAAAAACATGCATATGCGGTATACCGCGCATTAAAGATATATCTTCGATTGCCTGGTGTGTCGGTCCGTTTGCTTCGGATAAAAAACCCGCAACAGCACCGACTATTTTAACCGGCAGATTACCAATACCTACATCTGTTCTAATAAATTCAAATGCACGCATAGTAAGAAACGTTGAAAGTGCATGAACAATGGGTGTCCTTCCTCTCAAAGCTAATCCTGCAGCCATCCCGATCATTGTTTGTTCGGCAATACCTACATCAACAAATTGGTCTTTAATTTTTGAAGGTAAATTTCTTATAGCTGCCCTATTCTCAGCAGTCATAACAACTATATTGTTATTTTTTTCAGCAAGGTTTATTAAAATTTCTTCGTAGTTCATTATTATCTAACAGTTAGAGTTTCTGATTTTAAATCTGTTTTTACTTTTGTATGTAATTCGTTTATTAGCTGGTCAATTTCTTCATGAGTGAAATTACAGAACCACCTGTCGGCTCTTGCTTCAATACTTGGAAGTCCTTTCCCTCTAACAGTATCTGCGATAACAACCGTAGGCTTATTATTATTTTCTAGAGAAGAAAAGGTCTTATCCATGTCATCAAAATCATGACCGTTGCATGTATGAACATTCCATCCGAAAGCTTTAAACTTTTGATCCAAAGGTTCAATCGGAATAAGATCTTCAGTTTGAATATTTGCCTGGAAATGATTCCTGTCTATAACTGCAATTAAATTATCCAATTTATGAGCAGCAACAACCAAAGATGCTTCCCAGATAGAACCTTCATTACATTCTCCATCACCAAGTACAACAACAACTTTATTCTTTTTGTTTTTTAATTTACAGTCTAATGCAACACCAGCAGATACTGACAATAAATGTCCTAAAGATCCGGAATGAAATTCAATGCCTGGAACTTTTACATTTGGATGCCAATAAACAAAATCATTTGTCTTAAGATGATTTTTAAGCCTTTCTTCTCCAATAATTCCTAATTCAGCAAATGTACCGTATAAAGCCGGCACATCATGACCTTTTGAAAGAAAGAAATAATCGCGGTTTTCATCTTTCAGGTTATCTTTATTAACATTTAAAAAATTAGAATAAAGATAAACCAGCAAATCAGCACAAGATAACGAAGCGCCAATAAAGCAGCCGCCGTCTGTTGCCATCCTGATAATATGCTCTCTCACATTTAGTGCGATATTCTCTAATTCTTTTTTTTGTTTTTTATTTTTCATCCAGTAAAATTTTCGTGTTTTTTTCAGAAATAGTTTTCAATTCATTTAAATGATGCCGGTACCAGTTTACGCCAAGATATTTTTCGTTGATTTTAAAGAGATCCGGTTTTTCATTTAGTAATGTTAAGATATCTTTTAAAGAAAAATTTTTATTTTTATCATAAAGATCATTATAAATACTGGCTATAAAGTTATAATCTTCTTCATAATCTATTGTAAATCGATGCGACATTGAATAATCGAGTCCCGTTTCCCAAACTACATTTCCGATTTTGAATTTGTCCGGATTTTCCCAGAAATAGGGAGTAGTATGTTCGCGATCCAGTTCTTTATCAGCTTCTTCCCAGGCCTTTTTTAGGCTTTCTAATGAAAATATTTCTACATCATTTCCATCAGGGTAGGTGGGAGGATGCAAATTACTTACATAATCAAAAGAGGTGTAATTATCCAGATAATATTTAATTACTTTGTCAATAACAGCCGGGTCAATTAATGGGCAGTCTGAAGGAATTTTTACTACTGCATTCGAATTATATTTTTTACCGACATTTAAATGTCGATCCAGTAAGTCATCCGGATGACCCCTGTAAAAAGAAATGGAATTTTTCTTGCATAAATCGATAATCGGATCATCATCATTCATATATGTTGTAGCTACAACAACTCTTCCGCAATATTTTGAAGCATTTACTCTTTCAATCATCCTGACCAAAAGCGGTTTACCTGCCAGAGGCAGTAAAACTTTACCCGGAAGCCTGCTTGAGCCCATTCTGGCTTGAATTACTGTGGTAACTGTTATCATAGGTTTATTGAGAATTAATTACTCAGCCTTTTGATAATTTCTGCTTGATTTATATTTCCTAAATAGTCTGGGACTTAGCTTTAGTTCCTTATTAAGTTTATATATTTTAGCCTTTGATTGTTTGATTAAAAGATCCCTTCCAATTTCAGATATATTAAACGCGGATAAGCCGTCATTCTGTATCGGCACCAATTTTTTCAATTCTTCAATATTAAATTCAGAATAAACTTTTTTACCTAAAGCCAAACCAACATATACTACACTGGAATACCTTGTAATTAGTGTGTCGCAATTAGCTACCATTTGTTCGGTATTCCCTTCAGTATATATTAAAGAACCGGGAGCGTATTTATTTATTTCCTGGATTGCTCTTTCAAATTTTTCATTTGGATGAAGCTTAAAAATTAATTGCTTTTCACCGGCTATTTTTTTTGCAAATTCGATATGTTTCTTCCTGTTTTCATACTTGAATGTTTCCCTGCTGTCGGATGTAGCGAAAAGAACATAATTCTTAAACGGGAAATCATTGTTATAGTATTCTTTACAATTGTCGAAATTAGGTATCCCGGTAATTTCAATTTTGTTGGGAGAAACGCCTTTTTTTAAAAAAAATTCTTTATATCCTTCCGAAGCAACACAAAATTTATCATACGCATCTGAAAGTCCGGTAGTTGATGTACTTGCCAGGTATCTCGGCAGCTTTAGTTTTTTGACAAGATGATACATTAAATTTTCCGGATCCGTCATACCTTCCTGGACGAGTATAATTTTTGAATCCTGTATATTTTTGGGAATAATTAAATCGCTGCAGGTATAAACCAGGTGATATTTCCTTTGTTTTCCTTCAAAATCTATTTTAAGATTATGCTCGGTTAGATAATTTAAGGTCTTTTCCCTGAACTGTCCGCCCAGGATACTGAAATCAAGAAAGCTTATGTTGGAAAGAAATCTTGTAAATCCATCGCTGTAATACGGGGTAAAATAACACTCATAATCATTAAGATGCATTGATATTTTATGCATCATTTTAGTTTGATTTATTGAACCGCAGATAAATAATATTTTTTCTTTAGCCATATGCTAAATTCAGAATAATATAAAACTTAAATATATAATTTTTCTTTTTATTGAATATTAATTTGATGTTAAATTTAAATAATTTAAACACAAACTTCCTGTGATAAGTATAATCTCTCCCGTAACTTATTATATTTGGATTACTAAAACAACTGATTGTATTTATAATTAGATAATTGCATACAAATTGTGATTTATGTAATGGGTAATTGTTATAAGTAGTTGTTTTGTATTTCTTTATTGGGAGTAAAAATATTAAAAATTAAGCATTCCCTAGTTGTCAAAAATAAATGTAATACTTAAATTCGTAGATTATATTAAAGATAAAGGGAATATGAAGATTATTAAACCAAAAAAGTTGAATAAAGGGGATTTAATCGGTATAATTTCCCCCGCTTCATCTGCTGATGATATTACAAAGGTAGAAGAAGGTGTAGGATATCTGGAGAAATTAGGTTATAGAGTTGAAGTTGGGAAAAATGTCGGCAGATACCATGGATATTTAGCCGGGGAAGATAATCTACGGTTGAAAGATCTTCATTACATGTTTGATAAAAAAGAGGTTAAAGCAATAATTTGTATTAGAGGCGGTTACGGTTCTCCCCGTTTATTGGATAAAATAGACTACAAAATTATTAGAAATAATCCTAAAATTTTTGTAGGATATAGTGATATTACAGCTCTGAACATGGCTTTTTTACATAAAACCGGGTTAATTACATTTATCGCTCCTATGGTTGCAGTCGATTTTAATGATGAAATAAGCGAATATACAGAAGAAAATTTTTGGAGAATTTTAACTTCAAATAGAAAAATTGGCAGAATTGAACTTCCCGGGGAAGATAAGTTGTTTCAATTGTCAAAAGGAAGTGAATCTGGGAAAATTATCGGCGGAAATCTTGCTCTTATTGTTTCATTATTGGGAACTGATTTTTTCCCCGATCTTAAAGAAAAAATTTTATTTTTAGAAGATGTTGGAGAATTGCCATTTAGAATTGATAGAATGCTTAACCAGTTAAGGCTTTCCAATGTGTTTAGTAAAATTAAAGGATTAATCTTAGGAGCTTTTATTGATTGTCATGAAACCGATCCGTCAAAAAGAACCCTTTCTCTAGGAGAAGTTGTTGATGATTATCTGGGCCATTTGAAAATTCCCATAGTCTACAATTTCCCAAACGGACATATAAAAGATATAATGCCGGTTCCGAACGGTATCAAAATAAAATTAAATGCTTCCCGGGGTTTCATTGAATACATGGAAAATGCGGTTTCTTAATAAAAGAAACTGAAAAAGTGCTTTTTCGAATTAAACGCCCTCATAATATGAAAGTATTTATTCAAATAATTTTTATTGTTATTATTTTATTTTCTGCATGCAGTATAATAACAGTAGTAAAAGCACAGGATATGAACAACTCTCCGGTTACAGTAGATTCTGTTGATCTAACCAGATATGCCGGTTTATGGTTTGAAATTGCTAAAATACCAAACAGGTTTCAGAAAAGTTGTGCGCGTAATACTACTGCAACATACAAATTGAGAGATGACGGGAAAATTGATGTAATAAATAAATGTATTGAAGAAAACGGTGACATAAATGAAGCAAAGGGGATAGCAGAAGTAGTCGATACTACAACAAATGCCAAACTTGAGGTTAGCTTTGTTAGAATTCTGGGGATTCAATTGTTTTGGGGAGATTATTGGATAATCGGTCTGGATAAAGATTATAAATATGCTATTGTTGGAACTCCTTCAAGAAAATATGGGTGGATTTTAAGCCGGGCACCAAAACTTTCAACCAGTGATATGAATACTATTTACAATATACTACGAGAACAAGGTTATAATCCGAAAGATTTTGTAATGACTGAACAAAACACTAAAAGTTAATGAATTGTATTTGTTAAGAATGGGGGCGACTTACCAATTCGCCCCTACAATTTTTTTTTTGATTTATATTATATTGGAGCATAAGGGAAATATAAGCTCTCATAATATTTTAAAGTCTTATCAGGTTTCTCATATCCTTCCGCTATAGGCATTTTTGAGAAAGTCTGAAAATATAAAACGCATGCATTTCTCCACCAGACAGCTTCTTTTTCCTGGATCTTTAGAAACATTTGTTCATCATTAAATTCCTGCTCATCAATTTTCCCTTGTAATGAATTCCAGAGCTTCTGCATCTCACGCACACCATCAACTCCTTTATAGTAATAATTACAGAGTTCATCCCATAAAGTTCTGCCCGATGGCATTTTATAGCCCCATTTTACATGGTGAAACCACAGAAGATATTTTTCAGGGCATTTAGTTACAGAATTGAACTCATCATTGAGCGGCGGATTATATTGATCAACTGCATCACTTCCGGATCTTGTCCGGTTGAATCCGACTCCAATGCTGTCAGCCCTGTGATAATAAGTGGAGTTCCAATCAGGATGAGGGGAGTAATCTATCCAAGGACCGGGACCAAAATGATTATCATATCCGAAAATCATATTAAGACCAGCCGGATCCATATAATTAACAACATTTTCCCTTGAAGCCATCATTATTTTTTCGATAGGATTGATAACCGATGTATCATTTGAAAAAGTCATCCGGATCCATTCATCAGCTATTTGTTTCGAGGATAATCCATGATTCCATGCCAACCGGCCGAATGCATACCAGCTTGACTGCCCAAACATATTCCCAGTCCAATTCATATCAGCGCCAATATTTGATACTCCTGCAATTCCGGAAATAGAATGATTATAAAGTGAGCCGTCTATAATCTCTGCTATAGTTGAACCCTTGCCTTTAGCATAAGTATCCGACTCCAAACATTCTTTAAAAAGAGTAGCAAGAAAAACTGTGCTCGTTCCTTGCCCGAGATATTCCATTGTTAACTGAAATTCCATCATTAAAGGAGTTTTCGGCATAGTTCCGAATAAAGGACTGAAGGGTTCGCGCGGCTGGAAATCAAGCGGGCCATTTTTAATTTGAAGCAGTACATTATCTTCAAACTTTCCGTCCAATGGTTTAAATTGATCATACGCTTCCTTAGCACGATCCTGGGCTTTATAAGAATAGATAAAAGCTCTCCACATAACTATACCATTATATGGTTTTAATGCATTTGCAAGAAGATTAGCTCCATCAGCCTGGGTTCTTCCGTAATCCTGGGGGCCCGGTTCACCTTCTGAATTAGCTTTTACCAGAAAGCCGCCGAAATCTGGAATAAGCGAATATATTTCTTTAGCTTTATCTTTCCACCATTTCTGAACTTTTTGATTGAAGGGATCTGCTGTGTTCAAGCCGCCAAGCCTGAGCGGCGCATCAAAATTAGCGCTTACATATACTCTAATTCCATATGGACGAAATAGATCGGCAAGAGCGGCAGCCTTCAAAAGATACCTATGTGTAAGAATTAATGGATCTGCATTAACATTATTCAATACAGCACCGTTTATTCCAATAGAAGCGTTGGCACGTGCATAATCGATATAGCGTTGTTTAATAAAAGTAGGGAGTGTATGCCAATTCCAAATGGAACAGCCGGCATATCCTCTTGTTATAGATCCATCAAGATTATCCCAATGGTCCAGGATTCTTAATTTAATTTTTGGAAATGAAACAATATCAATATTATCAATATCCTGATTGGTCTGAAGTAATCTTAAGAAATGAAAAACACCATGTAATACTCCTATATCCTCATTTGCTGTAATTGCAATTATTTTTTTATTGTTTAATTCAGTACTGATTATGATATATCCTTCAGTTCCAATTTTTTCAAGCTTATTTTTTAGATCAATCTTTGAGAATATTTGAGAACCTTTATATTTAGATATTATTACTGTGCCATCCTGGTTTATTCTATTCACTTCTGGAATATTTAAACCTAATAATTCATTAAGTCCAATCTGCAATTCATGCCTGACGGCTTTTATTGTAGGAGATTCTCCTTCAATTTCAATTGCTTTAATTGATTGTTTGTATTCATTTAACTTTTGCTGATTTAATACCAAATCATATTTTAACCAGAGCCTGTATCCATCATCTGCTTTAGTATTAGATACTATAAAAATTAGTGTAAGAATAAAAAATAAAAATATTTTTTTCATGATAATCCCGTTTTTTTGATTGATTCAGGTTTATGCTCAAGCTGAAAATTATATCCAATAAAACATACAAAAACCTGTTTTGGAATTAAAAAATATTTAAAAAGAAAGTTTTTAGATCAGGATAAATACTAATTCAAAACTATTCCAGTATTTTATCCAGATGATGTTTTAAGTGTCTCAAGTAATCTTCAATAACAAATTTTAGTATGGCAGGATTTTCTTTACCTATATTGCACAGATTATTTAAAGATTCTGCAGGAAGAAAATCTATAACATAACTGATGTGGTAGTTATATTGATAAAAAAGTTCAATCAGGTTTGACCAGTTCATTTCATTGTAATGCTGAACTTCAACCCATGGATCCTGTTTGTAAACAGGGAAATCCATTGCTGCATTTTGTGCTCCGCGAACGAAACGCTGATGATTATTCGATGCAGAATCAATAAGATGTCCAAGTATTTCTTTTTTTGACCAGGAGCCCGGTCCACTTTTTTTAGCAGCAATTTCAGGAGATATCTTTAGTAATTCAGGTTTAGCTGCTGAAATGGTTTCACGAATTTTTTCGGATATTGATAGTTCATCAGGCATGATATATTTTCCTTATTGAATTTTAATGTATGTTTATTTTTCAGTGTAATATTCAAGCACATTCATTGCAAATCTTGAAGATGCGGTACCAGGTCCGCCGCTCATTTCAATTCCTACTTCAATTGCTTCAATTATTTCATCTTCATCAGTTCCATCATCAAGGGCTTGTTTTATATGCCATTCCATACATGATTCACAATTAATTACCACAGAAATACCAATAGCAATTAATTCTTTTTGCTTCTTACTCAGTTTTCCGTCTTTGTATGTGTTCTGTTCCATATCAACAAAAGATTTATAGACTTTCGATTTATTTAAATAAAAGGAATGTGCCTTTTTTCTTGTAGATACAATTTGTTCAATTTTTTCTTTATCTAAGTTTTGCATTTTTTAATATTAATTGTTAATGAAAATAAAATATTAACCGCAATAGCCGGCTGCCCTGTTATATACATACTTCGGCTGCCAGTTTACATCATTGTCAAGCACCATTCTTGGCGCAGTGGAATATATCTCAAATCGCCGGCTTTTCAAAAAATTCAATACTGTTTCATTGTCTGTTGGAATTACAGTTCTGAATTTTCCCAGGCTCAAATTAAACTTTATTAGTTCCAAACCAGCTTCAGGATTTTTCGCAAAAATTAATCCGCCTCCCAAGTCCGGTAGGAAAACACCTTGAATATCATTTGCTCCCTTAAACTGATAAATCCAACCGGTAGGAAAATATCTTTTTATCAAATGGAATCTTTTCTCGCCGGAAATTTCTTCATCAAATTTTTTCAGCAGATCAAAATCATTATCATTTATCCTTCTGATATTTTCATCCTTTGGATAATCCGGTAAATCTGAACTTATTCTAAGAAATTGATAAGTTGAACTTTCCTTAAAGCCAAGTCTGCTGTAGATGTTTTTCCCCATTTCACTGGCAATTAATATTTGAGTTGTACACCCTTTGTTATGAAAATATTCAATCAGGTGTTTTGTTATTTCATTTCCGATTCCTCTTTTTCTAAACTCTGAAGGCACAAGTATATTGCCAAGCCAGCCTGTTGAACCATTCAATATTCCATTTCCAAATCCAACTATTTTGTTTTCCTCCTGTGCAACTACCGGATAGAAGTAAGGATAGTCAAAATGAAATGAGATAAATAAAGGAAGGTCCAGGTTCCAGCTTTCAGGCGGAAACTTTTGTAATAATTGAATTTCAGATTTTAAAAGAGGCCTGATTTTATACATTCCCAATCTCTTAAACAAATTCAGAAATTTAAATTTTAGACAGGCTGAAAATTAAAAATAATAATTTAAAAAAGATAAAGAATACCCGGAATTGATTCAGGGAAAAAATTTCCGTATTTAAGTTCCCCTTTAGTTATAATTGAGTTTGAATAGAAACTTAATCTATATTTTTTATTATATCATAAAATTCTTTGGCATCAACATAGCCTGTAATTCTTTTTACTTCATCCCCTTTTTTATTAAGAATCAAAACTGTAGGAACCCCGACAATATTAAATTTATTCCTCAGCGACTCAACTTCCGGTGACAAGGATTTAGTCATATTTGCTTTTAAAGTTAAGTAACCTTTTGAAGCTTTAATTACGTTCGGATTTGAAAATGTAGATGCATCCAATTCTTTACAAGGTATGCACCAATCAGCATAGAAGTCAATTATCACCGGTTTATCAGCTTTAGTCAGCTCAATATTATTAGTATAATGCTGCCAGTCAATTGAATTCTTTTCAGATGGAATCAAGGAATAAACTGCAACAAAAATCAAGATTGTTGAGAATACTATTTTAAAAATTCTGAAGATTTTTACATTATTAGCCAGTTTATCAATTAGTAAAAGATAAAGAGCTGCTAAGATCATATAGATAGGAAGAACATATCCTGAAAAAGATTTAGACAGGATTGGAACGATAAAATAAAGTGCCATTCCCAATAATATAAATCCGAAAACATGTTTTACACCGTCCATCCATTCACCGGCTCTCGGAAGTTTTTTAATCTTACCGGAAAAGATGGCAAGGAATAAATACGGAAAACCCAAACCTAGAGAGAGAACAAAAAACATCAAAAATCCGTAAAGAGGATCTCCCTTTGCTGCAACATAGGTAACTAAACCCAGCACAAAAGGCCCAATACATGGTGCAGCGACAATTCCCATTGTTAAACCCATAAAGAATGCACCATACAAACCACCTTTTGCACCACCGGCTTTTGCAACTAATGAATCCGGCATTTTAAACTCATAGACTCCGAACATGCTTAGTGAAAGAACTACAAAAACAAGTGCAACAAAAATTATTACATAAGTATTTTGAAGAAGTGAACCGAAAACCGACCCGGTCAATGATGTAACAACACCGATAACCGAATAGGTTATTGACATTCCTATAAGGAACATTAAACCCATTAAGAAAAGTCTTTTGGTATTTCCTTCACTTTGTCCTCCGAAATATCCGATTGTAATTGGAATAAGAGGATATACACAGGGAGTCAGGTTTAAAGCAAGTCCGCCTAGAAAAACAAAAATTAATCCGAGTAATAATCCTGAACTCTGTAAAGTTGATGAAATTGAATTACCGCTGTTTTCATTGTTCTCGGATAAAGAAGAATAACTCAGATTGATATCTTTAAATATATCCTGGTTTATCTCACTTATTGCAGCTTTATTGTTTGCTACTTCAATCTGAATTGTATCTTTAACTGAAGTAGGCGGCAGGCAGGTGGCATTATTACATCCCTGGTAATCTAATGTTACCACAACCGAGTAATTTCCGGGCGAAAGATTTTTATTTGCTTTTACAAGGCATCCTATTAAGATATTATCCTGCCAAACTGACAATGGGTTTTCAGAAAAGGATAATTTCAAATCATGAGCTTTGGGATAAAGAATTTCTTCAATATTAAAATCTTTATTTTCTAAACTTAATTTTGTTGGTATAAGATAATCATCATATGGTTTATTGGAGTTTATATGCCATGTGCTGTCAATTTTAGCTTTTACTGCCAACTTGATTTCACCGCCGGGATATATTTTATCAAATGATTTATATGTTTTAATTTTTACCAGATCTTTTTTGAATCCGAACTGGGAATAACTTAAACCCGTAAATACTAAAACTGATAAGAAAATAGATAATAATTTGGTTCTCATTCTAACTACACTTTTTAAAAATTTTAATAAATAGTTGACAATTGTTAATAGTTAATTGTTCCTAATTTGATTTCAAAAATTATTTCAATACAGGTACTGGATGCGGCCAATTTTTTCTCCATCCCTGAACAATAGGGTATCGCCTTCCAAAACCGAAAGCTTTTTTTGAGACCCGTAAAGCAGGAGCTGCCTGTTTGCGTTTAAATTCATTTTGATCTACTAATTTTAAAACATCTTTTACTACGTTTTCATCACCTATTATATCAGATATTTCTTTAAACTCTTTATTCTCTTCCAGGTACATTTTTAATATTCTGTCAAGCAAACTATATGGAGGAAGAGAATCTTCATCCTTCTGTTCAAATCTTAATTCTGCAGAAGGAGCCTTATCAATTATTTCCTGCGGAATTATCTCTTCGTTGCTGTTTATATAAGCTGCAATCCTATAAACATCAGTTTTATAAACATCTGCAATAACTGCAAGTCCTCCGCTCATATCACCGTAAAGCGTGCAGTATCCAACAGCTAATTCAGATTTATTCCCTGTAGTTAACAATAAATAACCGAATTTATTTGTAAATGCCATTAAATAAATACTTCTGATTCTTGCCTGGATATTTTCTTCGGCAATGTTTTCAGGCAGATTTATAAATGCCGGTTCAAGCATTTTCAAAGTTTTATCGAATACAGATTTAATTGAAATATTTTCATATGAGATGCCTAAAATCTTAATTAGTTTCTCTGCATCTTTAACACTTCCTTCGGTAGAATATTGTGAAGGCATAAGAATTACATGAACGTTTTCTTTACCAAGTGCCTGAACTGCAATATAAGTGACAAGTGCCGAATCAATACCCCCGCTTAATCCCAGCACAACTTCTCTAAATCCTAATTTTTGACAATATTCTTTGACCCCGAATATTAAAGCAGAGAGAACTTCCTCTTCAAAACTCTTCTCTGATTTATTGATGGATGCATATTCTTCATTTGTATCAAAAATGAAATAATCTTCATCATAGACTTTTCCCAGCTTAACAAGTTCACCCTTATTATTAAAGCACATGCTGGCACCATCAAAAATTAAATCGGTTTGGGCTCCTACAGTACAAACATAAGCCAAAGGAATATTTTCATTTTTTGTTAGAACGGAAAGCATCTCATTTCTTTGCTCTCTTTTTCCATACGAATAAGGGCTTGCAGATATATTAATTAAAATGGTTGCTCCTTTTTCGATTATCATTTTTACAGGATCAATACTGTATCTTCTTTTATACCAGTAGTCTGCATCATTCCAGATATCTTCACAGATCGATATCCCTAATTTTTCCCCTTTAAATTTATGAACAAAAATTTCTTTTGCAGGATCGAAATATCTCATCTCATCAAATATATCATAGTTGGGAATTAGAGATTTATGCTGTACAAATTGTATTTTCCCATTGTAACACAGCGCCGCTGAATTATGTATATCCGTTCCGATTCTGTCGTCATCTTCCGTAATGGTTCCAAAAATCAATCCTGCTTCCGATGTAATTTCCGCAATTTGTTTAGCTGCTACAGAAACAGCATCTCTGAATTCTTTTTTTTCAACCAGATCTAAGGGCGGGTATCCGATAAGTGCCAATTCCGGGAAAATAACAAGATCTGCTCCGTCATTTACTCCCTTTTGATAACCTTCCAAAATTTTCTTTTTGTTGAATTCCAGGTCTCCGATTATTGTATTTATCTGGCAAAGTGCTATTTTCATATTAGTCCTGAAATGAGAGTGATTTTTTCTGTAAAAATATAAAACTAAATAAGTTGTTACAATGCAAGATAATTAGAGCAAATCACAAATCAATAGATATTTAATAAAGAAATTGCACGAAATTATAACAGAATTATCAATAGTAAGAGCAAATGAAGGAATCCATTTATAATTTTGGCTTTCCGTAATTCAAACATTTTTACCGGCGATAATATTTCGCTGTATGATTCCGGTTTTTTTTATTAAAATTACATCGTAATATTGTAACTTAAACTAAAAATTCTAAAATGAACAAAAAACTATATCGCTCAAGGAAAGATAAGATGATTGGCGGGGTAGCCGGCGGATTGGGTGAATATTTCGATATCGATGCAACACTTGTTAGAGTTATATTTGTTGTATCACTCTTTTTAGGCGGTTCCGGGGTCTTGGCGTATATTATCCTCTGGATAGTTGTTCCCGAGGAACCATGGGTTTTTAATATGGGACAAGGTGAAGAAAAAAAAGATAATACGACAAATCCCGGCTCTGCACAATCACCACCGGATTCAGATTATCTGAAAGCCCTGGATGAAAGGCGGCAAAAAAGATCTACAATAGCAGGTGTTATTTTAATTGTTTTAGGAGTTATCTTTTTAGCCGATAATTTTGTACCCCGTATTCACTTTTCCGATTATTTTCCATTAATCCTTGTAGCTATTGGAATCGGGTTATTAATAAATTCTAAGAGAAATTAAATATGAAAACCAGCCATATTTTTTGGGGTGTCTTCTTTATTGCATTCGGTGGTTTAATACTGCTAAACAACTTTACAAATATATATTTTGATTGGGAAATGCTGGCAAAACTCTGGCCCATAGTTCTTATACTTTGGGGATTATCTTTATTTATTAAAGATAACAAAATTGTAAAGGGATTTATTATTGCTTTGCTGTCAATCCTGATAGCATTAACAGTCTTTTCTTCCTTTAATTTTATCTTTGATGTTGTACACTATGATAATGGAAGAGCATTTTCCGGGATTGTAATAGATGACGATTCAAATGTTGATACTACAAGTTATTTTTTACCTTTTAATATGAATGTTAAAGAATCAACATTGAAATTTAAATCGGGTGCAGGTTATTTTGAAATAAACGGTACTTCAGATGGTTTATTCGCTGCCCGGACAGCAGGTTTAAAGAATAGTTATTTAATTGACAGCGATACTTATGGTGATAATACTAGTATTGAATTTTCTATGAAAGACAGGCATTTCCCTTTCGAGCATGGAAAACTGATAAATGATGTTGAGATGAAATTAAATACTGCTCCGCTTTGGGATTTGGATTTCAGCATGGGAGCCGCAGGCATTAATTTAGATTTATCTCCTTTTAAAGTAGAAAAAATAGATATCGGGATGGGAGCTTCAAAATTAAAAATAAAGCTTGGCGATAAGAATAATGATATACATGTTCACTTGGAGGCTGGAGTTTCAAAAATTGAAATAATGATCCCTGAATCTTCCGGTTGCGAAATTAATTCCGAAACAGTATTATCAAACAAACATTTTAACGGTTTTAATAAAATCTCTTCCGGCCATTTCAGAACTGCTAATTTTGATAGTGCTTCGAATAAAATTTATCTTTCATTTAATACTGGAGTTTCCTCAATAAGAGTAAACAGGTATTCGCATTGGCAGTAAAAAGGTCAAAAGTAAAAAATTAAAAATATGATCTAAAATTTCCCATTTAACATTTTCCATCGGCTTCGTTCTTTGTCATTGATATTCACATGAATGAACTTCGCTGGAAAGGTTTTCCATCTTTTAGCTTTCCCACCAATTTAAAATTCTCATCCCTCTCAGGGTATTCCATCTGCTTGGTTTACCGGGAAATTCCATTTCGAAAAAAGTTTTTCCCGGATGTTTCTGCTGAAGCGGCCATAGTCCATTTCCATCTCTTTTCTTTAAAATAATTTCAATAGCGTCATTCATTCTTTCGTCTTTTGGCATATTGCATTCCTGGAAAAAATCAAGAATACGCATTACATCATAACGCCATCTTGGTGGAAATGAAAAACGTGTCATCTTTTGATCAAATATTTCACCTGTTCGATGGGATTTGTAAAGTTTGTGTTTAAGAAGAAATTCAACAGCTTTATTTCTATTTCCTTCAATATCAAAAGAATTACCTGGATAGTTTTTCTCAAATTCTCTTAATCCTTCGAGTACATTTATTGTTGTATGGAATGAACTGTGTGTATCTCCTTTATATGATCTGCAATTCCAGCCTCCATCATCCATTAGTTGTTTTAGAAGATGTTCGGTTAAAATTTTTACATTAGCTTCGTCAAATTGGAAATAAGAAAGAATAGATAATACCAAACCAGTTATGCATGTTTCGCTGTAAGAATATGAAACAGAATAATTTATTCCGCCATCCTTATATATTCCTTTTTCCCAAAGAATACTGCATGCTTTAAGAGCTTGTTTACTATTTTTTGATAAACCTAATCTTTTTAGTAGAAGCATGGAATATGTAGTAGATATCCATTTTCTACTATAAAGTGATTGAGCCCAGGTACCTTCGTTATCCTGGTATGAAAGTAATTTTGCTCCCCATCCTTCTTTTATTATCCTGGCTCTTTCTTTCTCAACTAATTTACTATCGGTTTTAACAAGATCATTTAAAACCTGCCATCTAATTGACGGATCCCCTTTTAAAAGCCACTTAATTATATCTTGAGGCATTATTAAGCAGGAAGTTTCCTTGTAATTTTATTTACCCATTTGTGAAAATTATGCGGAAAAGATAATGGTTCTGTAAACATTAAAATGCATTGTTTGTAAACAACATTTATTCCTTTATCTTTACAGAAATCTATTATCTCATCAGATTCCGCACCCTGCTGCAGCCATATGTTGTTTATATTCAATGAAAAAGCTTGCTTTACTACATCGCCGGTTTTTTCGGGTGGAAGAACAACCAGAACGCTTTCAACTTTTTCTGGAATTTCACCAAGATTTTTATAACAGGTATCACCATCAATCATTTCAGTATTCGGATTAACAGCAAACACATTAAATCCTTTTGTCTTTTAAAGTATTGTATGCAGAGAATCCAAATTTTTTATTATTTCTTGATACCCCAACAACTGCAATATTCCCGGCAGACAGGAATCTATCAATCGATTCTTTCACGACCATGTTACTCCCCGTAAAATTTTGGAAATAATTTTAATTAATTAGTTTGCTCTTTTAAGGACTTCAATAATTTTTGAAGAATATTTCTTTTGATTTTTAATTTTTCCCTGTAGTTCATTTTGTCAGTATCTGTTATTTCCATACTTAATTCTGATATGTTATTTTCCAAAATATCTTTTATTATATTTTGTTCATCTTCGGAAAGGTTTAGTTTTATTGTTTTCATAGCGCCCTTCAAACATTAATTATAAAATTAAAAAAATATAATTCTAATCGCTACTAGAATTAATATGTATTGTACTAAATATAACCGATTTTGTTTTATGAATTTCTCATGGTGTGCTTTGGCTTCCACAAGTATTTTTCCAGGATCACACAATCATCTTTATCAAATTCAATTCCTTCGGATTGTAAAAGTTCTTTCATCAAATCAGGACCACCGAAGTGCATTTTTCCGGTCAATGCACCAAACCTGTTAACTACTCTATGACAAGGAAGTCCCAAATCTTTAGCTCCATTTAAAGCCCACCCTACGGTTCTTGCTGAAGACCTTATCCCGCAGGCTTCAGCAATATCTCCATATGTTGCAACCTTACCGTAAGGAATTTTTGCAACAATTTTGTATACTTTTGAGAAAAAATCCTGCTTTTTGATTTCCTTCGTTTTACTTTTCTTTTTTACTTTTCGTTGCGTTATCATAATGTCAATTTCTAAAATATTTCTAGGTTTGAAATTATTTATGTGTAGGAAAAATAGTTATACTTCATTTTCAACTCAATATTTTTAAAAAAAGATAAATAACAGAACAATATTAGCAGATAAATAATCAGCCAACTATTTTTTATCATTATAAAATTAAGGAAACTAAAAACTTGAATAATAAATTGTTTCTTTGATATATTTCCGGCAGCATTTATTCTTTTGGGGAAAAATGGCGAAGAAAATTAAATCGATCTTTGTACCCTGCAACGGTTGTACTCTTTGCTGCCAGGGTGATGCTGTTAAAATTGAGAAAGAAGATATTAACAAGGGATACCAGGTTGAACCTCATCCTTACCTGCGCGGTGCATTGATGATTGCACATAAAGAAAATGGTGACTGTGTTTATTTAGCCGGAAACGGGTGCCGTATTCATGACAATGCACCTTTATTATGCATATCTGCTGATTGCCGTTCACTAGCTCTAAAGTTCGATTTTTTAACTGCTATGAAACTTCACGATATCAGGCGAATTGATATACGTGTGTGGGATCGGGGGAATAAACTGCTCGAAGATATGAGAAAGAATAAAAAGGATATTAAGTATTTATAAAAATAGTTTACTTTTTTTAGGTAATGAAAAGAAAAAGGTCGATCCTTGGTTTTTCTTACTTTCAACCCGGATTTCTCCTCCTTGTTTTTCTACCAATTCCTTACAAAGAACCAAACCCAAACCTGTTCCTTTTTCATGTGCAGTTCCTTCGGTTGAATAGCTGGAATCAGGTTTAAATAGTTTATTTGAATATTCTTCATCAATTCCCACACCTGTATCTTTAACCTTAATAATCACAAAATTTTCATTTGATTCGGAGGAGACAAAAATAAAACCGTTGGTATTTGTAAACTTTATTGCATTTGAAATAAGATTTCTTAATATGGTATTTGTCATCTTTATATCAGCAAAGGCAGACATACCAGGTTCTATGTTAATTTTTAATGTAATCTGTTTATTTTTTAAATTCTGATTATATAAAGATTCAAGCTCACTTAGCATAGGAAGTATTTCTATTTGTTCCGGTTCATAAGGAAGTTTTCCTGACTGAATTCTTGACCATTCGAGCAGGTTTTCCATGAGTGCAAATACCAGTTTTGATGAATTTGCTGCTTCTTTTATAATAGTAATTTTCTCTTCATCTTCCATGGTATCATGAGATTCGTCAAGAATTTCAAGTATCTGCATTAATCCGCCAAGAGGACTTCGTAAATCGTGAGAAATAATTGAAAAGAATTTGTCTTTTGAGGCATTAATTTCTATCAGTTCTGAATTGACTTTCCTGATTTTATCTTCAAATTCTTTTTGAGCATTAATATTTGTACACGAACCTATAAATCCCATAAAAATATTTTCCCGGCTTAACCTGGGTGTTCCTTTGATCATCATCCACTCATACTTATCATCCCTATTCTTTAACCTGAATTCAAATGTAAATGGATTTCTGGATTTGAAAGCATTCCTATATGTTTGCAATAAACTTTCTAAATCATCTGGATGAACATCCTTCAGCCAATTCATACCCAGCTGATCACCAAGTTTTTTTCCTGAATATTCAAGCCAGACTTTATTAACAAAACTAAATAATCCCTCTACATCTGCAATCCAAATCATAACCGGCGCTGTATTCGCCATACTTTCAAATCTTGCTTCACTATCTTTAATTAATTCTTCTTTCACCTTTTGCTGTGTAAAATCAATAATTGTTAAAAAATAAAACCCTCTGGAGTCATTTGTATCTAAATTATATTTAACAATAATTAGTGAAGGCAAATAATTATTGCCGGCAGTTTTAATCCTTAATTCTTTTTTTTGAGATAGCAAAGTTTTAGAAGCTTTTTCCAATACTGTTTTAAATTGTTTTTTATCGCTGTCAATAAGAAATTCGGTAAATTTTTTATTTATGATATCTTCTCTCTTTTTCCCAATTAAAGATTCCACCGCTTTATTAATATTAGTTAAATTCTCATCCTGGTCCAGTACTAAAAATCCGGTTGGAAAGAGTTCAATAATTTCGGAAAAATTTGTGAAAGAGTTATTGTGGCCTTTTTTTAATCTGTCGGCAGATATACTATTCTTTTCTTCCATTAGTTCATTCACCCTAATTTTCTAAGACAAAGATAATGATGAATCATTTTAGATACATGATATAAATGAATTTTTTAAAAAATGATGTCTCATATATTATCTAGGAATTTGGGATGATCTTTAATCTTATAGTCTTTAAGACATGATTGTTCGAATAATAACTAAAATCAAAACTTTTTAAACAAGTGTTTCATCATAAAACAGTGTTACAGAATTATAACAGTAACTCTTACAAAATTTAAAAGAAGTAATTACCGAAAGTAATTAGATAAAAAAAACATCAAGTAAAATTTACTTCTTTTTGAATGGTATTTGTATTGAATAATGAGATGCAAACAAATAAATAATAAAAACAATATATAGAGGAAAAAAGATGTACAAATATTTAGCAATTCTAGTAGTTTTAGCTTTATTAGCTGTTGGTTGTACAGATGAATCAAATATGATTGCTCCGGTTGATAATGCTATAAGTAATAATGAAGTAGTCAGCAATCCAAACTGGATTAGCTTACCACCTGCAGAAAACCAGGCTCTTAAAAAAGATATAACAGTTGGTAAAACTATTTATGGAGACCAGGAATCATTATTAGAAATTAATACTGGTTACGCTGGCGGTCCTTTTGGCTGGATATCAATAACAGCTAATGCAAGATTCCAACGTTATTCATTTACCGGTTCAAGATATGTTACAATGTCAATTAACGATGACTTCGGAGCAGCTACATTTACACCATCCGGAGTATGGGATAAACCGGTTATCTATAATTTAACAATACAAGGGATTGATCTCAGCGATGTAGATCCTTCTAAGGTAACTTTCGTTTATATGGCTCCTGACGGTAATTATTATAAAGCAAAATATCAGAGTATTTATGTTGAAAAACAGTCAGGTAAATTACAGATTATCAATGCTGAACTGCCTCACTTTTCACGTTGGGGATTTATTAACTAACTATTTAAAAGAAGATAAAAAAATGTCAAGTTCAAATAATACATTTGAGTTAGAATTGGATAGACTTCTGAAAGATTATCTTGGGAGTGAGAGTTACAAAAATTTTAATCTTAGTATAGATTATCCCGAAAGAGCAGTTGATAGTGTATCTGAAAAGATTAATAATTTTTACAAAGATCAGCTCAAGATAAATGTTAATAATTATAATGAAAGAGTCAAAATAGATAGAACGATCACATTTGCAGAAAAAAGACTTGAAAGTAGTAAATTCTGTAAATTTTTAATTGAAATCGGGAGGACGTGCATTTCAGGCGGCAAATTAAATTTCGCCGCCGAAATATTTAAGAAAGCAAACATATGCAGTTCCGGTTTAGCAAAAACTTATAAAGCAGAATCATTAACAGGCTTAGCCAATATCCAAATAAAAAGGGGAAATTGGAAAAGAGGAATAGAGATAATTACTGAGGCTAAAGCAATATACGAGGAAGAAAAAGATAATCAAGGTGCGGCTGTTTGTGAGAATCTGTTAGGCACAATTAATGGCGAACTTGGAGATATTGAAAACGCTAAAAAACATTTTCAAACAAGTTTGTCTTTAATTAATCCTGAGATTGAATTGGAAATTGCTGCTGAATTGGAAACAAATTTAGGCATCATTGATCACATGGAAGGAAACTCTGATAATGCTCTGACTCATTTGAAAAGAGCTAAAAAAATATTTAAAGAGCTTGAAAATTTTAAAAATTATGTAAATACCTCTCTTAGTTTGGGACAAATTTATTTTGAAGCAGAAGATTATGCCTCTGCGATATCTTCAATAGATGAAGGAATTGAGATTGCCAAACAAAAAGGTTTTCTTTCAATATTATGCCTGTTATACCATACAAAGTCGTCGATTTTAATTGCAACTAAAGCTTTTTATTATGCCTCAGAATTTGCCGATAAAGCACTTGAAATTAGTCATAATTCAAATGATAAAACTGCTCTCGCAGATATATATAAAGTAAAAGGAATTATTGAGCGGGAATTGGATAACTTTGAAACGGCAGAAAGTCATTTCTTAAATAGTATTAGAATAAATACAGCTTTAAAAAATGAAATGAATACTGCTGAAACATATGTAGAATTAGGTATACTGTACCGAAAATTGAATAATGCCGGTTCAAAACATTCCAGTTTGAAAAATGCACTTGGCTATTACAAAAAAATAAAATCTTCAGTGAAAGTAAAAAAGGTTGAAGACCTGCTTAATTTTCAGGAAACATAACACGATTATATTTATTGAAGGCTATGGAAAATAATAATTCAAATATTTTAAATGATATAAGATCGCTAGTTAGTAATTATATGACAGAATCAGTATCCGGTGATTTTATTAAAACTCTTGAAGAAGATTTTACTTTGAAATCAAACGATGATTTATTTCCTTCTGAGATTGATAGAGAACAGGTAGAATATGAATTCCCCAAGGGAACCCAATTTCGTTTGCTTATCGACAGAATAATAACCGAATGCGAAAGACTTTTACCTGAAGATAAATATTACAGTTTAATGCTGGATTTATCCCAGTTGATGCTTTTTTCCGGTGAAAATTCATTTGCACTTGAAATAGCTGAATATCAACTGAACAAATTAAATTCACAAAATAATTTCCCTTTAATTACTGCTGAAACTAACCTGATGATCTCCAGAATTCACTGGGCGCAGGCTTACTGGGATGACTGCAGCTATTATATTTCTGAAGCTATGCAGATATTCCAATCCATGGAAAACAAATGTGGTATGGCTAAATGTGAAAATATGCTTGGAACTCTTTATGGTGAAAAAGGTGAATTTAGTGATGCTAAAAGTCATCTTGAAAATGCTTTAACTTATTTGAAAGATGAGGAAGATATTTTATCCCATGCAATGATTTTAACAAATTTGGGAATTATTAGTGCTATCCAGGGAGACTATGAAAAGGCTGTTTGGAATTGTAAAAACTCAATAGAAAAATTTGAAAAATTAAACGATACACACCGTTTATCCCGGGTTTATCATAATATCGGAATGCTGCTTTCAAGAATGGAACAATATGATGCTGCACTTGATGAATTTAATAAATGTATAACATTATCTCTTGAAAATAATTATTTGTCCAATTGTGCAGTTGCATATATAGGCAAAGCATTTATTTATACTAAATTGAAAAATGTTGCCTTAGCAGATGCCTATACAAATAAAGCTATGGAAATTGCTTACAGAATTAACGATACTCTGTCCATTGCCGACATATACAAGATAAAAGGAATGATACAAAACGACCTCGAAAATTTTCAGCTTTCCGAGGAACTTTTTGAAAACAGTATAAGATTGAACAAAGATATGGAAAATAAATGCAATGAAGCGGAATCCTCTGCCGAAATAGGTAAGCTTCTTCAAAAAAATGAAAGAAATAAAGAAGCTGAAAAATACATCTCTTCTGCCGATGATTATTTCAAGAGAATCCAGGAGGATTAATTTCCTATTTAATATAAACCGAAAGTTAGTTAACAGTTATATTAATGATTAAGTTTTTTATCTCTTAAAATTCCTTTCTTACCTTTTATTTATTCTCTTTTACAGCATAATTCAAATATTTTTTTTATTCATTCCCGTACTTAATATTACCCACAATATGGATACAGTAATTTTTATGTTTTTGATTTTGCACCCCTTTCTCACTAAGTTTTTTTGAATTTTTATGAACATGTTATGAAAATAAAAAAATAGAATGCGGGGTTTAAGAGGAGTAAATTATCAATTCCAAATTAAAAGAATCATTTATTATACAAAATATTAGACCAATAGCTGGTTTTTATCTTAACAATTTAATTTTGAAATATTTATTATAGATTTTATGGAAAATAAATGAAAATCAAAAAAATTAGTGATGAAGAGAGAAAAAAAGCCTTTAAATCTGCCAAAAAACCGGAAGTAATTGAAAGGCAAAGATTAAATGTTCGATATCATGTTGAAGATTTTGATGTGAATGATCGTCCCCGCCGTTTTTTGGAAGCTTTTGCAGCAATTCTCAAACATTCAAACTATAGAATGGCTCTTGATCATTATGCGCGTGTAGTCTCTCGATGCTCACTCTGTGCAACAACCTGCCAGATTTATCAGGCTACCGGAGATCCTGACGATATCCCTTGTCGTCGTTCTGAATTATTATTAAATGTATACCGCAGACATTTTACAGTTGGGGGATTACTTAAGGGACGAATTTCAAGCAGCGGTTATTTAACAGATGAAAAGATCCGGGAGATGGCTGATAGCTTTTGGAACTGTACTGCCTGTAGGCGTTGTGTTCTTGAATGTCCTATGGGTGTTGATCACGGATTAATTACACATCTAGGACGCTACATCTTAAGTGAAATTGGAATAGTTCCGCGCGCTCTTGTAGTTAGTACAAGGGAACAACTGGAAGGTCCCTCGAAAAATACTTCCGCTGTACCTGTACCCGCTTTAAAAGATACTCTGGAATTCCTTGAAGATGATATGTTTGAGGAAAAAAATGTTAAAATAAAATTTCCTATGGATGTTGAAGATAGTGATTATGTCTTCTTTCCGGCTGTTAGCGATTTTCTTATGGAAGCTGAAACTTTAATGGGTATTGCTGCAGTATTTTCAGTAACAGGAGATTCGTGGACAATTGGTACCGGATACTTTGACGGGATTAATTATGGCCTTTTTTACAGTGATAGAATATTAGAAAGAGTCATAAAAAATGTTGATAGTGAAACTAAAAGGTTGCAAGGAAAAATAGTTCTTATAGGGGAGTGCGGTCATGCTTCCAGGACAGCAAAAAGTTTTATGCCTGTATTCTGTGGAGGAGAAGAAGCTATACCTGTTGTTAGTATCCTTGAATACACTTATAAAGCCTGGAAAGAAGGCAGACTTAAGCTTAATCCTGATGTAGTTAAAGAGAAGGTTGCTTATCACGATCCGTGTAACTTTGCAAGAAACAAGTGGATTGTCAATCAGCCCCGTGAAGTATTAAAAGCATTCTGTAAAAATTATGTTGAAATGACCCCCTCTGGTGAAAATAATATATGCTGCGGCGGCGGGGGAGGTACAGTTTCAATTGATGAAATCAGACCATACAGAACTACAATTGGCGGTAAGATGAAAGCTGAGCAAATTAGAAAATCCGGTTGTGAGATCTTAGTTGCTCCATGTGCTAACTGCAAAAAGCAGTTAAGAGAATTAGTAGAGGATCAGAAAATAGACTGCCAGGTAGTCGGATTACATGATTTGATCTATAAAGCTATTGTTTTTGAAGATTCTTTAATCATAAAAGAAGAATCTCCTGCAGATAAAGAGAATGAAATCGGGAAGGAGGAAAAGTAATTATGGATGCTCTACTTGAATTTGCCCGGGGTCCATTATTCAGACTTTGTTTTGCAGTAATGCTGCTTGGCCTAGCCAGGATTCTTTTCCTTGATATCTGGGCTGCCTATAAAGCTTATAAAAAAACCGGTGATAAAAAAATGCCGTGGAAATTAATCATCAGCCGGTCGTGGGAATGGATTTTTCCGGTGAAGAGATTATCCAACAATTTCCAGGTTTATTCTGTTTTATCAATTCTCTTTCATATTGGTTTAATTGTAGTCCCGGTATTTTTATTTGCTCATATTCAGCTTTGGAAGGAATCGGTAGGTATTTCATGGTTAGCCCTTCCATATAGCTGGGCTTTCTGGTTAACGGTAAGTACAATTGTATTTGCTGTTTCATTATTTATCGGAAGACTTGTAATTAAACAAGCAAGAGCACTAAGTAGGAAACAAGATTACCTCTGGTTAATTTTGTTGTTAATTCCTTTTGTTACCGGTTTTGTTTGTGCCAATTTAAATATTAGTCCTCAAAGCTATCAGTTCTTTATGCTTGTTCATATTTTATCAGGTGAATTGATATTTATACTAATACCATTTTCGAAGATAGCTCATTGTGTACTTGCACCTTTATCGCAGGTAGTTTCTACCTTAGCCTGGAAATTCCCGTCCGAAACAGATGATGATATTTGCACAACTCTAAATAAAAAAGGAGCACCGGTTTGAGTAAAGGAATTTTAACAGATATAACAAAATGCATCGGATGTCTTAAGTGTGTTTCCGCATGTAAAGAAGTTAACAATCTTGAAGCAGATGAACCAAGAGTATGGCAAAAAAACGATGGCTTATCTGCTGAAAATTGGACCTCTATAATTAGAAAGCCGGAAAGTCATTATGTAAGGAAACAATGCCGTCATTGCCTCGAACCTGCTTGTGCTTCGGTATGCCCGGTTGGAGCTTTACATAAAACAAAATTAGGGCCGGTAGTTTATGACAGCGATAAATGTTTGGGATGCCGGTACTGCATGATGGCTTGCCCTTATGGAATTCCGCGTTATGAATGGAACAAAACTGTACCTCATGTTGAAAAATGCATTCTTTGTTATGATAGAATTAAAAAAGGTGAGCAGCCTGCATGTACAAGTGCTTGTCCTCAGGAAGCAACTATTTTCGGAGAGCGTTCTGAATTATTAAAAATAGCACACAAAAGAATTAAAGAAAATCCCGGCAAGTATATTAATAAGGTATGGGGCGAACATGAAGTAGGCGGAACTTCTGTTTTGTATTTATCGGATATTGATTTGGGTTTCCTATCGTACCCGGTAAATCTCGGTGACAAACCGCTTCCGGAAAGAACAGCAACCGCGATGGAATCAGTACCATTTGCGTTTGTTGGAATGGGAGGAGTTATGCTTGGATTAAACTGGATAATCCGCCGCCGTATGGAATTCAGTAAAGAGCAAAATAAACCAAATAGGTTTATAAATAAGAAAAAGGAATCTGCAGATGAATAGAGTTCGCAATACAAAACTTATCCTATGGTTAATAACAGGTTTTGCAGTTGCAATTGCATTAAACCGGTTTATTTTCGGGCTAGGTGTAACAACAAATTTGAATGACAGAACACCCTGGGGATTGTGGATTGGTTTCGATGTAATGGGAGGGGTTGCATTAGCTGCCGGCGGTTTTATAATTACAGCTATCTTCTATATAATGAAGCGGGAGGAATTTCATCCGTTAGTTAAACCTGCAGTATTAACTGCTTTCTTGGGATATGTTGCGGTTGTTTTCAGTTTGCTTGTTGATCTAGGGTTACCATGGAATATCTGGCATATGATAATTTTCTGGAATCCTCATTCACCTCTATTCGAAGTCGGCTGGTGCGTAATGCTCTATACTACTGTATTGCTTCTTGAGTTCAGTCCTGTTCCCCTGGAAGAGTTCAGCCGGTATGCGAAAATTCGAAACTTTCTAATGAAATTCCGTTTTGTTTTTGTTCTGCTGGGTATAATGCTTTCAACTCTACACCAGTCTTCTCTGGGCAGCTTATTTTTAATAATGCCGTTTAAACTTTTCCCTCTTTGGTATTCAAACATTTTACCTATTCAATTTTTTATTTCTGCTGTTGCCCTGGGTTTGATGATGGTGGCATTTGAAAGTCTGCTTTCTCATTGGATTTACAAACGTAAACCTGAAACCAATTTAGTAGCTAAGCTATGTAAAACTGCTGCATGGGTTTTAGCAACTTACTTTTTGGTTAAGATGATAGATATTATAGTTGAAGGTAAATTTGCTTTAATCTTTAATGGAAGCTGGCAGAGTAATCTTTTTATTGCTGAAGTTTTAATATCGACGGTTATTCCTGCTATATTGTTTGCTATTCCAAAATTTGCTGATAAAAGTAAAGTTCAGTGGACCGGTTCTTCAATGGTAATTTTGGGAGTGGTATTAAACCGAATTGATGTCGGCGGTTTAGCAATGCTTGGAACAACAGGGGATTCTTATACACCATTATGGACTGAGATTTTTATCAGTCTTGGAATTATATCGGCAGCTGCTTTAGTCTTTTTATTTGCAATCGAACATTTTCATGTTTGGGATATCCAGCCTAAGGAACCGGATTCATTACCGCATACGCTTCCGTCATTTGATTATACTTCAAAAACCTGGCTTGGAACTCCGGACGTTTCTGGAATAACAAAATATTCTCTTGTCTTCATTCTAAGTTTTGCCTTGGGAATGTTCTTAATGCCTGGGGAGCATTTGCATAGTAAAGGTGTTGATAATATTAAGGTAAACCGTGCTTCGGGTTTTGATACTTTGTATATTAATGGTAATGAAGATGGACAGCTTGTCAAGTTTCCGCATCAGGCCCATATCAATTGGATAAAGACTCACAATCTCTCAATTGTCAAAAAAGATGTCTTCGATAATTTATCAATTGTAAACAATGATAGTTGCGGAATGTGTCATCATTTAACCTTACCTGGTGAAAAGCTAAGTGCGTGTTCAGAATGTCATTCGAACATGTACAGGCAGGTTGATTTTTTCAGGCATGCTTGGCATAAAACAAATCAAAGAGCCGATCTTAAATGCGATGACTGTCATAAAGCCGGTGCATACCGGAGTGCGCAGTCTGCAAAAAAATGCTCTGATTGTCATACAACATATAAATTTGTTGTAGACAGAAATAATTCTACAAAAGATTATTATATATTATCATATACAGATGCTTTGCACAGGTTATGTGTATCATGTCATACAATAGAATCAAAAAAAATAACGGATAAACCTAATCTTGCGCAATGTTCTACCTGTCATAAAACTAAGTTGTCTGAAAATACAATTGCAGGCCTTAACTGGAAGATTAATTTCCCCCATTTTAATAATGTTATTTTACCGGATGTTAAGAAGCAGGGAGCTGAATAATTAAGATCTGTTTGATAGTCAGCAAGTTCCTTGTCGTAATAATAATCATTTAAATTCATTATACTTCCAAAATTAATTATTTCAATTTTGAAAATTCAAATCAATGCCTCAAAATAAAAATCATTGGTATGACGGCTGGTTTTATGATATCTTTATTGCTCCGAATCAGGATAAATTATTTGACAAGATTAAAGATCATATTGAAACCGGTTCAAAAATAATTGATGTAGGCTGCGGAACCGGTAGATTTTCTTTTTATGCTGCTGATAAATGTCAATACATTTTAGGTATAGATTTGTCCGGCCGGAATATCGAAAGAGCAAATCTGATAATTAAGAGAAATCCGAACTCTAAAATTAATTTTCAGCATAAAAATATAGATGAGATTATTTATGAAAAAAATATACATTTTGATTATGCTGTTCTTACCTATGTTATTCACGAAGTCGCTGCGAATGAGAGAATAAATCTCTTAAATAAAATATTTTTAATAGCGGATAAAATTATAATTGGTGATTATCTTGTTCCCCAAAAGCCAGGAATCTGGAGCTTAATAAATGAAGCTGTTGAATTTGCTGCAGGTTCGGATCACTATAAAAATTATAAAAACTTTGTTGCAAATGGTGGAATTCATGGATTAACAGCTAAAGCCGGCTTGAAAGTAATTACAGAAATAAAGAATCACCCTTCAACTAGTCATCTAGTTATTTTAGGTAAATAATATGTTATGTAATTGATTAATTGTCAATTTCTTTTTAATTCTGTTCATAAACATTAATAAGACAAACAAAAAAAATGAAAATGAAAGCTATTCAGGATTACTATCCCGATGATCTTAGTTACTGCTATGGATGCGGGAGATTAAACGAACATGGTCACCAGATAAAAAGTTACTGGGACGGTGATGAAACAGTTGCACACTTTTCTCCAAAGCCTTATCATATTGCCATTCCCGGTTATGTATATGGCGGATTAATTGCTTCTTTAATAGATTGTCACGGAACAGGGACAGGGGCATTGGCGTCATACAAAAAGGAAGGAAGGGAACCGGGAACAGAACCGCCATTCCGTTTCGTTACAGCATCACTTAATGTTGATTACCTTCGTCCGACTCCACTTGGTGTGGAACTCGAATTAAGGGGGAAAATTATTGAACTAAAAGGACGAAAAGTTGTTTCTGAAATAACAGTTTCTGCAAATGATGAAATAACTGCAAGAGGAAAAGTCGTTGCTGTGCAAATGCCGGAAAATTTTATCACAAAAGATTTGTAAGATAAAAAAATTTTGCGATCATTTTTGAAATAATAATATTTTACTCTATTCACTTAAATAACAAAGGAATGAAAATGTCGACTAGAACTGCATATATTAAACAGCTTAAAGGAATAACATTTGTCGGAAAAACCGATTCTAATCATTGGGTAGCTATGGATGGATCTGTTGAATCAGGTGGAAGCGATGCGGGCATTCGTCCGAAAGAACTTCTTTTATTGGGACTTGGAGGCTGTACAGGTAGTGATGTAGCTTCGATTCTTAAAAAGAAAAGAGTGAAACTGGACAGCTTTGAAATAAACATTAAAACAGAAGTTACTGAAGAACATCCGCAGGTCTTTACTGATTTACATATTGAATATGTTTTTTATGGAAAAGATATAGCTAAAAGTTCTGTTGAAAGAGCAATTGAATTATCCCAGACAAAATACTGTGGTGTAACAAAAATGCTCGAAAAAGCAATGAAGATTTCACATTCTTACAGAATTGAAGAAAGTGAAAAAGCATAAGACCTAATCAAAACTTCTTTAAAATTAACATCAAGTTTTAACAGGGAATTAATATATCATATTTTATGACGTAGTAATTCCCTAATGATTATTAAGAGATATAAAAATTTTTTCTTGTCCGGCTTTCTTTAAAATCTTCCCTAAATTGTTTAAGATTACCTGAACCAATATAAAATTATATGCATCATATGAGAAGTCTACTAAGACTTTTGCTAAATCAGAATTGGGAAAAAAAGATGCGCTTGACAAAATCAATTTCTAAAAAATATTTATTGTGAAATTTTTAATTATAAATAATCTATTACTGATATGAACATAGCTAATGTTGCACTTCGAAATAGTTTTTTTATGAGCGCTGTTAAAACCGGGTATGGCGATTCTGAAGGAAATATATCTGAAAGACACCTGGCGTTTTGGGATAAAAGATCCAAACACGTTGCAGCAGTTATTTTTGAACCTTTTTTTATTGATAAACGTGTTCGTGAACTTCCGACTCAGATTGGAATGGATTCAGATGATAAGATTGCTGAACATAAAAAATTAGTTGAAACTGTTCACAAAAACGGGGCAAAAGCTGTTGCTCATCTAAATCATCCGGGAAGGATGGCAAATCCTAAATTACCGGGGAATATTTATCTCTCAGCATCAGCCGTTGTGTGTCCTAGTGGTGGACAAAAACCGAAATCACTCACCGTTGAAGAAATAAAAACTGTTCAAAAACAATATCTCGATGCGGCTATTCGTGCAGAAAAAGCCGGATATGATTTAATCGAATTGCAGTTTGGCCTGGGATATTTAATAGCACAATTTTTATCTCCGGCAACAAATAAACGTAATGATGAATATGGCGGGAGCCTGGAAAATCGTCTTCGCTTTGGAATTGAAATACTTAGAGGTATTAAATCAGAAACAAGTTTGCCTGTTATTGTTAGAATCAGCGGTGATGAAAAATATGCTGGTGGTTTAGCGATTGAAGACTCGTATAAAATTATAAATTTTCTTGAGAAAGGAAATGCTGCAGCTATTCATGTAACATCTGGAAATGTTTGTGAAAGCGGAGCATGGTATTATCAGCACCATTTTATTCCCAAAGGGGATACATGGAAACTTGCCAAAAAAATTAAGGAACATACCACGCTTCCTGTAATCGGGGTAGGGCAAGTGACAGAGCTAAAAGATATTGCCAATATTTTTAACGAGCAATCTGCAGATTTTATTGCCATAGGAAGAGCATTAATTGCTGATCCTGATTTTGTCGGAAAGTATTTACAGCTGGTTCAAGGAAGAATTCGTCCCTGCGGTTCCTGTCTTACTGGTTGTTTGGGGAGAATAAAAAAAGGTAAAGGTTTACAGTGTGAAATAAATCCTGAAGTCGGAAGGGAACTTGAACCACTTTCATTTTCAGATAAGACAAAAAATTATGCGGTTGTTGGCGGAGGAATGGCAGGAATGGAAGCTGCAATTACATTACGTCAGCGCGGTCATAATGTTACCTTATTTGAAAAAGATGAATTGGGAGGTCAATTTAATTTAGCGCCGCTTCCATCAAAAAAAGATTCTTTACAAAAACAGATAGACTATCTGAAAAATGAATTGGAAGGAATCACGGTAAATAAAAAAGAAGCTAAAGCAGAAGATCTTATTGGCCATTATGATGGTGTTGTTTTAGCTGCAGGATCAAAACCTTTTATCCCATCAATAGAAGGACTTAAAGAATATAAATGGGCTGAAATTTTACACAAAACAAATATTCCTCAAAATAAAAATGTTTTAATAATCGGCGGTGGTTTAATTGGTATAGAGATAGCAAATACTCTAATTGATTTTGGTAATAAAATTATAATTGTTGAGCTGCTTGAAGATATTGCCCGTGATATGGAAATGGTAACACGAAAACTCAATATAATGAAACTGAAGAAGAACAACGTTTCCATTTATACGAATACTAAGGTAGAGCGAGTATCCGGTTCAACGGTTTTTCTTAAAAGCCAAAATGAACCTAATGATTTGAGAATAGACAATGTTGATATTTTTGTAGTTGCCGCAGGTATGCAGCCAGAAAATCATTTGCTTGATGATTTAAAAGAATCAGATGCCGGTATACCCGGTCGGGGATGCTGATAAAGTAGGCGATGTGGTTTCAGCAATTCAAAGCGCATATTTTACCTGTAAAGAATTATAGCTTGAAAAAATCCAGGATTTTAATTGAAGGAAATAGAATAGTAAATAAATTCTAATTAAGGAGTAAGTGAAATGTTAATATTAATTGGTGCCGATGGAAATAAACTTGATAGTCCGGTCGCAAAAAGATTCGGACATGCTAATCATTTTATTCTGATTAATACTGAAACAAAAGACTTTGAAGCTTTTGAAAATTTAGCTGAAGAACACAATCATGAGAACCTGTATGAATTTTTAGAGAAGGGTGTGGAAGCATTTATTGTTGGTAATATTGGTCCTCATGCATTTGAAATAATTAATACGCCACAGAGCAAAGTTTATCTTGCCAGAAAAATGAGTGTTTCGGAATCTATAAATAGATTTATAAGCGGGGAACTAGAGAATTTGACAGAGCCGACAGTAAAGAAAAGTATTGGACACAAACATGATCACCATTAATAAGTTTATTAATGATTGATTTTAGATTTAACCATATTATACCAGTATACTTCCAAAGATTAGAAATGTAAAGTAAGCAGTGTAAGAAAAGTAGTAAATAATCAGCCTGCGTTTTCACACAGGCTGATTTTTGATTTGATTTTTTTTACCTTTTGGTAATTATCCTGAATATTGAAACGGATAATCTTTACTTTTAACTTATAACAAAATGTTCATCCTGCTTTTTTAAGTTATTTATGAACTCTGCAGCACTTAGTGCAGCTACTGTTCCGTCTGCTACTGCAGTAGTTATCTGCCTGTATTTTTTGGGGATACAATCACCTGCAGCATATACTCCGGTAACATCGGTCATTAAATTGCTGTCAACGGTAATTTCTTTCCATTTATTAAGATTTACAGTCCCTTCCAGGTTTTCAGTATTCGGAACATAACCGATAAAAATAAAAACTCCATCAATAGGCATTTCTGATATTTCGCTTGTATTCTGATTTTGAATTTTAACAGATGAAAGTTTTTCTGTACCATTAAACTCGATTATCTTAGATCCCATAATGAAGTTTATTTTACTATTATTCTTTGCTTCATTTATATAATGCTCGAATGCCTGGAAATGATCGAACTGATGAACAATTGTTACTTTTGAAGCATACTTTGTAAGTGACACTGCTTCTTCAAGAGCAGAATTTCCTCCGCCGACTACAATAATTTCTTTATCCTGGAAAAAATCACCATCACAGGTTGCACAGTAAGAAATTCCTTTTCCTTTGAATTTATTTTCACCTGGGGCTCCAATTGTCCTGGATCTTCCCCCCATTGCCATAATAACTGCATGAGAAGTAAAGACTTCTTTATCATTTACGGTTACTTTCTTAATATCATCTTTAAAATCTAAGGAAGTAATTTTAATATTAGATTTTATTTTACATCCGAATTTCTGAGCCTGAGATTTCATGTTCTTTGCCAGTTCATAACCGCTAATACTTTCAACACCGGGATAATTAGCGACCTCATGGGTTAAGACCAATTGCCCGCCGGCCGTTCCTTCATTTAAAATCAAAGTATTTAGTTTGGCTCGTGAAAGATAAATCCCTGCCGTTAATCCGGCAGGTCCTCCGCCAATTACAATTACATCAAAGTGATTTTCCATTTCCATTCGAGAACTGTTTTTTAAGAATTTCAGTTATTTGGTCTTTTGATTGTATGCTGGTAGTAGCTTCAACGACCTTTCCGTTTTTATAATATATAGTAAACGGAAGTCCTGCAAAGCTTCTACACTCCGGCAGATTCTTAATAACTCTTGAATCCGGTAAATCGAATTCCATATCCGCAAATTTTATATTCGAAAATTCATTTTCGAGTTCTTCCATAGAATCATAGACCGGTACACACATTGGTCCCATTCTGCCGCAGCAAATCATTACATTTTCATTATTATTTAATAAATCAGAATGTTCTTTTTCTGAAAGCAGGTGTGTGAGATTAGTTTTTAGCATATTAGTTCTATTGTTTGGTTAATAAATATTTCACTGCATATGATTCATAAAAATTAAATAGGATTCAATCCGGGATAGGGAAGCAGATTAGCTTTTATAAATGAATATTAATAAAAAAAATTCTTTAATTCGATTAAGATTCTAAATTACTGAGATTGAATTTTATTCTGGGGGGATAATGTCAATAATTTTTCAGCTTCAAATTCCTTGTAATAATTTTTATGACAATTTGAGCATTGATCGAGACTGGGCTTATTTACCTGCGTTTTCTTTTTCTGATGACACCCGATGCATTGCTTATGCATCACATCAAAATAACTGTCGGCATATAAAAATTGTTTTGGTAAATTTAAGGTATCTGTTATGTTCATGTTTTCTTTATGACATTCCATGCATCTAGCTGTGCTGTTTATATTTTTAGGTAAGCCGGGTGAATGACAAATGTTGCATGTTTTATTTTCCGGATGCATGCCTGAAATTTTTCTTTTTTCAGCAACCCAGGTCGTATGCATATCATGATGGAAAATGAGAGTTTTCCCAAACATTTTTTGATGACATCTGGAACATGGAGTTGATTTATCATTCGGCAGGGACATGTGATGACATTCGATACAGGATTTTTCTTTTCCCAGAACTTCCTGATGTTTTAAATGAGGAAATTCAGTATCCATTCCAGATTTATTTGCATTAATAATCAGAATTGAACGGGTTATATTCATTCCGGATGCAGGAATAACATTGATTCCTTTATTGCTTTTATAATGCGGATACATCAGAACAAAGGCGACTGGTATAACAAAAACCCCGATTGTAGTTGTACGTTGAAAACCGCTTTGAAGGACAGTCTCCCAGACAAGGGAGATTGAATCAAATGAAGCCTTGAAGATTCCCTTTCGAATTTTATATACTTTCCATTGTTCATCAAATATTGAATAATTTTCTGCAATAAATAAAAACACAAGTACTGCACCAGATATTACACCGATGCTCAAAGCCCATTCAGTTAATGAGGGAAAGTAAGCGGTACCTGCATCGCGGAAGTAGCCAATTATGCCCACATCAAGACGATTTAATGCAAGACCGACAGATGCGGAAAATGCCGCCATACCTAATCCGTAAGGTGAACGCCTGCTGCCTTTGATAATTACTAACATAATTGGTACAACAGCAGTAAGTAATAATTCAATAGCATATAGCCAGCTTTCCCATGTCCCTGAAAACAAAGTTCCCCAAAGATTTAATCTAAAAAGATCATAGATTTTTAATATTAAATAAATTCCAAGTAGCGAAGCTCCTATAATGCTTAATGAGCTCAATATAGGTATATCTTTGCCATATTCTTTAATTGTATTATTCCCATTATTTTTACTTAATGAACAGATAAGTGGAATCCTGCCTTTGGTTAGATTACCAAATGTAGATACCGGATCATATAATTTTGCATAGAATATTTTGACCAGAATTAAAAACATTATTCCGCAGCCGGCAGCAGAAGTAAAAAAGTAAATTGGTAACAACGGCGAATACCACAACTTGAATAAACGATACGGTGTAATTAAGAATAAAGAACCAAGCGAAGAATGATGAAGGGTGGAAAGAGATATTCCGATTATTACAATTCCTATAGCAATTTTATGAAAAAAACCGACTGTTTTTTTTAGGTTATATTTATCAAGTATGTTGGGTACTAGTTCCATAAATGTTACGGAAAAATAAAGCATTACGCACCAGAATACTTCAAACAGGAAAGAATGCTCGTTCCACATAATCAATGGATGCCAAAAACGAGAAGGCAGTCCGATATCAAAAAGTAAAGCAAAACAGGAAGATCCGTATCCTAAAAAAGCCACAAGTATTGCGGGTTTAACAAGCGGTTTAAATTTTTCAATCTTTAATACATAAACTAAAAATCCGAGAGTAAAACCGCAGGTTGACAATGCCACTCCAGCAATCATATTTAATACTTTCCACAATCCCCACGGCACCATATCGGATAAATTGGTTGTTGCACCCAGGCCAAACCACAACCGGAAAATCGCCGCAACTATTCCAAAGAATACAAAAAACCATAAAATATCTTTTAAAGTTCTGGATTTATTAATCATTATTTTTTTCTTTTTCGCTTTTTTTTGATTTATTGTTTTCAGCAGCTAATTCGTTCTTTCTCTTAATTATCCAATTTAATCCGACAAGAAATCCCCCTACTGTTAAGCCGATAACAGGAGTCTTTTCAATCAGAGGTTCGGTATGTTGGGGAACAGGTATTACAGGTTTATCGGGCCAGCTCATTTTTGTAAGATCAATATTGGAAATATATAAAACAGAAGTTCCTCCATATTCCTTTTGTCCCCAAACATGATTCAAGTATTTATTTCTATCAGAATTTATTATCGAACGGGCATGTTTTAATAATTTATTTCTTTCACCGAAAATTATTGCCTTTTGGGGGCATGCCTCTACACAAGCAGGTAATTTGTTTTCTTTTATTCTATCAAAACACATATTGCATTTCTTCATAAAAGGTTTTGTAACGTTCCACTCATAACGTGGAATATGAAATGGACATGCGAGCATACAGTAACGGCATCCGATACATTTATCGGGATCATAAATTACCGGTCCCTCTTTAGATTTTGTTATTCCTCCGACAATACATGCCGAGACACAGGCAGGATCTAAACAATGCATACAGCTATACCTTGCAAAGCGGTTTGCGTCAATTTTTTTTATGCTGAGAAGCCTGTCTGCAGATAAGCCGTCTCTTGATGTCTCACGATCAAAATATGATCTTTCAAGATTGAGATCATTTTTTTTAATACAAGCTTCAACACACTTTTCACAACCTATACATTTTGTAACATCTACTAAAATAGCATCCATTATACTTTTGCCTCCTTCCCAAACAAAGCTTCGGCGATTCTATCTCCTGCTCCCGGTTTTAATTGCCAATGAACGGGTGATAGTCTATCAAAGAAATAGAGGACTATATGAGACAACTTTGTAAAAGGGATAACAATAAAAAGAGCTTCAGCACTAAGAATATGGATAAACATTGCCGCATTCCAGGAAAATGGATTGACAGCAGGATGACCAGCAAAAAATCCAAAGAGAAAAGGGAGAAGAACCATTATCAATAAAATGTAATCTGATTTTCTGCTCATTTCTCTCTGACGTTTTACAAATATTCTGCAGGCAATAAGAATTATTATGCATACTATTGTGAGCAAGGTAAGTATGTCAGCCAAAATTCTACCTATAGAAGGGAGATTAACTCCTAAAAAATTTTCCCATAAAATAATATGATCAATAAAAAAAACTGAAACTAAAATTGCTCCTACATGGAAAACAAAGGATACGGCAGAAAACAAAACCGTTCCTTTTATAAAATGTTTGACCGGGAAGACCCATGATCCCATATCGGAAAACATTTTTTTCCACGAAACATTTTTAAGCCTCTTTCTCTTCGAAATAAAAATTGAATAAAATTGAATTAGGAAATGTCTTGCTAATCCCAAAATCATAATTAAAAAAGTGAATGCAAATAAAGGACCTTTTGCAAAGTCGAGCCATTCTTCCATGTTTAAATCCTAATATTAGAGCTTAAAAAAACTCCTTTTGTTCTATTGTTCTGATGTTCGATATTCGAAATTAATTTTTGTAATCTTCCGTGTATTCTCAGTGGTTCTCTGTGTAATGCTTTCAAGAAGGAATACAGAGAGTAGCAAGAACCTCAGAAAACCACAGAGTTTTTATCTATATTTTTATGAAGTAATCACAATAAAATCATTCCATTATCGGATATCCAGTATCAAGAATCGAGTATCGAGTCTTCCGCTTCACTAAAATTCCATTTCCATTTCCATTTTCGCCTGTTTACGTTCTTTGGGTGTCTTTCCCCCAGGAATTTCGATTGCTTCTAAAATCAAATCATGCAATCCAACTACTTTGCACGGCAGATTATAATATTCGACTAATTCTCTCAATTGTTTCTTGCAATTAGCACATGGTGAGACTATAATTTCTGCGCCGGTTTTTTCTATTTGTTTAGCCTTAACATACCCGCCGACTTCCATCCTGAATTTGTGAATTTCGTCTATTGAAACAAGCCCACCACCGCCGCCGCAGCAATAATTATTCTGTCCGTGCGGTTCCATCTCCACAAAATTTTTCACAAATGATTTCAAAATTTCACGCGGCTGATCAACAATCCAGCCTGAGCGTGCTATGTTGCACGGATCATGATAAGTAACCTTCTGTGTAATTATATCGGGATTTAATTTTATCTTTTCTTTCTTAAGACAGTCAAGTGTATATTCCATAAAGTTCATCACCGGGTAATTTTTTTTACCGCCGAACACAGGAACAAAATCATGAGCAGACCTTGATGCATGACCGCATTCACCGATTAATATTTTTTTGCTTTTCAATCGATTTACTTCATTTACCAGTTGCTTAATAATATTTTCAAGGTGCCAATCGCTATAAAAAAGTCCGTAATTAATACCATCAAAATTGCAAGTTCCAATTGTCCATTTATTCCAGTCTCCTGCTGCATATAGAACCGCAGCATTTCCTATAAGAGTATCCGGCTCCAATAAATAATCACTTACTGCACAGAAAAACACATATTCCCTATCGATTTTATCAATGGGAAATTCAACTTTTATCCCAAGCGTTTCTTCCATTTCTTCGGAAAGGAATTCTAATGTATTAATCAGTGCAACTTTAGGTACTTTGGATGTATTGCGTGTTTGACCTTCTAATTGTTCTCTTACACTTACCTGTAGTGCTTTAGGTACTATTCCAATTAAACTAAGAATATAACGTCCAAGCCGGATAATGAGTCCGTGATCAACTCCTAAAGGGCATTCATTTGTGCAACGTCTGCAAGCAGTACACCGGTAAAACAAATCGCTCATTTCATCAATAACTTCTTCTGTTAGTTCAAACGATTTTATTGAGAAACGTGATTTTAGCCAGCCGTTGAATGTGAAGTAGCGTCTATAAATATTAAGTAGAAGATTTGATCTGTAACATGGAATATCCCTGTAATCTTGTGTAGCAACATAAACAGGACATGCAACAGCACACCGATTACATTTTGTATTGGTCATACAATAAGAATCCAGTAATGGTTTGTAATCAGTAAAATTTAAAACTGCAGCAAATGCTTCAAGAAACTTGGCAATTCTATTTTCACATACAGGGTTTTCAATATAATAAGGATAGCTGTTTTGCTTTGAGGTTTGTTCACTCTTAACTTGTTGTAATAATGGGTCAGCCATATTAACTCTCTATAATGATTTATTCACTTTGAAAAATACAAGTTGTATACCAAGTAAATTTTTTTTATCAGATGTAGTCGAGTCTAAGAGAAATCATAACGGAAATATTAGGGAGAGAAATTTAATTTCTTATAAAAATTAAACAATAATTGTTCTTTGGCGTTCTTATAAGAATCAGAATAAAAAAAATTAACTCTAATTTGTCTGAAATAAAAATCAGCGATGCGTTATTAAAAGTGTCGTTAGTGTTGCAACAATATGTTGCGTTAAAACAAAGTTGCAACGTTCTTTAAAATATGAAGCAATGCTTATTTCGTAGAAACCGGTTTGGATTAAATAAATTGTGCATTTCAACAATATCTGATTTAATTTCTGTTATTGGCATATATGTTGTTTAAAATGAAAAAAAAAGAGAATAATATGATTTATGGAATCCCTCTGTTTAAAAACAGAGTTGCTCCCCGATGTACAATTGCTGATTCAATTTTATTAGTAAAAGTTACAATGAACCGTCTTGTTTACAATAGGATTATAAAAATCGATGAAAAGTCATGGAGTGATTTATTAAAAATTTTTAATGATAATAAAGTTGATACACTTGTTTGCGGCGGAATAAATCTTGAAAATAGAAAATTATCAATGGAAAGCGGGATATCGATTATTGATAATGTTGCATGTTCCGATATTGAAGTTGTTGATGCGATTAAGAAAGGAACATTGAAGAACGGGTTTGGATTCTCAACTTATTTGGATTCCAACTTAAAATTGTTTGCTGATAATTACACAGAGAAAAATGTCAGATTGTTACAGGAAATGGATTGTCTCAGATGTAAAGATCTTCAATGTACTGAAGGTAGGCAGTGTAACCTATCTTTACAATTGAATTCAGAACCGGAAAATAAAGAAATAGCGGAAATGTTAAATTCTGCTCTTGATATATCACTTGAAGATGAGAGGATACTTTGCCGGCTTTCCGAGCTGGTATATTTTGCAATAGAAATGAATTATAAAAAAATCGGGATTGCCTATTGTATTGATCTGGCTGAGCCTGCTAACATAGTTGCACAGGCATTGCGGCGTTTCTTCGATGTATTTCCTGTTTGCTGCAAAATTGGCGGAAAAAGATTATCAGATGCAATGTTGACAGACAAAATTAAAGTTGCATGCAATCCCACCGGGCAAGCTGATATTCTTAATCAAGCCGGAGTTGATTTTAATATTCTTATCGGGCTTTGCATCGGTACTGATTGTATTTTTACGGAATCAAGCAATGCGCCTGTTTCAACTTTATTTGTAAAAGATAAATCTCTTGCAAATAATCCGATAGGCGCTGTTTATTCGGATTATTATTTAAAAGAAGTTACAAATACATCTATTATCTAAATAGAAAAAAAGAATTTATAACTTGGAGGAAATATGGCTATCCCAACATTTAACGCAGTAGGATTTTGCGCTCATTATTCGAAGCAGGGAGATTGGGCTTTTGATGTTGCTTTAAATATTTCAAAAGTTAATAGTAAAAGATTAAACGTTTTTCACTTCCTAAAAAATCCATTCGATAAAAATGATATGGAGACGCAAAATTTATCACGTTCGGAAATTGAACGACTGGCTATTAAAAAAGAGAAGGAATTAAGATTGTACTATGACGAACGTGCGGGTGAATACCTTGATGTCGGTTTCCGGGTTTGTTACGATAATAGCTGGACTGAGCTTCACCGCTGCCTATTGGTTAGAGAATTTCAACTTCTTATTTTGGCTTATATAAAACAGGATGCTTTCTTCGCAGGGAAACCTATAAAAGAATTTGCAGATAGTTTTGTCTCTCCCGTTGTCCTTGTTGGACCTGATAGACCCGAACAGTTATCTTTTAACAGCAGAGCTGTGTTACTTGCTCCAGGTTTAGGGCTTGATAAAGCAAAATGGAAAGAATCGGAAATTGCCCATATATAAATAATCTAAAAGCGTATATATCTTGTTGATTATTAGTAAAGCGAAATTAAAAAGCATAGATAATGAGCTATAATTTTAATAATTTGATTACACTTAAGAAAATTATCGTATTGAAAAATGGATGAAGAACTAAGTCAATTTATATTTAACAGTATAAGCGACGGAATATTTACAACAGATAAAAACTGTAGAATTACTTCCTTTAATAAAGCTGCAGAGAAAATTACCGGGTTTAGTGCATCTGAGGCAATAAATAAAAATTGTTTCGATGTATTCAGGACAGATATTTGTAATAAAAGGTGTGCCTTAAAAGATACTCTCAAAAACGAAGAGCCTACTGAAAATATTCGCGTAACCATAATTTCCCGCGACGGCTGCGAAATTCCTATTAATGTTACTACTACATTATTAAAAGATAAGAATAATAAAATTATCGGAGCAGTAGAACTTTTTAGAGATATTTCAGAATTGGAGCATCTTAGAGAGCGTATTAAGAATAACAGGTCGCTTGATGAAATTGTCAGTATGAATTTACAAATGCAGCAAATCATTGGCTTACTTCCAAATATTGCCGAATCTGATTGTAATGTATTAATTCAAGGTCCAAGCGGATCCGGAAAAGAATTGTTTGCTCAAGTAATCCATAATCTAAGTCCCAGAAAATACGGACCATATATTAAAATAAATTGTGCGGCTTTACCAGCACAGTTATTGGAATCTGAACTTTTCGGATATGAAAAAGGTGCTTTTACAGATGCAAAGCATAATAAGCCGGGGCAATTTTGCCTGGCTAACGGCGGAACGCTTTTGTTGGATGAGATAAGTGAAATGGATATTTCTTTACAAGTAAAACTTTTGCGGGTTCTTAATAATGGAGAATACAGACCTCTAGGTTCTTCAAAAACACTATATTCCGATGCAAGAATTATTGCAGCAACTAATGCAGACTTGAAACAGGAAATTGGAAATAATAAATTTCGCGAAGATCTTTATTATAGAATTAATGTTATGAATATAAAAATCCCGCCTCTCAAAGACAGGCCCGAAGATATTCCACTTTTAGTAGATCACTTCTTAAAATTATTTAAGAAAAAAAATAGAAATGGAGTAGAGAAAATATCACCGGAAGCATTAGGTATTTTAATGAAATATAGCTTTCCCGGGAATGTCCGTGAACTTGAAAATACTATTCAACATACCTTCGTTATGTGCCGTAACGGTGTGATCTTACCCGAACATTTACCTGAATCAATTACCAATGAACATTTTATTTCAAAAAATGTCTCAAATAATTTAAATGATGAAAGAGAATTAATTATTGAATCATTAAAAAGAAATAAAGGCAACAAATCTAAGGCAGCAGTAGAATTAGGGATGCATCGTTCAACATTATGGAGAAAGATTAAAGAGCTGCGCTTGATTGTTTAAGTAGTCCGCATTTTAATTCGAATTGTTTGGGGAATAAGATCTTTCCTTTAAGAGAGGGACTATAAATGAGCAAAGGTTTTGTAAGAGTAAAGGGTTCAGATTTTTATTTAGATGATAAAAGCATAATGCTGTATGGTTATGGTATTGGTTCATGGTTAAACCTTGAACATTTTATGATCGGCCTTCCCGGAACGGATTCGCAAATACGAACTGCAATTGTCAATGCATATGGAAAAGAGAATGCCTGTAAATTTTGGAGAAAGTTTTATAAATCATTCATTGATGAAGCTGATTTTAAATTCCTAAAAAGCCTTGGAATTAATACATTAAGGATACCTTTTAATTATAGACTCTTTGAAGATGATCAAAATCCATATTCTTATAAGGAAGAGGGATTTAAAGAAATTGACAGGATATTAAAACTATCTGAAAAATATGAATTGTTTATTGTGCTCGATCTTCATGCAGCGCCAGGAGGACAAAATCCCGATTGGCACTCAGATAATGCTGTGGGGGTAAATTTGTTTTGGGAATACTCCGATTTCAGGAAACGTACCATATCACTGTGGAAATATATAGCTAAAAGATACGCCTCCAATAAATGGATAGCCGCATATGATCTGTTAAACGAACCGGTTTTATGGAGCCAGGATAAAATTTTTTTTAATCAGTTTTATATTGAACTTATTAGTGAAATCCGGAAAGTCGATAAAAATCATATTCTTTTTGTTGAAGGTAATTTATATGGAACAGACTTTAAAATATTTGAACCGTTTGAAGATCCGAATGTTGCATTAAGTTTTCATTATTATCCATTTATCCGCCAAGGTTTGTCAAAAAAGAAATCTCAGAAAGAAAGAATTTTAGAGACTCTTCAAGGTGATGTCCCTTTAAAGTATATGTCGGCAAATTTGAAACGTCCTATATGGTGTGGCGAAACAGGTGCGTTGTTTAATCATGGTAATAGGATGCAGCATGTAAGCATGCTTAAAGATATTCTTGAAATTTATAAAGATTATAAAATTTCATGGTCTATTTGGACATATAAAGATGCGTGCAGTATGGGAACTGTTCATCCAAAAGAAAATTCCGGATGGATGATTTTTTCCAAATCGGCAAAACAGAAATGGAATTTTTGGGACGAATTTAATTCCCGTGATAAAGTAGTTGAGGATTTAATAAACAAGTATGAGGTAAATATTTCTGAATTTGAAAAATATAAAATAGGCTTTCGAATACTGGCAAACAATCAGTATGTATTAAAAGAAAAATATAATAACCTGTTTACAGATATTCCCTTTGAATCTTTTATAAATTATGTTGATTCATTTAAATTTAACAATTGTAAAGTTTGGAACGCGGTTGCTGATATTGTAACGAATTATACTTAAGCAGTAGATAATAATAACATAAGTTTAGAATAAATTTATGTCACAATTTAAATTCTCGGCCGGTATCTGGAATGTACATGAAGGTGCAGATACCTTTGGTCCGGCAGTAAGGGAATCAATTCCAATTGAAAAGAAAATAAGTAGGTTTAAAGAAATTGGTATTGATGCAGTACAATTTCATGATGATGATGTGGTGCCTGATCTAAATTCACTTTCAGATGAACAGATAATTTCTCAGGCCCGGGAAATGAAATCTCTTTTGGACAAATATAATCTTAAGGCCGAATTCATTGGACCACGTTTGTGGGAAGATATCCGGACAGTGGATGGAGCATTCACTTCCAATAACAAATCTGATCGCGAATATGCAGTATGGAGAGGGTGCCGTGCCATTGATATTGCAAAAAATCTGGGGACAGAAAAAATTGTGCTTTGGCCTGCACGGGAGGGAACAGTGTGCTATGAAAGTAAAGATCCGGTTCAGGGAGTTAATTACCTGATTGAAGGTATCAATAAATTATTGGAGTATGATCCCAAAATAAAAATATTAATTGAAACAAAACCGAATGAACCGATTGATCGCAGTTTCTGCCCTACAATGGGACATGCGATGGCAATTTCTTCTCTTACAATTGATCCTACTCGGGTTGGTGGACTTTTGGAAACTGCCCATGCTGTTCTAGCCGGTCTTGATCCTGCCAATGAAATAGCTTTCGCAATGGCCTTTGGTAAATTATGGAGCGTACATCTAAATGATCAAAATAATCTTAAGTTTGATCAGGATAAGACATTTGCTGTAGAAAATTTGCGCCAGGGATTTAACCAGATTAAAGTTTTGGTTGAAAATGGTTATGGCATACATGGTGAATACATAGGTCTTGATGTCAAAGCAATGCGTACAACAAAATTAGCAGACAGCTATAAACATTTGGAAAACAGCATTAAAATAGTAAGACTGCTCGAATCTAAAGTAAATAAATTCGATTATGAATTTCAAAAAAGATGTATAGAGAAAAGAGATTATGAAGCCCTGGAAATGTATGTTATTGAATTATTGCTAACTGCGTAAGGATTATTAAACATTTTACGTGTGAAGAAATTTCAATTTTTCTTTGTTCATTTTACCAGTACTTATATCCATTAATACACATTTCTGTTCACCAAATGCTGCAATTTTTTCTCCCTGCTTTATTTTAAATTTTAAAGTTATGATACCATGATTGAAGCAGAGAAAATTTATATTACCTACAGGCTTGTCAAATAATTTCAAAGCTTTTTTATAAGTAATATTGGTGGATATAACTACCGGATATAAATTATTTGAAAGTAATTCTTGAAGATTAAAATAATTATTGAAGAGTTTTGTTCGAAGCTGTTCAATCCACTTGATATAAACAATATTATTTAAGTGACCGGCAATGTCTATATAGTATGTATGAACTGTAAATGATATTTCGCTGGAAATTCCTTTATAAGTTTTATTTGCGATACGAGATGATATACTATTTATTTCTGACATGATTGATGTTATTGCTTTACTTTCTTATAATCTAACATTATTATCTGCATTGAAGTTGTAAATTTAATTTATATTCATTAGCAGTTTCTTTTTCATCAACTCTCCCTTAGTTTCCCGGTATTCCGGATTTACAATTACAGCTTCATCAATTGGACATACAGATTTACATTGTGGTTCGTCGAAATACCCGACACATTCGGTGCATAATTCCGGGTCTATTTCATAAAATGCATCACCGGCAGTTATAGCATTATTCGGGCATTCGGGTTCACAGGCACCGCACACAATGCATCCTTCTGTTATTTTCAGTGCCATTTTATATCTCCTTAATAAATTTTTTACTAATGATTTTTAATTTAAACAGTTATTTCAAATTTACTATGCCCTCTGAAAATTATTATTCTATCCTGATATTCTTACCGGTTCCGATTTCGATATAATTATTTTGATATGCTTCTTTGAATAAATTACGTGCTGAGTTTCCGGAGCAATGAGAAGGAGCTGCGTTTAATATTTTCACATTTAACATTTTATTTATCGTACTTTTTATTTCTTCTCCTGTTTTCCGGAATAAATGAAATCCTCCTAAGGCAAGATAAATTTTTTCATTATTAAAGAGATCCTTTGCTTTTTCAAGAATATTAATAATTCCCGGATGAGCACAACCGGTAATGATGACAATACCCAATGATGTTCTGATTGCAAGTGATTGTTCCGGAATAATTCCGTAAAGTTCACCAAGCGAATATATGTTTGTCTGCAATTCTTTAAATGCGGAAACCGGAACCAGTTCAGCTCCCGAATTTTGCATCTCTTCAATAAGTTGAGCCGGAAATGACTCTGGATAATAAATGGTTACTTTGGAATTCTTCTTTAAAAAGGCACTCAATCCGCCCGTATGATCATGATGAAAATGGGACAGGAAAACAAAATCAATATTTTCCGGAGTAATTCCCAATTTTGAAATGTTTCTCAATAAAATGTCGCCACTTTCACCCGTATCAAATAAAAGTTTTATTTTCCCAACTTCAATTAAGCAAGAAAATCCCCAATCTGTTTCCAAACCTTTTTCCATTTGATAGTTATCATATAAAACTGTAATATTTAAATTTTCAACTTTATTTGTTTGATTTTTTATTTGAGACATCGTTAAATCTCCTATAAAAATTAATTGTATAAAAAGAAACAGACTGAATTCAAAGAATCTAAAAGCGATTCTCATGTTTATTCTCCATTTTATTTACTTTTAGTTTAGATATGTCTATCAATGGAGCATAATCGATAATAAGCACACCATCCAAATGATCAATTTCATGCTGAACAACACGGGCATTAAGTCCAGTTAATTCAGATTCTTTTTCATTTTCATTTTTGTCAATATACCGGACAAAAACAGATTGATTTCTTTCAACATTAATAATTATGTCCGGCAAACTTAGACATCCTTCTTCCAAAAAATCTTTCCCAAATCCCGTTAGTATTTCCGGATTTATCATTGAGATTAATCCTTCTCCGACATCTGCAATTATGACTCTTTCCAGAGTTCCTACCTGAGGTGCAGCTAATCCTATTCCCCTATGATTATACATAATTCTAGACATCTTTTTAATCAAATAATGAATTACACCATTAACCTCATCTACGGGCAAGGCGACTTTTCTTAGCACAGGATTTGGATAAATTTTTAGTTCATACTTTTTCAATTAATATCCTCTGACCGATTTTTACATCAGACTTTTCTTCGATTAAAAATTTTAAATGTTTAGGGAAACACAAAAGTAACGATGAACCGATACTAAAATATCCGCAGGGTGTGCCTTTCTTATAATACTGCATTTCATCATAATCAATTTGAATTCTGTTTACATTTAATGACCCGACTGCAATTATAGCCATCAGAAAATTTTTTGTTTTAAATACAGAACCGATAGAAGCATTCCTCTTTACGGCTTTACTTACCATTTCAATTCCTAAAATATTTTCTAATCCAATATAAACAGGTATCCGGGCTTTCCCATTATTCCTTTGGGTGTATATAAATACTCCATCGTATGGAGTTACCCAAAAATGTTTATTAGAAGGATTCAAATAAAAATTAATGTACATTGTGTCTAAAAATTGTTTAGCATAACGCCCGATTAAATCGGACAAAAGAATTTCTTTATTATTTTTTGAGATGATGATTCCTTCACTATTAATATTTCCGATTTTCATTACTTTAGCTTCTACAGGACTTATTATTGCTGTGTCAGCCGGATCAACAACTATTTTTGTATATTCACAAAAAATTTTATTTACTCCAAGCTTATCTGCTATTTTTCCAAATAAAGAATTACTTGTTGACAGTTTCATTTTTAAGCAAAATTATTTTTTTTGAAAAACTTCAAACCACTTATACAGCTTAAAATGACATATTGCAGTCGAGCTTTTTACCGTTTTCCATCTACCATTTTCTATATTACATATACTAGTTTAATTCATGTACCCATCTCCCATGAATTCAGATAGTCATTCTGTTCTTCTGTCAATTTATCAATTTCAATACCTTTAGTTTTAAGTTTTAAAGTAGATATATAGTCTTCAATTTCTTTTGGGACATCATAAACACCCGGCTCAAATTTTTGTTTAACAGAAAATTCAGTGACAAGAGCCTGGGTTGCAAAACTCATGTCCATGACACTTGCAGGATGACCTTCTGCTGCGACAAGATTAATCAACCGTCCTTTACCTAAAAGAAAAATCCTGCTACCATTTGCTAACTTATATTCGTCAACATTATTACGAACATTCATCCTGGAGCTTACTGCTAGTCTTTCAAGAGCCGGAATATCAATTTCAACATCAAAGTGACCTGAATTAGCAATTATAGCACCATCTTTCATTCCCTTAAAATGTTCTTCAGTAAGTATGTGGATATTTCCTGCGACAGTAACAATCAAATCCTACTGCATTACAGCTTGCTTCATCGGCATTACACTGAAACCATCCATAGCAGCCTCAAGTGCTTTTAAAGGATCTACTTCAGTTATAATTACATTAGCTCCCATACCTTTCATACGCTGTGCGACACCCCGGCCGCACCAGCCATAACCGGCAATCGTTACTGTTTTACCTGCCAGCAGAATATCTGTTGCTCTTATAATTCCGTCAACGGTTGATTGCCCTGTACCATAACGGTTATCAAACAAATGTTTTGTTCTTGCATCATTAACTGCAAAAACAGGCAGCATTAAAGATTTTTTCTTGTGCATTGCCCGTAATCGAATTACGCCCGTAGTTGTTTCCTCCATCGAGGCATAAATCTTTTTACAATGATCAGGATAGTCCCTATGAAGAGTAGATACCAGGTCAGCGCCATCATCCATTGTAATGACAGGTTCCTGTTTTAAACAGGAATGTATGTGATTATAATAAGTCTGATTATCTTCACCATGAATCGCAAAAACCGAAATGCCATAAACTTTAACCAAAGCTGCAGTAACATCATCCTGGGTGCTCAGAGGATTTGAAGCGCACAAAACTATTTCAGCTCCGCCGGCTTTTAATGTACGTGCAAGATTTGCAGTCTCTGCCGTGATATGAAGACATGCGGCCATCTTTTTATCTTTTAATGGTTTCTCCTTTTCAAACCGTTTTCGAATTTCCTTTAGAACCGGCATATCATTATCTGCCCACTCAATACGTTTTTCACCAACGGGAAATAATGTCATATCTTGAATATCATATTTCATTTTATATTCCACTTTCCATGAATAAATTTGATTGTAAACTTTTTAAGTTTTACATCTTTCACCGAAAAGCTTTGTGCCAATCCTGATAATATTAGCACCTTCTTCAATAGCTATTTTATAACTATTGCTCATACCCATTGATAAAAATTTCATTTCAAAATTTGAAATTTTCAATCTTCTAATTCTTTCGAATGCTTCCTTTGTTGCCTTGAAATATGGTCTTGCATCTTCCGGATTACCAAAACGCGGACCCATAGTCATCAAGCCTTTTACCTGAAGATTGGAGAGATTATTTATTTTTAAAATCAGGTCGTCAACTTCATCAGGAAATACGCCGGTTTTATTCGATTCCTTCCCTCTATTAATTTCGATAAGTATAGGCATAATTTTATTTTCCAGATAACAATGTTTATCAACTGCCTCGGCTAATCTTAATGAGTCAATTGTTTCAATCATATCAAATATTTTAACAGCTTTACTAACTTTATTTTGCTGCAGATGCCCGATCAAATGCCAATGAACCTGGTAGCCAATAACCTGATACATTTTTTCTGCTTCCTGCACATAATTGTAGCCGACTATCTTTATACCGGCATTAATAGCCGCCTGCACCTCTTCGGGAGTTCTTGTCTTTGATGCAGCAACCAGAATTACATTGCTGGGAATTGAATTAATAATTTCGGAAACTGAAGCTCTTATTATATCTGTATCGATTTCACTAAATACTTCTGACATATTATTAATCCAAAAGTTAGAAATAGCACTTGAAAGTTATGACTAATGAATAAACTAGATTTTTCATACACTCTTAATGTTTACACCCTAAATTTTTTATTAAGATTTAAGGGATTAAACATTAAGATATAGTTGTTCACCATAACCTTTAAGTTGAAACATGCTTCAACTTTCTAGTTTTAAATATTTACCACCCTTTAATCATTTCTGGTAAAAGCCATATCTTCGCAACGCCAGCAACCCTGTGCCTTGAAATCCTTATTAAGGCTGATGCTTTTATCACATAGCCACCAGTTGCCCTCTTTATCAACGAATACTTGCATTAGGCGAGCACTGGGATGATATATGCCATTACCTAACAAGGGCTTTTTTGAATCATTCTTTGCGTCCATTACTTAATGCTCCTTAATTTTAATTAAACATTCATTTCAATGAAGTAACAAATAGAATCACTAGACTGTTTACCATTACAATTCATCACTTACTGCCCGAAGTATTACAATCAAATCAATACGCTTTTGTATTAATCAAGTTAATT
>CAVRQC010000029.1:0-127964 GCA_963723205.1 uncultured Ignavibacteriales bacterium
CCACGGGAATAGAATTAACGACCCATTTTTTTGTCCATACCCGGGGAGCTATTTGATTAAATATCTGAGGATTTAACTTTCTTAATTCATCCCGGAATTTAGCCTTAAAGACGATAGATAGAGCTTCAACAGGGAATAGGAATTTATTATGGGAGCTAAACCATTTCTTATCCTTAACTGATAAACCCCCGGCAGTAACTATATAATGAATATGGGGATGGAAGGAAAGTTTTCTAGACCATGTATGGAGTATTCCAAGGTAAGCTGGTTTACCGCCGATGTGTTTAGGATTAGAGGAGAATGCATCAATGGTTCTTGCCGAGCAGTTGAATAGGATATTGTAAAAGAGCTTTTGATTGCTTCTGGCAGAGAGCCTTAATTGTTGAGGTAAAGTAAAAGTAACCATAAAGTAATTAACGGGAAGCAGCAGGTCATTGTTTTTGGCTAACCAATCATCAGCATTATTGTTTTGACAATTATTACAGCTTCTATTGCCGCAAGAATGGAAACTGTAATGATAACTTTTACAAGAATTACATTTGTATACATGTCCTCCCATAACGTGAGTGCGGCAAGAAGAGATATCAAACAGAGCTTTCTTATGTGAAGGAAGCATTGAGTGAGAATATTTAGCCAAATAAATATCTCCATAGCTTCTAAAAATCTCCGATAGCTTACCCACGGCAGGATTTATATGAGGTCGTTCATTAAGTTATTTATTTTTTGGTAAGTATTAGATTTAATTAAAGGAGTTAGTTGGGTATAGATCATAGTAGTTCTAATAGAGGAATGCCCGAGAAAATCTTGAATAATTCTAATATCGGTACCGTCTTCCAATAAATGAGTAGCATAGGAATGCCGGAGGGTATGTACGGAAGCGTCCTTGTTGATACCGGTCTGTTTAAGAGATTTCTTAAAGACAGTTTGGATGCTGTTGTCAGGAAGAGGTTTAATAGAAGTAGACTCATTGTTCTGTCCTCTACCGGGAGCAGGAAAGACAAGCAAAGGATTTCTGTGAGTTTTATAATGAAGTCTAAGTAATTTAAGAGTAGCTTCCGGCAGAGGCACATACCGGTCATGATTACCTTTAGCTTTCTGAATATGGATTAACATTCTTTTACCGTCAACCTGGTTAACTTTCAGGCCTACGCCTTCATTTAATCTAAGACCGCAAGAGTAGATAAGGGTTAAACAAGCCCGGTGTCTGAGTACACGAATATTCTTAAGTATTTTCCTTACTTCTTCTCTGCTAAGGATAACCGGAAGTTTGAAGACACGTTTGGGGCGTATAATATTAAAAACATTGAATTTTTCATTAAGGGTTTTTTCATAAAAGAATTTAATTGCACATAGAGCAATAGTCATAGCAGCACGTGAGTAGTTCTTGGTATTCTTGAGAAACAGAAAATATTGCCGAATTTCTTCCTCAGAAATGGAATCGAGAGGTTTGTTAAAATACTCAATAAATTTTACTACACGGTAAGAATAAGTTTCTTGAGTCCGTTGAGAAAGACCGAAAAGCTGCATATTTTCGTTAAGTCTTTGAATTAGTTCGTTCATAGTATACCTCGCTAGATTATTGATGGTAGAAAAAATTATTTAGATGGGGTATACTTTATAAAAAGCAGGGATGCAATAAAATAGATAGAATGCCGAATAACCCCCCGCCGCTTGCGGCTTAGTTCAACAAAGCATTTTAAGTTGACAGCATTTTACGCATTTGGCTTTTTAGAGATTTTTGAGGTAGATGATCCAACCTACGCTAAAGCTTCGGTTGGTAAACCGCATAAAGTATCTTGCCTACCAATTTTGGTAGGTAAATTCAACATAGTCAAATTAATTAATAGTCTTGCAAACTGTGCTTATGAAAAAAGATCCTTCCTATCGTCAGGACAAGCTTAAGCACAGTTTGCCTAATCTTTGGCATTAATAAATAAAATTAGTTTCTTGTTTCGGGCTGCAGCTTAAATGCAAGGTCGTTAGGCACAGGGAACATATTGACTATGAACTTGAAAACTGAAAATAAATATCAAATTTTATGATTTAATTAAAAAAACTTGTATTCAATAATTATTAAATAGGTATAGATTCAAATGAGAAATAAAAATCATTTAATGAAACTAATGTTTTTCATAACATTAATAGTTTGCTTTCAGATACTTGTTGCACAAAACAAAAAAGAGGCACAAACAAGTGAGCGTGCAACCAATACGACATTCCTCAACCCAATTCTTGCTGGTGATTTTCCAGATCCGACAATCATGCGGGATGGGAAAGATTATTACATGACTCATTCTTCGATGTATTATGTGCCAGGATTGTTGGTTTTCCACTCTACCGACCTGGTCATTTGGGAACCAATAAGCAATGCTTTGAATACCTACATCGCTTCTGTTTGGGCACCCGATATGTGCAAGTACAAAGACAAATTCTATATTTATTTTACGGTAGCCGGCAAGGGTAATTTTGTTGTTTATGCAGACACTCCTTACGGCCCCTGGAGTAAGCCGGTCGATTTAAAACTCGATGGAATAGATCCCGGTCATGTCGTAGATGATAACGGACAGTGATGGCTTTTTATGGGTGGAGGATACCGGGTAAAGCTGACAGCGGATGGGCTTTCTGTTGTTCCAGGCACACGTAAAAAAGTTTATGATGGTTGGGTATTCCCAATTGAATGGGAAACAGATGGGTTTAATCTGGAAGGCCCCAAACTCAAAAAAATAGGTGATTACTATTATTACCTGTCTGCGGAAGGTGGTACAGCTGGTCCTCCAACATGTCATATGATTATTGTTGCCCGTTCAAAGTCAATAGATGGTCCTTGGGAGAATGCACCTAACAATCCATTGGTCTATACATGGAAAGATTCAGAGAAATGGTGGGCAAAAGGACATGGCTCACTAATAGACACTCCCGATGGTAAATGGTGGGTCGTTTATCATGCCTATGAAAACGGTTTTCTTGGCATGGGACGGCAGACTTTGATTGAACCCGTTGAAATTAACAAACAGGGTTGGTTAGTAGCGCCCTCCGGCACAGCTATCGAAAAGCCCATGACGATACCAATAAAATCTGATAAATCAATCAACAGGCTGGCTCATTTAAATGAATTCAGGATTGGTTATGAATGGAAGTTTTTTAAGAAGTACAATTTGGGAAGAGCATTGTTTAAAGATGGTGTGCTCACTCTGAAAGCACAAGATCAAACCCCAGATGAATCTGCTCCAATGCTGTTTGTTCCCGGGGTGCATAATTATGAAATAAGCGCTAAAATAGATATTGACTCTACTGCTGCGGGAGGATTGGTTCTTTTCTATAACGATGACTATTATGTAGGTACAGGCTTTGACACCCAAAAAAGAATCCGATGGAGAAAAGGCGGTATTAAAGGCACATGGGAGCATACAAAAGGCACACAAATATGGTTGAAAATCCGAACTGTTAATCATATTGTAACCGGTTATTATAGTCACGATGGAATTAATTGGAAAAAGGAAATTTGGTGATGGATATTTCAGGCTACCATCATAACACTTTATATGGTTTTATAAGTGTTTTACCCGGATTGTTTGCGTATGGAAAAGGTGAAGTGAGATTCAGTAATTTTGAGTTTAAGATATTAGAATAAAAAGTTAGTCAAATACCAATGGCAACTAAAAAAAATTTATTAATTAATTTCGTACAAAATCCAAGTTAAATGGCATCTGTGCCTAACCCGCCAATCAAGCTGACGCCGTTTTCGCATTTGGCATTTTTGTAATTATTGATTTTGGGTTTCCGTTTTAGTTAACTTGTTCAAGGTAGTTTACTAAATTAATTAATCTGCAAACCGTGTGTGCGAGAAAATTTACACACGGTTTGCTAAATCTTCGGCATTAAGTTTTAAGCGACATTGTTGTTATGGGCTGCGGCTTAGCAGCAACGCCTAGGCGAAAGTAGAAAAGATAATTATATGAAAATGTACATAAAAATATTTTCTAAAATTATTGCATCAAATATTTTCATCGGTATAATATTTTTTACGAGCTGTCAATCTCCAATTGAACCAATCGAATCAGACAATCCATCAATATATTTTGAATCCAAAGGATTTTTTGCATTCCCTCAAAAATTATCAATTGATAAATATGGATTAGCTACTTATGAAATCACCTACCCTACTTTACAACTACAATTATCCGAGGAAGAATTAAATGAGCTCAAATTTTATTTAAAAAACTTAGATAATTATCAAGATTCATATCCCAGCAATGTACTAGATGATACTTATTATACAATTACTTTGACAACAGATACACGCACAAGAAGCGTGGAATATTCTAATTATTCAATTAGAAATAATCCGGAATTGGGAAACTTGGAAAAACTTACCGACAGTTTGTTAGAATTATGCAAACGCATATATAATGAAAAATCTACATGGGAAGGATTAACATATCAGTTTATATTAAATGATTCTGTTTATTCACAAAACGATACGATTAAATATACTTGTAGGATAATCAATTCAACAGATAAAAAAAGAAGCGTCTGATTTTAAAAATAATTATAAAATTCAACTGATTATTCAAAGTGAACTCAATGCTGAACCACATATATATTTATTTTTACCAAGCAATTCAGATATTGATGCAGATACAGCATCACCTTCGAAATTAGATATTAATTCTGGAGAGGAAATAGAAATAGCAAGTATTTTTAACCAAGAATTTTACGATTCAAATCACGACATTAATTATAAAGGATTACCCATTGGGACATATACGATTATAATCCGTTTACTCGGGGCAAAAAATATTTATGGTGTAATTCCATATTCAAAGCAATATATTATAGATATACATTAGTTAAAATAGCTTTATTCTAATGAGCATAAAAACATTTCGCCTAGCATAGCAATTTAAGTTGACAGCATTTTGCCCATTTGGCATTTTTGAGGTTTTAGAAGTAGATGATCCAACCTACGCAAAAGCTTCGGTTGGTAAACCGCATAAAGTATCTTGCCTGCCAATTTTGGCAGGTAAATTCAACGTAGTCAAATTAAATAATAGTCTTGCAAAACATGCGTATGTGAAAAAACAATTTACGCACAGTTTGCTTAATCTTCGGCAGTAGTAAATAAATTAAGTTTCTTGTTCCAACCTTCGTTTTTCAAACTTCGGTTGGTAAATTGGGCTGCAACTTAATTGCGGTTCGTTATACCGTTAATAAAATATTGATAAAAATGGTTGTTGAAAAAAATGTCCAATTTGTGACTCCAAACTTTTATTAAGATTTGATATTAATTTTAAGCCAGAACCCAATTATATCTTTGACTGCGAAAATCTAACTCACGGAAAAATTTCTTTTACAGTTGAGGAAATATATCGCAACCAAGAACTATATAATTTTGTTAACACAAATGGGAAAGGATTCGGATATTATATTTATAAACGCAGTAAAGAATTGAATGATAATGATAAGAAGGAACTCGATAATATTATAAAATTAAAAATGTATGAAATTCTTAAACATTATGTTAAATGCAGAGTAGGTGGCTGCTATTCAGCAATCTTTAAATATTTATTAATTCCTTACCTTGACGATATTAATGTATTATCTGCATTTTTAAAATCAAAATATATAAACGAATTTGGTAGGCAGCCCATAATGAAATCTACCAATGGAGAGAAAATATATTATGATTTATATTATGATTTTTTGCTTGTGGATAGCAAATCTATTAAGGAATTTTTAGCAAAAGCATTTCCAAAATATTATAATGACTTTTTTGAAAATATAATGCCTAATGAAAGATATTCTTTTATAGACTATAAAAATAAAAAAGTGATTTACAATGATTTAGAATTGGAATAAGTGAAATTATGTAAACGGTATAACCCGCCAATCAAGCGGACGCCATTTTCGCAATTGGCATTTTAGAGATTTTTATAGTAGATGATCTCCGCCGGAGGCGGACAGACCGCATAAAGTATCTTGCCTGCCAATTTTGGCAGGTAAATTCAACTTAGTCAAATAAATTAATTATATTGCAAACTGTGCTTGTCGTAAACAGAGATCGTGATTTTCATCGGGACAGGATTAAGCACAGCTTAATCTTCGGCAGAAGTGATAAAAGTAAGTTTCTTGTTTCAACCTATACTAAAGTTCCCCTTGGTAAATTGGGCTGCGGCTTAATTGCGGTCGTTATATTTCAAAAAAATGAGAGAAGAATTAAAAATAGAAATTGATAATTTCGTCTCTTTTTTTTACGATCAGCTCATCAGTATTATTAATTCAAAATTTACCGTGAATTCAAATAATAACAATTTTACAATCTTACTAATAATCCCATATTTATCAGTACGTGCGTCTGTATTACTTTCTCAACAAATTGGTATTATTGCATATATTGGCAAATATTGTTCTAAAGAGTTACAACCGATTTTTAATGAATTCTCCTGCATATTGGATAAGCTGCAAATTGTTATTAAACAAAAATTATGAATAATTTTAATCTGTAAATTATAAATCAGTTTTGGTGGGCAATCAAAACATGAAATATATAATAATAGTATTTGCACCTTTATTAATATATAGCTGCAGCGGAAGTAAACCGTTTCAATATCCTGATCCTTCAAGTACAGCCACAGCGGGAAGCTTTAATTATATTAAAGGGGAATATCAATTTGGTGAAAAAAAATATAATGCAGATTATGGAACTATAACCCTACCCGAAAACCGGAGTAATCCCCATTCAAGACTCATTCATCTTCCCGTGATCCGAATTCATGCTTCCATAGAAAATATTGAAGAACCTGTTTTTGTGCTAGGAGGCGGCCCGGGAATGTCTAATATGGGCTTCCGTCCTATAGACTCATTATTATATAACCATGATTTTGTTATTGTTGGTTACAGAGGTGTTGATGGTTCAACAGTACTCGATTGTCCCGAGGTTAGTGAAGCATACGAGAATGGAGAAGATGATCTATTAGGTGAACAATCGCTGCGGATAATTGGTGAGGCATGGACAAAGTGCTTTAATCGTTTTAAATCTGCAGGAGTTGATTTGAATGGTTATACAATACCTGAGACTGTTGAGGATATAGAAGTTGTACGGAAAGTTTTGAATTATAACAGAATCAATTTAATAAGCGAGAGTTACGGTACTCGGGTTGCTTATATTTATGGTTTAATTCACCCGGGTGTAATTCGGCGTTCAATTATGATTGCCTTTAATCCACCGGGAAGATTCTTTTATGATCCTAAAATAACAGATGAAAAAATCAGATATTATTCTAAGTTATGGGGAAAAGACTCATCTATGATAGAAAAATCTCCGAATTTGGAATTAACAATGCGAAAGGTTCTTAAAGATATGCCGCCCAAATGGGGCTTCTTTCCCATAAATCCTGGCAAAGTTAAAGTTGTAACATTCGCACTTCTTTTTCAGCGAACTACTTCAGCAATGGTTTTTGATTCTTATGTCGCAGCAGAAAAAGGGGATTATAGCGGATTAGCACTGATGTCAATGGCATTTGACTATGTATTTCCTGACATGTCTGTTTGGGGGGATGCAGCAATAAAAGCTGTAAGTATCGATTATGATTCAATTAAAATTTATTCAGCTGTCAATCGCCAAGATGAAATCTTAGGAGCACCGATGAATCAACTTGCGTGGGAGCCATTGAAATACAGCAGTTTTGTTATTGAAATGATTCCAGATAGTTTACGGTGCCCGGCATTCTCTAACGTTGAAACATTAATTCTAAGTGGCAGTGTTGATTTTTCCACACCTGCAGAATATGGGAAAGAATTTCTTCCTTATCTGAGGAATGGCAGGCAGGTTATAATTTCAGAAGCAGGACATGTAGGAGATATCCGGTATTTACAGCTGGATGCAATCAATGGACTTATAAGTGATTATATTAATAAAGGAATTGTCGATACTTCCAAAATCAGATATGTCCCGATGGATTTTAAAGTAAGCTGGGGATTTCCCGCAATAGCAAAAACTGTCCTTGGTCTAATTGGTATAGTAACACTTTTGTTTGTTGCAAGTATTGTATGGATTTTTTAAGTTTTTTATTTGATACCAGTACAATACTTGTAACCTTAACTTCATATATTTAAATGTATTATAAATAATCCTGAAAAATGACTTTAATTATTAATAAGTTAATTATTTTTACTAACAATTCAAGAATTTAACACCCTAATTTTCTCTCCTCATCCTCCTAATCTTTTCCTCCATCCCTTTTTTCAGCACTTCTACTTCTGCTAAAATCTCATCTTGACTTATCAATCCTTTTTTTTCAAGAATCTTTATTAAAGCCTGTACTTCGAGCATGGTGGATAAAACCAACTCTTCAATTGATACCATAGGTTTATCTTTCGACATAATACCCCTCAAGTTTAAGTTTTCCCGCCTTAATTCCCGGTTTTTCTTCCGGTGATTTTTTATTATAAAATTCTTTGGCTGTATAATAAATATCATCAAGAGTTTTTAAAGACAAGCTATCGCAGTTCTGTTTGCGGGTAATGAGCTATTTATGTGTCATAAGTAAATGTCTAAATGTGAAATATATCTCAACATCAGTTTTTGATTATTATTATAATTTCACAGGATTTATCAGGAATGGGTCTTGTAAAACACTAGCAGATAACTATCTTTCATTTCCTCACTTTCGGGATCTGATTATTGAATATCATACAACTATTGCAGCAGATAAAAATAAAATACATACAGCCGTTAAAATTTTGTTTATATTACTGATACAACAAAAAACTCATAAATCAAACATCATAATTAAAATAGGAGTAAAAAATGCCATTAGTTGAAGTAAAGGTTTTTGAAGATGAACTTACACCTGAACAAAGTGAGAATCTTATTGAAAAGATAACAGACGCCGTTACAACTGTTACAAGTGAAAAATTAAAAGATGCAACATGGGTAATAATTAATGAAGTAAAAAGCGGAAACTGGGGTATCGGAGGCAATGCTTTGGGACTTGCGGATGTAAGAAAAATAACTAATAGTTAAAAGTTTAAATGAATCAATGTAAAAATATTTGAAATAGCGTTGTGGAAGCGCGGCTGTATGTATAACAAAAAAGGAGAAGTTAAATGATACTCGCGACAGCAAGGGTCGAAGATTTCGACAGTTTCCTGAAAACCTTCTCAACCAAGGGTGCTGAGAAGCGCAAGCAGTATGGGTCAAAAGGTTCTACAATTTTTCGTGATCCTAATGAGAAAGACCGGGTGTGGGTAATATTTGACTGGGATGAAAAAGGCTGGGATAGTTTCCTTTCAGATCCAGATGCCCCGTCCGTCTTTAAAGCAGCCGGTCTCAAAGAAAAACCACAAGCGGCGATATTCAAAGGAAAGTACGACGGATAAATGTTTTTGTTTCTCAGATTATAATTTTAAATTTCTATATAACCAAGATGTATTTAGTTTAAAGCTAATATCTTTTCCTCCATTTCTTTTTTCAGCACTTCTACCTCACCTAAAATCTCATGCTGAGTTAACAAGTTTTTCTTTCAAGAATACTTATTAATGCCTGTACCTCCAGCATGGTAGATACGGCCAATTGTTCCCACGAGACCAATGGTTTATCTTTCGGAGACTTTTTATTATAAAATTCTTTGGCGGTAAAATAAATATCATCAAGAGTTTTCAAAGATAGACTATCACAATTCTGTTTTGTGTATTCTAAGATAAGCTCGCCGGTGTTAGAATATATGTTGAAACCTGTTTCAGTTTTAATGATACCTATAAAGCCTTCAGGCAGCTTATTGCTTTGAATTGTTATTTCCCCTAAAACGATACGAGTTATTTTTAATCTTTAATTTTAAAATAATAAGAATCTTTTATTGAATCTAATGACGCCACATTTTGAGAAATTCTTTCTCACGAGTATTTTACTTTTACCTATGAAATTAAAAATGATTCAATTGAAAATTTAATCAATTAAATTTTTTTATTATCTTAATACAAAAAATAGGTGGGGAAGAATGAAGAAAATAATACATTTTTTATTAATTGTTTTGGTTGTTTTCCAAGGAGTCAGTGGAGTTGTAGGAGGGATAGGACTCATAGCTGATCCAAGCGGTAAAAATTTAGAAATACCAATAGACTGGCTGGCTGGATCTCCGTTCAGTAATTATTTAATTCCCGGAATTATCTTGCTGACGATACTGGGTATGTATCCAATAATTATCTTTATGGGATTACTTAAAAGAAAATATTGGGCATTTGTATCAACAAAACTTATCGGATTTGTATTAATAATATGGATAGCAACTGAAATAATAATAATAGGTTATCATGCTGAACCTCCATTACAATTAATATATGGTTTACTGGGATTAGTAATTATTTTACTCGTGTATATAACAAATGTTAAATCTTATTACTTACAGTAAAATGGTAAATAAAAATACAGATAATTCTCTTCATGGTAGAACAATATAAGCACCACTTGGGACTGTTCCTGAAAGGGCGCCCCAAGTGGTGCGATGATAAATTGACAAGTGATTGAAAGAATGATCACAAAATGATTAACTGATGTCCTAAGGGGGTGAGTACTAAGCTACACAATATAAGCGGAATGAAGGCGTGCGAAGAATGAGTCGCCGGAATGGAGCGATAATGAACTGACAAGGTAATGTGGCCTTATGTAAGCTGGCTGATCATGTAAAACCCGCCTACGCAAATTTGCTATTGTTTGAATTAATATTTTATGAACTAAATGGTTAAAAATTAATCTGTATTATTTTTGTTGCTTCGGCGGGTAAAATGAACTGATGTTCTTGTTTATGTTAAGTGGATTAATAATTCTTAAGTTGTTGTAATAATAGAAAAATATTACAAAAATATTTCTAAGTAAGCTACTGAAATTTGAAATTAGAAATTATAATTAATAACTGAACTTACGCAAAGATACAAAAAAGGAGTAATTTTGTAATAACAAAAGAAGAGAAGAAAATGGACAAAGAATTATTAGAATTGTATTCTGATTATCTATTAAGTTCGTTTTCATATACAACAGCCACAGGGTTGTCAATAATGACAGAAGGAGAAATAAGTCACGATAAAGTGACAAGATTTTTAAGTGAGAGTGATTTCAGCTCAAAAGAATTATGGAAAATGGTAAAACCAACCATCAAAGAAATACAGACAGAAGAAGGAATAGTAGTAATAGACGATACTATAGAAGAAAAACCCTACACAGAAGAAAATGAAATAGTAAGTTGGTATCATGATCATACAAAAGGCAGAGCAGTCAAAGGGATAAATCTTCTATCGGCATTGTACATAAATGAAAGAGGAAAGATCCCGATAAATTATTTGATAGTTAAAAAGACAAAAACGGTATACGATGAGAAAAAAGGTAAAGACAAAAGAGTAAGCGAAATTACAAAGAATCAAATGTATCAACAGATGTTAAATCAAATAATGAAGAATAAAGTTCAATTTAAGTATGTAATAAATGATGTTTGGTATGCATCAGCAGCAAATATGGTTCATATAAAGAAGAAATTAGAAAAAGAATTCATAATGCCAATAAAGACAAATCGTAAAGTAGCATTGAGTCGAAAGGATAAGATATATGGAAAATATGTTACAGTAAGTTCGCTTGAACTAAAAGAAAACACTATTTATAAAATCTATTTAGAAGATGTCCCATTTGAGTTATATTTAGTCAAAGAAATCTTCAAAAACGAAGATGATACTGAAGGTGTTTTATATTTAGTTACAAGTGATAAGACATTAACATATAATCAAATTACAGAACTCTATCAAAAACGATGGAAGATAGAAGTATATCATAAGTCCTTAAAAAAGAATGCTTCTTTATGCAAATCTCCGGCGAGAATGGTTCGGACTCAGAGTAATCATATTTTTGCATCTATATTTGCTTTTTACAAATTAGAGACTATGAGTATGAAAACAAAACTAAATCATTTTGCGATAAAGGCAAGGATTTATGAAAAAGCTATTAAAGTAGCTTATGAAGAGTTACAGCAAGTTCATCAATTATCTTTTGAATTTGAAAAATAGCTTTTTGCGTAAGTTCAGTTATTAAGTTATTTTTGTCAATGATAATAAAACCCCGGGAAGGTGTTATGAATCTGCCATTCACATCTGAACAATTTTTTAATGTAATGAAGAACTATAATCTTGATGTTTGGCCAATGCAGGTCCTTCTGAATATTTTTGCACTTGCTGCAGTATTTTTAACCATTAAAAGGGTTAGACTTTCTGATAAGATAGTCTCATCTATACTTTCCTTTTTATGGTTATGGATAGGATTGGTTTATCATTTAATTTATTTTACAAGTATTAACAAAGCCGCTTATGTATTCGGAATTTTCTTTATTATTCAGGCGATATTATTTTTTGTTTCTGGTGTAGTAAAAGATGGTTTATCATTCCAGTTTAAATCAGATGTATATGGAATAACCGGGGCAATTTTTATATTATACGCTTTGCTGATTTATCCTGTTCTTGGCGCAATGTTTGGTCACACATACCCTTCAAATCCTACCTTCGGGTTGCCGTGCCCTACTACTTTATTTACATTTGGAGTATTGTTATGGAGTATTAAAAAGGTTCAAATATATATAGTAATAATTCCATTACTCTGGTCAGTGTTAGGTTTTTCAGCGGCACTAAATCTGGGTGTAAAGGAAGATTTAGGTCTGGTTATTGCAGGAGTGCTGGGATTTATAATGATTTTCGTAAAGAATAAAAAATTCAGATAAGAATTAAAATATTCGACTGTATAAAATAAAAAAACAAATTATAGAAATGATTAAGAATAAGTTGTCCCGCTTAAATAAATATCATCACTGATCACGATAAGAATCGGGACAGGTGTAAATCTGGCTGATCATGTAAAGCCCGCCTACAAAAATTTGCTATTGTTTGAATTAATATTTTATGGACTGAATGGTTAAAAATTAATCTGTATTATTTTTGTCGCTTCGGCGGGTAAAGATGAACTGATGTTTCTGTTTATGTTAAGTGGGGCTTATCTTTTTCAACACAAGGAATTATGAAAAACAAAAGTTTCCTGCTCAACCAAACGGATTAATCCAAATTTCATTCTTTGGAGGTATTGTTTATGTATTAAAAAATCTTGAGACTCTAGGTGAAGATATAAATAAAATTGGGGATTTGCCCGCACCAAATGCGGGCTTTTTTTTAGTAAGTGATAATATTAAAATGGTCAGAGCAGTTTCTTGATTTTTCCTATCGTCATCAGCGCGCACCCCCAAAATGATTATTAACATTTAAGTAAACATCCACCTCTCTTTTATTCAAATCTTTAATCATCTCAATTATATCTACCAATTCTCCATCCTTATTTACATAAAACTACTTTCTTTGAATTTCTTTTCCTTCCGGACCAGATTAATAAAAATATCTATTGAAACTATTCCTTTTTTAATATACCTTTATAATTCAAGGTGTTATGAGAATATTACATTCAGGGGTAATTCTTATAATTCTCAATCAACCTTAAACGTAATCCTCAAAAATAAGTAAGGAATGAATCCATGGATCCAATAGTATCTTTAGATTATTATGATGAAGATTATGTAAATAAATTTAAGGGAATGATTGCCTGGTTTATTTATAGTGATATTGATACAGTGTTTGCAAAATATATTACGGAGTCCTGGGATGCTCTGGATAAACTCTCCGGAAAGAATTGCTTAATTACTTTAATTGAAGAACCATATAATGAAAACAACGTTAAGTTCTGGAGAGATTTAAATTTATCAGAAGATAATTCAAAAAAAATTTATGAATTCCTGCTTAATGAAAAACCTGAAAATAGTCAGGGAAAGATAAACGAATGGCTTCTTAACTTTAAACCTTATAGTAAAGATGTACTTACAAAAACTGCTGAAAAGTTAGAAGTTCCAGTCACAGAAATACCTTGTTTAGTTTTTTATACGAAAACAAATTCTAAAGATTATTTGGTCTATAGCTTTTCTAATGATTGGTCTTTAAATCAGCTTTCTGGACATATGAAAGAGATCTTTACCTTAGTAAAAAAATATACAGGAACAGAATGGTTTACTCATTTGCATGAAGAAATTAAAACAAAGAAGATTTTAATAAATCTGGAATCAGATTTTCGAAAATATAAAAGTGCAAAGTTTGTTAAAAGAATAACTAACAATACTTCAATTGGAAACATTATCAAAGAAATTGCACTTGTTGGATAAATTCTGCAGGAAGGGAAGTGAAGGATTTTTTGGAGCCAGAATATATTGAGAAAGTTTTTAAAGCATATTAAAATAACTTCTATTTAACAAGCTTCATTTTTCTAATTTGTTCTACGCCATCACCCGTCATAACATAAAAATAATCCCCGCTTGGAAGATTTTCTGCATTAAATGTAACTGAGTATACGCCTGCCATAAATTCCTTCTCAATAATCGTACGGACTTTAATCCAATCATCGTTATATATATCCAATTTGATTTGCATTGCTCTTCCAACAGTAAATCTTATTACAGTCGATGGATTAAAAGGATTCGGATAATTTTGATCGAGCAGAAAATCAACCCTTGTACCTTCCCCTAATTCTTCATCACCAGAGAATGCAGCAGCAATTTTATTTTCATCGGAACAGGAAAAGTTTAATGCTAATAAAATTAGTATGAAAAAAGCATATAAGATTTTCATAATTTTTAAAACTCCAATGATATTATTGAATCAAAATGCCAGGTAGATTCCAAAGATCTATTATAATTTGCAATATTTATAGAAATGTATTTAAGACAAATTCCAAAACCATAGGTTGGATATGAAAGCAAATTTTCGGAAATGCCGTAAAAATATCCTCCCCGAATAGCTAATACTTTAAATATTCGTAGTTCACCACCCAAATGTATATAATCAATAAAGTTATTTTCATTCAATCTTTCTTCAAAATCAGTTCCGACTAAAATGTTGACAGGATAAGAAGTTATAGGAATGTAAGACATACCGAGAGTAATTTTTGAAGGAGGCGAGTCTTTTTGCTTTGCATCTACAAAAGAAATATCCGGGCCTAAATTAGATACATCGAGACCCAAGGAGATACCCTTACTTATATTTTCTTCCCCAATATTTGAAAGCCAATTAAAGAATTCTGAATTATCTCTTTTTTCATAATTTATTTGAAAAGTTGATTCCCGGAAGATATCCTTTAGTAAAATGCCAGCATCAAAAAGAACTGTTGTTGAAGTACCTTTACCCTGTTCATAACCCACAGGTTTATCTGATAAATTAGTATGTAAAATTCCCAAACTTATACCTGCCGAAAGGTTTCTACGTAATAAAATCCCATAGGATAGTTTTAATTCCCAATACAAAAGATTTTCCAAAATCCCATAAGGTTCCGGACTATCGGTGAGTGTTCGTTGTTGTTCTCCTAGCCAGAACAAATCTGACGACAGAGCAAGAGCATTTGAACTGTCGATATTAAAAGAAACACCGATGTATGAGTTAGCAATGTTCCCGAAATAAGGATAGGGTTTTACAAACGAACCTGTAATTGTCATCCTTTTTGAAAACACTAGTGCAGCGGGATTGTAGTAAGATGAATAAATTTCATTTGATACAGCCGTGCCTATTCCACCCATTGAATAATATTTTGCCGATGGATGCCAATAAAGAAAGGAAGCGGCATTGTTTTGGGAAAATGTATTTGATGAAAAAAATAGAGGAATTAATATTATTAAGAATATCTTATAACAAAAAAACCGGTTTTGTGGAAACATATCTCTTTCTCTCCTGTTAATATGCTATTATCGTAATTTTTCTAATTTATTTTAGTCTGTTGTGGTGCGAATATCATACCCATAAATATTTCAAATAAATTTCAGATTTGAATTATTTTGAGCACCCCAGGAAAGGAACAAGTTAAAGTAGATTATTAAATTTTTCAATCGTCATCGGAGCACACCCCTCATAATGATTATTAACATTTAAATATACATCAACATCTCTACTCTGCAGATCCTTTATCATCTCAACTATATCCTTCAATTCTTCATCCCGGTTTGTAAAAATCTTATTCCAATTCTCTCCTGATATTTTTTCTATTCCACTTCTGTCCGGGTCGTGCAGCCTGGTGATTCTTTTATTTTATCATTGAAGTTATCCCATAGTGCTGATATTTCAATAGTATTTCCTTTAAGGTTATTAAAATTAAAGAGGAATTAGATTGGGATATGTAATCGATTATAAGCAAACCAAAAATTTTGTTAATATAAAAGTTGGGGGAAATTAAACTTTAAATTAGCAAGGAAGTATTCGGTTGAAGCACTAAAATTTGATCACCAAAATAACTGCCATAAATTTTTAGTTAACCATACAGAAACTAAACTGGAAGATGCGGGAATTTTAAGCTTCATACTGATGGTGCTGCATTGGAAAAGTTCGGGTTAAAGGCTATCGATAAAATTGCAATAGTCATTTCGCGTATAAAAGTTGAAAGATTATTTTTCGAGAAAGCTGAACCTGATGCAAAATGGTGTAACTTCAAATATTTTGATGCAGTCGAAGAAGCCTTGAACTGGCTTTGTGCAGATAACTAAATTGCTTCATGAACTGATTTAAAGATACAACAGAATTAAGTTGATAGTTTAGGCTGATTTTTGAATTGAAAATAAGCAAACCAGATTGCTAAAAAGAAATATATTACAACGTTAAGCCAGCCTAAGTCATTAACAACATTACCTAGCTGAGCAAAAAGTGCTATGATAAATCCAATAACATCACCAACAAAAAATGCAAAGATTATTGCTTTCAGTGCATCGGAGTTAAACGAATTTCTTGCATACCATGACAATACAGCAAACGCAACTAAAGCAGCACCAAATAGTTTTCCCATATAATTCAATTGCGGGTTTGGTTCAACACCATAGAGTAAATATACCTGCCATGGAATAATCACAAATGCAATTCCAAAAATTGCAGTTATAATTGCATTAATTATTAAAAGCGATTTTAATTTCATGTTTTATCTCCAATAAAATACATTAAACAACAAAAAATTTAAATATGACAATTACTAAATCAATACTTACTTTTTAGATTCTTGCAGAGGAACTAGAGTAAATCCAAGCTGTTTCATAAAAGTTAAGTCACTATACGCAATCCATTCTCCAGAGATTTTATCTCCGGAAAAGAAAATCACGCTAAAACCAGGAACAGATAAGCTTTTGCCAGCCAGTGATGATCTGTTTTCTCCCGAATAAGTGCCTTTAATAGTCCACGTTGCTAGTAAAACAGTATCACCCGTTTGAATCTTTTGGGTTACATTAACTGTAAAATCCGGGAACATTTTCCTTGTATCCAAAATAGTTTTCTTCAAAGAATCAATTCCAATTAAAGGTTGAAATGTAGGATCGATTCTCAATTCAAAATTCTGAGTTACAATAGAATCAATAGCAATCAGATTCCCGGTGTTCCACATGTCAATATAAGAATTAACTACTGAGTTGATATTTTCTACTTTTTTCTGTTTCTGACAAGCTGAAAAGAAAAAAATAGATACTAAAAGAATGAGAAGAGAAATAAGGTAATTATTTATTCTAATTTTCATAGCACCCCCGTTAATTATAATGATATTTTGAAAATTTAAATATTGTTACTCTTGAAGGAGATTGTAAAGAAAAGATAATCGAGGAGTGAAAATGAAAACAAAAACGCGTGTTCTAACACTCTCCGTCAAGTGTAGAACAGACTAATTTTATGGTAATAAAGGTCAAAGAAATATTATGTAATATATTAATCAGAATCAACTATTTATAAAAATTAATTTTAAAATAATTTGGCGGGACTGGTGAACTGATGTTCACGTTTATGTTATTTGGGTTTGTTTTCTTCAACCAAAGGAATTTTGAAGAACAAAAGTATCGTTTCAACTAAGGGGATTAATCCATTTTTCACACTTTTGATTGATGTTTTATTCTCAAAAAATTTTAATTTTTCTAATCATTATACATACAATGGTTGGTTTTGAAATTTCTAATCTCGCAAGTTTAGAACATTGATACGGTGTTAAGATAATTGATATGTTGTTAAGGTTAAGATATACTGTGAGAAAGGGGATTTGCCCGCACAAAATGCGGGCATTTCTTTTATTACATTTAGCAGGATGAAAATATTAAAAATGTTCAGAGCAATTTATTGATCTTCTCAATCGTCATCGGCGCACCCCCCCCACAATGATTATTAGCATTTAATAAACATCCACACCTCTACTCCGCAGATCTTTTATCATCTCAATTTTATTTTTCAGTTCATCATCCCGAGAGATATAAATCTTATTCCAATTATCTCCCGATATTTTTTCTTTCCCCTCTATGTCAAGACCATGCACCCAAATAATTGATGGACCATTTATTTATTCTTTGTGTTTATTAGGACTTGCACGAAAGGAAAACGTCGATAAAATTAAATTTGTTTTAAGTGTAAATAATTCATCTTCCATGTTTTTTTTCATGTATTTTTTTATGCAATACAAAGGCAAATTGATATTTTTGATCTTTTTTTTATGAGGAATAATATTTGATTGTTATCATCTACATAAACCAAAACATGAGAAAAAAATAAAGATACACGCATTTTTTTTAATTTCAATTTTTATATTAATCCAGGGTTGTATGGATAACTCTACCGGTCCATCTTTACAACCAAACGGAGCTTTAAAAATATATTTAGTCGATTCACCATCTTCTCTTGATTCCATTATAATTTTTATAAAACATATCGATGTTCATAAGGCCGGCAATGACAGCTCATCAGGCTGGTACACTATAAATGATTCTTTAAGATCATTTGATTTACTAACATTAAGAAATGGGGCAGGTGCATTGTTGGGTGATTCTGTTTTAAGTGCCGGAGATTATACCCAGATACGTTTGATACTTGAAGATGGAAATTATGCTATTAACAATGGTGTAAAGCACAATTTGACAATCCCAAGCGGTATGCAAGCGGGAATTAAATTAAACCATGAATTTACAATTGAATCCGGCAATTTATATGAACTAATATTAGATTTTAATGTTGATAAATCAATTCAAGTAACAGGCAATGGATAATATATGATGAAGCCTGTTATTAGGGTTATGCCAATGGCAATCTCAGGAACAATTTCGGGCCAGGTTTTTCCATTAGATGCACAAGCAACTGTATGTACAATTACTGGTTCCGGTACAATTTCCACCTATCTGGATGCCGAAGGATTTTTTAAGATAATGGCTTTATCTGCCGGGAATTATGATGTAGAAATTCATCCGGGAAATACATCCTACAGAGATACTGTAATCAGCAATGTAAGTGTGTCAGCAGGTCAAAATACAAATATTAATACGGTTGAATTGCAGAATAAATAGTGTACTATTTTTAATTCGGAAGCCCTTCAATACGAAGGGCTTTATGTTGTATTAAAATGAGATTCTGCATTTGATACTGCATTATCGAATTTACCTTTTAAGTATGTATTACCGTATCAAATTTACCACTCATTTTTATTGATTGAATTCCTGTCTATTTCTCACACTTTCGTAGGGCATCTTTATTGATTAAGTAATATAGAATCGAGTTTTTATAAGGAGAAAATAATGGGTTCACAGTCCATGTTATCTCTTGGTGCATTAATGATTTTTGCTCTTTTATCCCTACAATTTAATTCAAGTGTACTAGGGAATTCCACCACAGAGATTGAAGATAAAGTTTATTTAACAGCTTTTTCTCTTGCAGATGATCTTATTGAAGAAATAAAAGAAAAAGCTTTTGATGAAAAGACTATAGATTTTCAGGCAATTTCCGTAAACCAGCTTACTTCTGCAGATAATTTAACGTATGAAAGCGGAGAAAGCTGGCCGAATTTTGATGATATAGATGATTATAACGGTTATAATAAACTTGTAGATCTACCTCATGCAGAAGGTTATGATATTACAAGTAAAGTAAATTATACTGATTCCAACGGCAATGATCTAACAACCCAAAGCTACTATAAGAAAGTCACAATTACAGTGACCAGTAAGTATATGCGCGATCCTTTTTACATGTCATTTATTTTTTCACTTCATTCAAAAAATTAAATATTATGAGTGTAATATTTGACCTATTAGGGTCTAGTTTTATTGGAGGAATGATTCTCCTTATGGTTCTGCAAATGAATCTTTTTATATCAAACGCAAGATACTCTTCAGATAGTGAATTACAGATGCAGCAGAATGCAAAAACCCTTGCCGAGATAATTAATCATGATTTCAGAAAAATAGGGTATCTTCATTCAGGGACCTCAATAATGATTGCTGAAAAGGAAAAGATTAAATTTGTTGGAGACTTAGAGCGACCTGGAGAAACCGGATATGGAATATTAGATACGGTAGAATATTATTTAAAAGATTCCTCTTTTGCTTCCGGCACTTCAAATCCCAGAGATATAATTTTAGTAAGATTGTTAAATAATAAAGATTATATTACAGGACCCTCTCTTGGTTTGGTGAAACTAAATTTTTCTTATCTTGATAGTGTAAGTGCTCCTACAACAGATCTATCAAAAATTAAATTTATAAAAACTGAACTTTGGGTCGAGCCTAATGAAATAGTTAATAATTACATAACTGGGGAAAAAAATCCGACCTTTACTTATTGGGAATTTACTATTCATCCGAGGAATATATAATGGGAAAAAGTTCATTAATAATCGTAATGGGAATGATAGTTATGGTTTCATTCTTCATCCTAAGGCTAAATTCAAATACAAATGAAAATGTATCCACTACAGTTAATATGTTTGTACAGACCCAGGCACGCCTGATTGCAAATACAGGAGTTGAAATTTATTTAGAAAAGCTTTACTCAGATCCTACTTTAATTAATACTACATCTTCTACACAAATTTTGTTTAGTGGCAGTTATATTGTAAAACTTGAAGGTACTTTACCTAATGTAAGAGTAACTTCAACAGCAAATTTTATGGGTGAACAACACATTTCTGTGGCAGACGCATTTCTCCAACCAATTTCATTTCCCGATTTGCCTGCGGGTTTTTATATCGCATCAGATGCTGTAACAAATGCAAAGTTAACCGGTGATATGGCAGTTGACGGACAGGATTATAATACTGATGGGACGACACTTAAGAATGGCACAGGCACACCAGCCGTCTTTGGAATCGGAGTTGATAATCAGACTGACGTAAATTCAATTATGTCAGGACTGAAAAAACCGGATGATGTTATAGGATTAACAGATGCCGCTACCGGCGCAGTTGGACATCCTAGTGTCGGGATTACAAATTTAGGATTGGATTGGTCAAAATTATACCAATATGTTGCGAATGCAGCAGATCAAACATTTATGAATGATATACCATCAGGGGCTAATCTGGGCACTTTGGCGGATCCAAAAATAACTCTTATAAACGCTGATGTTAGCAGCAATAAATTAATTACTATTAATAAAAGTAGTGGTGCCGGTATTTTGATAGTTAACGGTGATGTTAAATTTGCTGGTAATTTTGTATATAAAGGAATAATCCTATGTTATAAAAATACCGATTTAACATTTGAATCCACGGGCACTAACCAGGTGATTGGCGGAATTATAGCGGCCGGTAAATTTGTTGATATCAAAATGACAGGGACGTTGAATATAAAATATAGTTCCGATGCAATAGCAGCAGTTAAAGGTGGTTTAAAATCTAACGGTTTTAAGATTTTATCCTGGTATGAATAAAAACGTGGTATCGAAAAATATAATTCAGATTTTATAAAAACTATCTTAAAGTTATTAATGGCACAAATTTGGTTTATCATTTTTTGATAACTTTTTTTAGCAACAAAATAATAAAGGCAGTCGAAAATATGGCTGCCTTTTTTAATTGTAAAAGGATTTGCATTTTCTAACTATCCGATATTTCCTATCCCATCCTTATAAATCGAGCAAATAACCCTCATTTCCCAAGAAAAATATTTAATGACATTAATCTTTGTCTCATGAATAAGACATAATTCCAATTTCATTATTAATCTTCACCATTTTTAATAAGAATTGTTACAATAGTTAATAAAATTGAACTTATTTTAATAAATGTGTCATCCTAAAACACATTATAAAAATATAACAGTAACTCCTACAAAATAATAAAGAATTTATTACCGAATGCAATTTTGTAAAAAAATCGATCAGTAATATTTACAAGTTTTTGGATGGTATACGTGTTGTATAAAGAGAAACAAATAAAAAATGTGAATCAAAAAAAAGGAATAAACGATGTACAAATATTTATCAATTATTGCCATTCTGTTAGTATTTGTAGTTGGCTGTACCGATGAATCAAATATGCTTTCCCCCGTTGACAGTACTATAAACAATAATGAAGTAGTAAGCAACCCAAACTGGATTACTCTGCCGGATGATGTAAATAAAGCTCTTAAAAAAGATATTACGGTAGGTAAAACAATATATGGTGACCAGGAATCATTATTAGAAATTAACACCGGATATGCCGGCGGTCCTTTCGGCTGGATATCAATAACAGCTAATGCAAGATTTCAACGTTATTCCTTTACTGGTCAAAGATATGTTACAATGTCTATCAATGATGACTTTGGAACAGCTTCATTTTCACCTTCCGGAACCTGGGTGAAACCAGTTATCTATAATTTAACAATTATGGGTATCGATCTAAGTAATGTAGATCCTTCCAAGGTAACTTTTGTTTACATGGCTCCCGACGGTAACTATTACAAAGCCAAATATAAAAGTATTTATGTTGAAAAGCAGTCGGGGAAATTACAGATTCAAAATGCCGAATTGCCTCATTTTTCACGCTGGGGATTTATTAACTAATGTTTCAAAGAAGAAAAAAATGTGGTACTAATCAGTTTATGTATTAAAAAATCTTGAGACTTAAAATGAAGATATAAATGAAATTGGGGATTTGCCCGCACCAAATGCGGGCATTTTTTTTGTATTTAGTAAGATGAAAATATTAAAAATGATCAGTACAGTTTGTTGATCTTCTCAATCGTCATCGGCGCACACCCCCTCATAATGATTATTAACATTTAAATAAATACACTTCTCTATTTATTATGTACTATAATTTCCCTTATATAAATCTGGCTGACAATGTAAAGCCCGCCAAATTAAACAATAATTGATTTTTAATGTTAGATAATTTGGCGGGTAAAATGAATTGATGTTCTTATTTATGTTAAGTGGGTTTATAATTTGAAACTAGTGTCCGCACGACTATATACTAAACCAATATGATTAATAATATGTAAATGTTTTGATTCTAGCTTATAATGGCAATATTTAAGTGCTTTTGATAAGCAATAGTAAGAAAATAATCAGAAAAATTTTTGTTTTATGGATAATAAAAAATTTCTCTTGAAGATAACTTTTGTCTTAACTTTTGACACTGAGTATCAATATTTTTGTGAAAGATATAATTTAATCTTTGGTCACCATGCTTCCCCACCAGTCTGCATTAGGTTTGTAATCGGGGGATAACATGTTGTGACGTTGTTCTTCCAACTGGGGCCAAAGTTTCTTGACGATTTCCTCGTGATATTCTTTTTCGGTCTCTTCTGAATATTCCGGATCCTTTTTCGGGTATTTGGCACAAACCTTATAAAGATAAACAAATAACTCCTTGCTCATTTCCTTAACGATTTTAGGATTTTTTGCTGCCAAATCTGTGGTTTCCGAAAGGTCTGTTTTCAGATTATATAATTCTTCATGACCATCCTCATAATAATGAATCAGTTTCCAGTCTCCTTTCCGAATAATGGAACTGGGATCACCTCCCTGGTTTCCATAGTGTGGATAGTGCCATATCAATGCCCTCTCCGGAATGGTTCCGCCTTCTAGCAATGGAACCAGACTCACGCCATCATTGTGCTGATCGGGCTGAAGAGGCAATCCTGTCAAATCCAGGATCGTCGGATAAAAGTCGGTACCAGAAACAGGCACATCGCATCTTTTGCCTGCCAATTTCATCCAGGGTACCGAGATAAAATAGGGCTCCCGTATTCCGCCTTCCCATTGATATCCTTTCCCACCACGAAGCGGAGCATTGTTTGTTGAATAGCTATCACCGGATACCACTCCCCCATTATCACCTGTAAAAATCACAATGGTATTTTTTTCCAGTCCCAGCTTCTTCAGTTCATTTAAAACAACACCAACAGCATCATCCATAGACTCAACCAGGCCGGCATAAACAGGATTATCCTGGTGCAAACGATAAGGCAATCGCCTTTCCATGGCAAACCCTTGTTTTGCAATTCCCATTTTTTCTGCTTTGTCCCTGTATTTTTTCCATTTGCCGTTTTTCGTCTGTATCGGTGCATGTACCGCGTAAAATGACAGGTAAGCAAAAAATGGCTTATCACTATTTGCATCCAAAAATTTTACTGTTTCATTTGCAAGGCGCATTTCCAGGTTTTCACCGGCAGGTCCATCCGGCAAGTTCGGATTTTTATAAGGTGAAAAATACCCGCCAACAGGGCTACCGGCATCCCATCCACCGATATTAATGTCAAATCCATGATCTTCCGGCCATGATCCTTTACTGCCTAAATGCCACTTACCTGCAAAAAAAGTTTTATAACCCGCCTGTTTCAAAGCCTCAGGCAGGGTAATGAAATTCTTTGGCAGATTATGTACATAGTCAGCCGGTACCAGTTTTGAATGACGGTCCATTGTACGCCACGCTACTCCTGATTTTTCACCAATCCAATCCGTAATTCCGTGACGGGCCGAAAATTTTCCGGTCAGTATGCTGGCTCGTGAAGGACTGCAAACCGGGCAGGCCGCGTATCCATTAGTGAAAACCATTCCATTTTTAGCAATCTGATCAATATTTAGGGTTTCATAAAATTTACTTCCCATACAACTTAAGTCTCTATATCCCAAGTCGTCAGCTAGAATAAACAGCACGTTAGGTTTCTTCCTTGACTCTTGTTGTTTTAAGCCTAGTGTAGCAAGAATAGCAGAGCCGAAAAGCCACAAAAGTAAACGACTAATTTTCATGATTGTATTAACTCCTTATAAATATCAATTTTGATGTTCTTATTTTATATTTAAAGATATTTCATATCCGTAATTTTTTAAAAAACCATAATTATAATAATAATATAGTTATACGAGGAATTACAAGCTGAGCCAGTCTAATAATGTTATAATAAATGATTGATCTTCTCAATCGTCATCGGCGCACACCCCCCATAATTATTATTAACATTTAAATGCACATCTCTACTCATTATGTTCTATAATTTCCCTTATGTAAATCTGGCTGACAATGTAAAGCCCGCAAAATTAAACAATAATTGATTTTTAAGGTTAGATAATTTGGCGGGTAAAATGAACTGATGTTCTTGTTTATGTTAAGTGGTTAGAAAAAAGCAGTCGATGAGCTTATGAGCTAGAGAAAAATCTTTAATGATACGAGAATAAATGACAAAAAACACTGTTTATGCCTGCCAGTTTATTTAACTTACTGAAAGTTCAATCTATACAGGAGACTTAAAATTGAAAACTCTAGCTGTGGTTTTTTATTGTTTGTTAGTTCCTTCCTTCCTATTTGCCCAGATTCAAATTACAAGTAATGATGTTGCAAACACGTTTGCACCAGGAAAGGCATGGCAGCAAGAAACTAGTCCGGATACCCTAACAATGAACGTCGGGAATGCTTCCGGCAGCTCGCAGACATGGACGATTCCCGCTAATATATTTAGCGATACAACCGTAAATATAAATATTTCTCCCGCAAATACTCCTTATGCAAGTTATTTCCCGACGGCAACCAATGCGCAGTACTCTAATAATCATGCCTTTCCGGGAAATGGAAATACAGATACCGTATATGGATATTTCAGAATAACACCAGATACCATGTGGACCCTTGGAGTCGCGACTCATGTAACCGGTCCCGGGCTGGATACTGCCTATATAGAAAAGGTGAATTATGTTACTGCAATTTTTCCCCTCCATTACGGCGAACAATTTGTAGAGGCACGTGATTCGTTAAATTACGGCTTTGGATCTTACCAGGTAACAACATTAACTCTTCATTTCGATGCGTTCGGGACAATTACTTTCCCAGACGGAACCTTTAACGCATTAAGAGAAACACAAGTAGGTCAAACGGAAACTTATATCAACGGTTCTTTATCGAGTTCAACTATAACGCATGACTTTGGCTGGCTTACAAAGTCTCAAGGTTATTTTAGCGCGTATATCGATACCAGTGCGCAAATATCGGGTGATGTTACCATAAACCACCCCATTCTTAATCTTATTGAAAATTACCCTACGGCCGTGAATGAAAACACTTCAAATATTCCGGAGAATTATAAACTATTTCAAAATTATCCCAATCCATTCAATCCAACAACAACTATAACTTATTCATTACCTAAAAACAGTTTTGTAACATTAACAATTTATGATCTCTTAGGAAGAGAAGTAGCAACACTAGTAAACGAAGAAAAACATAGCGGAACTTACAAAGTAACCTGGAATGCTCAAAATAAGCCTTCGGGAATCTATTTTTATAAGATTACTGCAGGCGGATATTCCAAGATTAATAAAATGATTCTGCTTAAATAGGGTAATCCGCTTATGTAAATCTGGCTGACAATGTAAAGCCCGCCAAATTAAACAATAATTGATTTTTAAGGTTAGATAATTTGGCGGGTAAAATGAACTGATGCTCTTGTTTATGTTAAGTGGGTTTATAATTAAATTTTTCATTTTCCTAATCGTAAAAAATAAAAAGATTTCTGATATTAGAAAAAAATTTCTGATATTGGTAAACAAAAAATAGTTGTTTCTGGCATCTAATGAATATGTAGGTGTTTATTCAAATTTTTGAAAGGACTTATAAATGCAAAAATTACGTGTTGAAAGTTTTTCTATTTCAATCGACGGATATGGTGCAGGACCAAATCAAAGTCTTGAGAATCCTCTGGGGGAAAGAGGGCAAGAGCTTCACCAGTGGTTTTACCCTACAAAAACTTTTCAAAAAAACGTATTAGGAAAGAGTGATGGCACATCAGGAGTTGATAATGAATTTGCTGAAAAAGGCTTTAAAAATATTGGCGCTTGGATTTTAGGGCGTAATATGTTTAGTCCATATCGTGGCTTACCTAATGTTAATTGGAAAGGATGGTGGGGAGAAAACCCACCATATCATGTTCCTGTCTTTATCTTAACTAATCATGAGCGCGAATCAATCGAGATGGAAGGTGGCACTACTTTTCACTTTGTAACGGATGGGATTATTGCAGCTCTTAAAAAAGCTTTTGATTCTGCAAATGGCAAAGATGTAAGGCTTGGTGGAGGTGTTAGTACAATTCGTCAATATCTTAAGGCTCAATTAGTAGATGAATTACATTTAGTTGTATCTCCTATAATTTTAGGAAGTGGTGAAAATCTTTATTTGAATTTGGATCTCACATCATTGGGATATAAATGCAATAAACATATTTCTAGCGATAAGGCAATGCATTTGGTTATAAAAAAATCAATTAACACCTAACAAAACAATACAAGCCGAAATATTTTATGTACCCGGCATTAATTTACCAATCTTCTCAATCGTCCTCGGCGCACACCCCTCATAATGATTATTTACAATTAAGTATACATCCACATCTCTATTCTGCAGATCCTTTATCATCTCAACTATATCTTTCAATTCCTCATCCCGGTTAATATAAATCTTATTCCAGTTTTCCCCCGATAGTTTTTCAATTCCGCTTCTGTCGGGACCATGAAGTCTTATGATAGTTTGTCCTTTTATATATTCCAAGTATGGAAGGCATGAAATATCCTTGAAGGAATGCGTGTGAAAGATTTAAATCATTGAGGAATTTGAAATACCTACTATCACAGTCTGAAATAAACAGCCATAATTTGAACAGTAAATATTTAATAAACAAAAATAATTCCCGGTCCTTTGAAGTAGTACCGGGTTAAATGGAAGGATTATTTATCCCTTTTTTCCCCTTTATTTTTTATCATACTTTTAGCTACAGAAAGATCTGAATATGCCTTTTCAACTTTACCCATATACAAATGTTTTTTACAATCTGACGCATCAGCCATTAATCCGACAGCCTCCTCAAGATGCAGATGAAACGGAAAGAGTCTTTCATCAATGGGGTCAGTATATGCATCCTGGTGATCTTCGATCATTTTTTTTACTCCTCTGAATATAGCGTAAGAAAATTGACTACCTAAAAAAAGAACCGAATATTACAATTAATAAATTTAAATTATAAAAAATAATTCTTTAAAGCTGTAAAAATCATAAAGGGAATCATAACCCACTTATGATAAATACGACGAGGAACAATCAATAATTCAAAATATAAAATTAAGAAAGGTCTTTTTACCAAGTGATTATGATATTCATTTCATGATTTATTGATAAGATAAAAAATATTTATGTAAGGATTAGGGAAGGATGTTAGGCAAGCAATTATTTTTCGATAGGATGAAAATTATATGGATTGATCAGGATTAAATCACCTTATATTCTATATCCAACTGTTACATCAACCAATGCAGGTGCAACAAGCTGATACCCGGTTAAATGAGTTACTAATGGGATCTTAAAATTACCGTAAATCTGTATCTGGTTGTTAAGCTTCACTTCAATTCCGGGAGATAAATAAAATCTGAAATATCCAGTATTCTCTGGTTCAGCATTTATACCCTTATCTGAGCCGCGGAATGAAGCAGCAAGCTGCAGCATTGGTACTATTTTGTATGCATTTAGAAATCTGTCATAATGAACACCATATGATACATAAAAACTGTCTCTCGGCTTATACCCATCTTTATAGTTAAAAGCATGCTGCCACATCATTTGTTCATACCATCCCCATCCGTTTTCCTGCTCCATCTGATATCCACCTAAAAGAAGATCTGTAGTACCAGAACCTATTTGAGTATCTCTATCCAATAACGATTGGTTTTAAGGGCCGGTGGGGAGCTTTAATCCAAACTGAACACCAATTGACATATCTTCAGAAAATCCAGTATAAATTCCCATCTACCTCACATCAGCAACAGAAAAATGATTAATTGAAGAAAATTCTCCGCCATCATTGGTTGTCTTAAAATAACGGTTCCAGAAAGGAGCTTCGACCATAAAACCCCAACTACGATTTAACATGTACTGCATATTTAGTGAATAAAATTCAGATTGAATAATCTTATCTTTATTTAAATTAGAAGCTGAGCTATTCCATCCATTCCAGTTCTGATATTGATTCATATAATTATATGTAAAGTGCAAACTCAATCCTGTTGAGATGGGCATCATCCATCTTCCACCCACAGAAAAACATTGCAGCCACATGCACAAGCAAGGGTAGGGGATGGTAATAATATTACAATAGTTATAATAATAGTAATTAAACTCTTCATTTTCCCATGATTTTAGGTTAAAAAACTTTTCTTTAAAAATAAGATATATTTAGAGTGCAATTGTACTTAAGGTTATCAAATAAACACAAGCGAGCTATTAAAGGGAAGAAAAAATATACCAGCTTTAAAGCTACAGTGAAAAAGTGTGACTGAGCAAAAATGTATTGTTCCTCAAAAAGTCTTGCTTATCCAACAGCTTCCATAAAAATTTAGCAAGGTTTTTTTACACGGTGATTACGATAATCATTTAATGTTTTAATGAAAAGATACAAAAAATAGTTGTGAAGGGCTGACAGCAACCAAAAGTGCTGAGCGTATCGGCTGTCAGACTGAACAATTAAGCCAAAGGCTTACAGGAAATTTTTGTTAAAAATGAATATGGGTTGTTTTATGAAAATGAAGGTACAGAAAAAGTCTAACTTATTTTTGACAGGAACAAATTAAAGAAGGAGTAAAAATAAGGAAGTCTTTTACGATTGTGGTTAGTTTATAATTTTTATTTTAATGACAAGATAAAAAATATTTGCGTGAGGATTGAGGGAACGATTTAGGTAAGCAATTAGTTTTTGATAGAGCATTACTTTTTCAAATAAGAAAAGTAGTCTGAAAATTGCTGAAACCCATATTGGCTATGGCGCTTTTAAATACGCCATAGCTTTTGTTATAACCAGTGTTTATTCGGGTCTTATTTTTCTATCTGCCCAATATTTTTGCTGTGACTATTTTGGTAATACAGGAACCAATCCATGTCTGGTCATTACCATCTTTAGTTTTTCAATATCAGGAGGTCCACCCGCATTTACAATTTCAGCACACTCTTTAAAAGAAGTTTGGCCCAAGAAGGGCTGGAGTAATTACTGCTAAAGCCTTAGCATTCTCTTGCGTTAGATTATCAAATCCGTGTATCGCACCACGAGGGATAAAATACGATTCACCTTGAGCGATATCAACAGGCTTCCCCTCAACGGTAAATGTGATAACTCCATCTAATCCATAAATGGTTTCATCATAATGTTCATGATAATGAGGAAGGGGGACTTTAGCTCCAGATGGTACACAAAATTCAAACATAGCTACGGAGCCATTTGTATCAGCTGTTTCCAGCAGAAAATCAATTGTTACTTGCCCAACCCGGATTGTTTCGTTTTTCATAATAATATTCCTTAATTGTGATTGGGCAAACTAATTCTATTAACTCCCAAAGACCTTGATTTCAATCAAGAAATTATTTGCTGCCTAATTTTTTTCGAACCCTGCTTAGTGTTTCTGGTGTTATACCCAAGTAAGCTGCAATTTGAAACATAGGCAAACGCAGAAGAAGTTGAGGTTCCTCTTTGAGAAACCGCGCATATTTTTCTTCGGGGGTTTCAATCGTGGCTTCTCCTAATCGTTTTTTTAACATGTAATTTGTTTCCTGCTGTGCCTTAATAAAATACATCGTAAAAGGCGGGATATGTGTTACTGCATATATCCAATTCTTTTGGTTTATGGCCAAAAGTTCACTGTCCTCAAGAGCTTGAAGGTTTAATTCTGTTGGCGTATTATTTAAAAAGCTCACCAGCTCACTGCACCAGCCGCTTTCAACTTTAAAATAGATATTTCTTTCTTCTCCATTACTATTAATTAAGTATTGTCGTAAACATCCTTTTTCTATGAAATAAACTTTCCTGGAAATATCCCTTTCTCTAAATAAGTGTTCATTTTTCTTTACGCGAATCCTCTCAAGCATGGGTGTGAGTTTCAAAAAATCTTTGTCGGGAAATTCAACTATGCGCCTGAATTCTGTTAAGAGTAATAAGTAGTCCATGTCAATTAACTAAATAGTTCAAAATATCCACATGTAATATAATATATTATGAACCTGCAAAGTAATTGTAGTTCGGATGTACAAAAAGAGACACTTTCATTTATTTTTAAACATTTTTATTTGAAAAGATATAGATGCATGCATAAACGTGTGACCAAATGTTAACTGTCATCCAATAATCACAAGAACCTGGGATTAATTAAATATTTTTAATTCCCTCTCTTCAAAAATAGATGCGTTTCAACCTTATTCTATCTTCGATTAAAGACTATGATATTTTATAGGTTGAGAATACCTTTGTTCTTCAAAAAAGGCTTACCCGGCAGCTATATCCTATAATATTAAGCAAGGTTTTTTTTTGGGTGACTAGGATAATAATTAAATGATTCAGTGATTAGATAAAAAATATTTGCGTGAGGATTGGGGAAGGGGATTAGGTGAGCAATTATTTTTTGATAGGATGATAATAAAAAGGTGATATCTCATCCAAAGAAAAGATATCACCTTTTTAATTTCTATTACTTCAGCAAAACAAATTTCTTTGTAGATACAAAGCTTCCTGCTTGCCTACCTTCAGGTATGGCCTGCATACTGTATAAATAAACGCCGCTTGGAAGATTGCCGGCATTGAAATAAATGGAATAATTTCCTGCGGATTTCCTTTCATTAACTATAGTTGCAATTTCTTTTCCAAGAATATCATAAACTTTTATAATTACAAAAGATTCTTTAGGGATTGAATATTGGATGGTAGTTACTGGATTAAACGGATTGGGATAATTCGCAAAAAGTGTAAAAGTGTGCGGGATATCGCCATTGTTATTCTCAACTGCAGTTGCTGTTGTTTTTATCACCTGAATCAGCTCAATACCTTCACCGGTTCTCAGATTGCGTGTGTATTGTTTGTCGGTAGAATTATCCCAGTGTTCGTGTACACCCAGACTCTTCAATGGGATTCCGTCGTTTTCCGGGTCGTAGTCAGTGCCAGAAGGTGGATTATCAGCTTGAGCCGCTTCATGCAGATAATTATCGGGCGTACCTGCGGGTACAGCTCCCTCGGATCTTAAGAAGTCCAGAAGAACAGACTCAATGGCGACGATATCCTGGCTCATGAACAAACTTGATGCAGGTCCGCCGTTGAATGGCGGGGCCGACCAGTATCGAAAGCGAATACATTCACCTAAAAACAGTATAGTCTTTCCGCCCAATTCTTTATGTCCCATTAGATCGACCAGGGCATTGTACGTTCCCATTGGGCGCATTGGAATGTCGGCGGTGAAGTCGAGGGCAGCTACCGCTTTGTGCATATAGAACGGGCACCAGCCATGGTAATAATAAGCATTCCCGGAGGGGGGATCGGGATTCCAGACCGAACCAAAGAAGTTTTTAGCACAGAGAGTTACCCCGGCCAATTCATGCGGACGGGGCAGGGCAACATCGATAAGATACTTTGCCTCTGAAACAACCGTAGGCAGGCAGACTGTACCGCTGCCCGGAACGATGTTAGGATCGCCGTAATAAACCTTACAGGTAGTATCGGGCACTACCTTTTCACGTGTACCGGGATCATTTCCGGGACCGTTTTCATAACCATGTCCGTCAGCGCGATCTGTGGCGTCGCCTTCGGCCCACCGCACGCCGGGAAAGTCTGCATGGTTGTATTTGTAAACCGGGTTGCCGTGATAAAAATTACAGTCATATATGGTTATATCCTCATCCGGTACACCGGCTTTGTTAACTAATTGCCACAGCAGAGCATGAAGCATTTGCGGACAAGGACGGTTATCCTGGCTGTCGGTCCATTCATAGAAACGGGAGTAAATGTTGTTAACCTTGATGGCTATCTTATCGCCGGCTTGGTAACTTGTATTGATTTGGTTGTAACGTTTCCGGTTGAAGTACTTAAAAAGGGAATCCCAGGCTGCAACAGGATCGGCAATGCCGGTCAGGTTGAGAAGAGCCTGCGTCATCATATATTGAGCTTCTACCGGATCAGTGCGTTGATCTTCCCACCACCAGCCGGTTTTGCTGCCTTGATCTGAAAGCAGGCGGTCATAAACCCATACGACACGTCCGGGGTTAATACCTTTTGCAATACCCATTGGTGTGTTGGCAGAATCGGTGGGGACGAAACTTCCCGACGGCGAAGCAATATTAGGTGTATCACTCAATGTGAAAAAACTAAGAAGGATTGCCGCAGCAAAACAGGTTGCCGCCACCGCATAACGTCGTTTTTGAAACAGGCTGCGGGCCCGGTGTATGATCAAGGAAGACCCGATCAGTCCTAATAACCAACCGATAAAACCGGCGGCTATAGGCTGTGCTACTCTTTGACATGGATAGGTAGCACGGCTGGGCTTGGGTACAACCCGGATGAGAACCCAAATAACAGAGGCCAAACCGAGAACTATCCAAAGCCATCGAGCTTTTCTTTCTCCTATTTTAAATCCGGTTATTTTACCAGTATGGGGGCACACAGTAAACTGTTTCATTACCAGTCGTCTGATTTTTGAAAACATGGGTTCTCCTACTGTTTAAACAATAATATGTTCAGTTAGATTTCAATGTAACTTATTATTTTATAAAGTATATAAACGAGAAAAATTTATATGTTTCATCTAAACACTATATATCCATTATAATCATAAATGTCTAAACATAGAAATCTATAAATGCCTATATTTATACATTTTAATAAATTCGCAATCAGGATTAAATAAGTTCACTTCGATTATCTCCCCGAAAAAAACTTAAGGTTGATATCAACTTAATCCTATTTTCTCCTAAAGGCAAGAAAATTCTATCCACTTTTATTCTGTAAGAAAAGCCTTGCTTAATCAATAATCCAACGTATAAAAATTAAGCAAGGTTTTTTTACTTGGCGGAATAGGCAATTCATATCAAGACTTACTGAAAAGACTGCAAATGCTATTTTTTATGAAGATGAAGGTACAGAAAAAAGTCTTACTTATTTTTAAATCGAATAGAATAATGAAAGTGAAAAATAAAGAAGTCTTTTTCGATGGTGATTTCTGTTTTATTATTTTGTTTTACTGATTAACCTTCGGTTGGTAAACAAGCCTGCTTTTGACATCTAAAATGAAAAGAATATTTGTGTGAGGATTGGGGAAGGGAATTAGGCAAGCAATTATTTCTTTGACAGGATGAATATTAGATGATTTACTGAGAAAAAAGAGTATGTAAATAAATTGAGAAAACCATTGTCAACTTGTATATCTATGTTATGTGCTGGAAATTTCTTGACGAATTGCTAAGATCCGTTTAACATGATGATCAACATGTTCTGCTTGTATTTGAATTACGGCACCCACTGGTACTACTTCAATTTCTCCATTGGAATCTCTAAATTGAACAGACTTGTTCCATCCATCAGGTGCATATTCTAACAATTGTAGAATATGATCTCTATTTGCTTTGAATAAGGCTAATGATTCACTAATTGATCGTTTTTCATAACACCATCGTTTCGCCCACACTACCTGCGGGAGCGCTGAGTACCACTTGAGAGTGAATTCAGCTTGTTCATTACCTAATGCAATCTTGACACAAGTTTTCCATAGATCATCTCCATCAGCGATATGATGAATAATCTGTCGTATAGTCCAACCGCCGTTTGATGGAGCATAATCTAACTCAAAATCGCTCAAACCAGCTAAAGCGTTTTCAAGAATACCAAATCCCTGCTTAAATAACTCAAGGATTTTATCTTGATTTTCCGGTGGTTCCATATGATACGCAGCTTCTATTCAAATTTAATAGCATATAACTTAATATAAACTTAAACTGAAATCGATTTTTTAGACTATATATCCAGACATTTTTTGTGTATTTAAAATAAATTTTTTTCATTTAAAGGCAAGAAAATATTTTAAATCGTTCTTCAAAAAACCTTATTTAATCAATGGTCAAACTTATAATTGTCGAGCAAGGTTTTTAACAGCATAAAAACAGGTTAAATTGGTAATTGTCTTTTCAATTAACTTTGAAATGATTCATATTTAAATAAACGTTCACACCTCTATTCTGCAGATAACTCATCGTCTTAACTATATCCTTCAATTCCTCATCCCGGTTAATATAAATCTTATTCCGGTTTTCTCCTGACATTTCTTTTTTTAACCGGACCATTCAGCCTAATTACTATCTGGTCTCTTACTATTTGGATTGAAAATTAAAGATGTGGTGCAAAGACTATAGTGAAAATAATCTTGGAATCTAAATTATACAATGCACAATTTGTATTCTATTCCCAAATAAAATATACCTTCGTTATCCGGAGATATGGATTTAATTTTTTAGTTTTAAAAATTAAAAAGGAGGATTCTAAATGTCCACAGAAGACGAAGTACTTAAAACCCCAAAGCAGTTCTATAATGCATTAACAAATATGGCTAAAGGAAATGCAAGTCAAATAGGAGAAACCTGGTTACAGGATGAAAACGCAACTGCTATGCACCCGATCGGCGGTAGAGAAGTCGGTTGGCCGGCAGTAAAGAAATCATTTGAACAGTTTGCTTAACTTGCAAGGATGGTAAGATTGAATTAAAAGAACAATTCGTTAGAATAGTAGGGAATGTGGCTTACGAGTTGGGTATTGAAATCGGTCAGGTTAAAATTGCCGGGCAACAGATCAGTATCGAACAACGTATCACAAACATCTATCAGCTGCAAGATGGGGAATGGAAGATGATCCATCACCATGGTGATACTTCTCCGGCAATACCGGATGTTCTTAGTAAATTACAGCCTTCAAAATAAAAGATTGGGATGTAAATCGATATTATTGGATGTGTGAATAAAAATTAAGCCTTCTATCATAGGATTAATGGAGGCTTTTCTTTTTCTTAAAACATTTAACTTGTGCATTAAATAATAAAACTATTTTAGGAGTTTTTAACTTTCTCAATTTATACGCTTACATAAATTGTCGTAAATTACGAAATAAATAATTTACATAAATGTTTTCGCGAAAAAACTCATCTTCATTTTAACTTAATTTTAAATTTCTATAAAGGCAATGAAATTCTACCAAATATTGTCCTTTATAAAAAGCCTTACTTAACAAACAGTTATTCTATAAAGATTAATAAAGTTTCTTAATATTAAGGAATGGGCAAAGCATTTCATGATTAACTTATAAGATTAAAAAAATATTTGCTAGAGGAGTAGGAGTGATGATTGAGCGAGCAATTATTTCTTTTAATAGGATGAAAGGAATCAGTTAATTTATGATGATTCAATTAGTAATTTCTAACAAGTATTTCTGATATCTTTCCACGTTTAGTTACCTTACTATTAATTACTCTGCTTGCTAATATTCTTTTAATTGTAAATTTACCATATAAATTATCGTGAAAGTAATTTTGTATGTCGGAGTTTTTCAAATCAGCATTGCTCAGTAGTTGTTTTATTCCTTCTTTATCTAATAGTGAGTATACTTTCTCTAATTCTTCTTGCTCTTTTAATGAGAATTCAAACTCACTATAAGAAGTAAAATTTGAAGTTTTATTTAAAGGTGAATAGGGAGGATCGTAATAAATGAAAGAATTTTTTTTCACTACTTCAGGTAGTGTCTTAACATTCCTTACTTCTAAAACAGCATCTTTAAGTAATTCAGATACTGCCAGGAGATTTTCATTATCTAATATCCTGGGATTTTCATATCTCCCGAAAGGTACATTAAATTGACCGGATCTATTAACCCGGTACAATCCGTTGAAACAAGTCCTGTTTAAGAAAATGGTTAAAGCTGCTTTTCTTATTAATTTTTGTTTACCCTTTTGATTTGCAGATAATAAACTATTAAACTCTTCTCTTCTTTTATTATAATAGATTTTTCTTTGTTCATTATTTTTTGATTTAAATTCTTTTTCAAGGAATTTCAATTCTTTTATCAGATTGTTGGTCTGATTCTGAACTATCTTAAAAGTTGAAATTAAATTAGAATTGATGTCTGAAAGGTAAGCATTTTCAATACCATACTTTTGTTTAAGGAATAAAAATACTGCTGCACTCCCTAAGAATGGTTCATAATAATTTACTATACCATTCTTTTTTACCTCTTCTGGAAGGTTAGTATCTATATAATTTAATAACTGAGTTTTTCCGCCGGCCCATTTTAGAAAAGGTTTCGCTAATTTCATTTCTACAATCAATAATACAAAGAATTAAAAGTGATTTCTTATAATACTAATATACAATAGTTGATTTATTAATTTTCTCTCATCTTACTTCGAAATTTCCTATCCATCTCTTTTAAGCAACTCTTTTCCCTTTTTGGGAAAATTAATTATTTCATTATATATTGAAACAATCTTCAGAATAAGTTGGCAAAAAAACTGGGGAGCAGCTATAGTGAAAAACAGTATTCCATTAGTAGTCTTTTTTGCAATATTTTTATCCGGCTTAATTCTCCGGGTATTAGTTTCTAAAAATTAACTTGAAGAATATTCGGATGAACATTTAAATATTATTTTCAATATAAAAGATTCGTGGTCGATAAGTAAAGATATGTTTAATGAAAAAGGAAAACGATATTACATTGTAAGTAATAGCTTTGGAATTTTGTGGATAGTATATATTATATTTATTATTGCCGGCAATTCATTTTAATCACCAATAGCCATTGGATATGTGTAATTATGATAATATCGTAGTTATCCATGTCAATTCCCCGGGTGGAAATTTTATTTGACTGTTTTTGAAATTTCATTACCGGAATTTTGGCGAGTATTACAATGTTTATTATGATTGGGAAATTATATGTTAAATAAAACCGATAAATGCATTCCCTCTTATACAAAAGGTAAGAGGGAAGCGTTTTTTTTTAGTTGACTTCACAAAAAACAGTAAGAGCCTCAAATTAAAATCTTTAACTACCCTGAGATTATCATTTAATATTGAACAAGTTTTCCATTTTGTCTGATAGAATAATGAGTTTGTTTCTCATCAACTTCAATCTTAAAGTTACTTATTAAATTTTTCAGGTTTTCAGTTAATCTATTCAGATCTTCGGCAGACATGGCAACCTGTTGGATTGCTTCAGCACTTTCATTTGCAATGTTGCTTATTGATTCTACACTTTTACTTATTTGTTCAGCTGTAGTTGATTGTTCTTCACTTGCACTAGCTACCTGGTTTACATCATCAACTACTATACTGGAAGCACTTATTATTTCTTTTAATGATTTACCGGCATTGTTAGCCATTTCCTGTCCTTTTAAAACTTCTTCAGTACCCATATCGATTGACTCAACCGCACCTTTTGTTTCCCTTTGAATCTGAATAATCATTCCCGCAATTTCCTTGGTTGCTTTTGTAGTCCTTTCTGCAAGTTTTCTAACTTCATCGGCTACAACAGCAAAACCCCGTCCCATTTCACCGGCTCTTGCCGCTTCAATAGCTGCATTTAAAGCCAGCAGGTTTGTCTGATCAGCAATATCATCAATAACCTGGATTATTTCTCCAATCTGATCACTACTTTTACCTAATTGTTTAACCGTATCGGCAGTTTTTGATACTACTTCGGCAATTCTCTTCATCCCATCAACAGTATCCTCAACTACTTTTCCACCATCCTCAGCAATCTTTCCGGCTGACCTAACGTTTTCTGAAGCAGTTCCTGCATTTCTGGTCATTTCAAGTATGGTTCTTGTCATTTGTTCTATTGCTACGGCCACTTCAGAAGTCTGAGTCGATTGTTCCTGAGCACCCGAAGCCATTTCTTCGGTACTTGAAGATATTTGAGTACTTGCACTAGCGGTTGCATGAATTGTTTCAGATACCTGATGCAGCATTCCCCTAACATTTGCAATAGATCTATTAAATGCATCAAATAACTTTGCAATATCATCACCTTCTTTTTCCGGAATTGCTTCCACTGTCAAATTCCCATCAGCAAATTTTTCCATTACTTCCATCATTCTTTGGGTTGATTTATTTAAATAATTTTGCATTTCTTTAATTTCAGTAATGTCGGTAACTTGTTCAACCGCTCCTATAATTGTCCCTTCCTTATCTTTTATAGGATAACCAACATATAAAATAGGCACACTTTTACCATTTGGATTTGCGATGGTCTGTTCAGCAAATCCTCTATTATGTTTCATTGCTTTATGTAAAGCACAATTTTCTGTTTTACAGTGTTCGGTTTTAAATTGATCATAACATTTTTGTCCGATTAACTGCTTTTGCTCTTTGCCGACAACTTCGGCTCCTTTTTTATTCATGTACTGAATAGTAAAATCTGTGTCAATATGCATAACCGGGGCTGGTAAATTTTCTAAGTACTGTGTTTGAAGATTTGTTCTTTCAATTAAAAAATTAATTGATTTTGCAATATTTTTATATTCATTATTAGAATTTATTTCTAATGTTAAATTTAGATTGTCATCTAAAATCTCGTTTGCAACATTATTAAGCATTTCAGCCGGCTTTATTATACTTTTCGTTAGTATAGTATATAATAAAATACAAAGTAAAACGGCTAATAAATTTATATATAGAGCTGGTGTATAAGCATTTTGAAATATTTGAATTATTGATGATATTCCAATTATTGATATAATAATCAAGAAACTTATGGTAATTTGCCTGTTAATCAGTTTGCTCATATAATACCTTTCAATCGTTTTTTTATTACACGGGACTTATTATTTATGATTTTATTATCGAAGAGTTTAAAGTTTCTTTAAGGCTTAAAAAATTTTAAATGTTAATAATTAAGAATGGATTAAAAAAGTTTTAAAATCGATTTAGGCAATAAATGTTAATTCTTATCGAAAAAAAATTAATTGAAGCAAATTAAAAATAAATCCATTACTGCATTCAAGCTTAAAAAAATTACAATAATACTGACATAACAGTTAAAACGGGAATATTTAAGATTTAAGTGTTTGATTTGTAATAGTTTAGTAAAAAAATAGAAAAAGTTTACTATGATAACAAATGGAAATAATTTGCCATTATACAATACTATAATTAATTATATAAATAGTTTTTCAACTTGAGGTATAAGATTGTATGCATTTGTAAATGCCACTTTGTATGAAAGCCTGGATGGAAAGTGAAATAATTCTTCGCCATCTTTTTTAATTGATACATAATACAGTTTCTCAGGATTTTGAGTGAACAAATTATAATTTTCATTTTCATAAAAGATGATATCATAACCCCTGTTTATTAAATCCTGATATTTAGCATCAAAATCTTCCATTAATAACCTCAATAATTATAGTGTACAAATGTACACTATTTATTATTAAATGTCTATATACCAAATAACATTTATGAATTTTTTTTGGAAAAGAGAAAAGAGCATTGATTTTGAAATTAAGAAATGGAAAACAAGCTGGAGATTAGTCCATAAGATCTTTTTTATTAAATATATTTAGAGAGACTGCAAGTAATTGTTTTATCTTTTAGAAAATTGAAGGATAGATTATATTTAGGCGACCAAAGAATTAAGAAAAAGATAAATAATTTCAATACCTAAATTTTATTATAATTTCCTCTTGTTATATAATTAAATGGAAGTTATTTTAAAATTGAAGGCAAATTGAAAGCAATTTTTCTCAAAAGATTTAAAATCAGATCACATTAGAATATTACTAAAAATCTGATGAAAGGAAATTAAATGAATAGAAGAGAATTACTTAAAACTTTAGGTTTAAGTTCAGTCGCCATTCTTTCGGAGCCGTTAGCCAAAGGTAATTTACTTTATGGAAATGAGAAAGATACTAAATTAAAGAATTGGACATGGATAGGAACTGACACAGAAACTTCTGCTGATGAATGGAAAAAAAATTTTGCAGGAATGAAAGAGGCAGGAATAGATGCTATACTCCCGGAAATTTTTAACAGTCATTTTGCCTTTTATGCAAGTAAACATCTGCCTGTTAAAGATCAGTGGCTGGAAAGAATTTTACCTATTGCTAAGTCAGAAGGTTTGGAAGTCCATGCCTGGATGTGGACAATGATTTGCAACATTGAAGAAATTTATAAAAAACACTCTGAATGGTACATGGTAAATCGGAATGGTGATTCATGTGTTGATAAACCTGCATATGTAGAGAGCTATAGGTTTTTGTGTCCTTCTCGAAATGAACCGCTTGATTTCATAGCGAAAAGAGTAAAAGAATTATCGCAGTATGATCAGCTCGATGGTGTTCATTTAGATTTTATAAGATATCCCGACGTAATTCTTGCGAAATCATTACAACCGAAATATGGTATAATACAGGACGGTGAATATCCTGAGTATGATTATTGTTATTGTGATGTCTGCCGAAAAACATTTAAAGACAAAACTGGGCTCGATCCGATGGAATTGAAAGATCCGACTGCAAATGTTGAGTGGAGGCAATATCGTTATGATACTATCAGCAATTTTGTTAACAATAAATTAATTCCTATTGCCAGAGAATATAAAAAAGAAATAACCGCTGCAGTTTTTCCCCCCCATAATTGGATTAATGTCCGTCAGCAATGGCCTAATTGGAACCTGGATGCTGTACTTCCAATGCTTTACCATAATTATTATTACCAGGGAATTGAATGGATAAAAGAACAAACTGAAAAAGGAATATATTCATTAAGAAAAGACGAACCTCTATATAGCGGTTTAATGGTATCTGAATTTAGTCCGGCGGGATTGGCTAAAGCAGTTGAAGCTGCAATATCCGGCGGTGCTAAGGGTGTTGTCCTTTTTGAATTCCACAGCATGACTGATAAACTTTGGAAGAGTTTTAAAGAAGTGATCTCAAGGTATTGATATATTAAAAATCATAAATTAAAAAAGCATACATCTTTTATAAAAAACATTGGTTGTCTGTCGTAAAAATTATACTCAGAAATAATCTGGAATGTCTCTGGTATAATAAAAATTAATCGGATAGGGAAATAGGCTGGGGAATATTAATCCTTGTTTTTAGAGGCAGCTTTGAACAAGGTATTCCTGCAAAATCAGAGCGTGAATTAGTTGTATGCATGATAAATTATAGACGATTCAGCGAAGACATTTGTCAAACCATGATTATAAACAATAATAATTCTACCAAATATTTATTATTGCATAAAACTTTTCTCTATCTTTCAAATATGTTTATAGTCTAATATTCCTAATTCATCTTATAAAACAAAAATGAAAAATTATTATAAATTTATCTTTCTGTTTATTAACTGCTTTATTTATTTGCTTGCTGAAAATCAGTTTTGTCAGTCTATACAACCAAACGATTTTATTGATCAGTTTGATGTCTTCAGAAATAAAGAATTTATATCAAACACTGTTAGTGTTACGGGAATAAGTGATAAAAGTGATATTTCAATTTCCGGTGGTTCCTACTCTATTAATGATAGTGATTTTACAACTGGAGCAGGATTTGTGAATAATAATGACCAGGTTAGGATCCTTCTTACTTCCTCGAATGATTATGGAACTGTAACAACAAGTAAATTATTAATTGGTAATATTACTAGCACTTTTAGTATAAGAACCAAAGATGCACCCGATGAAGGCTGGGCTTGGGAATCAAAAATAATTACAAATATTAATCCTCCCGTATTTCCGGATACAGATTTTATTATAACTGATTATGGAGCAGTTGGTGACGGAATTACCGACTGTACTGAATCTTTTAGGAAAGCTGTTTCAGCATGCACAGAAGCAGGCGGGGGCAGGGTAGTGGTTCCTAAAGGAATTTTTCATACGGGACCAATTCATCTTAAGAATAATGTAAATCTTTATATTTCTAAAAATGCAGTAATAAAATTTAGTCAAAACTATTCCGATTATTTACCTGTAGTATATACAAGATTTGAAGGAACAGAATGTTATAATTATTCACCTTTGATTTATGCCTTTGAACAGGAAAATATTGCCATAACCGGTCAGGGAACTTTAGATGGTCAGGGAGATAGCAACCATTGGTGGCTATGGAAATCAATTGCTTCTGCAGATATTAGCCAATTAGTTCAGCAAGCCAAAGACGATATCCCGGTTGAAAACAGAATTTATGGTAACGGACATTACTTAAGACCTAATATGATTCAACCATACCGGTGTAACAATATTCTTATTGATAGTGTTACTGTTATTAATAGTCCAATGTGGCATATTCATCCTGTCCTATGTGAAAATGTTACAATTTCCAATGTAACCGTAGAAGGGCAGGGCCCTAATAATGATGGATGTGATCCGGAATCATGTAAAAATGTTCTTATTGATAACTGTTCTTTTAATACAGGTGATGATTGTATAGCAATTAAATCAGGGCGTAATGCAGATGGCAGGAGAGTAAATGTACCTGCAGAAAATATAATAATTAAAGATTGTACAATGAAAGATGGACACGGGGGAATTGTTCTTGGAAGTGAAATTTCCGGCAGTGCCCGAAATATTTTTGCTTCAGGTTGTTATATGGATAGTCCTAATCTTGATAGAGCTTTGCGTATAAAAACAAATTCATTAAGAGGAGGAATTGTTGAAAACATCTATTTAAAAGATATTTCGGTTGGTACGGTATCGGATGCGGCAATTCGAATAAATTTTTTTTATGGTGAAGGGGATATTGCAGGATTTACTCCGGTCGTTAGAAATATTGAAGTGCAGAATATGATTTGTCAACAAAGTAGATATGCTTTAAGATTTGAAGGTTATGAACTTTCCAAAATATCAGATGTCAGGCTAATAAATTGCAGTTTTAATGCGAATAGCAATAGTATTCTGAATAACATTGAAAATCTGGCACTGAATAATGTTGATATTAATAATATTACATATAATAAAATACTTCAGCCATCAGGTAAAGGTTTAGTTTCGGTTAAATCATTACGGAATGGAGATAGATTTCCGGGATCTGTCGAATTAATGCAGAATTATCCTAATCCTTTTAATCCTGAAACAAGAATTAAATTTATATTACATGCCGGGATTAAAGACAATCAAGTTACTGTTAAAATTTATGATATTCTTGGCAGAGAAATAACAACTCTGATTAATGAAAAAAAACAACCGGGTGAATATGAAATAGAATTTGACAATTCAAGGTATAACCTTTCCGGCGGAGTATATTTTTATAATCTAAGGACGTCAGGATTTAATACAACTAAGAAGATGATAATACTGCCTTAATAATTATATTATACATTATTTTTTTAGCTTAAAAATAGCACTTGAAAAAGGGATTATCTATACAAAAATATCCTAAGATATTTGAAGCCACAAAAGAAATAGATTATCGTGTATACGATAAGAACTTTGGAAAAGTTAGATTGCTGTTAAAGCCATATATTGCATTGAGAATTATCAAAGTAGCATTTCCATAATCAATTTACTTATAAAAATTTGTAATTATTGAACCTCTTGATATTATTAGAACCAGAAATTAAATTCACTTCAAATTTTAATCTTATTATTACAGGTATTATAGATGAAAAGATTTCTTTACATAATTTTACTCTTCTTTTTAAGTTTCATTTCTTTGGGGTCACTAGACAATAAATGTGATAAAGATATTAATGATCCGCGGGGAAAGATGAAACCGTGGGATAAGGGAGCTTGGGAGACCGGTGTGTACCGCAATGTGTTTTTGGATGCCGGGTATAAACAAAAAGATATTGATGCAAAATTAGCTAAAGCTTATTATGATATTTTTGAAGGGCCTGACAAAGTTTATTTTGAAGTAGGTGATTCCATGGCATATGTCTCGGATTTGAAGAACCATGATGTTAGAACTGAAGGAATGTCGTATGGTATGATGGTAGCAGTGCAGTTGAATAAAAAAGATGTTTTTGATCGTTTATGGAGGTGGGCAAAAAAATACATGCAGCATCAGGGCGGTCCCCGGGACGCTTATTTTGCATGGAGTGTCAAACCTAAAACCGGTGAACATAACTCCGAAGGGTCGGCATCTGACGGGGAACTATATTTTATAACGGATTTATTATTTGCTTCAAATCGTTGGGGGAATGATACAGGCATTAATTATTATGCTGAAGCAAGAAGAATACTTGATGCAATGTGGAGTAAAAATGGAATAGACGGAAATACAAATGTTATTAATGTTGAACAAAAAAAGATTACTTTCGTACCGGATACATCAGGATACAATTGGACTGATCCATCTTACTTCTTACCGGCTTTTTTTGAAGTCTGGGCAGAATATGCTAATGATGGTCATCAACAGTTTTACGGGGATTGTGCCGATTCAGCCCGGGCTTTTCTCCACAGGGCTTGTTCTTCCAAAACAGGGCTGAATGCCGACGCTACAGAGTTTAGCGGAGCGCCACGTCATTTCAGACGTTTCCATTCTTCATTTCGATTTGATTCCTGGAGAGTTCCTATGAATATTGCCATGGATTATTCATGGTTTGCTAAGGATAAAGAATGGCTGCAGGATTACTGCAGGCGAATTCAGAATTTTCTCTTCTGTCAGGGAATAGATTCTTTTGTAGATCAATTCAATTTAGATGGGACACGTCCGGACTTTATTTTACCGGCAGGTGGATTCGGAAAATTGCGTCATTCGTTAGGATTTGTAGCTACCTCTGCTGCAGCTTCTATAATGGGTACTCAGGCTAAAAGCTGGAAATTTGTAGATGCAGTCTGGAATGCTAAACTTGAACCTTATTCTGATGGATATTTTGATCCATATTATGATGGTTTGTTATACTTATTTAGTTTGATGCACTTAAGCGGGAATTACAGGATTATTACACCTGATATAAAGAATACACATTAACTATTAAAATTTAAGATACAAAATAAGATTCTAAAATAATTTAAAAGATTTTTTTGCCTTTATCAATTGGAATAGATCATTACTACTAAAAGGTAATGGCAGTGGAAAAAATCGGTTTATTTTTATATCGAATATTCTGTTTCTCTTCTATGGATTTTATAAATTTTAATTCATGGAGAATTGGCATATATATAATTTGAGGGAAAAGTTGCAGCTTATTTATACAACCTTAATATAAACTAAAGTAATTTTCATTATTTAATTGTATCAATTCACCAAGCATTTTGGAAGAATTTTCGGGATGTCTGGAATATCTAAGCAAATAATTTTTTTGACGTTTTTATCTGAGATATTTTTTAATAAGTTCATTTTTCCGGATTGGAAAAAATCCCGGAAGTTACCGGAAGTAGTTGTATTTGCATGCATACATGGTGGTGGATTATTTCGTTCGGAAAATAATGGTGAACAGTGGACAGGAATCGATGGTAATAATTTTTATTACTATCTGGTTGATGATAGTAAAATTCTTGCCGGAACTTTTACGGGAGTATTTGAATCTACTGATTATGGTTTAACCTGGTATCAAAAAGCTTTACAAAATAAAATAACTACTTCTATTTCAAAAAATGATAATTATTCTTATGCTGCAAACTATACTTATGGTATTTTTAGATCATCAGATAGAGGTATAACATGGTCTGATTACAATGAAGATATCCCTATTGATAAATTTCATCCATATACTGTATTTGCAATAGACAGTCTGATATTTTGTAGCCTGACATCCAGAAAAATATATTTTAAAAAAATGGTGGATTGACATGGATAGATATTAGTGAAGGAATTAATATAAGTGAAGATACATATAATGTTAAGTTCGCAATAAATAAAAATAAAATTTCGGTTAGTTTTCTATTCAATAGCCTTTGGTATTTCGATCTAACTGAAATAACCGGTGTGTCCGAAAGAAATAAAAACAGAGTTGATAATTTCATTTTATATCAAAACTATCCAAATCCGTTTAATTCGGTTTCTAAGAGAAGTTATTCAATCCCCAAACCCTGTTATGTTACAATAAAAATATATGATTTATTAGGCAATGAAATAAACACATTAGTGCAAGAGAAACAACACTCTGGAAATTACAATATATCTTATAAGTTACTAATTATTCCTAGTGGAGTATATTTTTATAGAATGCGGGCTGGAGATTTCATCGAGATAAAGAAGTTTATTCTCCTAAAATAAGTATCAAATGACCTAAACTTTAAATAAGGTATTGAAGCAACTCAAACAAATGTTACCGGGATCTATAAATAGTAATGTCCTTGATATAAGAATTTTTGAATATTTAATTTAGATTGCGTACTCATTACATTATTAATGCAGAAAGTTATATATTTAGTAATGATTTTCAACATTTGTTAAGAAGACAAAAATTAGAGAAAGTTTCAAAGATAAATTGTTATATATGGAAGGAAAGAAAAAAGTATTTGTAAGCGGTTGCTTTGATATGCTTCATAGCGGTCATATTGCTTTCCTCAAACAGGCAGCACAATTCGGTAATGTTTATGTCGGATTAGGTTCCGATGAGACGGTTTTTAACCTTAAAGGGCGTTATCCTGTTAATAATCAGGATGAAAGAAAATATATGATTGATGCTTTGGAATGTGTTAATGAATGTTATATAAATTCCGGAAATGGATTCATAGATTTTATTACTGAATTAAAAGAAATCAAACCGGATATATTTGTTGTAAATGAAGACGGAAATACGCAGGCGAAAGAGGAGGTGTGTAAAAAACTTGGTGTTGAATATAAAGTATTAAAAAGAATTCCACATGGAGAGATGCCAGCCCGTTCAACAACAGCGCTCAGGGAAGAGTGTTCCATACCTTATAGAATTGATCTTGCGGGTGGATGGTTGGATCAGCCTTTTGTCGGAAAATATTGCGGCGGTTCAGTATTAACAATTTCAATTGAACCAACACTTGAATTTAATGAAAGAAGCGGTATGGCTTCGAGTACAAGAAGAAAAGCAATTGAACTTTGGCAGACACATATTCCTTCAGGTAATAGAGAAAAGCTTTCGAAAATGCTCTTCAGCTATGAGAATCCTCCGGGAACTGACATTATTGCCGGTTCACAGGATGCAATAGGCATTGTTATGCCGGGTTTAAATAAATTAATTTATGACGGCAACTACTGGCCTAAAGAAATTATTTCGATTCATGATGAAAAGGTTTTGTCGTGGCTGGAAAATCATCTTCACTTAATAACTTTAGGGCCGCGCGAAATTGAATATTCAGTAATAGATAATACTAATTTAAACTATGAGAATGCGTTTGCTTTAAAAGAAGCATCTGATAAATGCTGGGATTCAATCTTAAAATTTGATTTGAAAAATTTTGGGCATTTTTTTAAAAAATCATTTGAAGCTCAAATCAAAATGTTTCCGAATATGGTATTTGATGAAATAGTTAAGATTATTGATAAATATAAAGATTTAGCTTACGGCTGGAAATTATCGGGAGCCGGTGGTGGGGGGTATATTATTTTTGTCGGAGATAAAAACATTGAAGGGTCAATTCAAATAAAAATCAGAAGAAAATCTCAGTAATTATTTTTGTTTAATTCCAAAATAATTGAAGAGTTTTTATTTTTTAATTTGAGGTCTAATTGAAGATTCCTAAAGAAAAGAAGAAACAGATTTTAATAGATAAAGAACATCTTTCTATCAATGAAATTTCCAGAAGATATAACTTACCCCGCTCAGAAGTAAAAAAAATAATTAAAGAGGCAGAAAAAAAAATCCCTAAATGGTATTATGCAATTTTAGTAATAATCCCAATAATATTTTTAATATTACTTGAACTATCATTAAGAATTTTTAATTATGGTTATGATACCCGCCAATGGGTTGATGCAGGGGAAGGGAAAATAATTATAAATCCTGAAATAGGGAAAAGATATTTTAACAACATAAATTTTGTCCCCAAAACTATTGAAGACACCTTTGATAAGGTAAAAAAGGAAAATGCGTTCAGAGTGTTTGTCCTGGGTGGCAGCAGTGCCGAAGGTTATCCATACACTCCTTTGGGTTCTTTTTCTCGTTATATTAGAAGAAGACTTGAACTAGTTTATCCGCACACACATATCGAAGTTGTTAATATAAGTATGACAGCGGTAGGCTCCTATACGATACTGGACTTACTTCCTGGGGTTTTAGAACAAAAACCAGATTTAATACTAATTTATGCCGGTCATAATGAGTACTATGGCGCTTTAGGTGTAGGCTCAATGGAATCCTTTGGCTCTTCCCGGGCACTAACTAAATTGATATTGTATTTAAATGAATTCAAAACAACTCAATTGGTCCGCAACTCCATCCATTGGATATCATCAATATTTTCTTCGAAGGAAAGTAAAAAATCTTCCGGCACCTTAATGTCCAGGATGGCAAAAAATCAATATATAATTTTAAATTCCGATAAGTTTAATGCAGGTATTGAACAGTTTAAAGAAAATTTAAATAGTATTTTAAATTTAATTAATAGTAAAGGTGTCCCTGTAATAATAGGGAAGTTAGTAAGTAATTTAAAAGATCAAAAACCATTTATCTCGGTAAATACTCCTGATTATAAAACTGCAGATCAAATTTACAACAGGGCGAAAACTGAATTAAATGAAAATAATTTTCATAAAGCAGATTCTCTTTTCAGATTGGCAAAAGATCTTGATGCATTACGGTTTAGAGCTCCGGAAAAAATGAATGCGGTTATCAGCAAGTTAGGCAAAGAATTCAATGCTAAAGTTGTTCAGACAGATTCTATATTTGCTATTAATAGTCCGGATGGTATAGTTGGTGATAATTTGATAGTAGATCATCTTCACCCTAACATAAGCGGGAATCAATTACTGGGGGAGGCTTATTATGATGTTATGAAAAAATCGGGATATCTGCCTCATTATGAAAAACCGAAAATTACCTTTGAAATGCAGGATAGTCTTACACGTGAAAACTTTATGTTTACAAAACTTGATTCTTTAATAGGGAACGAAATAATTAATATATTAAAGAATGATTGGCCTTTCGTTAAAGGTAAAAATCATGAAATAAAAAATTTACCTGTTCAGAAAAATTTTCTGAATGAAATTGTATCTGAATTTATAGATAACAAAATAACATGGGCAGATGCTCACCTTAAAGCAGCTACAGGATATCTCAGAAAAGACGATATAAAAAAATATTTAAAATATATGAATGTATTGATTTATCAATACCCAGAATTAAAAGATTTAAGAACAGCTCTTAAATATTTTTATCAAAAAAGAAAAATAGACCCCAGGGACTATACTGTAAAAAGATTAGGAATAATAGCTTTGATGAGCGGAAATTATAATGATGCAATAAGCAATTTAACTGAATGTTATAAATCGGATCCGAAAGATGCTATGGTAATATTTAACCTTGCAAAAGCATATTTCGAAACTAAGAATTTTTATAAGTCAGTTCGCTTTATTAATGAATGCTTAAATATAAAACCGGATTATCCCGGGGCAAAAAAATTAAAACTGCAAATATTAGATTCCATTAAAATAAGGAGCAGGGAGTAACTTTTATATCTATAGTTAATTCAGGGTGAGCAAACATTATTAAAAAAAATATAACAGATCTTATTTCAGTTTTAAAAAAATATTTAGAAGATTTATATACAGATATTTTTTACGTTTATTTTTTTCGCGAATAAACTTACAAAAATAACTTTTTAAACATCTTGATTTTTTAAATTATATTTAGGAATTTTAATATCACAATTGTGTACTGAATACATATTTAATTTTATTGTGTTATTAAGACACGAAAAAATACTAAGGGTGAAATAGCAGTGTCCATCAAGTTTAAGGAGTATACAATTAGGGAGGAAGAAATACAAGGTATTAAAAATGATACTACAGACTTTCTTTTCTACAGGGCAGTTGTACTTACTTTACCTCTCAGCTGATTTCATTAATCATATTACTTAGATCCTTTGATGATTGTTCAGACTTAAGCTTTTGTCTCAATGGATAATAAATTAATTAAACTGGGATGATTCGAAGCAAGAATTAACTATTGGAGAGAGAAAAGGAAGTTTTCCCGGAATGCTTCAAAAAAGAAATTTTAAAGTCGTTCTTGTAAAGAAAAATCATGGTAACGGAATTGAAATTTGTTCCCGGCCAGATAAAATAATAAAATATGACGGCTCCTCTGTAGTAGTAAAACTATAATGAATATCTTTCTGACATAGAGTTATAAATTAGATGATAGTTGGGTAAGACATTAAACAATTGTTGTGATTTATATCCATAATAAATATTGAGAATTTATCCGTTTAAGATTTAATATTAGTTTTAAAGTTATACTTTGATATACCAAGAACAAAAAATCATAACATTTCATGAACAGTCAATTAAAATCCGAAATTTTAATAATTCTGGAAAAAATTATAAAAGGAATTATATGGTAAACTGGTTAAAGGGTGCAATTAAAAATGTCTCATCCGATTGTGTAATATTTGGATTTGAAGATTTTTCTCTGAAAATATTACTTTATAAGCGGGGAATTAATCCCTGTAAAGGAGCCTGGGCGCTGCCTGGCGGTTTCTTAAAAAAAGGAGAACTATTCGAGGAAGCCGCAAGAAGAATATTAATGGCAACTACAGGAGTCACAGATATATATCTCGAAGAAGTTGCGGTTTTCGATCAGCTTGATCGGTTTCCTCCCTGGAGGGTTTTTACGGTGGGTTATTTTGCCCTGGTAAAACCCGGTAAGTATAAAATTACTGCAACTGGTTTAGATTCTACTGATGTCCGATGGTTTAATTTTAATGAATTGCCGGAACTTGCCTGGGATCATAAAAATATTGTTGAAACCGCTTTGGGTAAACTTCGCTCAGTTGTTTTACATAAGCCTATTGGTTTGGAACTTATGCCCAATAAATTTACATTTCCTCAATTGCAAACTCTTTATGAAATTATTCTTGGAAGACCGCTTGACAGAAGAAATTTCCGTAAAAAAATGATCCAGATGAATCTTTTAAAAAAATTAGATGAAAGAGATCCGAATAATAAAACCAATGCTGCCTACTTATATAAATTTGATAAAAGGGTTTATAATAAATTAATTACAAAAGGTTTTATTCTCGAATAATTTTCCTGATTCTAATTTTAATTATAAATTAATTTATACAGAGAATATGTCTGTCCTTTTACTTTTAATTTATACCTGTTCCCATTAATTTCAATTTGTGAATCGTTACCTGCCAATAAAATAAACTTGCTGACTTTAATATTTAAGGAAAAACTTGCTGCTTTTTCTGCTACAGCCGGATTAAAAATTGCGAGAATTACGTCTTTACCATTTGCCCTTGCAAATATAAAAGGATAAGCATTCTCTTTAGCATAAACAGGCACAAATTCAGCGTAGGCTCTTAATGCAGGTTCTTTCTTTTTAATTTGAATCAGTTTACGAACTTTGTTAAGAAGAGAATTAGGATCTTTTTCTTCATCCTTTACATTCGGTGCATCTGAAGTAGTGTCAACGGGCAGATATAATTTACCGGGAGCAGATGTTGAGAAACCATCGTTTTTAACGGAACTCCATTGCATTGGCGAACGTGCACCTGCGCGGGGTTTATATGCTCCTTCAACATAAGGCATGTTATATAATTGACGCATCCCGATCTCGTTTCCATAATATATAAAAGGTACTCCGGGCATAGCCATCGAAAATGCAAAAATCATCTCAAGCTCTTTCGGAGTCCGTTTTATATTTAGTCTTGACAAATCATGATTACCGAGTGGTAAAAGTATATAACCTTTCCCTTTGGTTTTGTTATATTGCTCCAAATAGGAACGGAGAAAATTAGCAATGTCTCCTTTTCCTTCTTTATCAAAAAAACTATGACCTTCCGAATAACCGTTAAGGATACGCCAGCTTTCTTTTTGATAAAGATCGTTAAAGCCGGGGAACCAGTGAAAAAAGTCTGCATCAAATCCGCCACTGTTAATAGCAGCATCAGGATCAGACCATTCGGAAACCATAAAAGAACCTGGATATTCCGTATCGAGAATATGCCGTATACCATGCCAGAATTTTTTAGTCCCATTATCTCTTGTACTATAGAATTGATCATTCCCGGTAATATTGGCATTTTTTACCAAAGCACCGGCCATATCAGCCCTAAAACCAGATGCACCCATATCCATCCAAAAACGCAATACTTTTTTCAATTCTTTTTGTAATTCAAGAACGTCGGGTGCATCAATTGGCAGCATCCAATCTTGAGTAGGATTTGCAAATCCAAAATTTAATGCTGCTTCGCTCCAATAAAAATTATACATAAACTGCCCGTTGCGTCTGCCGTATCCTTTAATAAATTGATCACTAAATGCTTTGGGAGGGTTTATCCAGGTATTATTTGTCCATATATACCAGTTGGAATATTTATTTTTTTCCTGTTTTGCTGATTCCTGGAACCAGGGATTGTCAATACTGGTGTAGCTGATAACATAATCAAATATTATTTTTATCCCTCGTTTTTTAGCTTCGGCAAACATTCGCTTTGCGTCATCGTTTGTACCATATCTTGGAGCAACTTTGTAATAATTGGAAATATCATAACCGGCATCATGAAAAGGGGATTCAAAAAAAGGATTTATCCAGATCCCGTCAACTCCCAGACTTTTTACATAGTCCAGTTTTTCTATAATTCCATTAAGATCACCTATACCATCCCCGTTGGAATCATAAAAAGTCTGTGGATAGATTTGATAAAATACTGCATTGTTAATCCATTTAGGGCAATTAGGTATAGCAAATTTGCCTGTAATAAAAGCAGAATCAATGGAAAGATTTTTCTGTGCATTTATATTACCGATTAATAGTAATTGTAATAAAATTATTGTAATTAAAAATTCTCGTTTCATATCTCTCAGTATTTTATTTTATAAATAAGTAATTATCGACCTTAAAGCTCAAACCGGTACCGCAAAATAGGGAGGACTGTACCGGTTTTGAACCACTCACTTGAGGAGGAGCATTTTTTTTGTACTAATGTAGCTGCCTGCCTTCAATTTATATATGTATACACCGGTTGGCAGGTTTTCAGCATTAAAAGAAATTTCATGATAACCGGATGATTGAATTTCATTGTTAATAATGGTTGTTTCCTTTCGGCCAAGGAGGTCAAAAATTTCCAATGAGACAGAACCTTCTTTTGCCAAAGAATAAGAAATTGTAGTTTCCGGATTGAATGGATTAGGATAATTCTGCAGTAAACGATATGTATCCGGTTTTGAATTTAATTCTCCAACCTTTGTAACATTAGTTGTATCTACGGCATCAATAATTGCTTTAATAATATCCGGATAAGCCTGAGCTCCTGTATTCCTGTAAAAAATACCCATACCATAATTTCCGGTGCCGCCGTTATCCCAATAAAAAGGTACTATTCCATGCTTGAAAATGGACCCCGTAATGTATTCCATATAATAACGACGGTATCCTTCAAACTGTTCATTAAGTAAGGTGCTGCCCAGATTCAACCTTGCAATAACACCATATTCTCCCAATATTACTGCATAACCTTTATCGATAAATTTTGTTTTCATTTTCTGAAACTGACCATCCGCATATGATTCATTAGCCCATGTTTCTGTTTTACTGGGATCTGTTGCATTCTTTCCCCATTGCGTTATATTACTATTGGTATTGATGGTAAAATCATACGGATCATAATAATGCACTTCAATCATAAGCCTGTTTTCAGCTACATCGGCGGGTGCAGCAAAATAATTTACAGTATAATCAATATTTGTATTGAATCCCTGAACAACAAGATAACGGTAATAATTCCGTCCTCCTGTTGAACGTACTGTATTAACAAAAGTCTGGTTGAAACTATTTTGTACAGTGTAATATTCCTTTATTGGAGCACTATAATTACCTTCAACCATAACTTCATTTGTACCTGCAAATAAAAGATGATCGCCGTAATTCCGGAAATGGATAGCAATCTGTTTCCACATTGCAGCTAAACGATTGTTTACATAAGCCGAATCTTTATATGTGGGCTGCTGCCAGCCGCCGTCCCAGTGTTCATTAATAATTGCATACATAGTATCCTTCAATACATAGTTAACAACTTCTTCAACACGCTTTAACCATGTTGTATCTATTATAAACAGACTATCATTTGTAAATTTACTCCATGCAACGGGTATTCTAATCGATTTAAATCCTGCAGCTTTAACTGAATCAATTAATTTCTGGGTTATTTTAGGATTACCCCATGCTGTTTCTCCGCCTATTGCATCCAATGAATTCCCAATATTCCATCCAGGAGACATTTCTTTTGCAAATTCAACAGAGGTCATATTACTTATTCCCGAATGATCCGGGGGGATGCTATCAGCTTTAGGATCAATACCGGTTGGGAAAAATATATTATTTGAGGAAGCAGTAGTATCTGTTCCATTTGAAACATAACCTGTTAAAACATAGGTGCTTAACTGCTGCAAAGGACCGGTATTCAGCATAATAGAAGTATCAGTTGCTGTAAATAAAGTATCCTTTCCGGGCCCGAAAAAATTTAAAATGTAGTTTAACGGTTTTCCCTGAGGATCAGAAGATTTTGACCATGATATTTTGATATTATTGCCAATACATTTTAAGCTGTCATTTGTTAAAGAATTAAAATAAAAAGTTTCAGGATTTTGGAGTGGTTCACTATTCTCAGGTTCTCCATAGGATATTCCGCGGCCCTCTGCCGATAGATAGCATCTTCCATAAACTCTCGGGTCACCTGTTATCTGATGTATCCACCCGAACTGATGACTATCGTCATTAATTCTTGTCCATGTTTGACTGCTATCGTCGGATCGAAAAAAGCCCAATGTATCATTTACAGTTCCATACAAATAAATAGCGGGATAACTTCCGGGACTCATTGCTTTACCGAATCCTAATCTAAATGCGGCTGTTACAGTAGTAATTTTTTCAGTGGATGCTCCGGAATTAATTGAATGATAAAGACCTCCGGATCCGGTACATATCCATATATCACCTTCACGTTTCGGTACTGCATTTACATTTCCATCCTGAGATTGACTGGCTGAAGGAAGCTGTATTGCAGTTTTGTAGAAGCTTTTTCCTCCATTAACTGAAAGCCAGAGTTGTCCGTAATTATTGTTATAAACATAGAATTTTTCCGGATTGACCCGATCCGCGACAGGTGAAGCAGCAGGTACTCCTCCTGCGCATTGAACCCATGTTTTTCCATTATCGGTTGAATAAGACAACGAAGCACCTGTAGGAGCCCAAACAATTGTGTTCCCATCTGCTGATACTGCAATAGTGCGGGAACCACCTTGAGCTGCGCCGCCCGGGCGTCCTCTGAAATCACGCCAGGTTTTTCCTCCATCTGTAGAATAAGCGCCGTAAGGATTTGTATTAAAAGTCTTCACTATTTTAGAAGGTACTCTCCCTGCAAACTCAATTGAGAGGGTAGTACCTCTATAAGGATAAAATCTGTTTGGAGGAGATGTATCAAGATTATCATGCCTAAATCCGTCATAATCTCCCATCGCAGAAAGAAGGTTTGTGAAGGGAGGACTTATAATTTGCATTGGAACAGTTTCTTCAAGATTTTGATCTTTAAAATACCATGTTGGATTTGATGCAAATAAATTATCACAAGCCCAGATTCCATACCCTGTACCAAACATTGCTTTGCTGGAATCGAAAGGATCCATCACCAATGCTGCGAGCCAATGCGGATTTACACTTGCGGTATAAGGTGCATAACTATGATCGAATGTTGCATTGGAAATACGCGGAGTCCAGCTTGTACCGCCATTAGTTGTTAAATAAACTTCATCTTTTGGTGACCACCGATCAAGTGTACTGACAATTATTATATCCGGATTTTTCGGATATAATGATATACCGCTGAATCCATATGAACCCGAAGATGGAGAGATATTAGTCCAGCTGCTGCCAGAAATATTATATTTCCAGACAGAACCTGTGGTTGCACCGTTTGGTCCCTGATAATTTGAATAGGTAAGGTATAAAAGACTATCTGCAATTACAGATCTGATTGCCATTACACCTGTAGGTTGATCCGGTATTAAAGTCCAACTACTACCGCCATCATTACTTTGATATAGACTTTGCCCGTTATTATTTACAACTCCGACAAAAATCCTTTGAGTTGCATTATTTAAAGATGCACTTGACGGATCAAATAATACAAAATTAACATTCGAAGGTGAAAAAGAAGATACTTTTTCCCATGTTGCAGCATAATCAGTAGACTTCCACAATCCATTTGCCGTGGTTCCCATAAAGAGTATCGAATTTAAATTCGGATCTACCTGAAGCCGTTCACCTGCTCCGCGTCCGTCTTCATTACCTCCGATCTTAATGGTCAATGGGTGAATAGTCCATGAATTGCCTTTATCGGTTGAAGCGAGAACTGCACCGGTACCGGCCCATGCCTGGGTATATTTTCCGCATTCCATATAAACGCGGTTTGTATCGTTCCTATCCAATGCAATTGAGAGGATACCCATATAATCTGAGTTATTTCGTGTCATCATATCATTTATCGGGAGCCATTTCCCCAAATTATTATCCCAACGGTATGCACCTCCAATATCGGTACGGGCATAAGCAAGACCTTTCACAGTAGTGTGGTATATGATCCCGGGAACAAAACCTCCTCCTCCTGCAATTACACTTTTCCAAACATAAGAAGTAGATTGAGCATAACTAATTGTAAACATCGAAACTGCTGTTATAATGCTTAGTAAAAGAATATATGATTTTTGTTTTATTTCGCTGTAGATTTTTTTTACCATAATTTATTTCTTAGTTTTATCAAAAAAAAATTCTTAATCTAATAATTTATATCAGTTTATAATTTTTCTAATTAATTAAATAAAAATCTTAATTTGAATTAATAACCACACTTGCTCCTTCAAGTCCGTCAGATGAAGCAGTCAAAGTAATTTTCCCAGAGTTTTTATCAGATTGAATTACGACCAGACATAAACCGTTAAATGCTTTCCTGTAATTAGCTTTGAAAGATTCATGACTAGTTTCTGATCCGTTATCAACTCCGATAATTTTTCCGGGACCGGATATTTTAAAATTTACCAGATTATCAGCATAAGGAACCATTGTACTGTCTTCATCAAGAATTTTGACAGTCACAAAAGAAAGGTCCCGGTTGTCAGCAGAAATTTTATCTCTGTCCGGTTTAAGCGAAATCATCTCAGGTGTACCGGCTGTTTTATCTATTGAGGTTAAAATTACTTTCCCATTCTTTTTACCAACCGCTTTGAGAGTTCCGGGTGTAAAAGGAACGGACCACATCAAATGAAGATCATCTGCAGATTTACTTTTAATTCCTAGAGACTTATCATTCAGAAATAATTCAACTTCATCGCAACTAGTGTAAACCCAAACATCGACAAGATCTCCTTCTTTCCATCCTGTTTTTCCATTTTCAGAATTCCAGGGAGGGAAGATGTGTAGAACAGCTTTATCAGTCCATTCACTCTGATATAAGTAATAAGCGTCCTTTGGAAATCCTGCAAGATCAATAATTCCAAAATATGAACTTCTTGAAGGCCAGCCGTATGGAGTAGGTTCGCCCAGATAATCAAAACCTGTCCAAATATACATACCGGACACAAAATCATATTTATTAACAGCTTTCAACGCTTCCTCATGAGTTGCCCCCCATGATGCACTGATATTATCATAAGCGGAACAAGTATTGTTAGGATTTCCATCTGTAAATGGTATATCCCAACGAACAGGCCAGCGGCGGATGCTATCTGAAGGCATATCATAATGACCCCTGGTTTCAAGAGCAGAAGTTGTTTCAGAGCCAATTAATTTTTGTCCAGGGAATTTATCCGGGAAGGATTTATAGTCGCTACGATGATAACTGAATCCGATTAAATCAAGTGCACCTGATTTTATTAATGGATTTGCCGGATCTGTATCATTACAGTTTGAAGTAACCGGGCGTGTTGTATCATGTTTTTTTACTATATCTGCCAGTTCTCTTGTAATAACTATACCGCTGCTGTCTTTATGATCCCATTGTTCCACAATTTCATTTCCGATACTCCAGATAAATATGCTGGGATGATTACGGTCGCGTAAAACCATATCTTCAAGATCGCGTTTATGCCACTGATCCCAATCCAAGGAGTAATCATATTCTGTCTTTCCTTTTTTCCACATATCAAAAGCTTCGTCCATTACAATGAACCCCATTTTATCACATAAGTCAAGTAGTTCAGGAGCTGGCGGGTTATGCGAAGTTCTTATACCATTGCATCCCATATCTTTAAGCAGTTCAAGCTGTCTCTCAATAGCCCGTTTGTTTACTGCTGCTCCAAGGCAGCCTAAATCATGATGATCACAGACCCCGTATATCTTTAAAGGTTTTCCATTTAAATAAAAACCTTTGGCAGCATCAAATCTAAATATACGGATACCGAATGTTGTACTATAATTATCTGATATTTGATTATCATAATCAATCGTTGTAACTGCTTTATATAAATTTGGATTTTCAACCGACCATAACAACGGATTGTCTATATTCAGATCCTGGGTTATTTCGGTGGTAGAGTTTTTTAATGGTAAGCCTGAAGTTTCAGTTTCAGCAATTTTTTCATCTTTATTATTGAATACTTCAGTTTTTACAGCAACATCCTGTTCATGGTTTAAAGCATTATCAACTTTTATCCGGATTACTACCTTTGCCGATTTCTCGCTTACTTCAGGTGTAGTAACAAAAGTTCCCCAATGATCAACATGCACTTTATTTGTGATTACCAGCCAGACATTCCTATAAATACCTGAACCGGAATACCAGCGTGAATTTGGCTGTTTTGAATTATCGACTTTAACTGCCAGTATATTCTTTTCATTATCGTATTTCAGGTAAGGTGTAAGTTTATATTGAAATGAACTGTAACCATAAGGGCGCATACCGAGATAATGTCCGTTAATCCAGACTTCACTATTTCTGTATACTCCATCGAAATTAATAAAAACTAATTTATTTGAATCGGCAGCAGGTATGGTAAAAGATTTCCTGTACCATCCAAAGCCCCCAGGCAGAGCACCACCGCCAACTCCTGCAGGATTGTCCTTGTTAAATTCTCCTTCAATACTCCAGTCATGCGGGAGATTGAGTAATCTCCATGCAGAATCATTTAAATCCACTGCCTGTCCATTTTCAACATTTCCAAGGTGGAAACTCCAGTCACTATTAAAATTTTCTGTTTTTCTTATTTGTGTAGGGGAAGATGAACAACTACTTAATGAATAAATCATTAGAATAAATAAACAATTGATTAAATACCCGGCAATTTTTTTTTGAGTAAACATATTCAATTTATTTGCTCCGGTTAAAAAAGAATTCTTATTGATTGGTTTATATTTTAATATTTAAACTTTATTAAACAGATTAAAAATTCTTAACGTAATTTCCTAGAATAATGGAATATTAGAGTAATGGAATTAAAACTCCGTTATTTCATTTTTATTATTTGTTGTGTTCCATCATATTTAATAACCGAATCGGGTTTAGAATCAAATTTTAAACCTGAAGGATTTCCTTTACCAATCCATACAATTTCAAATGTTCTTGTTTTAAGCATTCCCGGGAAGTTACCTTGTCTTTTCCCTATAATAATTTCATGGTCCTTTTCATTATACTTTAGCGGTATAATAGAAAACATTCCTTTTTCGTAGTTATAATTTGTATTTTCATCTTCATAGAGTTTGAATGAACAGTCGTTTCCTGTATAAACAAATAATCTGATTGGATCTTCCTTTTTTTCAGTTGAATACTGTAGAGCAGGACCACATGGAATGATGGAGCCTTCTTTTATAAAAATCGGAATATCTGTATATGGTGCATCTGCTTCTATTGTTTTTCCGCCTTTATAATATTTCCCCGATTTAAGATCATACCAACCTGTTTTGGCGGGAAGATAAACATTTCGTTTTCTTGCTTTATATTTTGTAACAGGGTTTATTAGTAATGCAGGACCAAACATGAATTGATTACCAATACTTAATACATTTTTGTCATATCCGAAATCCATGATCAATGCTCGCATAATTGTATAATCATTTTGAGTAACCATTCCTGTCAAGGAGTAGATGTACGGCATCAAGCGGTATCGTAATTTATCATACGCCAGCATTGTTTTATATGCCGGATGATCTTCGGGGGCAACATTGAACATTTCACGATATGGATATTGACCATGTACTCTAAATAATGGACAGAAGGTACCGAATTGAAACCACCTGGTCATTAATTCGCGCCATTCGGCTAAATTAGCCTTGTCAGGCTGTTCATATCTCTGTTCAACCGCGAATCCACCGATGTCAGTAGTCCAGTATGGAAGCCCTGATAAAGAAAAATTCAAACCTGCCGGAATCTGGTTGCTCAAATCTTCCCAGCGGGATGCAATATCACCGCTCCACGTAGCTGCGGAATATCTTTGCTGACCTGCAAAAGCTGAACGGGTAAGAATGAAGACGCGCTGATTGGGATTGGTTCTTCTCTGACCTTCATATACAGCTTTTGAATTCATTAATGAGTATGTATTTAAATATCTTGCTGATGTTCCTAATGCCGTAGGACTTTCCCGTAATCTGGTTTCCTGCCTAGAAAGATTGGAACATATATCCGGTTCTGTTGCATCAAGCCACCAAGCATCAAATCCTTTTGCAAACAGGTTACTATTAATTTGTTTCCAATAAAGCTCACGCGCACCTTCGCTATACGGATCATAGAAAGTAGAAACATAACCCGGTCCGACCCAGTCCTTCTGATTCTTTTCAACATTACGCATATAAAGCCAACCATGTTCTTTAAATTCTTCATAATGTTTAATACCAACATAAAACTTCGGCCAGACTGAAATCATAATATGAGTATGCAGATCATTATGCAGCTCTTTAACCATACCCTCCGGATCGGGGTATCGTGTTGAATCAAATTGATGGCTGCCCCATTGATTTTCTTTCCAGTAAAACCAATCCTGAACAATATTATCAATCGGGATCTGACGTTTTCTAAATTCTTTAACGACGGAGAGCAATTCATCCTGGGTTTTATACCGTTCACGGCACTGCCAAAAGCCCATTGCCCATTTCGGCATCATCGGGGCTTTCCCGGTGATTTCCCTGTACCCGTGGATTACCTGATCAATATTATTGCCGTGAATAAAATAATAATCAATTTGATCAGCTACCTCAGAATAAAGAGATGTATAATTTTTAATATTATTGTCTTCCGGATCGAGATAGTTTAATCCGATATAACCACCTGTATGAATCCATTCGATTTTTATTTTATACCGCTTACCTTGTTCCATATTAAGCTTCAATATGTGAGTCCACGGCAGCCAATTTTGTCTCCATGAATCTACAACTAATTTTCCATTGAGCCACATTTTAGTATAGCCGCATGAATACAATCTGAACTTATGAATCCCTGGTTTACTGCATTCAATTTCTCCGCTCCACCTGACAGCAGCAACATTTTGTGCAAATCCCTCCGGGTAAGCATCATTAACGTCGATAAATTCATGTCCAATTCTTGTTTCAACCCGAGAAGTATAAAGATTATTATAACTGGTATCTCTGAAATATTCTGCTGTAAGACCTCCTTTCACACCATCTTTGTTAAAAAGCCTGAGTGTGTTTATTGGCTGGTAATCTCTTATATCTCCAAACTTTGTTCTGGAATTATTATCCCAAAGTATTCCATAATTTTTACTAGAAACCAGAAATGGATTCACTGCAACAATATTATACTGCCATAAATCAACATCATGTCCTTTATAGTTCATAATGCCATTCTGATGCTGTCCCAGGCCATAGAATGCTTCGTCGCTTGATGGTTGGAAGAGCTGCTGAATGTGATATGTCTTTTCACTCATTGCTTCGGCAGGTGAAATGATCTTACCACCGCCTGCTTTCTCTTCCAGAAGCAAACGGTTGTCTGTATTGTAAAATGCAATTCTTCCCGTTGTTGAATCAACAGTTACTATTACATTGGCAGTAGAAATTTTAATTAAATTGCCTTCTTCTTTTACAGACCATTTAACCGGTATCCAACTGGTTTTATTTACCATGAGACTTTTACGAGTTGAAAATGTGTCGATAGGCGATGCAATGATGTGAATGATGTCATCATTACATACCTGTATTTTTATTAACCGGGGATCAGTATCTTTTTGCTTATTAATTTTAAGAAGTATACCATCATCCTGTTTTTCATATGAAAAAATATTCTGAGACATTATAAGTGAAAAAAGCAAAATAATAATTTGCCACCGGAATAGTATCATAAAACACCTTGAATTAAAAAGAGTTAAATCTATTGAACCAAATATGAATAATTTTCTTAAAACTGTTTGAAAATGAAAACTCGGTTTGAAATGTTATCAATGACCAAATTTAATTCTATGAATTTTAATATTATTTGGATAATAATAATTATTAACCATTAATATCCTTTTGGATTCATACTAATGTTATTCTTTCAAAAGAAAAATAAAAACATACATATGTTTTTATGTTGAGCGAAACGCTCGTATAAACAGTCGATTCGGAAATACCAGATAAATTAGGAGCGGTTGGAAACAACTTCTTTTTTCCCTTTCTTATATGCAGAAGTAGAGTAAGACATCTGCTCTAATAAAATTTTTTCCATTATGTAAATGACAGTATCAAAAATCATCTATTAACCTGTCATCGAATGTGTAAAACATACACTATTCAATCTAAATTTTTTTTAATAGAAAGTCAATAATCAATTCTATCTCAAATTAAGTTAAGATTTGCGCAGTATTTCAGAAATTCTTCATCTTAAGTTTAGGTATAGGAACTGTGGAGGTTTTAAAATATTCTTTTGAAAAAATTAAAAATTTTTAATTTAGGGAAGCCTTAATTAACTTAAATTTTGTATCGATTACTACCATGAAATCAAGGTGAGTAATGTATAATAAATAAAATTAAAGAATATTCTCAAAATAACGATGATAATGTTGTAATATTGACTTAATTTAATGATATTGAAATCAAAGATGACAAATGTCGTATACTTATAGAATAAATAAAGAACTGAAATTAAACTATGTCAAAGCATATGGCTCAGTAACCGGTGTGCAGGTAGCAGAAACAGCACAAAAAATGTTCAGTGATCCTGAATGGAAATTTGTGAGAAAACAAATAAGTGACTTTAGAGAAACCAAAGAATTAGTTTTAACATTCCAAGATTTTGAAAAGATAATTGAAGTTGAAAAAGAACAGCAGGCAGCACAGGAAAAAATTCACAACGGTGAATCAGGAAAACTCGCTATTGTTGCTGAAAAAGAAATTTACGATATAGTATTCAGGTTGTATTCAATTAAAACAAAAAACGGATTTCATGAAACCCGAATTTTTAATGATATGGATGAAGCTGTTGCATGGCTTGACTTTCCATTATTAGAAAACAAAGATGAACAACACTTAAAAGACAATTTCCCCGAATTGAAAAACTTCGAAAATTAATTGTAAAACCACCTTACATTTTATTAAATCAAAAAATTATTGCTCTTCCTAAAATCAATTTCTATCCATAATTTAATTCTAATCAAGTTTGAAATGAATAAATCATTCACCTTGTAGAATCTAGTCCTTGATTCAAAATATTAATTTGGACTAATATTTTTATTAATATCGAATTTCTTTAGGGATTGAAACTAAAGATATAAAATAAATGTAAGATAAATAATTAAATTTAATATTGAACATATTTTAGTTAAATTAATAAATTAAATTTTAAAATTTATGAATTCAGTAGAAACAAATAGTTTATCAAAAATATATACATCTTCATTCGGTAAAAAGAATGTACAGGCTCTTACCGAATTGAACCTGACTGTTTCGGGAGGAAGTATCTTCGGACTTTTAGGACCTAACGGTGCGGGTAAAACCACACTTATTAAAATACTTCTTGGAATTACTTTTCCTACATCAGGTAATGCCAGCATTTTGAATGAAGATATCTCCAATTATAAAATAAAAAACAAGATCGGTTACTTACCTGAAAATCATAAGTATCCTTCTTACCTGACAGGTGATGATGTCCTTAAATTTTTTGGAAAACTCAATGGTTTGGAGGGGAAAGATTTTGGAAAAAAGATAGACGAATTGCTGGAATTGGTAAAATTATCAAATTGGAAGAAAACCAAAGTAAAAGCATATTCCAAAGGAATGATGCAGAGATTGGGTTTAGCACAGGCACTAATAAATGATCCCGAACTGATCTTTTTAGATGAACCGACCGATGGTGTTGATCCGATTGGAAGAAAAGAGATCAGGGATATTCTCCTCAATTTAAAATCTCAATCCAAAACTATTTTCTTAAACAGTCACCTGCTATCTGAAGTTGAATTAATTACTGACAGGGTTGGTATACTAAATAAAGGAAAACTTTTACGGGAGGGAACTGTAAAAGAGTTCACAGAAAAAAAGGAAGAATATACTATAAACCTGGAAAATGATTTTTCACCGGAAGACCTAACTGATATACAGAAAGAAATTACCTTTTCTAATATAAAAGCTGGATCTTATTCTGTTAAAGTTGCTGATATAAAAGAACTGAATAAGTTTATAGATATGATTAGAAACAAAGGAATGCTAATTAAAGAAATAAACCCGCTTAAAAGTACACTCGAAGAAATGTTTATTTCACTCATTGAAAAATCAGAGAAGGGGGAGAACAGTTGAAAAACGTCTGGTTAATTACATTGTCTACTTTAAGAGAAGCAATGGCAAGAAAGGTTTTTTTATTTTTTTTGGGTATTTCTGCAATTGTGATTATTGTGCTGGCATTAATTACTAGTCTTACAGATACATCTTCTATCCTTGGTAATATCGGAAATATTTCCCGGCAGAATAAACTGGGAACCAACGGTATCGGCAGCATGGTTACAATGTTCGAAATTGTTATAATCAATTCTATTGCTAATTTAGGTCTGCTTCTGGCAATCTTTTCCAGTGCAAGCTTTGTACCTGTTATGCTTGAGAAGGGAAACATTGATTTATTATTATCAAAACCTATTTCCCGGGCACAACTACTATGGGGAAAATACTTCGGAGGTATTCTTGTTGTATTAATTAATATAACATTTTTGATTATCGGGATTTGGTTCATAATTTCTTTAAAATTTTCTTATTGGAATTTTGCGGTACTATGGTCGATCCTTCTGATAACATTTGCCTATGCAACTCTTAATGCTATAATAGTACTTTTCGGAGTTATGACAAAAAGTTCAATTTTGGGTATGATGACGGCATATTTTATCTATTTAATTTTAAGCCCGTTTTTACTGGCGACTAAAGACAGAATGCTTCCGTTCCTTGAAAATAAAGTATTAAATACGATTTTAGACGGTTTTTACTATATTATTCCGAAAACCTCTGAAATTTTTGGAAAGGATATATTCAATTTGGCTTCAGGCACTAATATTGAATTACAACCAATAATTTCATCATTTTTATTTTTAGTTTTTATAATGATTCTAAGTGTTGAAATATTTAAGAGAAAAGATTTTTGATGTGAACAGGTTATTTCAAATATTGATCCTGCTGGATCTATTCTTAATAGGGGGATGCGAAAAAAATGAAATAATTGAACCTCTTACAAATACACAAAAGGAAGCTTTAAATTATCTTCCCGAAGAATCCAGGTTCGTTATGTTTTTGAACTTAAATGAACTAAAGGAAACGGATTTCTGGGACAATTATTTTAAATCTTCCCTGCTTGATAATAATTCAGACGATCAGCAGTTCAGAAAATTTGAAAAGAGAACAGGGATTGGATTAAATAAAGGGATCTCGCAAATTTTTATATCTTCATCTAAGAATTACTGGAATGTTGCAGTAATTATTTTAGATAAGAATTCCCGGAAAATAAAAAGCAATTTTGAAAGTTACAGCGGTTTTATTAAAGAGAGTATTAACAACAAATCTGTATATAAACTTAAAGGTAAATTCCCTTTACAATTTTATTTTGTAAATGATTCTATACTGCTTACAGCGAGTAAATTAAATTATATTAAAACTGTTATAAATAAAAAGAATAACTCGCTGAATAATAATAGAGCTTTTATCAGAACAATAAAAAGCATCAGAAATAAGAAACAATACTGGATTGCAACTGATAAAGGTGAATATGTAGTAAACTATTTAGGAAAAATTTTCAACTTTGGAAAGAAGATTCCTGTTAATAATGTTTTAAAATCAATAGAAAGCGTAACTCTGTCTACTAAATTTGATAACGGTCTGGATATTGAATCGAGATTAAACTGCAGTGATTCTAAAAATGCCTATTTGTTGTCAACAGCAATTAGAGGAGCACTTGCTATGGACTTACTGTCAGGTGGAGATCATTCATTCGGAAGGATTTTACAAAAGACAGATGTTGAAAGATTAAACTCACAGGTTAATCTGCAATTGGAATTGAAAGGCAACGAAATTAATATATTAAAAGATTTTGCTAAACAAAAAAATCTGGAAAGAAAACTTTAAGGTAATAAAATGGCGGAAGAAAATTTAAAGCTGGAAGATCTTCTGGGTAAAAATAATTTCAATGAGGAAGCAGTAAATTCGGTAGCTATTATAGGTGCCGGGGTTATGGGACAGGGAATAGCACAGACAATTTCAGCTTCCGGTATTGAGGTAACTATTATTGAAAGAAGTGAAGAAAATCTTAACAAAGCAAAAGAATCTCTCGCTGATTCAATTGATAATGAAATAAAAAGATGGGCATTAACCCAGTCCGAAAAAAAATCTATATTCAGCAGGATAAACTGGGAATTGTCAATTGATAAAGTGAAAGAATGTGATCTGATTATTGAAGCGGTTGATGAAGATTTTAAGTTAAAGAAAGAAATATTCAGAACCATTGATAATCTTGCTCGTAAAGAGACTATTTTTATTTCAAATACATCGACATTAAGTTTAACTAAGATTGCAGAATGCACTAATAGAACTGATAAGATAATCGGGATGCATTTTTTAAATCCTGTACCGAAGGTTCCACTTGTTGAACTTGTTAAATGTTTATATACGTCAAATGAAACAGTAGAAAAGGTTAAGCATTTTGCTGCTAGAATAGGGAAAACTGCTGTCGAAGTTTATGAATATCCCGGGTTTGTTACCACGCGTGCAATTGTTCCTTTGTTGAATGAGGCAATGTATATTCTGTTAGAAGGTGTTGCAACAGCGAGGGATATTGATACCGCAATGAGGCTTGGTTATAACTTTCAAACAGGACCTTTAGAAATGGCTGATATGATGGGCCTTGATGAAGTACTTGCATGGATGGAAACTCTTTGGAAAACGCTTGGAGAACCAAGATACCGTGCATGTCCGATTCTGCGGAAACTTGTAAGAGAAAAAAAACTTGGTAAAAAAACCCGTGAAGGTTTTTATAAATACGACGAATCCGGTAAAATTATATCACAAATGGAAAAAATATGAAAGTTTTAGTTTTAAATTGTGGAAGTTCTTCCATAAAATATCAGTTTATTGATACAGAAACCAAGGATGCCCTGGCTAAAGGTGTTGTTGAAAGAATTGGAATGAGCGGGGCGGTTTTAACCCATACAAGATATGACGGCGATAAGATTAGAATTGCAGGTGAAATACTTGATCATACAAGCGCCATTCAATATGTGCTTGGTGTTATGTTGAGTAAAAATCACGGTGTAATTGATGATAAAGATGATATAGATGCTGTAGGGCATCGTGTCGTACACGGAGGAGAAAACTTCTCCGAGTCAGTTCTTATTACGGATGAAGTTATAAGAGTGCTTCAGGAAAATATTGAACTTGCACCGCTTCATAATCCTGCAAACATAAAAGGAATTCAGGCGGTTGAAAATATTATGCCCGGCAAACCGCAGTGTGCTGTTTTCGATACTGCATTCCACGTTAAAATGCCTCCCAAAGCTTACTTATACGGGATTCCTTATGAGCTTTACAAGAAATATAAAATAAGAAGATATGGATTTCATGGAACTTCTCATTTATATGTTTCAAATAAAGCCGCAGAAATTCTAAATAAAAATATAAATGATTTAAAAATTGTTACTGCACATTTAGGTAACGGCTGCAGTATGGCGGCAATTAAAAACGGGAAATCTATTGACACATCGATGGGATTTACTCCGTTGGAAGGTTTGCTTATGGGCACCAGGAGCGGAGATATAGATCCTTCTGTAATATTATACATTATGGGAAAAGAGGGTCTTGCGTTAAATGAAGCATCGACTCTGTTAAATAAACACGGCGGATTAATAGGTATCAGCGGTGAGAGCAGTGATATGAGAGAAATTCTAACTGCTGTTAAAGAGAATAATAAAAGATCTATATATGCGTTCGAAGTTTTTTCCTACAGAATAAAGAAATACCTGGGCGCATATGCAGCGGCTATGGGCGGTTTGGATGCATTTATTTTTACCGGCGGAATAGGAGAAAATGCTCCCGATGTGAGAAGAGAAGTTGTTTCAGGAATGGAATTTCTTGGATTGGAACTCGATGAAGAAAAAAATAAGAACAATGAGGAAACAATTTCAAAAGATTCATCCAAAGTTAAAATTTTACGTATTCCAACTAATGAAGAACTTTTAATTGCCTTGGATACAGACAAGATAGTAAAAGACATTGTAGAAAAAAATCCTGCATAAATATTTTTTGTTTCTGGAACTAAGTTTATTAATTTTACAAAAATATTTATGGTACTGTTTAAATGCCTTTGATTCATCCTACTTCAATGGTCGATCCTAAAGCTGATATTTCAGACGATGTAGAAATCGGCCCATTCTGTTATATTGAGAAAGATGTAAAAATTGGAAAAGGAACCAAACTCCTTAACCATGTTACGCTTTATAATGGCTCCCGACTTGGTGAAGATAATATTGTTTACCCCGGAGCAGTAATTTCAGGTGTTCCGCAGGATCTTAAATATAAAGGGGAATACACCGAAGTATTCATAGGCAATAAAAATACAATTAGAGAATGCGTAACTATCAGCAGAGCTACCGAAGCTTCTTTTAAAACCGTTATAGGAAATAACTGCCTTTTTATGGCAAATTCTCACGTTGCACACGATTGTATTTTAGGCAATAATTGTATTTTAGCTAATTCAGCAGCGCTGGGAGGTCATGTTACCCTTGGGGATTTCGCTATTTGCGGAGGTCTGGTGGGAGTACATCAATTTGTAAAAATCGGTATGCATAGCATGATTGGTGCACATTCTATGGTTGTTAAAGATGTTGTCCCTTATGCTTTATTTTCCGGTGATCCTTTAAAATATTCCGGTATTAATACGGTAGGTTTGAAAAGGAGGAAGTTTTCACCGGAAACCATGGAACTTTTAAAGAAAGCTTTATACTTAATTTTTATTTCAGATTTGAATGTATCTCAAGCAGTTGAAAAAATAGTCAATGAACTTCCTCATACTAATGAATTGGAAAATCTTGTAAATTTTGTTCAAAATAGTAAGCGAGGCATTTCAAAATAATTAAACAAAAAAAGAAATGGATTTAGGATTAAAGAAAAAAGTAGCATTGGTTACAGCTGCCAGCAAAGGAATTGGAAAAGCAATCGCAATGTCGCTTGCTGCTGAAGGTTGTGAAATTTCAATATGTTCCAGGACTAAGGATGATCTTTTAAATACAGTAGCTGAAATAAGAAGGTTATATGGTATTGATCCTTGCTGGAATGTTTGTGATTTAAATAAACTGGGCGATATTGAGAATACAATAGCTTCTACAACAAAGCATCTTGGTAAAATTGATATCCTTGTAAATAATTGCGGAGGGCCTTCTGCAGGAACTTTGAAAGATCTCAATGAGGAAAATTGGCAGTCAGCTTTTGAACAGGTTTTATTAAGTGTTGTAAGATTCTGCAATCTTTTAATTCCTGACATGATATCAAAAGAATGGGGGAGGATAATTAATATTACCTCTGTTGCGGCTATACAGCCAATTGAAAACCTTATGCTTTCAAATACGTTGCGTAACGGTATAATAGGATTTGCAAAAACACTTAGTAATGATGTTGCAAAGTACAGTGTAACAGTAAATAATATAGCACCTGGTTTTACATTAACAAACAGGTTGTATGAATTAGCAGTCAACAGGGCAAAATTGCAGGGAATATCACATGAAGAGATACTGGTTGATATGGCGAAAGAAATTCCAATGAACAGGCTGGCAAGACCTGAAGAAGTTGCTTCAGTTGCAGTTTTTTTAGCTTCCAAACAAGCAAGTTACATAACCGGGAATACAATCCAGGTTGACGGCGGCTGGATTAGGGGAATCTGACAATAAACCAGAGCATAAATAATTATCATTTTAACAATTCCTTTATTTCCGATTTTGTTTTTGACCTTTCGAAAAATTAAAAAAATCAACAAGATGAATTATTGAAATTTTTGTAATTCAAAAAATAATTTTTATATCAGCCTTTCAGGGTTTATTGAAGACGTTTTTATCTAAGGAGCGGAACATTGTTCCGGTCTAAGTTATGTAACCCCTTTGGAGTATTTAGTATGAAATAGCATTATCTGGTTTAAAAACAGAAGAGATATAGTTAGTGATAGTAATTTCCCTGGAGGGGAAATATATACTAACTGAGAGTAAAACTCTCTGCAAATAATGCAAAAAATAGGTAGAGATACTCTGACAGATTTATATAACAACTACAATTCATCTTAAATAAAAAAAGGGAGAAAAACATGCCTCAATCACTAGCGAAAGTATTAGTGCATATAATTTTTTTGACAAAATCTCGTCTCCCATATCTGACAGATAAAGCTGTTCGTAAAGAGATGCATGCATATATTGGAGGGACATACAATAATTTGGATTCTCCTGTAATAATTGTAGGTGGAGTTTCAGAGCACATTCACATTTTATGCAGACTATCAAGAAATATAACTATTGCAAAATTAATTGGTGACGTAAAACGTGAGTCATCTAAGTTGAATATAATGAACGATATGTATGGGACCAATCATTTAAACATATAATTCTTTTAGTATTTTTAAATGATTAAAAAATTTTGTTGCATTTATATGCACCCTTTCAGCTGTTCTAATTTTAAAAGGAAAAATAATGTTTAATTTTGGTGATGGATTAATTTGGTATGTAGTGTTTTTATTTTCAACAACCATTCACGAATCTGCTCATGCTTTTGCTGCAATGAAGATGGGAGATTTGACAGCTTATGAAAGCGGTCAGGTTACTTTAAGTCCTTTCCCGCATATTAAAAGGGAACCTGTAGGGACAGTAATAGTACCGGTGTTATCATTTCTGCTCGGCGGATGGATGGTTGGCTGGGCAAGTGCTCCTTACGATCCTGAGTGGGCATACAAATATCCTAAAAAATCTGCAGCGATGTCTGCAGCCGGACCCATGTCTAATTTTATCCTTGTATTGATCGCAGCATTTTTAATCCATATAGGAATTTATTTAAGTGTATTATTTGCACCCGAAACAATCCATTCTGAAAATATTGTTGCATCAGTGAATCCAGGAATTTTTGAAGGTGTGGCGAAATTGTTAAGCATTACTTTTATATTAAATTCGATTTTATTTTTATTTAACCTCATACCAATACCACCATTAGACGGGAGCGGAATTCTTCCGATGTATTTAAGTGAAGGGAAAAGGAGAAAATATTTAGAGATTCTAACTAAGTTAGCATTCGAATTTATCGGTATATTAATTGCCTGGAAATTATTCGATCTTATTTATTTTCAACTGCATACTGCAATAATAAATCTTTTGTACCCGGGGAGTAATTATCATTAAATAAAAGGACTTTGACTTCCCAGATCATTCAAAACTGTTTATCATAAAATAGTTTTCAATATTGATACATATGCTTATTTTTTGATATCTTAAAATATACATTCAAGAGAGAAGTATAATGAGATATCTAAATAAAAAATTAACTTACTTTTTATTGCTTGCTATTTTAATTTTTTCCTGCCAGCAAATATTATCACAGACAAAAGCTGATAAAATAGAAGCTCTTCTTAACCAGTATTATAAGTTCCAGGAATTTAACGGTTCTGCCCTGGTTGCAGAAGAGGGAAAAATCATTTATAAAAACGGTTTTGGTATGGCTAATATGGAATGGAATATTCCAAATGCTCCCGATACCAGGTTCAGATTAGGATCGATTACAAAACAATTTACTTCTATGCTTATAATGCAGCTTGTTGAAGAAGGAAAATTGAAACTTGATGTCCCGATAACAACATATATCCCGGATTATCCAAAGGATAAAGGAGAGAAAATAACTATTCATAATCTGCTTACTCATACTTCGGGTATCCCTAATTATACAGAGCAAGCGTCATTTAGAGAAATAATGAGAGATCCTGTATCACCCATCGATTTGATTAAAACCTTTTGGAATCTTCCTCTTGATTTTGAACCCGGAGAAAAATTTAAGTATAGTAACTCAGGATATATTGTACTCGGGTATATAATTGAAAAAATAACAGGAAAAACTTATGAAGAGGTATTAAAAGAAAAAATATTTGAACCACTAGGGATGAAGAATTCCGGTTATGATCATTCATCCGATATAATTCCTAAACGTGCTTCGGGTTATAATAAATCAGGAACAGATTATTTTAATGCGGCTTATATAGATATGTCTGTTCCATTTTCTGCTGGCTCAATCTATTCTACCACTGAAGATTTATATTTGTGGGATCAAGCGCTGTATACCGACAAGCTTTTATCAAAAGAATATATGAAGAAAATATTTACTCCGTACATCAAACCGCCTTTTGCAGATGGTTACGGATACGGGTGGGGATTGTCAAAGAAATATTTTGATAACTTAAAAGATACACTAAATATAATCGCTCATGGGGGAGCAATAAATGGATTTAATTCCATAATAGTAAGAATTACCAATAGTAAAGATTTGATTGTTCTTTTAAATAATACAGGTGGTACAAAATTAAATGAAATGAGCGATAAAATAGTTGATATTCTGTATGATCAAAAATATGAAATGCCTGAAAAACCTTTGTTATTAAGTTTTGCTGAAATTCTGAAAACAAAAGGGATTGAGGAAGCTTCCAATTTCTATAATAAAAAAATTAATGAAGGGAAAAAAATACCTGAGGGGGAAATGAATCGTTTTGGTTACGGTTATTTGAATAAGAATAAGTACAGAGAAGCAGTTGGAATTTTTAAGCTGAATACAAAAGCTTTCCCGGAATCATTTAATGTTTATGATAGTTATGGTGAAGCCTTAATTGCAGCTGGAAATAATGAAGAAGGGATCAAAAATTATAAAAAATCAATTGAACTTAATCCTCAGAATATAAATGGTATTGAAAAATTAAAAGAACTTGGAATAGATGTTGATTTGCCTAAAGATGCTGAGGTGGATCCTAATGTCTATGATTTATTAGTTGGTAAGTATGAATTAAATTCCCAGTTTATGTTGACCGTAACAAAAACTGATGGAAAACTTTATGTCCAGGGAACAGGTCAGAAGAAAAGCGAAGTATTTCCTTCTTCTGAATTAGAATACTATAGCAAAATAGTCAATGCACAGATAACTTTTGTAAAAGGCCAAAATGGAAAAATAACTAAATTGATTTTGCATCAGAATGGTAAGAATATGCCTGCTTTAAAGATTGAGTAAATAATCTAATTGTCAGTCATTTTGGATGACTAATATATGCTATAATAATACTTTGATAAAATTACCGAAGTAACAATATTACAATAACTTATAACGAATAACATAATAATAATTATAGTAATATAAATTTCTAACTTATATTTAGAAGCATCCCATTCTTCTTCATAATTTCATGCTAGTTTATTACTGTTTTTAAGGATTTCTAAAACTTTCCCACGGTTCATCAATGATCTTAATTTTAATGCTGCCGGTTTCCGGTAAATAACAGCTGATTTTTGTTAATGGATTAAAAGGATTCGTATAAACCTGAAACAGCTTAAATGCTCCCGGAGCATGATCAAATACTCAGCTCAGGTTGAAGAAGATATAAGCTTATATAAGCTCCCGTCAAAATTGCAAAAATTTATTGTTCTGTTCGACACTGAATAATATGCTGTTAAGAAAACGAATCAAAGGTATTAAAAGCCAAAATGTCAGAAAATACAATAGTAAAAAAGAAATTTGCGGAATGCCTTAACAACTTAGTATTGTGAAAAAAGTTTATTACTACATAAAAGGAAAATATAAAATGATAAAAAATATTTACCAATTTATAATTTTATCCTTTTTTACTTTTGGATAAAGTTCCTTTAGCAGCAGCCCCTGCTTTTCTAACGGATTTCTTCTTTATTTCATCGCCGCAGATTTTTAGAAATTCCTCAACTTTATAACCTGATCTATCGGAAGCATTCTTTAATTTTTCAAAAAAATCAAAAGTAATTTTAAATTCTTTTTAAAGCCTGTAATGAAAGATGGAGTAGTTTTAGAAGCTTTTACAGAACCAGGTTTACTGGCTTTTTTTAAATAATTAAAACTATTAAGGGTAAAAGTCCAGTTTAATAACTGTTCCATTCGTTCCTTACTGAAATATTTTATCCCTTCAAATTCATTAACATTTAAGTATTCAGCAGATAAACCGTAGAACAGGTTTTGGATAAATTCTAGTTTAGAATTGTTATTGGACAGTACATATTCATTCCATTCTACGGAGAGTAATTTTATCAAAGCTGCCTGATCGTAAATTTTATCAGAATTATGCTGTAGTGAAAGTAAAACTTCATCGACAGGTTTGCTTAACCTGAGATCATCATATGCATTTCCGTTATTAAAATTATTTACAATTTCATTAAGAACTAATAGCGGGAAGAATATCTCACGATTTTCTTCCAAATTATTTTCATTAAAAATGACTAAATATGATGATGCTTCGCTGAACCATTTTTGTGAATTTTTTTTATTGTTTTCTTTTTCCAGAATTGAAGAAAGACTTCGGCATACTTGAATATCTTCCTCTACCGCACTAAGAATATTTTCCTTCTTAACTGATTGATGTTTAAATCCTTCAATAGATCTTAAAAAGTTAAAAAGCCAGTTGTATATCCCTTCCGGTATTTTATCTCTTCCGTTTTTATTATCTGAATTAAGCGGAAAGCAATATTTTGTAAATTCATCTATTACATAAGGTTGGCTTAATTCTTTGAATGCACTATGTACCGGCGACAGGTTCAATTCAATAAAAGAATGCTCTATTGAATAAACTCCATTGTTTCCAAGCATTCTTTTTAACCGTTCATAATCACCATTCGAATCATAATATTCTTTAAAATCAAGAAGAACTTTATATTCATATCCATTGAGGGCAAAGTACATTCCAAAGTCGTGCATATCTTTACTGCACATTAAATATTCAAAATTTGTTTTATGATCCCTGTAAGAGTAAAACACTTTATGATCGTATTTAATGTTTAATGCATCTGCCAGTTTTTTATTAAAGATATTCCCGCTGTTTATTTTATTGACAGAATAATTAATAGTACCGCTGCATTCAAAATACGAGTTGTTATATACAACAATTGCTCTTTCACCATCTGATTTATTTGAGAAAGCAAAAACATTTTCGTTAATATTACCGAAGTTGTCTATGAAATCATACAGTTCAAAATTATAAACCTGGCTGAACAGGTATCTTTTCTTCATGAGGGGGAAAATTTCGTGTTCATGTGTCCCAACAAGATTATCATCAATAAATTCATCATAATATGCGCGTTTATATTCCATTCCATATTTTTCCGAAAAGCCTTCGATCTGACCATGTGCAAACATTGGCAAACCAGGGAGCGTAACCATTAACATTGCAATCCCGAAATATTTATCTCCTTTACCAAACTGATTCACAGCAGTTTCTTCATCTGGATTGCTCATAAAATTTACATATCTTTTCAATATCTCAGGGTTAAATTCCAGTGTATTCTTTATTAACTCCCTGTACTTATTATTTTCTTCTTTCATCAGCATATGCATAAAAGCGCTATTATAAACCCGGTGCATACCAAGGGTTCTTACAAAATAACCTTCCATGAGCCAGAAAGCTTCTGCAAGCAGGAGAGTATTCGGCATTTCATTATTTATTCTATCAACAACCTCCCGCCAGAATTCAACCGGCATAGCATTATTAAAAGCTTCGTGCGTCATGGAATAATCGGAGCGGGATGGTATGGCACCGCCTGTGCCGGGTTGGGGGAACCATAGCCGCTGGTAATGTTTTTTTGCTAGTGTCATTGCAGCGTCGAACCGGATGATTGGGGTTTTTCTAGCAACATGCATTATTGTTTGGATTAATGATTCTCTCACTTCTGGATCAAGAAGATTCAATTGTGCAGTGTCATTCCAGGGCATATGTGTACCGTCATTTCCATGGTAGATATATTTTACATCCCCGGTATAAGAGTCTCTCCTTTGAAAAACTACTGCGGCATCTTCTCTAGAATAATACTTATCATCAATCCTGACTTCCACTCTCTGGTCATCCGATAAATCAGGACCGTTAAAAGAATAGCTCGGGTAAGGAGGGTAGTTTGTCTGGATAAAATAATTAGGCTTTTCAACCATCCACTTGGAATAAATTCCCGTATGGTTTGGAACCATATCACTAGCCATTCTTATACCTCTTTGCCATGCTCTGTCTTTTAAATTATTAAAGGCATCTTCACCACCCAGATCATGAGCAATTATATAATCATATAATGAATATGCAGAGGCAACTGCATCAGAGTTCCCGGTATAGTGTTTGATTTTCCTGGATGCACTGCTTCTTTCCCAGATGCCGATTAACCATAAAGAAGTAAAATTCCATCTTGCTAAAGTATCCAGTTCTTCATCAGGAACCTGATCCAACCTTGTTATTGCTCTCTGATATTTCTTTGATAGCTGATCGAGCCATACAAAAGCATTTTTAGCAATCATTACAACACTTGGCATCCATTCGGTATCAGCCGTAAATCTTTCTATTTCCGAATAATAAAAATTTTTTTCATCTTCACTTAAATCTTCACCCAGGCGTAATTTGTTTTTAATCCTCTTCAGGTATTCTGCATCATATTTATAGACCGGGACAGGAGGAGTTCCTTTACCACCTCCGAATTGCAGAAACAGCTTCCAATCTTCTTTAATTAAATCTTTACTTTTTAGTATCCTGTCGTGGAATTTATCATAAATATAAACACCCCATTTTTCCAGGATATAATCCAGCTGCCCTTCAATATTATAAGGACTTGCAACAATTGGTTTCCTTAGAAACTGAAGGAGCGGAAGATTTTCCGAACCAAATGTCTTTTCAGCTACAAAAAATTGTTCGGTTATGCCGAGTGTATCTATATACTTCGATTTTTTAGAAAGCTGTTTATCCGAATATAATTCTTCCAGGCTGATTGTTGCCGGGTTGCTGTTTTCCAACTGCAGTATAATTAATTCTTCAAGTATTATCTCTTTATTTGATTTCTCTTCTGTCTTTCCATTTAAATATTCTTCGGAAGTAATTTTCCCTTTATAAACTTCAAGAGGAGGGAACTCGTTTATATACTCCAGTAATACTTTATTAAATCCTTTTTCTTCAATATGAGTTAACAGGTATTTTATACCTCTATCCAGGACGCCGGGATTTTCGACATCTTCATAAATTCTTATTAAATAGTGAAAAATCTCATGCAGAAGTCCTAGTGCATTTAAATGACCGGAGGTTACAAATCTTTTTGAATCTCCTTCAGATTTTCTTTTAGCATTTATTTTGTCTGTCAATATTCTTGCCTGCCGAAAATCTGCTATAATTAAATCCCCGTTTAAAGAAAACAAAGATTTATCAATATTGTATTTTATTCGTGCTGCTTTAGACACATGGAAATTATATGGAATATTTTTGAATGAAAAAGTCATTTATACCCTCTATAAGATTCGTTACTATTCAACAATAGATAATATAACAAATCTTTGATCAAAATTTGTGGAAAAGATAACATATTATAAAAATAGATATCACTATAAATGAACAAATGAAGCAATAAGCGATTGAATTTATTGAATGGTTTAATTTCAGGCAATCATTTTAACATACTCAGGAAAAATTTCACGCCACCAGCCCCAATCATTACCAACAGATTGTTTAATATCCAGCAAATGAGGGATTTCTTTCCGGTTTAAAATTTCCGACATCCTTTTATTTTCATCCAGATTTTTATCCCATTCACCTGTTCCAAGGATTATTTTCATATCTTTTATTTTATCCAGGTACCAGTGATCTTCAAGATTAGGCATATAGTCAGGCGGATTATTAAAGTAGCAATTATCATCATAATAGCCGTAGATAAATTTTTTAATATCAAAGAAAGCTCCCATGCTGATAATACTGTCAACTTTATCCGGATGTTTGAATGCAAAATTTAATGCATGGTATCCGCCAAAATCACATCCGCCGACAATTACTTTTTCTCTATCGGATTCATATATGGCAAACTCTATTACATCATGAAGTATTACATTTTCATAAGCAATATGAGTTTTAACTCTGTCGGACGGGTGAATTGAATAATTATACCAGCTGTCATTATCTATTCCGTCCGGAGTATAGATTTTTATTTTACCTTCTTCAATTAAATTTGATATGGAATTAATTATACCGTTATCTTTATAAATGTAGTATTTATCCTGTGCAGTAGGAAATAGTACAACCGGGAGGCCTGCATGTCCGAATACGAGCATATTAAATTCTCTGTTCAGGTACAGAGTATGCCATTTATGATATTCTTCTTTCAAAAATCACCGCATTTATCAATAAAATGGAATTAAATTAGGAGTGTAAATATATTGAAAATGAGCATTTATTCAAGTTATATGCAAATATTTCTCTTATGCAATCAGAGTTACCTTTTTATAGAATTGGTTATGTACGCTATAGAAATAACATTAAATTATTGTTTTAATAGTCTAAAATATTCAATATTTATACCTTCCAATCTTTTAATCTTTCCAAAAATTGATATTATTTTGACATTGAGGTATTTTTAAGTTTAATTTAATTTGCAGTTATGAGTCAAACACCTTTAATGCTACAGTATTATAAGATTAAAGAAGCTCATCCTGACACAATACTTTTATTTAGGATGGGGGACTTTTTTGAGACTTTTGAAGAAGATGCTAAGATTTCTTCAAAAGTACTGGGAATTACTCTAACAAAAAGGGCAAATGGAGCCGCCGGGGAAGTGCCGTTAGCCGGTTTCCCGCATCATGCAATAGATGCTTATCTTCCAAAATTAGTAAGAGCCGGATACAGGGTAGCTGTTTGTGAACAGATTGAAAATCCAAAGTTTGCTAAGGGAATTGTAAAAAGAGATGTTATTGAAGTCGTTACACCGGGAGTAGCGTTTTCCGATAAACTGCTGGATCATAAAAAAAATAATTACCTGACGGCTGTCTGTATTAAATCAGTCTCTTCTTCAGATTCGGAAAGCGTTGCGGGAATTGCTTTTTCAGATATTTCTACCGGCGAATTTTATGCATTTGAAATCCCTTCTTCATTAATACAGCAGCAGATTGAATCAATTTCTCCTTCCGAAATTCTTGTACAAAAAAAGGATAAGGAACAAATTGAAAGAATAGTTCATAAAATTAATCCTTCAATACGTTTAACCAAAATTGATGACTGGATATTTAATTATGAATATGCAAAAGAACTCCTGATAATGCAGTTTAAAACAGTTACTTTAAAAGGTTTCGGAATTGAAAATTTTATCCCGGGGATAATTGCTTCCGGAGTTATATTAAATTATCTGCAGGAAACCCAGAAAGCAAATTTATCCCACTTAAATAAAGTTTCTGCATATAATCCTTCCGAATACATGGCTCTTGATTATTCAACCAAGAGGAATCTTGAAATCACTTCTTCGATGCAAGACGGTGGAAGAGAAGGCTCTTTAATTTCAATCCTGGATAAAACCGAGACTGCTATGGGGGGAAGACTTTTGAAGAAATGGATCTCTTCTCCTTTAAGAAAACTTGATTTAATTTTGAAAAGACAGGAAAGTGTAGAAGAACTTTTAAATAGTAAAAACATTAGAAATAATTTAATTACCGAATTAAAAGAAATTGGTGACCTGGAAAGATTGATTTCCAAAGTATGTACAGGCAGGGCAAATCCAAGGGAAATTGTCAGCATAAAGACATCACTAAAGAAAATTCCCTTAATTAAAAGGATTCTTGAACCGTTAACTGGAAAAACTTTAGTACAGCTTAGAGATAACCTAAATCCGCTTGAGAAATTAGTTGATAAGATTCAGACAGCAATTGTTGATTCGCCGTCTTTAAGTATGGTGGACGGCGGAATTATAAAAAATGGTTTCAGTCCTGAACTGGATGAGCTGCGGGATATCTCTTTACACGGCAAAGACTGGATTGCTAATTTGCAAAGAACTGAAAGAGAGAACACCAAAATTTCATCTCTTAAAGTAAATTTTAATAAAGTGTTTGGTTATTATATTGAAATAAGCAATGCTCATAAAGATAAAATCCCGGAAAATTATATCCGCAAACAAACACTGGTAAATTCAGAAAGATACATTACCCCGGAATTAAAAACTTATGAAGATAAAATTTTAAATGCAGAAGAAAAGATATATGACCTGGAATCTCAGTTATTTAATGAAATAAGAATTATAGTTGCCGCAGAATCGGAAAAGATACAGCAGAATGCCCGTTTAATTGCTATGCTTGACTGCTTTATTTCATTTGCAGTTTGTGCAAGTGAGTATAACTATATTAAACCAGAACTAAGCGATGATGCAAAAATTGAGATAATTGAAGGAAGACATCCGGTTGTAGAAAGAATCCTCCCGCCGGGTGATAAATATACACCCAATTCCTGCAAACTTGATAATGAAAATGACCAGATAATAATTCTGACCGGACCTAATATGGCAGGGAAATCCGTTTATTTACGTCAAATCGGTTTGGTGATTTTGCTGGCGCAGATAGGTTCATTTGTCCCGGCAAAAGAAGCGAAAATAGGATTGGTAGATCGGATCTTTACCCGTGTTGGTGCAAGCGATAATATATCTGCAGGTGAAAGCACTTTCCTTGTTGAAATGCAGGAAGCAGCAAATATTTTAAATAATGCTACAAACAAAAGTCTTATTCTTCTTGATGAAATAGGAAGAGGTACAAGTACTTTTGACGGGATTTCAATTGCGTGGGCTATAACAGAATACCTTCATGAAAATTCCGATGTCTCTGCAAAGACTTTGTTTGCAACTCATTACCATGAATTAAATGAGATGGCGGAAATTTTCCCGAGAATAAAAAATTATAAAGTTGAAGTAAGAGAATATGATGATAAAGTAATATTCCTGCATAAGGTGAATCCCGGCAGGGCAGATCACAGCTATGGGATACAGGTTGCGCAAATGGCAGGACTCCCGATGTTTGTTACAAACCGTGCAAAAGAAATTCTGCAGAACCTTGAAAGCAAAGAATTAACACCTTATGAAGAAAAGAAAGAAAAACTGAAGAGATTGAAGAAGGCAGAAGACAACCAGATCAGCATGTTTGAATTTCATGATGATGAACTCAGAGGAGAAATAAACGAAATTGAAATAAATAATCTTACTCCCATAGAAGCGTTGAATAAGCTGCATGAACTGAAGAAGAAAGTGAAAGGGTGAAAAAAGTCAAAAGTCAAAATTCAAAAGTCAAAAATCTCAAATGGAGGCTGATCTGCCTATAGTTGAGGTAGTTAAAAAATAATAAAGGGAGAGAAAATGGAAAAAAAGGAATTTAAAGATATTAAATTGCGTTGTTATGAATTTTCACTGGAAATAATTCAATTGATTGATTCGATTAATATTAAACAAATTTTTTATTCATTAATAAATCAGCTTTTAAGATCTTCAACTTCAGTTGGAGCAAATTTAATTGAAGCGCGTGCCGCACATTCTAAAAAAGACTTTATAAAGTTTTATGAGATATCTTTGAAATCTTCAAATGAAACTAAATACTGGTTGTATCTTTTAAGAGATGGGTTAAAAATAGATAAAAATAAAATTGATAATTTATTATCCGAAATTAATGAAATTTCTAAAATAATTGCTTCAATAATTATTAAGTTAAAAAAATCTAATGCAAATACTGTTAAAGAAAAATATCTTCAATATGGTTCTGATAATTTTGATGATATAATGTTATCATTAAAAAAATCAATATAATATGAAAAATGAATAAGAACTAAAAAATTAAAACTAAAATTGAAATGATAATCTAAACTTTTTTGACTTTTGAATTTTGACTTTTGAATTAAAAACAATCAACATGAATAAATCTAAATTTTTAATAATATTTCTTTTAGCACTTATCTGCTTTTCCTGCGGGCGAAACTACACTCCGGAGCAAAAGAAGTACATTGCTGAAATTGAGCAGCAGAGAAAAGAAAAAGACGACTATATGAAGAATGATCCAAATTCACCTTTTAACCAGGATCCAAAAGCCCATTTTCAGAATTTGAAGTATTATGATGTAAATCCTGATTATGTTTTTAAAAGTAAATTATATGAATATAAAGATAAGGATACTGTTAAAATTTTCGGAACCAAAGGTGAAGAAAGAAAAGCTGTGAGATATGGTTATGTAAAAATAAATTTTAAACATGGCGAAAGAAATGTTAATGTATATAAAAGTACCAGCAGAAACGGTGAAACTTATTACAGCATCTGGTTTACTGATCAAACTACCGGTGATGAGACTTATGGAGTAGGGAGATACCTGGACTTTGATTTTAATCCCGATTCCAATTTTATTTACACTATTGATTTTAATCTTGCTTACAGCCCTTATTGTTCATATAGTGCAAAGTATTCGTGCGCTATTCCGACTAAAGAAGATCATATTGATTTGGCTATTAAAGCAGGAGAAAAAAGGTTTCATTGAGATGGAAGACGGAGGATGGAAGATGGAACATGGCAAAAATAGAGTTTAAAAAGTTCATTCATTCATTCAACCATGCATTTAGTGAATGAATACAATTATTAAAAAATAACTATGGAGTAAATGTGGTTATAGTTCTCGATAAAAACGTAACCGATGAACAATACGAAAATGTTGTAAAACATTTGGAGGACTTCGGTTTTGCTGTACATAAATCAACCGGAGTGCAGCAGATAGTTCTGGGTGCTATCGGAGTTAAACCTGATTTTGATATCAGGAAAGTCAAAATCCTGGAAGGTGTTGCTGAAGTCTACAGGATAACCGAACCATTTAAATTGGCCAGCAGAACGTTCAAAAAAGAAGATACAGTAATTTCAATCGGAGATGTGAAAATAGGGGGCAATGAAGTTGTTATGATGGCAGGACCATGTTCTGTTGAAAGTGAAGAACAAATATTTAAGTTAGCAGAGATTGTTTCGAATGCCGGAGCAAAAATTTTAAGGGGCGGTGCATTTAAACCGCGTACATCCCCATACTCTTTCCAGGGGATGGGGGAAGAAGGATTAAAGCTTCTTAGAAAAGCTGCCGATAAATATAATCTTCTTGTTATTACAGAAGTAATGGAGAATTCTCAAATACCTCTTATTGCAGAGTATACCGATATTTTCCAGGTTGGTGCAAGAAATATGCAGAATTTTCCTCTTCTAAATGAATTAGGAAGAACTACAAAACCTGTAATGTTAAAAAGAGGTCTTGCAGCAACGGTTGAAGATTGGTTAATGTCTGCTGAATATGTACTTTCAAACGGAAACAGGGATCTGGTGCTTTGTGAGAGAGGGATAAGAACATTTGAGACTTATACAAGGAATACATTTGATTTATCCGCTATTCCTGTAGTTCACAAAAGAAGTCATTTACCTGTAATAGCTGATCCGTCACATGCTACCGGGTTAAGAGATAAGGTTCTTCCAATGGCAAGAGCCGCGGTTGCTGCAGGTGCTGACGGATTAATGGTTGAAGTTCATCATGATCCTGAACATGCATTATCCGATGGTCCGCAGGCACTTCTACCGGATCAGTTTGTTGAACTGATGGAGCAGGTGAAACTGATTGCACAGGTTATCGGCAGGACAATGTGAAAGTCAAAATTCAAAAGTCAACCTGTTTTCATTAAAGTTCCGGCAGGCAGGAAGGTCAAAAATCAAAAGATATTAAATAAGTTTAGAATGCATACAATCATGCATCCATGCAAACATACATAAGAATCGATATTAAAGATGCAAAATATATCAATAATAGGAACCGGACTTATTGGCGGTTCAATTGCTAAAGGATTAAAAAATTCCGGCAAAGATTTTATAGTAAGTGCGTTTGATAAATCACATGTCATTGATTCGGCTGTCGAACAGAAAGTAATAGATAACAGGCTAAATAGTATTGAAGAAGCAAAGAATTCAGATATAATATTTCTCTGTTTGCCAACTGATCTTTCATTAAAAGCACTTAAAAAATTAGCTCCTGTTATAAATGAAAATACTATAATTTCAGATGTTTGCGGAGTGAAGGGAGTTTTTGAGAATGAGTGGAGAGCAATAAACAGCAAAGGGATTTATATCGGCGGACATCCAATGACCGGAAAGGAATCCGGAGGGTTTGAAAATTCGGATCCTCTTTTATTTGAAAATTCTGTTTATATCATTTCGAATTCTGAAAAAGATACAGAAAAAATAAAAGAACTTACTAAAATTATTCATTTACTTGGTGCAAGAATAAGATTTTTGGATCCGTTTATTCACGATAAAATAATTGCACAGGTTAGTCATTTACCGCAATTGTTAGCTGTTAGTCTGGTAAATTCAGTAACTAATAATGAGAATGGAATTAATTATCTTGATTTTGCTGCCGGCGGGTTTCGCGATATGACAAGGATTGCTTCCGGTAATTTCGATATATGGGAACCTGTAATTAAAATGAATAAAGAAGAAATTCTTGCTGCCCTGAATTTAATAAATAATAATTTAGGTAATCTTGAAGACCTTCTTAAAAACGAAAATATTAATTCTGTTAAAGATCTGTTTGATAAAGCAAGATCCAAGAGAGATGAAATTCCTAAAAATACAAAAGGATTTATTAATCCTTTGTATGATCTTTTTGTTTACGTAAAAGATGAACCGGGAGTTTTAAGTAAATTAACCACCATTCTTTATAAGAACGGCATAAATATAAAAGATATGGAGCTATTAAAAATAAGAGAGGGAACAGGCGGTACATTCAGATTATCTTTTCAATCACAGCAGGATGCTGACAAAGCTGAAAAAGTAATTAAAGAAATTGGTTTTATTACTAAATAATTCGTAAATACTTGATTATATAGTAAAATATATTTATAATTTTTTTATAGGAAAAAAAAATTAGAGGGTTTCTGTAGATATAGAATATCTTAGTAAGTAATCCCGTTTAATATTCTGAAATGAAACCATAAATCTTGTCTCCCCTTCTGTTAGGGATAAATAAGATGGATAATTCACATCAGAAGAGAATTACATATCTTTTAAATAATTCAGCTCATGGAAAAAGGGAGATGATGAATGAGCTGTTCTCACTTGTTTATGAAGAATTAAAGAGAGTAGACCATCATTATTTTAAACAGGAACGCTCCGGGCATACATTAAATACAACTGCCTTAGTTCACGAAGCCTATTTAAAGCTTATCGGAAATCAAAATATTCATTGGGAAAATCGTTCTCATTTTTTTGCTGTTGCTTCACTGGCGATGCGGCGTAGCCTGGTTGATTATGCACGTAAGCATCAGGCAGCTAAAAGAGGGGGTAACATCATGAAGCCACTATATGGAAAACCTCGGAGGTTTGATGAATTAAAGAAATTCTTTTAAAAAACAGAGAGCATAAAAATGAAATTAATAAAAATTATTTTCCTATTACTTATACTACAAGCTTCCTATTTTCTTCCGCAAAGCGTAAAATACTTTACTCCTGATTTCAGGATAGGTCAAACGTCTAATGATTCTTTAACTCATAATGAAAATATAGATTGGGATTTTGGAAATGTTCCATTGGGTAATAATCCGAGCCCTGAAAATTTTTGGTATAGTATTTGGAATTCTGATACAACATGGACTGTCACTTTTAATGGTTATCTAACGTGGAATGCCGATTGGTTATCTATTTTCCCACTTACATCGTTTACGCTTAAGTCCAAACAAATTATACATACCATAGTTACAGCTACAACATATATCCTTCCGGTCGGGAAATATTCAGACACAGTGTTTATGAATTGGAATTATAAAAATCAACATTGGATTGAATATGGAATTATTTCGGTTAATATTGTACAAACTACCACCCCTGATGTCAATGTTTCACAATTAGACTTGAATGCTAATCATGAAGATACTGCTTTAACTACTTTTTATCTTTCCAATACAGGAAATTTCCCTTTATATTTTAAATTAAGAGCTGATACACTGTCACATAGCATTACCAAACTTTCAAACCATAATATATTTTTCAGCAGCAAAAAAGAAACTTCAGAGCAATATCAAGTTACAAATACAAATCTTAATTTCATTCAGCAATCAGGAATTTCTCAATTAACACCTTCCTGTCCTCCTGAATCTCATTCTTTAAATATTGAAGGAGAGGAGGTTCTTATTCTTGATGATGGGAATGACACACCGGATACCTTTCTCGGATGGAATAATAATAAATCATTTTTCTGGTTTAATTTTTTTACTCTAATGGACTTCGATTTTAAGCTCGAAAAAATTCAATTTTATATGAGAACCGAAAATGCAGATACCAATAATATCTATATAGAAGTAGGAAATAATGATTCTACAATTATAAAAGGTACAGTATCCATGGGATTGGTACCAAATGGAGCATGGTATACTATCATCTTAAATCCAATTCAATTTAAACAAGGGGAAATTTTTTATGTTATGATTGAACCCCTTTCCACCGATATAGGTTATCCTGCTGGTGTTGATAAACATGCTTTACATCCAAATCAAAGTTATTATTATGATCCGGGTACGAACTCTATTAAATCATTGAACAGTATTTCCGGGTTTGATTCGGCAGCATTTCTTATAAGAGCTGTTGGCTCTGTTAATGATTCTCCTGTAGCGGTTGCTCTGGTATCTCCTGCTCAGGCATTAGTAGGTCAGACTGTTTCGTTTGATGCTTCCCAATCTTATGATAATGACGGCGAGATCACTTCCTATCACTGGTTTTTCGGCGATGGTTATACAAGCACTGATATTAAAATCACACATTGTTATCAACTGGATAGTAATTATACATGTATTCTTACCGTAACAGATGATCAGGGAGATATAGATCAGAAGATTGAGAATGTTGCGATTTCAGACAGAACTTCCGGCTTAATTTTCGAGCCTGCCGAAGGAACAATTCCATCCGGTGATTCGATGCAAATAAAAGTTTATTTAAAACCGGAAGGTCTAGAAGAAGGAAATTACATCAGCCAGGTTTATGTTCAAACAAACGGTGAAGATATAATAATTCCGGTACATGTTTATGTTAGTCCTTCTGTAGATTTAAAAGAGAAAATATCTACTCTTCCAAAAGAATTTAGCCTTTTACAGAATTATCCCAATCCATTTAATCCAAGTACTCAAATAGCATATGATTTACCTAAGGTTGCAAAAGTAATCCTGGAAATTTACAATGTACTTGGAGAAAAAGTTAAAACGTTAGTTGAACAAGAACAATCAGCAGGCCGCCATCAAGTTATATGGAATGGGAAAAATGAACGTGGAGAGGCAGTAAACAGCGGAGTTCATTTTTATCGTTTACAAACTGATGAATATACTGCCACAAGAAAGATGATACTTATGCGGTGAGTTATTAAATTGTAGATAGAAGATTATAAAATTGTCTCTTTATACTTTCCCGGTCAAACTGTGTCAAGCTCTAATAATGTCAAAGTTTGGCAAAATATCTCCTTCCTATTAAATCTCTATTTAAATTTTATGTGTATTCATTTGTTTATTTTTACTTATTAAAAATTGTTATAATTTTTTTGTTCAAATTAAAAATGATTATTATGGATATAATATGGAAAATTCTTCAACTTACGGTAATGAAAAATATTTTTGGAGTATAATTTTTTATTTAGTAGTTATATTTTTTTTATTTACATGCTCTATTAATGCTCAATCAAGTGTAGAAATAAAAAAGTCTTACTATCCCAACGGCACTCTAAAAACACAGGGAGACTATGTAAACGATAAGCTTAACGGAACTTATCTCGAATATTACCCTGACGGACATCTGTGGAAAGAATGGAAATTTAAAGACGGAAAAGAAGAAGGTATATCTACCTGGTATTTTGATAACGGTCTTTTAAGCATTCAATGGAATTATCATAACGGTGAGAAAGAAGATACATCCAAATGGTATTATGAAACCGGTGAATTATGGGCAATTCAGCATTATGCGGGGGGAAAACTTCAGGGAATCACAAAAACATTTTATAAAACCGGTGAACTGCAGGGAGAATGGAATTATGCAGCCGGAGTATTGCAGGGAATTTCAAAAACGTATTTCAAATCCGGGCAGCTAGAAGTAGAAAAAACTTTTAAAGACGGTATATTAAACGGTCCTACAAAAGTTTATAATCAAAACGGCATTGTTGCACTTAATGCTTACTTTGTAAATGGTAAGCTCCAGGGAGAAGTGACAATTTACGATGAAGCGGGCAATTTAAGAGTTAAAGATGATTATGTTAATGATGAATTAACTAATCGTGTAAAGTATGATTATACCGGTAAACTTGAAGCTGTAGAAAGGACTGTAAGGAATTATTATGATAATGGTTCTATAAAAGAAGAAATTTATTATAAAGATAATAAAAAAGACGGACCATACAGAATCTATTATGAAAGCGGATATTTAAAAGAGGAATGGAACTATAGTAATGATACATTAAATGGTAAATCATACACTTATTATGAAGATGGAATACTTCAATCTTCGATGGATTATATGAAAGGTTTAAGAAAAGGAATCACAAAAAATTATTATGAAACCGGTGAAAAGAAATCCGAAATTTATTTTGAAAATAATGCAATGAACGGCATTTATATAAAATATTACCAAAACGGGAACCTGGAATCTGCCGAAAATTATAATAATAATATTAAAAATGGGGAATCAACAACTTACTACGAAAACGGATTGACAAAAACCGACGGGAATTATATTGATGGAGCACTGCAAGGTAAAGTTACCACATATTTTAAAAACGGCGGTATTGAAAAAACGGCGGATTACAATAATGATGTTTTAGACGGCTGGGTAAGAACTTATTATAACAGCAAAGAGCTGAAGAAGGAAGAATTCTACAAAAATGGTGTGCTCCAAACCCGCAAAGAATATAATACCAAGGGTATTCTTGTTTCAACTTACGGGTACAATAAGTAACAAGATAAAAGATAAAAGATAAAAGATAAAAGATAAAAGATAAAAGTAAAAAGATAAAAGTTGCCTGAACTAGTTATTTTCTTCTTGAATTTTTTTACCTGTTTCTTTTATCTTTTAAACAATGTTTAATGTATATTTATAAATAATATGAAAAATAAAATTCCGCAAAAATTTACCATCGGATTAATTCAAATTGCATTAAGCAAGAATCCTGATGCTAACCTGAAAAAAGCTGTTTCATGGATTAATAAAGCTGCAAAACAGGGAGCGCAGGTAATCTGTCTGCCGGAACTTTTCCGTTCACAATATTTTTGTCAAAAAGAAGATATTAAGAATTTTGGTTTGGCAGAAACAATTCCTGGACCATCTACTGAAGAGATAGGAAAAGCTGCCAAAAAGAATAAGGTCGTAGTTGTTGCATCAATTTTTGAAAAACGTGCTCCCGGAATTTACCACAATAGTATTGCATTAATTAATACAAATGGTGAGATAGAAGGAATGTACCGTAAAATGCATATTCCGGATGATCCTGCTTATTATGAAAAATTTTATTTTACTCCTGGTGATCTTGGTTATAAATCATTCAATACTAAATTCGGAAATATTGGTACACTTGTATGCTGGGATCAATGGTATCCTGAAAGTGCACGGCTTACTGCATTAAAAGGTGCCAGTATTTTATTTTATCCGACAGCAATAGGGTGGCACCCGAATGAAAAGAAAAGTGAAGGGAAAGCGCAATACGATTCGTGGCAAACTGTACAAAGAGGGCACGCAATTGCAAATGGTGTTTATGTTGCGGCATGCAACAGAATCGGACTGGAAAAACAATCGAAAGATTCTGCAGGAATAGAATTCTGGGGTTCATCGTTTATTTCTGATCCGCAGGGAGTAGTTGCTGCACAAGCTTCAGTTAACAAAGAAGAAATTTTAATAGCAGAGATTGATCTCGAGAGAATTGAATATATCCGGCACAACTGGCCGTTTTTAAGGGACAGGAGAATCGATTCATACGGCGGAATAGATAAAAGGTTTTTGGGATAGGGAAAAAAGTCAAAAAACAGATATCAGAAATCGGAAACCAGAGAACAGAAATCAGAGGTCAAAAATCAGAAAATTAAGAGTTCCTGCCGAATGGGAAAAACATGAAGCTACCTGGTTCGGCTGGCCGCATAATAAAGAAGACTGGCCGGGAAAGTTTATACCTATCCCATGGGTTTATGCTGAAATTGTGAAATATATTTCCAGGGGAGAAAAAGTAAGAATTATTGTTGAATCAAGGCCGCATAAAGAGAAAGCAGAAAAAGCATTAAAAGCAGCTAATATTAGTTTTGAAAATATTGAATTTTATACTTTGCGAACCAACAGAGGGTGGACAAGGGATTCCGGTCCAATTTTTATTAAAGAATCGGATAACAAAATATCAGCAGTAAATTTCAGATTCAACGGGTGGGTTAAATATTCCAATTACAAGAAGGATGAAAAGCTTCCGCAATTTATTTCTAAAAAATTTAAGCTTCAAAAAATTCTTCCGGTTTATAAAAACAGACATATTGTATTGGAAGGCGGTTCAATTGATACAAACGGAAAAGGGACTTTAATAACTACGGAAGAATGTTTGATGGATAGTAAAATCCAGGTTAGAAATCCCGGTTTTACAAAAAACGATTATGAAGAAGTATTCAAAAAATATTTAGGTATTTCAAATGTTATCTGGCTTGGAAAGGGAATCGCCGGTGATGATACTCATGGTCATGTAGATGATTTATGCAGGTTCATTAATTCAAATACTCTGCTGCTGGTTCAGGAAGAAAATCCAAATGATGAGAATTATTCCAGGTTAAAAGAGAACAGAGAAAGGTTAGAGGAAATTAAGCTTGAAAACGGAAGCAAACCGGAAATAATTTCTCTTCCTATGCCTTCTCCTGTTATATTTAAAGGACACAGGCTGCCGGCAAGTTATGTAAACTTTTATTTTTCAAACTATGCCGTTTTAGTTCCTACTTTTAATGATCCCAAAGATAGGATAGCTTTGGGAATAATATCAGAATTGGTAACTGACAGACCTGTAATAGGCATACATGCAGTAGATCTGGTCTGGGGCCTGGGAACGATACACTGTTTAACACATGAGCAGCCGGTAATATAATTCTTCATTTGATTTTATAACATTCCCTCCAGATATCAAAAGTGATCCACCAGGTTAAATCATTTATCAGTGAATTATTACCATTATAAAAATCAGAAGCAAGATTTGATACTTTTTTGTGATCATACAAATCAAAATATTTCACATCCTGAGAACTGATCCGGTCTAAAACAAAATCTTTTAACTTAACCAATAATTCATACTGAATGTTATCTTTGTACACTAGTCCCAGCTTTCGCTTAAATTTCTGGTAAAGACGTACAAATAAAAGATTGGAGCTAAAAGGATAAATAATTTGATCTTTTACCAGGGGATACTTGTTTAATTCTTTGCCGTGATTAATTATTTGCCAGAACAACCGGCCGTTTTTCTTTTCTGAAAAATCCAGACCAAATCCTTTATCAAGAACAGCAGGTTGAATAAATGGCATAAAAGCCCTGGAAATATTATCAAGTAAAGTCTGGCTTGGACCACTTATATTTGCAACTTTTGTTTTAATAAAAAATGTATCCAGCCAATTTTCTATTCCTATTGAATCCGCACCGGGTAAAATTTCAAGGATTTTTGCTAACTGGTTAACAGCTGAAATTTCGAGTCTCTTGTTTATCTCTTCATTAAAAATATCTGCTTTAGATCTTTTTAAAAGTTTAAAGATTGCTCCGGCATCTTTGTTTAATAAAGCACTTTTTCCCAGAATAAGAAATCTATTTAGATAAGCTCTCCTAAAAATTTCTCCATAAGCACCATCAAGAACAATATAATTCTGATTGCTTAATTGTTCATAAAAAGGATAGTTTAACGTTTCATAAATTGAGGCACTAAGTCCAAGTTGCGAAACACTTTCGAATAAATATTTTAATAATTGTTCCTTTTCAGGAAAAGAAAACGAGAAAAAACGATGTAAGAGATTATAATCCTTGACTATTTTTTCTGCAATTTTTCCGTCTGCAGTTAAGATACTGCCGAAAGTATGAGTCCCAAAAGTATTAATATTGTTATTGAATAAAGCCTGTAATAATACTCTTGAATCAATACCCCCGGAAAGTCCAAGATTAATCTTTTCATTTTCCGAATCCGTCAATTTTATAAAATTATTAAGGACATTTAAAAAATCATCTGATTTACTATTAAGATTAAAATCCGGCATCCAGGGAGAATTTTTCTTTTCCAAAATACCGGATGTAATTTTAATAATTCCTCCCGGATTTAGCATAATCACATCATCAATAATACTTTGCCAGGAAATTTGATGCGGCAATAACCAATTGGTAGAAAATTCATTAAAATTTATTTTGTTTTCATTGTTGAACTTTGCTATCCAGTCCAGTCTTGTAGAAAACAAGTAATTTGAGTTTACTTTTAAAAAATAAATATCTCTCAAACCCAGCTGATCATTAAAAAAAATTATTTTTTCATTATCCCATTTTAATCCGGCAAAATGACCATCAATATTTTTTAGATTAAAATGCTTTTTTGATAATAATTCTTCCCATTCATGTTTTTTTATAAATTTATTTTCTTCAATGGAAATGGACATGCCGCTTATAATCCACCCAGAAGAGTCATCATTAAAACTAAACGATATATTCTTTCCCTTCGCACTACATACAAGTTTCAAATTTTCGTTAGTAACTTCATCTTGTCCCAAATTGAGAGATAAAATATATTCATTCAAAATTGGATTATCTTTTCCGGTGTAACCGATAAACCAGGACATAAATCTCTATTTTTTTATTAAAAAAAATCAACCTGCAATCATTTATGAATTTAAAAGTGTTTTGGAAAGAATTATCTTTCTCCCCATAACAATATAAAAAAGAAATATCAGTGCTTCAAAATTAATTATGAAAAACACATAAAAATTAAATTTTAGTAATAAAAATTGAAAAAGTATTAAGCACTTAAACTCAAAAAAGATAAAAGAAACAAGTAAAAAGAAACAAGTTTGGGGAGGTTTATCTTTTATTGTTTACCTGATATATTCCGTTCAGAATATTTTTTAACCCACTTGTGTATGTTACTTCGGTGGGCAGATGGATATTTTTTGATGTCGGAAAAACACATTTAAGATTGTAACCTCATAAAGCAACAAGGAACTTTATTCAACCTTTCACTTGGGAAGGGAAACGCTTATTTGAAGTTATGACTTTATATAAATCATTCTGTCAATTTATATAATTCATTAACTATATATTATTCTAGGACAGGAAGGATAGATATGAAGAATAGCTTAATAAGTCTTTTGTTTTTAAGATAAAAATTTAATTCATTTTAATCAGAGCAATACTTCATTAAGCAGCAAGGAGCACTATCCAACCTTTTTAAGTGCGTAAACTAAAAAAATAAAAGAAACAAGTTGAGAAAAGATACTTTTTTATTACAAATACCGGTTATTTTATATTTTAATGTAATTCCTGAATTTTTTTAGTCAGCTTTCATCAAACCGGACAGGCGCAATTCTTTTGAGGATCAACTAACAATAAAAACATAATATCTTTTATTCGTATCGATTTAATGATTAAACCGGTTGTTAAACAATTTATTTTGTACAAATTTGCAATACCTTAAAAAATAATTTTTAATTTTGAAATTGTAATTGTAATTTACACTTCTAATTCTTAAGATTGAATCCTGATTTTTATGAAAAAAAGAAACGATAATAATACCTTAAATGACATAATTCCTGCAGATGTTAAACCACCGGCGGCACCTGAAATTGAGGCTTCGGTTTTGGGTGCGATGATGATTGAAAAAGAGGCTGTACCCAAAGCAATTGAGCTGCTGACTTCTAACAGCTTTTATTTAACCGAACACAAAAAAATATTTGAAGCAATGGTTTCTCTTTTTGAATCGGGAGAACCAATAGACACGGTTACTTTATACGAGGAATTAAAGAAAAGAGAACAGCTCGATGAAATCGGCGGTGCAGTATATTTAAGCAAGCTTTCACAGAATATCTCTTCTGCTGCAAATATAGAGTACCATGCAAAAATAATCCTGGAAAAAGAGATTTTAAGAGGATTGATTTCCAGTTCTCACGAAATTGCCAGGGCCGCATACGATGGAACTGAAGATGCATTTGATATTTTGGATGAAGCAGAAAGAAAGATTTTTGAGATTACCGAATCACACCTTAAAAAATCATTTCTCGGTATGGACAGGGCTGTGCGAGATGCACTTGAATATATTGAAGCTATCCATTCCAAAACAAACCAGAAATTCTCAGTACCAACCGGTTTTTATGAACTTGATGAAATACTGGGTGGTTTTCAAAAATCGGATCTTGTAATTATTGCAGCCAGACCCTCCATGGGAAAAACTGCTTTCGCCTTAACGCTTGCACGCAATGCAGCAATAGAGCATAAAGTTCCTGTAGGTATTTTCAGTCTTGAAATGTCAACAATGCAGCTTATAATAAGAATGCTTTGTGCTGAGGGAAGATTAAATGCTCACCTTGTCAGGACCGGTAAACTTCCTTCTTCCGAAGGTGTTAAGTTAAGCAAGAATGCGCACAAACTTATTGAATCTCCAATTTATGTTGATGACACTCCTGCTCAAACAGTGCTTGAAATTAGAGCCAAAGCAAGAAGATTAAAAGTTGAAAAGAATATCGGGATGATAATAATTGATTATCTTCAGTTGATGCAGGGACCGGCCAAAGCTGAAAGCCGTGAGAGAGAAATTTCACATATCTCCCGGTCATTAAAATCGCTGGCAAAAGAATTGAATATACCTGTCCTTGCGCTGGCACAGTTAAACCGTGCAGTTGAAACCAGGAACGATAAAAGACCGCAGCTTTCGGATTTGCGTGAATCAGGTTCAATTGAGCAGGATGCAGATGTGGTTATATTTTTAAACAGACCTGAATATTATGGTATGATGAAAGATGAAAACGGGAATTCTCTTGAAGGTGTTGCTGAAATAATTGTAGGGAAGCAGAGAAACGGTCCGACCGGAGATGTTAAGTTAGCATTTATTAAAGAGTATGCCAGGTTTGAAAATCTTGCTCACGCCAGGCAAATTGAAGAGTATAGCGAGATTTCTTCGGATGAGGATATTATTTAAAATCAAAAGTTAAAAGTCAAAGATCAAAAGTTAAAATATTAAGGTAAAGGCTGAGACGTAGGCAGAGGTAAAGTAAAATGAAGTTGATGATAAAATTATTTTTTCTACTGGTTATAATTCCATTCTTTTTAAAAGCACAGGTCTTTTCCCAAAAAGATATTTCAATTTGTAAGAATAAATTTGAGCTGGCTGTTAAAAAGAACTTGGATGAAAAACCGATCGGTGATGTTATAGCTGAAATCGGAAAAAGTTTTATAGGAACAGATTATGCTGCCAATACTTTAGAAAAAGGGGATAGGGAAGAATTAGTAATTAATCTGACGGGACTGGATTGTACCACATTCCTTGAAAATTCATTGACATTTGCAAGATGTATTAAAGAAAAAAAGACTACCTTTAATGATTATAAAAATGAATTGACTAAAATTCGATACAGGTATGGAAAAATAGCCCAATATCCTTCACGGCTACATTATTTTTCAGATTGGATTTATGATAATGAAAGAAAAGGAATTGTAAAAAATATTTCAAAGGAAATCGGAGGAGATTCTATAAAATTTAGTCTTGATTTCATGTCTGAACATCCTGATTCTTATGTACAATTAAAAAAAGATCCCGTGTATATAGGGATTATAAGAGAGCAGGAACAAGATATTAATAAAAGGAAATATTATTTTATTCCAAAGGAAAAAGTTTCTGATGTAGAAAATAAAATTCATAACGGTGATTTAATTGCAATTACATCTAATGTAAAAGGATTGGATATAAACCATGTCGGAATTGCAGTTAAAATGGATGATGGAAGGATTCATTTTTTGCACGCACCGAATGTAGGTTACAAAGTGCAAATTACTAAAGTACCACTTGCTGATTACCTAATGAAGTTTAACAAGGATACAGGAGTTATGGTACTTAGGGCTATTGAACCTCAAAAATAAAACTTTTTATTCAATAAGATTCAACAGTACTTTTATATTTTAAATATCTTTAAGCTATTCTTTTCTTTTCAAGGCTTCAAGAAATTTAAGCGCATTTCCTAAACCTGCCATCATGCCCAAATATTTTAATAAACTGACGATTATTATTTTAAAAATCTAATTTGCTATTAAAGCAAATTACTTTCTTTGTTCTATTGTTAGAACAACCACCCGACGGGATTAACCGCTCAATTCCGTAATTTTTCTTAATCCGGCTTCGTCTTTTAGACTTCGCCGGACAGGCGCAATTCTTTTGAGGAGCTATTAACAGTAAATATTAGTAATTTTTTTTACTACCGATTATTTACAGATTAAATCCTTTCATAAACAATTTATTTTGGGCAGGTTTGATATTTTAGATATTCCTGTCATGGAATGGTCCATGACGGCCGACTCAAATGTACATAAATGTCAGTGACAGAACACTATATTGTGTAGAATGTTAAACTTCGATCAGGCTCAGCAGTACCTTTATATTTTCAACATCTTCCAGTTGTTCCTTACCCTTAGGAGTTTCAAGAATTTTTGGAACACTTTCAAGTTTTTTATCATTCATAATATTTCTGAATCCATCCAAACCGATAAAACCTTTTCCTATATGCTCATGCCTGTCGACCCTGCTGGCGAATTCTTTTTTACTGTCATTCATATGAAAACATTTTAATTTTTCCAATCCTATTATAATGTCAAACTCTTTCATAGTTTTTTGATAGGCATCAGGAGTCCTTATATCATATCCGGCTGCGAAAATATGTGCAGTATCAATACAAACGGACATTCTTTCTTTTTGTTCAACGAGATCAATTATTTTTCTAATATGTTCAAATTTATAGCCTACCGCGGAACCCTGTCCTGCAGTTACCTCGATCATACTGCTGGTTTTATAATCTTGAGTTTTCTCATGAACAATATTTAAAGATTCCGCAATTAATTTTATCCCATCTTTTTCGCCTGCGCCGCCGTGAGCACCAGGATGAAAATTCAAATATGGAATTCCAAGCAGTTCACAACGAGTTAATTCATCGAGAAATGCTGCTCTCGATTTTTCCAGCAGCTCATCCTTTAACGAGCATAAATTTATTAAATAGGAATCGTGAACGACTGTTATTTTAATTCCCGACGAATTTAGCTTTGTTTTAAATTCATTAATGATTTGATCAGTAAAAGGTTTAGCAGCCCACCTGTTATTATTTTTACTGAATATCTGCATAGCAGAAAAGTTTAATTTTTCTGCCAGGTCAACAGCGCCCGGTACTCCACCGGAAATTGATGTATGTGCTCCAATAGGATGATTCAAAGTAACCTCAGGATTAATAGTTAAAGGTCAAAAGTCAAAATATAAATTACGAATAAATTTGAAAATATTGAGATTAAATATAAGCTCTGTTCAAATTAATTTTCATTGCTGTCAAAATTAATTTGGGAAAACAAGAAAAGTTTAATTTTAGTAAAAAAATTAAAAAAGGCCTCACATTAATCTCTTTCCTGAGAGGAGAGAGACTTTATAAATAATAAAACAATAAATTTTAATAATCTGTCAAAATATAAATATTACATCGTTCCGTTTAATAAAGCATTGCCTTAAATAATACCTGAACATAGAACCTACAACTTTTGCCGGTGCAAAAAAATGGTAAGGTAAACGCTGTTTCCAATTTTGTTACCGGATGAACACTATAGCTTATTAAGTAATGTTTCAATAGACTGTTCCTTGAAGGGTTTCATTACTATTCCGGCGGGTTTCAATTCCGTAGCAAGTCTGAAATTTTCAGGATTAGAAAACGCGGAGATAAAAATAAACGGGATACATTTTTGTCTTAATCTTCTAGCAACTTCAATCCCTGAAACATCATCTGCTAATTTAATATCAAGCAAAGCAATAGAAAGCGATTCACGTTCTATAAAATCGATAGCTTTCTTTCCCTTATTAATAATAGTAATACTAGAATAACCAAAATTTTTAAGTGTTTGCTTCAAATCAAGAGCAGTTATGATTTGATCTTCGACGATTAAGGCTGCTCCGGTTAACAACAGATTAAATTCCGCTTGCTCGTTTATAAAATGTATACTTTGAAGGTTTTTTCATCTATAAAATTAATGATTTTGAATAAAAACTTGGTGTGATATAAAACAACTTTCTTATATTAATTGTACTAATTATTACTGCTCAAATTAATCCTTTGAGCAAAGATTGAGAAAAGAAACAAGTAGATAAAAGATAAAAGTAGAGAAAAAATAAAAGTAGAGAAAAGATAAAAGAAACAAGTAAAAAGATACAAGTTTAGAAACTAAGAAAAATAAATATTACAAAAAATTCTGTTGCAAAATTCATTATTTAAATTTAGTTTGAAAGCATCATAAAAATTAGTGGGGAAAAGGGAACCTGTCTTAAATTAAATATTACCCCAATTATTGATGTGCCTCAAGCAGCGAAGCTGTATTTAAAATGAGAGACTCGAAGTTTCAAAATTATATTGTTTCTAAAAATGCCATTGTCATAAAGGAAGGACAAAATAATATACAAATTACAAATAATAAAAATATTTAAACAGTTGAATTAGATTAACAAAATTTAAATGTACAATTAAATTACGGTAGTAAAATTATAAGCAAATAAATTTTCTTGCTTGTAAATGGAAATTAAATTATTTTTATAAAAGCCAAAAAAAAATTCGGGGAATGGAAAAAGAAAAATCCAATGAAAATACCGATACCAACCCGACGATACCGAAAATAAAACTCATAGAGCAAATAAAAACTGTAATAAGAGTTCATCATTATAGTAAAAGGACCGAAGAAGCATATATTAAATGGATAAGGGAGTTTATTCTGTTCAATAAAAAGGTACATCCATTAAATATGGGTGAAAATGAAATTAGTCGTTATATAAATTATTTAGCTACAAAAAGAAATGTATCAGCCTCAACACAAAACCTGGCATTGTGTTCAATAATATTCTTGTATAAACAAGTACTAAAAAAAGAAATCAATAATATTGATTTGATCAGGGCTAGGAAACCAAAAAAACTCCCGGTTGTTTTTACCCGTAAAGAGATCAAAGAAATTATAAATCAATTATCAGGGGTAAACTGGCTAATGGCTAACCTTTTATACGGTGGAGGATTAAGATTGATGGAATGTGTCAGGCTGAGAGTAAAAGATATAGAATTTGAATACAACCAGGTTACAGTTAGGGATGGTAAAGGAAGGAAAGACAGGATAACTATTTTTCCTTCGGTTATAAAAGAAAAATTAAAGCAGCATATACAAAGAGTAGAAAAGCTTCATCAAAGGGACCTTCAGAATGGAAACGGTTCGGTTTATCTGCCATATGCATTAGATAAAAAATATACTAATGCAGGTAAGGAAATAGGGTGGCAATATGTATTTCCATCACCACAGATATCATTAGATAAAAGAACCGGAAAAAAAGGAAGACATCATATTGATGAAAAAATTCTTCAAAGAATTGTAAAAGTCGCAGTTAAAAAAGCCGGGATAAGAAAGAACGGAAGCTGTCATACATTCCGCCATTCTTTTGCTACACATCTTTTGGAGGACGGATATGATATACGTACAGTACAGGAATTACTCGGGCATGAAAATTTAAATACAACAATGATTTACACTCATGTAATGAAAAAAGGAGGATTGGGTATTAAAAGTCCGGCAGATAATTTGTAGGATAAATGGTTTGTTGTCTGTAGTATGTTGTTTGTGTATTGTAGTCAGTGGTTTGTAGTTTGCTGTTTATTTATTGTTCAGGTTTTTAATAAAGATTTTATATCAATTTAATGAAAATAAAAAGAACTATACTTCCGGAGCAGCCCGGGGCAAAAAGATGGAGAAGGAAATACGGTAAAAACTTAATTTGTGTCAGGTACAGATATGATAAAAAGCAAAATAAAAAATTAACAACTGTGGAAATTATAGTAGAAGAGAAAGAATGGGAAAAAAGAACAAACAAAATTCCTTTTAATAAAATTATACCTATAATAGTAATGTACAATGAGATTGATATATCAAATTTAGTTAAGAACGCAGGCGGACGATGGAACATAGAAGAAAAAGTATGGGAATTACCATATGGAGAAATATTATCATTAGGCTTAGAAGATCGGATAGTAATAGGAGAAGGGGGAGGAAAATAATTGATAAAACAGGGAAAAAATGAATGTCTAGGACAAGACATTTTTTTGTGTCTATATGTAGACATTAAAAGTAAAAATGAGTAGATACATACATTTTATGACTATATATAGACATAAGGAACGAGGATAATAGTCAACTTAATAATAAGTTAGCTGCTATAGTTAAATATATTAAATTAAAATTGATAGGAGGAGTTATAAATTTGGGGAATATTAATCGAAAAGGAATTCTATTTCTTTTAATAATGTTTATAGCAATAGATGTTCTTTCAGCACAAACGTTGGACTTTCAGACTATTCCAAATAATAAAAAGCAATTTGGTTTTAGTTTTAAAAAAGCATTCTATTCAACTAATAGGAATACAACTACTTTATCAGGAGTCTATGAATTATCCGCTAGCATTCCGCTTAGCTCTAAATTAAATATAATAGGTAATATTCCTTATATAAATACTAGTTACGATATAGACAATGGTTTTGGACGATATAGTTATTCGGAAAGTTTTCTTGGTAATATTTTTATAGGATTACAAACAAAACCCCAAATAATGGAAAATAGAATATCGTGTATTACATTTGGACTACTATTACCAACTACGTCAGAAAGAGCAGCATTAAGCGGAGCATTGTCGGATTACTATTATTTTCCCACATACTTCCAAAGTCGTATTGGTTTATATTTTAATTATGCTTATCACTATATAAATACAGAGGGATTAAATTATGGATTGGAGTTAGGACCTAATTTATTAGTTGCTACAGAAATTAATTCGGTCACAGAATTATTTGTGCATTATGGAATTACAGGCGGTTATCAAATAAACAAATTGTTATTGAACGTAGAAGTTATAGGATTTGCTTCAATAACTGCAGATATAAAAAATTTTGACGACAGATTTATAAATATGTTTAATATAGGTGCCCACTGGATAGGAAAAACCTTAACGCCTATAATATTTTATAAAGTTTACTTACGAAATGAAATAAGACATAACATTGATGGAGTTTTAAGTTTAGGAATAAATGTATTAATTGATTAATCGTACATAATAAAAAGCAGCTAACAATGCAATTTAAGTTGACAGCATTTTACGCATTCGGCTTTTTAGAGATTTTTAAAGTAGATGATCCGCTTAAAGTATCTTGTTCAACGTAGTCAAATTAATTAATAGTCTTGCAAACTGTGCTTGTCGTAAACGGAAAATTAAGCACAGTTTGCTTAATCTTCGGCAGAAGTAATAAATAAAAGTTTCTTGTTATGGGCTGCAACTTAATTGCGGTTCGTTATATGATAAACAATTAAAGGAATAAAAATGAAAAAAATAATTTTAATCCTATTTTTGATTGTATCACAATTTGTTTTTGGTCAATCGCCAACAAAACAAGGAAGGATTAATTTAAATGGTAATTTATTTTATATGACTCAAGGAACTGTAGATCCGAATAATAATCTAGATATATTTTTATTTAACCCTCAATTTGGCTATTTCATCTTTGATAATCTTTCAGTAAATATTTCAATAGATTATACTTATGAAACATTCAGAGAACGTAGCTCTACAAAATATGGTATTGGTCCTAGTATAAGGTATTATTTTGATATAGAAAGGATTAAGCCGTATTTATCCATAGGTTATTCATATCTCGGAGAAATAACAACATCATATGGTTATACCGATAAATTTCCTAGTCAAGAATTATTACTAAGTGGGGGTTTAGATTATTTTATTACAAATAATGTAGCACTGGAAACAATTATTAGTTATAGAATAACAACAGTAGAAGAACCATTGTATTCAACGGCAGAGGACATATATATTCCTTATAACAAAAAAGGGAATACATTTTTAATTGGTTTAGGAATAAACATATTTTTATAAAAAGGGGCTTCAACTAACAATGCAATTTAAGTTGACAGCATTTTACGCATTCGGCTTTTTAGAGATTTTTAAAGTAGATGATCCGCATAAATTATCTTGTTCAACGTAGTCAAATTAATTAATAGTCTTGCAAACTGTGCTTGTCGTAAACGGAAAATTAAGCACAGTTTGCTTAATCTTTGGCAGAAGTAATAAATATAAGTTTCTTGTTATGGGCTGCAACTTAATTGCGGTTCGTTAGGGCAATAGCAAAGGTGAACAATAAATAAAGAATCGATAAAACATTATTAAAAATAAAAACTACTTTAATATTATCAGATTTTTGAGGTCTTGTCAATTATTTGATAAAAATAAAGTTAAACACAATATAAAGTTAGTTTGATTTTAGGACGCATTAATTATTAATAATAATGGTTTATACAGGGAACGAAATTAGCAATTAAATTACTAATGTAATACTAAATAAAACTAGCTTGAACAAAAGTAAAAAATAGGAGGAAATTATGAATACAAAAAACCTCATTATTATATTAGGTCTTGCCCTGATTATATCTTATTGTAAAAAATCACCCACCGAATCAGAATCAAAGCCCTTATTAAAAACTCTCTGGATTTTAGAATCATTTGATACATCTGGTCAAATCATAAAACCACCAGAAGGGCAAGTATTTAATATAAAATTCTTAGAAGATGGAACATTTTCAGGAAAGAGTGATTGTAATGATATAACCGGTCGCTTTACAGTTGATTCATTAAATTCCTTAAATATCGTTAGCATTGGTACTACTATGATATATTGTGGTAAAGAATCTCTGGATGAAAAATATTATAGGGCAATTCAAGCTCTAAAATTATACGAAATCTTAAATGACAGACTTTATATTTATTACAACAATAATGCAAAATTAATTTTCCAAGGAGAATAATAGCAATATTAAAAAATATATGCACAATAATTCCAATTACAAATAAAAGGAGGAGTCATGAAACAAAAAATACTTATTTCAACTATTACGATACTAATATTTGGTTTTTTTTCTTGTATTAATGCTCAGATTAGTCAAGGAGGAAAACCATACGCTTTTACACATCAACTGTCTTCATACATGGAAGTTAAAATAATGCCACCTGTTGATGTTGAATCGCTTCTGCACGAAGATGCGATTGCACGTAAAGATGTGCCTTATCGTTTTGGCTATTGTTTTGATGTGTCATACAATTTACAAAATTCAGGTACCTGGGAGAAATTATCTGATGGAGGTAAGTTGTGGCGCTTAAAAATATTATCGCAGGGTGCATACTCGGTAAATTTAATTTATGACAAATTTTGGTTGCCGGAAGGTGCAAAGTTTTTTATTTATAACAAAGATAGAAGTATGACAATTGGCGCCTTTACATCTCGTAATAACAAACCATATGGAAAATTCGCTACTAGATTAGTAAAAGGAGATGAAATTATTCTCGAATATTATGAGCCTGATAATATTAGCCAACCTGGTGTAATTAGTATTTCAAAAGTGATACATGCTTATAGAAATATTTTTAAATATTCAAGTAATACTAACTTAAATAAGGTGAACGGTTTTGGTGATTCTGAATCATGTAATAATAATGTTCATTGCCCAGAAGCTGATGATTGGCAAAATGAAGTACATTCAGTTGCAATGATAATATTGGGTAACTCTGCAGGTTCAGGTTCTTTAATAAATAGTGTAAAAGAAAATTATGCCCCATTTTTTTTGACAGCAAACCATGTGTATGAAGCAAATACAAATGTAAATACATGGGTTTTCTATTTTAATTATGAAAGCGATTCATGCGCTAATCCGGAAACAGAGCCCAGTGCTCAAACAATATCCGGCGCAACATTTAAGGCAAACAATTCGGCTTCTGATTTTGCCCTTTTAATGTTAAGCGAAACGCCTCCGCTTAGTTATAATGTATATTTTAATGGGTGGTCAAATATAAATTCAGCTGCATCATCATCTGTAGGCATACATCATCCTTCCGCCGATATTAAAAAGATTTCATATGAAGAAGACCAAGCAACATCAGCTACATGGCCAGACACACCAACTGATTCTCATTGGAGCGTTAGGTTTGACGATGGTACTGTGGAACATGGCTCGTCGGGTTCCCCTCTAATTGATCAAAATCATAGAGTGGTAGGTCAACTTCATGGTGATCCTAATTATAATAGCAATATTCCCTACTGTGATCAAAGATATGGTTGGTATGGAAAATTTTCAATGTCATGGAATTATGGCGGAAGTTCGGCAACTCGTTTGAAAGATTGGCTTGATCCTGATAATACAGGAGCTACAGTTCTTAATGGCAAAGAGGGCGGTATGCTAACTGCTGGTGAGCTTCCAGCTAGTGCAATTTGGTCTGGTTCAAATACTTTAACAGGGAATATTACATTACCGGCAAATGTTACACTGACTCTCGCATCAGGAATGACACTAAATCTAAATACTCACTCAATCATCTCAACAGGTGGGACAATTGTTGATAACGGAGCAACAATAAACGGTTTAAGAGCAACATCAAAATACTTTTCTTCAATAAAGGGTCTGTTTCCAACTATTCAATCTGCTGTAAATAACGCAGGCAGTTTTTATACTGTAAATGTAGAAAGCGGTACATTTAATGAATATATAAACGTAAATAATAAATTAGGACTTAAGATTATAGGAAAAGGGAAAAGCATCACAAGAATAAACGGAGAAATTACATTTGCAAATTCCGATGGTGCTGGTGTTTCTCATTTAACAAGTTATTATATCGAATTTTCAAATTGCTCTGACATTACTACCCTTGATCACGAAATTATAGATGTGGGTTGGTTATACTGCTATCATTGTGTTCAGGCTGATTTAAGTCCTACAATAAATAATAGCGAAGATGGGGTAGGTCTTCTAAACTATTCAACAGGTTGTTTGATTGATTATTATTCACAATTCGAAAATGATTATGCTGGTGTATATGTTACAGGATCTTCCGACGTACTAATATCTCAAACTACATTTTGTTCAAACGATTACGATATAAAAGTATATAATAATTCGTATGCAGATGCTACAGGCGGCAATGTAATTTTCAGCCGTAGACCAGCACCTGTTTACGGAACCGTGTATTTACCACAAAGCTATTCAATCTGCGGTATGTCAAAAAACTCATCTGTAATCTCTTTAAATAAAAATAATGATATTACTGATGTTCAATATGAAGATTTTGAAAAACTTATGACTTCATATAACAATCTTTCTGTAGAAGTAAGAAACGATACCAAGATAAATGGAATGTTTAATAAAGATAAATTTACCAATAAATACAGAAATTTAATTGATAGCATTCAAACATTTATTATTGCGAATCCCGGTTCAAATTTGTGTAAAACTATGCTTGCTGTAGCGATTAATAGCTATGAAAAGCTTAATGACTTAGAATCAATGAAAACGTATTTGGATAATATTCTTGAAAATAAAAAGTTGGGATTAATAAAAGGTTTGGCAAAACGTTTTATGGTTGATTATTACAAAAAACAAAAGGATTATGAAAAAGCAATATCTATAGCAGACGAAATCATTAAGGAGGAACAAATAGACAAAGAATTACTATGTGATGTTCAATTTGAAAAAGGATTGATATATCAATATTCGTTAGAAAAAAATGATGAAGCAACTAAATGCTATACCGATATATTAAACAATTATCAGGACAATAAATTAGCTAAGCTTGCAAAAAATCATTTGAATCATTTAGGGATACATGTTGAAAAAAATGCTAATAATTCGGTTATTGATATTGAGAATGGTTTTTCAACGAGTAGCTATCCTAATCCATTTAATCCAAAGGCGATAATAAATTATACTTTGCCTATTGATGAAAAAGTTATAATTAAAGTATATGATATTTTAGGTAGAGAAATTGCAGAATTAGTAAATGAATTTAAAACGGCTGGGAAATATTTCATTGAATTTGATGGAAGTAATTTAGCAAGTGGAATATATTTCTATAGAATAGAAGCTGGCAAATTTTCTCAAACAAAAAAATTAGTTTTAACTAAATAAAACAATCCATGAAAAAAAAGGTTAAGAAAGAAAGATTTTTTATGCATCTCTCTTAACATTTTCTTTTAAATTCATGTAAATAAAAATTGCGTAAGCCCTAACAATGCAATTTAAGTTGACAGCATTTTACGCATTCGGCTTTTTAGAGATTTTTAAAGTAGTTGATCCGCATAAAGTATCTTGTTCAACGTAGTCAAATTAATTAATAGTCTTGCAAACTGTGCTTTGCGTAAACGGAAAGTTAAGCACAGTTTGCCTAATCTTTGGCAGTTGAAATAAATAAAAGATTCCTGCTATGGGCTGCAACTTAATTGCGGTTCGTTATGTGCAAATAAAAAAACTGGTTAAATAATGAAGAATGTTATTTTTATATTAACTCTTATTATTTGTTTCAACTTAGAAGCAAAAAATAATTACACTGCACAAGATACTCTTTTTGAAATATTTCCTCTAAAATCGCATCTTCATTATACATATGATTATTTTTCGGAATCAGAAACCCGAGAAATATCCATTGTAACGAAACTTACAATAGATTCGGGAATAGTTGAATATATAATAAATGATTCAACTATTTTAAACGATACGACTATACAATGGAATGTATCAGAGTACAGAACGATTTTTCATAATGATTCTATTTCCCTGTATGGTGGAAATGATACATCTTATTGGGAATATGATACGACTAGCTTTTCTTTAATAGAAAAAACTACGGGATTTCATAAATTAATTTCAAAAGGTTTTATTTGGAAATTCCCTTTAATATTCCCTTCTGATACACAAGATGTATTTCGATTTTCAAATGTTCCAAAGATTAATATAAGTCAATATTGGACGTCTTGTATTTCGGGTTATGATTCACTTTGGTTTCAGAAAGAGATAGGTTTTTATGAAGAAATAAGTTCGAAATTAATTGGCGGATGTCAAATTACACATACAATAAATTCAACATATATTAAATTACACAATACACCAATTGTCTCAGTAATAGATTCAAAAATAAAACCAGAAAGATTTACTCTTGAACAGAATTATCCTAATCCATTTAATCCAAATACAACAATTAATTATATTCTTTCGGAACCTGCTTTTATCTCATTAAAAGTTTATGATTTATTAGGTCGTGAAATAAAAATTCTTGATAATGGTTATCGAGCAAAAGGTCGTCATTCGATTTTATTTACAGCGAATAATTTGGTTTCAGGTGTATACTTTTATCAAATAAGAGTAAACGGATTTATTAAAACAAAAAAGTTAATTCTACAAAAGTAAATATGCACATAACAATGCATTTCAAGCCGACAGCATTTTACGCACCCGGCTTTTTTGAGATTTTTAAAGTAGGTAATTCGCTTAAAGTTTGTTGTTTAACGGAGTCAGTTTAATTAATAGTCTTGCAAAACATGCGTATGAAAAAATAAGTTACGCATGTTTTGCTTAATCTTTGGTATTAGTAATAAAAGTAGCCTGCTCGTTTTGGGCTGCGGCTTAAATGCGGAACGTTAGGCATACAACTAAAGATTGAATAATAACTCTAGTAGAGTTATATTTATAGAAAGAAGATAAAGGTAATTTATTATGAATGAGCCAATAAATCCAAATTCATTAGAAAATATAAAGAAATTAAGTATAGCAGAACGAATTCTAATTGTCGAAGATATTTGGGATAGTATTATTTCTTCCGAGGAAGATTTTCCCATTACAGATGAACAAAAAAGAGAATTAGATTCTCGTTTAGAAGCATATTATAAAAATCCGAATGAAGGGAAATCTTGGGAAGAAGTTAAAGATAATGTAAAATCTCAACTATGAAATATAAATTAATAGTTAGACATGAAGCAGAATCTGAATTATTAGAAGCAGCAAAATGGTACGAAGAAAAAGTAAAAGGATTAGGTACCAACTTTCTATTAAATGTAGAAGCAACAATTGAATCGATTCTACGAATTCCAGAAGCATACACACCAAATTATAAAAATACTAGGCGAGCATTAGTTAGAAAATATCCATTCGGGATTCATTATATAATCGATAAAGATAATATAGTAATCTTGGCTATATTTCATGCTAGCAGAAATCCTAAAGAATGGAAGAAACGCATATATAAATCGTAAGTAAATTATAGAAAAAGGGGAATGCCTAACAATGCAATTTAAGTTGACAGCATTTTACGCATTCGACTTTTTTGAGATTTTTAGGGTAGATAATCCGCTTAAAGTATCTTGTTCAACTTAGTCAAATTAATTAATAGTCTTGCAAACTGTGCTTATCGTAAACAGAAAATTAAGCACAGTTTGCATAATCTTTGGCAGAGATAATTAGTATAAGTTTCTTATTCTGGGCTGCAACTTAATTGCGGTTCGTTATGCCAATAATATCAACAAAATATCTGAATATAAAATGGAGATTATGATTCAGAAAAATATAAAAAATATTTTACTATTTATTAGTCTTTTTTTATTAATAATACTTTTTTCAAATTGTGCATCTTCTAAACAAGAACTAAGAGAGGTTTCGAAAAGTAATAAAGTATCTAAAAACAATTCAACAATTATTCATTCTATAAGGTTGGTTAAATCCACTCCAGATTCTATAGCCATATATTCTTTTTATAGAATTCTAAAAAAAGACACTTTGAAATTGGAAAATATAAATCTTTCATATAAAGATTCTCTAATAAAGAAAATTAGAATACCAAATATTGCATATCGTGCTGGAGTTAAAGGGAATGTTATAATTGAATTTAATTTAGATTCAGCAGGGCTAGCTAAGAATATTAGAATATTATCAGGAATTGGTGCTGAAGTAGAGAACTCTGTTGTTAAAGCTATATCAAAGTACAAATTTAATTTCTGGAGAAATACAATTAAAGAAAATTCATCAATTTTATTAATAGCTTATTTCGAATTCAATCCTCCATTTAAGAAGTATCCACCAATTCAAAGCAAAATAAAATAATGGCATAACAAAGCAATTCAAGTTGACAGCATTTTACGCACTCGGCTTTTTAGAGAATTTTGAGTTAGATGATCCGCTTAAAGTATCTTGCCTGCCAATTTTGGCAGGTAAATTCAACGTAGTCAAATTAATTAATTTTCTTGCAAACTGTGCTTTTGCGTAAACGGAAATCCTGATTTTCATCAGGACAGGATTAAGCACAGTTTGCATAATCTTTGGCAGAAGTAGTAAATAAAAGTTTCTAGTTTTGGGCTGCAACTTAATTGCATGTCCGTTATACCTTAAAAGAAATCAAACGGAGAGATTGATATTATGAAATATTTTATATCTGCACTCTTAACTCTATTTTTGTTTTCGTGCAGCTCAAAGGAAAAAGAAATAATTAAAATCGATATTAAACAAGGCCAATTTCTTGTTTATTGTAAAATAAATGACACAATTGATGGAAAATTTCTGATTGATACTGGAACAAGTAATACTGTTATAACTCCTCAAATTTGTAAAAAGTTAAATCTCTCGAGCAAAAAACTTGACTTTCCTAATCATTCTTATACTGGTAATCCAAATATAAATCTATCAGAAATAAAAGTAATATCATCTCCTTTAAAAGTTCCTTTAAAAATTATTCAATAAAACTATCACCTGTGTACGTTCTTGAAATTAATAAAATGCTTAATAAAAAAGATGCTATACAAGGTTGGCTTGGGACTGATTTTTTAAATAATATTGTACTCACTGTTAATTATAAAGATAGCATGCTAATAATAGAAGATAAAGATGGATTATCCAAAAGATTAGCTGAAGGGACCAAAATATCCGCCAAATGGAAATCAATTAATTATTTTGATGTCATTATGAATGATAGTATAAAATCAAAATATAATCTTGATACTGGATTGCCAATAACAAGTATAAGTCTCAACGATCTTAACGCACTTGGTCTAAATGAAAATAGTCCGAATGTAGAAAGAATTAAATACCAAGGCTTTGGTGGTGATTTATCTGTATTGAGAACCAAAATAAATTCATTTTCACTGGGAAATGGTTTAGAAGTTAAAGATTTGGAAGTCCATGTATTTAATAAAAAATTTGGTACAGTAGGTACAAATTATTTAACCAATTTTTTAGTAACATACAATTTTGGAGAGAATTATATAATCCTAAAACCATTTAAAATATAAGTTAAGGTATAACAAATGCAATTTAAGTTGACAGCATTTTACGCACTCGGCTTTTTAGAGATTTTTATGGTAGATGATCCGCTTAAAGTATCTTGTTAAAAGTAGTCAAATTAATTAATAATCTGGCAAACTGTGCTTGCCGTAAAACGGAAAGTTAAGCACAGTTTGCTTAATCTTCGGCAGAGTTAATAAATAAAAGTTTCTTGTTCTGGGCTGCAACTTAATTGCGGTTCGTTAGGTGCCAAAGATAAAAATATTTAATCAGTCATAAATAAAAGTTTAATCAGATTCTGTTATCATACTAAGAATTAGGTAAACCAAAAATGAAAATATTAATAAGGACATTAATTCTAATTTCGATTTCATTAATACTAAATTCCTGTAGTTTATTTTTAGGAGGAATTGTTGCATTGGATAATTCTGCAAATAAAGGCGAAAAAGAAGTTGGTTATGAGGAAGTAATTAAATTAAGAGAAGGTAAAAAAATAATATTGGAGCTAAATGATTCAACAAAAATAGAAGGCGCATATAAAGGTTATAAAGAATTCAAAGAGGGAAATGAGAATATAAAACAAATTACAATAGTAGAAAAGAATAATGAATTGAAAACCTATAATACTTCTGAGATCAATAAGTATATCTATATTGATGAAGGAGGAAATGTTTGGACAGCAGTTGCAATAGGTGGAGTTGTAGATGCAGCAATTATATATGGAATTATAAAAGGCCCAAAGTTTGGACCAACGGGAAGAATGTTATAAGGGAAATAAATATTAAAGGCAGCACCTAACAAATGCAATTTAAGTTGACAGCATTTTACGCATTCGGCTTTTTAGAGATTTTTGAGGTAGATGATCCGCTTAAAGTATCTTGTTCAACGTAGTCAAATTAATTAATAGTCTTGCAAACTGTGCTTTTCGTAAACGGAAAATTAAGCACAGTTTGCAATATCTTTGGCAGAAGTAGTAAATAAAAGTTTCTAGTTTTGGGCTGCAACTTAATTGCGGTTCGTTATGTACTAAAAAATATTGTAGATTAAAATAAAATATAAAAAACGAAAAACGATAACGTAATTGAAATTTAGCCAATGTAAATTATCTTCTGTTTTTATACGAACACAAAGATTGAATTTATTGCCAATAATAGAAACAAAAGTTTTGGATTGTGCAAATGTTTTTGTTCGGGTTAATCGGTTAATCCGGCATTGTTCATTTTTTATATGATTGGCTGCTCCACTTATAAAAGTATGAGCAATTGTAAAGAATATTATTAAGAAACAAAATCCGATTAAAAAAAACGAAATAAACAAATAATTTTATAAACAAAACAATCTTATAAAAATAAAATAAATAGTTAAAGTTTAATTCAAAAAAAGGCAGTACATAACAAATGCAATTTAAGTTGACAGCATTTTACGCACTCGACTTTTTTGAGAATTTTAAAGTAGATGATCCGCTTAAAGTATCTTGTTCAACAGAAGTGCTCTAATAAATTTCTTGCAAACTGTGCTTGCCGTAAACGGAAAATTAAGCACAGTTTGCTTAATCTTTGGCAGAGTTAATAAAAATAAGTTTCTAGTTATGGGCTGCAACTTAATTGCGGTTCGTTATGTACTAAAAAATATTGTAGATTAAAATAAAATATAAAAAACGAAAAACGATAACGTAATTGAAATTTAGCCAATGTAAATTATCTTCTGTTTTTATACGAACACAAAGATTGAATTTATTGCCAATAATAGAAACAAAAGTTTTGGATTGTGCAAATGTTTTTGTTCGGGTTAATCGGTTAATCCGGCATTGTTCATTTTTTATATGATTGGCTGCTCCACTTATAAAAGTATGAGCAATTGTAAAGAATATTATTAAGAAACAAAATCCGATTAAAAAAAACGAAATAAACAAATAATTTTATAAACAAAACAATCTTATAAAAATAAAATAAATAGTTAAAGTTTAATTCAAAAAAAGGCAGTACATAACAAAAGCAATTTAAGTTGACAGCATTTTACGCATCTGGCATTTTAGAGATATTTAAAGCAGATGATCCGCTTAAAGTATCTTGTTTAACTAAAGTGATCTTATAAGTTTGTTGCAAACTGTGCTTATCGTAAACGGAAAATTAAGCACAGTTTGCATAATCTTCGGCAGTAATAATAAAAGTAAATCTTTTGTTTTGGGCTGCAACTTAATTGCAGATCGTTAGCTGGTAAAAAAAATAATATTATATAAATAAACAGGGGTCATTATGAAAAAATTATTTATAGTCATACTTTTCTTACCCTTTCTTTTATATTCACAAATAATGAATTTGAGTGCAAATGAATCAACTTCAATAAGTCCCAAAATAATTTCTAATAAAAATATATTCTACACTTTCTGGAAGGACAATAAAAATGGAAAATATGATATTTATTTTCGATTTTACTTTGAAGGAAATTGGTCGGATATAATGAGAATCAATACTTCTAATAATATTGATTTATCATCTATTTGCATTGACGACTCGAACTATGTTCATCTTTTTTGGATTGAGAATGATTCAGATAAAACAATAATCTACGGACGAATTTTAAATTCAACATTAGTCGATTCAATTGAACTTTTTAAAACAGATACTTTTAATATAGGATTTAGTTCATGTTTCTTTGATGTATCAACAAAACAACTTTATTTTACCTATGAAGTTAACTCTATTGATACAAGCTATACTTATTATATGTTAAAAGGGAAAGAAAATATATGGACCAAAAAGCAGATAATAATTTCAAATAAATTCGGAAATAGATACGCACAAATTATCAAAGATAAAGATAATAGTATTTTATGTTTATGGTTTGATTCCGATTCGCTAAGCATCAATATGGCGAAAAAAATTGATACAGGTTGGGTTGAAATATCGAAATTAAAAAATGAATTTGAAGGAATAGGTTTAGATTTTGTTGCGGTTAACGATGATAGTCTAAATATACAATTGGTATCTCACCCAGGAATGTTGCCGACTTGTCCCTGCAATCATCTTTTATATTCTAAATGGAATGGCAATAGGTGGAGTGATATAGAAGTCGTGCCCTCGGATGATGAACATGCGTATAATACAGAACATAATCATCCAGATATAGCTTGTACTAAAAACAATTATCCTGTTATAACCTGGCAACAAAATAGTTATGGTATTTATTTGAATTTTTATAACAATTTTATTGGAACAGCAGTAAAAACCAATGCTGGGTGGCATGTCAATCGTTCACTTAAGTTTAGCAGACCTGAAAAGCCAAGTATTTTCGTAGATAATGATAATATTATCAACTATGCTTGGCAAGATTCAGCCGGTGGTAATTATAATATTTATTATTACAAGACTCAATTACTTACATCAATAAACACTGATAAACATCTTACACTACATGATGAAATAATATTAAATCAAAATTATCCAAATCCTTTTAATCCCAGCACTAAAATATGTTTCTATTTACCTATATCATCAAATATCGATTTATCTATTTATAACATAATTGGTCAAAAGATAAAAACACTATATAAGGGTTTTATGAATTCAGGTAAGAAAGAAATTAGTTGGGACGGAAGAAATAATCAAGGAGAATATGTAAACTCGGGTATTTACATCTACAGTTTGAAATCAAACGTTTCAACTATATCAAAAAAAATGATTTTAATTAAATAATATAGTACCAGCTAACAATGCAATTTAAGTTGACAGCATTTTATGCATTCGGCTTTTTTGAGATTTTAGAAGTAGATGATCCGCCTAAAGTATCTTGTTCAACGTAGTCAAATTAATTAATAGTCTTGCAAACTGTGCTTGTCGTAAACGGAAAGTTAAGCACAGTTTGCTTAATCTTCGGCAGAAGTAAATAAAATAAGTTTCTTGTTATGGGCTGCAACTTAATTGCGGTTCGTTAGGCTGTAGAACAAGAAGAATATAATAAATAATAAATCATATGTTAACAATCTTTAATTACGAAGATGCTGAATCCCTTGCAATGCAATGTCAAGAGAATTTCAAGTTACTTATTATTGAACCAAATATTATAAACAAAATACAATTGTATCTTACAGGAAGAGTAAAAAAAGGAGTGCAAATATTTGGAGTTGGGCCTTCTGCAATGCGCGCTTATTATTCTTTACTAGATTATAGTAAATTAGTTGGAAAAGCCTTAGAAAATAAATATAAAGTCTACATAAAGAAAGAAGGTCGATTGTTTCAAAAGGGAGATTGGTATTTAGAATTTAAATTATGAATCATAAAATATTTAATAAAAAAATAATTTAAATATTTCTTTCAAAAAATTATAACGGCATAAATTATATTCACGAACATCTGCATATCATTTTGTTTTCAAGAGGTTATTATAAAATATAAAATAATGTAATACAAGGTCAGCCTAACAATGCAATTTAAGTTGACAGCATTTTACGCATTCGGCTTTTTTGAGATTATTAAGGTAGATGATCCGCATAAAGTATCTTGTTCATCGTAGTCAAATTAATTAATAGTCATGCAAACTGTGCTTGCCGTAAACGGAAAGTTAAGCACAGTTTGCATAATCTTTGGCAGTAGTAGATAAAATAAGTTTATAGTTATGGGCTGCAACTTAATTGCGGTTCGTTATACCGTAATAAAAGACATAAATATGGAAAAGAATATTCTATTTTTTCTATTCTTGATGATACCTTCTTTAACATTCTCACAAATAAATATATCCAGATTAAGTTTGGATTATGGCTATGTAAGGAATTATCAGTCAGACTTTGGAAATGATAATCTATATAACCTGTCACCAGAAATAAAATTGGGAGGTAAATTTATCAAAGATTATTTTGAATGGGATTTTGATATATCATACTGGCAAGATGGAATAAGTAAGCCATTTTCGATAGTTGATGCAGCAACTTATTCATATTCAAGTACGAATCTGGGATTAAGATTAAACTATTTCCCAGAAAGAATTCAAATACCAATTCATTTTATGTCGGGGATTACTTCAAGATTTGTAAAAGAGAAATATATAGGTGGAGGCGATTTTTATGGAAATTACAGGAAGACAAATTCATTTATATTATATACAATTGATTTTGGAACAGGCATAAATATTAGAATCATAAGTAGAATTAGAGTCAGGCTGGATGGACTGTTATTCATGCCAATAAATAAATTGGAGAATATCAATCAAAAAGGATGGGGGAGCTCATTAAAATTAGGACTAGATTATTTCTTATAAAAAAGTCGGTATAACAATGCAATTTAAGTTGACAGCATTTTACGCATTTGGCTTTTTAGAGATTTTTAAAGTAGAGGATCCGCAAAAAGTATCTTGCCTGCCAATTTTGGCAGGTAAATTCAACGTAGTCAAATTAATTAATAGTCTTGCAAACTGTGCTTGTCGTAAACGGAAAGTTAAGCACAGTTTGCTTAATCTTCAGCAGAGGTAATAAATAAAAGTTTCTAGTTATGGGCTGCAACTTAATTGCGGTTCGTTAGGCTGTAGTAAATAGAAAATGGATAAGTCTAAAATAGACTTATTAATAAAGAACAAAAACCCACTTCTTCCAAAAATATATAAAAATGTTTTTGTAATTTTATAAGATGCAGTTAATCAATTCAAAAATATATTGAGGAATACATTCTGTGGGATTGAAAGAAGTAAAAAAAGAATTAATTAAACAAGATAAAGAAACTCTTGTAAAACATATTTCAGAATTATACAAGAAATATGATTCAGTAAAAGAATATTTTGATTTTTACATAACTCCCAATGAAGAAGAGTTATTAAATAAATATAAGGAAAAAGTTAGAGAAGGATTTTATCCTAAACGTGGATGTGACTTAAAGTTAGCAATATCAAGGAATGCAATAAATAGTTTTAAAAAATTAGGTGTCTCTCATGAAAAATTAGGTGAAATAATGCTTTATTTTGTAGAATGTGGAGTAGAATATACAAATGATTTTGGAGATATAGATGAATCATTTTATACAAGTGTAGAAAATACATTTGAAAAATCATTAAGTAATTTTGAGAACGAAGGTGTTTTGGAAAAATATAGAGATAGAGCAGAAAAAATATTAAAAGATTCTGATGGAATAGGCTGGGGTTTTCGAGATACAATTGGTGATATTTTTTATAGCTACTATGATGTATAAAAAAGGTCAGCCTAACAATGCAATTTAAGTTGACAGCATTTTACGCATTCATCTTTTTAGAGTTTTTAATGGTAGATGATCCGCTTAAACTATCTTGTTCAACTGAAGTGCTCTAACAAGTCTCTTGCAAACTGTGCTTGTCGTAAACGGAAAGTTAAGCACAGTTTTCTTAATCTTCGGCAGAAGTAATAAATAAAAGTTTCTAGTTATGGGCTGCAACTTAATTGCGGTTCGTTATACCTTAATATATAATAAATTAGGGAGAAAATGTAATATCGATAGTAAATTGACATATCAATTATTTATCGATATATTTAAACGTATTACATTTATGGGAGTTTATAATGACAACAGTAACCGTTTCTCCAAAATATCAAGTCGTGATTCCAAAAGAGATCCGACAGAAACTAAAATTAAAACCTGGACAAAAATTACAAATTGTACAGCTAGGTGATAGAATAGAATTTCTCCTTGTTAAAAATATTAAAGATGCTAGAGGTTTTCTGAAAGGAATTAATACCAATATAGAAAGAGAAGGAGATAGACTATGAATCTAGTCGACTCCTCTGGTTGGTTAGAGTATTTAGCTGATAGCAAAAATGCAAAGTTATTTGCACCTGCAATTGAGAAAACAGATGAATTAATAGTTTCCACAATCAATATATATGAGGTATATAAAAAGATATTACTGGAAAAAGATGAAAATTCAGCAATTCAAGTTATCGGTTTGATGCAACAGGCAAAAGTAATAGTAGTAAATTCATCGATTGCAATTCAAGCAGCAAAATTAAGTTATGAACAAAAAATACCAATGGCAGATAGTATAATCTATATTACAGCAAAACAAAATAATGGAATAGTATGGACTCAAGATTCGGATTTCAAAGATTTAGATGATGTAAAATATTTTAAGAAGTAAAGTTCAGGGGTCGGTATAACAATGCAATTTAAGTTGACAGCATTTTACGCATTCGGCTTTTTTGAGAATTTTTAGGTAGAAGATCCGCAAAAAGTATCTTGTTCAACGTAGTCAAATTAATTAATAGTCTTGCAAACTGTGCTTTTCGTAAACGGCAAGTTAAGCACAGTTTGCTTAATCTTCAGCAGAAGTAATAATAATAAGTTTCTAGTTCTGGGCTGCAACTTAATTGCGGTTCGTTATACCGTAAACAAAAGATAAAGATTGAAAATATTCATATACATTTCCATTGTAACAATATTTCTAATTTTAACATTTAGTTGTAATAATAATCCTGTTAATCCGATTGATGAACAACCGGGAAGAAGGAATTATACTTGGACTGTTGATACAATAAATTATCCCAATTCCATAACAAGGATTTGGGGAAGTTCACCAACGGATGTATGGGCAGTTGGACCCCCTGGTGATGTATATAAATCAATATGGCATTTTGATGGAGATAAATGGTCAACCGATAATACTTTTAGACGTATTTCACCTCATTCCATTTATGGATTTTCAACAAACGATATATATATCGGAGGTGGACTCGGTATGATTTCACATTTCGATGGAAATCAATGGGAAATAGTTGCACAATTAACTAAAGATGGACATAGCGATATTGTTTTTGATAATATGTGGGGACCCACTATGAGTGTATTTGGTCATCTATTAACATATGAACTATATGCCTTTGGTGCTTATCCTGATGAAAATGGTTATGCTAATGAAAGTTTAATTGCTCGTTTTCAAGGAAATGAGTGGGAAGTCTTAAATACAAATGGATTAAAAGGGATTGTCGAACATTTGTATGAAAATAAATCCAAAGATATTTTTATACAATCCATTGATATTGGTGGTGGCCAACATTATGACAGCACTTTAATTTATGAATATTCTGACGGAAAATATACAAAGCTTTACAGTAGTGTCTGGGACAGAGGTTCACAAGCAGATATAAGCTTGATAAATGGAGAAATATATTTTATTCTTGGGAATGAAATAGCTCAAAGAAAGAATAATCAATTTCAGACTTATCTGACAATTAATAATTCTAATTTTTATCAAAAAATATGGGGCAGAAATTCAAAAGATATTTTCCTTTCCATGATTGATGGCTTAGCACATTATAATGGAACCGATGTTGAGTACCTTTTCCAATATAATAAACCGTCAACTCATATTTTACGCTCTGCAATATTTAAAGAGGAAGTATTCTTTTTGGTTACTGATTATGCAAATAATTTGAACTTAATTTATCATGGAAAATTAAAATAGTTAATAATTATTACTTGGTTATTTTTAACAACAATAGGGTCGGTATAACAATGCAATTTAAGTTGACAGCATTTTACGCATTCGGCTTTTTAGAGATTTTTAAATTAGATGATCCGCTTAAGGTATCTTGTTCAACGTAGTCAAATTAATTAATAGTCTTGCAAACTGTGCTTTATCGTAAACGGAAATTTAAGCACAGTTTGCATAATCATTGGCAGAAGTAATAAATAAAAGTTTCTAGTTCTGGGCTGCAACTTAATTGCGGTTCGTTATATACTTAAAGGATTAAAAAATGAAAAGAATAATTTTAATAATATTTTTTCTCTCATTGTTCTTTCTTGGAAATTTATCAGCTCAAAGTAAATTTAGTTTTTCTCTTGGTGGTGGTTATATTTCTTCTTCATTCGATAAAACTAAATTACCTTATTGGGAAAATGGATATCTAATTAATATCACTTCTAATTATAAACTTACAGAAAGTATTTCTTTGTTTCTATCTTCATCATTTCAGCAACATTATTTTGATTCAAAAGTTAAATTTGTGCATGCAGATGAAGCAGGATATAAATACGGAGTAAGTGGTGAAAACAGTTCTGTGATTGAACTATCAATTGGAAGCAAACTATACGGAAGTAAATTATATGTAATTAATAAAGAAATAAGACCCTATCTGGGAATGGGAACAGGTCTACTATTAATTTATCAAGGTAAGGTTTATACCACACAATGGATGGAAGGTACTTCATATAGAATAACCAGCTTATATTCAGATTCAAATAAAAATTATTATGTTGCTCAAATAAATTTTAGTTTGGGACTAGAGATTGAGATCATGAATAGCTTTAAGTTAGCCTTCGATGGAAAAATAATTAGATGTTTTGATGGACCATTATATTTTCCTTTAAGTGCATCGATTAAATTTGGTTTATAAAAAAAAGTATATAACAATGCAATTTAAGTTGACAGCATTTTACGCATTCGGCTTTTTTGAGATTTTTAATGTAGGTGCTCCGCATAAAATATCTTGCCTGCCAATTTTGGCAGGTAAATTCAACGTAGTCAAATTAATTAATAGTCTTGCAAACTGTGCTTTTCGTAAACGGAAAATTAAGCACAGTTTGCTTAATCTTTGGCAGTAGTTATAAATATTAGTTTCTTGTTATGGGCTGCAACTTAATTGCGGTTCGTTATGTGCTAAAAAATCAGGAGAGAAAATGATTAATAAATCTATTTTTGTTACGTTCTTATTTCTTTTGATTATAATTGGATGTGAATCTCCAAATGAAAGTTATATCGAAGCTGAACAATACTATCCAATGAAAATAGGTAATAAATGGTATTATAGTACGGATCAATTCAATGGCGGTGATTATAATATGGTTAAAGAAATAGTAAAAGATACAATAATAAATAATAGACTATATTATAAATTAATTTCCTATTATACAGATCAAAGTACAAATCAATATGTATCATATTTAAGGATAGAAAAGAGTAGGTTATTTATTGGTATAAATGTTAATAAAAATGGAAATTATATTTTTGAAGAAAATCTTTCAGCAGATTTTTCAATAAAATTAGGTGATACACTTAGAGTAGATAATTATGAATATTATACTGTTGTAGAAAAGAGTGAAAACATTATCAATATTTTTCATCAGCAAAGTGATGGGATAAGAAGTTGGACAAAATATCAGAAGGGAATAGGAATAATAGAAGGAATGAACTCTAACGCAATAATACATAAAACGATATTAGTAAAATCAGAGTTAAAATAAGAGCACATAACAATGCAATTTAAGTTGACAGCATTTTACGCACTCGGCATTTTTGAGATTTTTAAAGTAGATGATCCGCTTAAGGTATCTTATTCAAAGTAGTCAAATAAATTAATAGTCTTGCAAACTGTGCTTGTCGTAAACGGAAATCCGCCTACATCGGATTTCGGCGGACAGGATTAAGCACAGTTTGCTTAATCTTTGGCATAAGTAATAAATAAAAGTTTCTAGTTATGGGCTGCAACTTAATTGCGGTTCGTTATACCTTAATATATAATAAATTAGGGAGAAAATGTAATATCGATAGTAAATTGACATATCAATTATTTATCGATATATTTAAACGTATTACATTTATGGGAGTTTATAATGACAACAGTAACCGTTTCTCCAAAATATCAAGTCGTGATTCCAAAAGAGATCCGACAGAAACTAAAATTAAAACCTGGACAAAAATTACAAATTGTACAGCTAGGTGATAGAATAGAATTTCTCCTTGTTAAAAATATTAAAGATGCTAGAGGTTTTCTGAAAGGAATTAATACCAATATAGAAAGAGAAGGAGATAGACTATGAATCTAGTCGACTCCTCTGGTTGGTTAGAGTATTTAGCTGATAGCAAAAATGCAAAGTTATTTGCACCTGCAATTGAGAAAACAGATGAATTAATAGTTTCCACAATCAATATATATGAGGTATATAAAAAGATATTACTGGAAAAAGATGAAAATTCAGCAATTCAAGTTATCGGTTTGATGCAACAGGCAAAAGTAATAGTAGTAAATTCATCGATTGCAATTCAAGCAGCAAAATTAAGTTATGAACAAAAAATACCAATGGCAGATAGTATAATCTATATTACAGCAAAACAAAATAATGGAATAGTATGGACTCAAGATTCGGATTTCAAAGATTTAGATGATGTCAAATATTTTAAGAAGTAAAGTTCAGGGGTCGGTATAACAATGCAATTTAAGTTGACAGCATTTTACGCATTCGGCTTTTTTGAGATTTTTAAAGTAGATGATCCGCTTAAAGTATCTTGCCTGCCAATTTTGGCAGGTAAATTCAACGTAGTCAAATTAATTAATAATCTTGCAAACTGTGCTTTTCGTAAACGGAAAATTAAGCACAGTTTGCTTAATCTTCGGCAGAAGTAATAAATAAAAGTTTCTTGTTATGGGCTGCAACTTAATTGCGGTTCGTTAGGTGCATAAAGAAAGAGAAATTAAGGGGTTTATGATTTACATAATAAAAAAGTACGTGATTCTTATCTTAATGTATACTTCAATTATTTTTAGCCAAGAAAAACAAAATTATGTTTTACAATTAGATTCCAGGATAATTCCTGAAATTAACTCTAAATCTATCATTCCTGAGATTGATATTAGATTTGAATCTATGATTATGGCTGTTAAAATTGAAAATAAAAACATAGCATCGATTTTTCCACTTAATATGCAAGTAACTCAAGGAATTAAATTCTTAAAATATTATAAAGCAAAGCTTAGGTTTGGTATTATACCTGGTTCGACAAAACTTCCAGATGACTTTAATCTTGTATTTGAAGTGGGCTTGTTTTTTCAGGCTACATTATTAAAATCAAATATTTATGGTATCGTTGGTGTGAATTTAATAACTAATAATGGTAATGACTTTAGCCATGGTACAGGACCAGTTATTGAACACGAAGGCTCAATATTATTTTATAGTCTTGGATTAGGATACGAAATCTCAAAGCATTTAAGTTTAGACTTAATGTATTCAATCCCCAACAATAAAAAATTTGGTCATGTGGATGATTATATTGCAAACCAAAGCTATAATAAATTTGTAAATGGAATTATAACTATTGGTATTCAGTATACATTTATCTTACAATAAAACAAAATAAAAATATAAATAAATTAAGCACCTAACATCTTTAATAAGTAAAAAGTCAATAGGCAATAGCAATCCGAACAAAAATAATTTGCAAAAAAACACGCAACCAGTAGAGAAATAGATAATCTATTTTAGAGCTTAAACAACAAGACTGCCAAAATATCGATGAGACTGCCTAAGGCAACCAAACATCTTTCGGGACTTTCTTCAAAATAACTTGAAGGTGTATTGAAAAAACAATACAATTCCAGATATATAATAGGCAGGCGCATTACTACCCAATCAATGCAAGCGATTTACGCTGGTAAGAGCGAATCAGTTAGGCGCCGGGGCTTGTAATGCGCGGCCATTGTAAAGACTTTCTATGAATAAGTTCTTGCCCTTTGAATTTGTTGTTAAAGTCAGATTTATATTTTAGGAGATAAAAGACGATCTGAGCAATTTCTTTAGCAATAATAGTTTTAGCAACGAATTTATTTTTTCTTCTAAGCAAGGAGCTATGATATTTACGAATAACAGGATAATACTGGATAGCCCGAATAGCAGCATCAGAGAAAGCAACTTTAAGATATTTATTTCCATCTTTAGAAGCACGCTGCTTAGATTTCCCGGCAGAATTACGTGCAGAAGGAGTAAGTCTAGAGTAAGAGAAGAAATTCTTAAGCTCAGGGAAGCGGTTAATATCATCAACTTCTAAAAGAATAGTGAAAGCATTCATAATACCGATGCCGGGAATCCAAAGGAGCCGCTGAATATCCTGGTTAGGAATAAGGAAAGGACGGAGCTGCTTTTCAATATCAATGATTTGTTCGTTGAGAAGAGTTTGAAGTTCATATAATTGATCATATTGAAATTTGGGAATACCATTCAGTTCAGTAGGAGACTGAAAGTTAAATTTAGCAAGAATCAGATGCATAGAATTGATAACAGAAGTATGCCGCTGTACAATTTTAAGTCTAGCTCTTAGGGCATCACGAAGGAAACGGTACTGGTTAGAGATTTTATGAGCGACAGGTATATAGTTCATTCTAAGTAGTTGAGCAAGTGTATGAGAATCAACTTTATCGGTTTTAACTTTAGCGTATGCAATAGCTTTAACATATTTAGCATGAGCGAGGATCATAGGGATGTTAATAGAATCAAGGAGATCACTTAACCAATACCAGGACATAGTAGATTCAACAGTGGCGAGATGTTGCCCAGGAATAGAGCTGAAATACTTAATGAAGTTCTGAGGAATGTTTTTAAATTATCTTTTTTAACGACTTTCCCATTAGATTCAACAGTAGTTAAAAAAGAAGTAAATTTGTGAAGATCAATTCCAGTGTAATACATTTGATACCTCCTAAAGTTAAGTTCATAGATAACAATAAATTTAACTTTTTACTTATTGGAAATATCAATGCAATTTAAGTTGACAGCATTTTACGCATTCGGCTTTTTTAAGATTTTGAAGGTAGATGATCCGCTTAAAATATCTTGTTCAAAGTAGTCAAATAAATTAATTATGCTGCAAACTGTGCTTGCTGTAAACGGAAATTTAAGCACAGTTTGCCTAATCTTTGGCAGAGGTAATAAAAAAAAGTTTCCAGTTCTGGGCTGCAACTTAATTGCGGTTCGTTATGTGCTAATATAAAAGATAATAGGGGTATTATTATGAAATATTTTTATTTCCCCATACCGATTCTATTTTTATTTTTTATTGGTTGTTCTACAACTTATCGCATATCAAATTATTCTTCCAAAGAAGAATTTTATAAGGATATAAATAATACTATAAAAAATAGAAACACTGATATTGTTGCTAATGATAGTTTATATACACTCTCTGAAGGTTCAAAAATAAAAGATGATACTTTATATACAATAGCAAAGATTAAAGATGAAAAAATACCTTTAAGTGATATTAGAGAAATTAAATATTTTGGAAAAACTTATGAGGAACCATCAGCTTATATATGGACAAAAAACGGTAAAGAACTAAATGCGGAGAATGTTAAGATTTTGCCGGATTCATCTTTACAATTTACAAATATGGCTATTGAACACATGCCAATTGATAATGTTAAGGAAATTAGTTATAAAACTAGATGGATTGGAATTCCATTAGGTTTTGCAGGCGGTATTTTAGTAGGCGGAATAATAGGATCCACGGGATGGATAATTAATGTTAGGGAAGGAGGAAATCCTCCACGTTTATTTGATGCTGGAACTTCGATACTTTATGGAGCTGCAATAGGTGCTGTAATTGGTTCTATTATAGGATATATAATTGGTTGGAATTATGTATACTGGTTCAATCATTAACTGTACAGTTTCTAAAAGTTAGAGTAATTTTGTGCAAAAATAGCACATAACAATGCAATTTAAGTTGACAGCATTTTACGCATTTGGCTTTTTAGAGTATTTTAAGGTAGATGATCCGCTTAAAGTATCTTGTTCAAAGTAGTCAAATTAATTAATAGTCTTGCAAACTGTGCTTGTCGTAAACGGAAAGTTAAGCACAGTTTGCTTAATCTTCGGCAGAAGTAATAAATGAAAGTTTCTAGTTATGGGCTGCAACTTAATTGCGGTTCGTTAGGCTATAATTAACTGTAATATACAATTAGAAAATTCATGTGAAAAAATATATTTTAATTATATTAAGCCTTCTAATTTTATTTTTTGAATTAAGCTGTAATAGCCCTACTGCACCTAAGGAGAATGATTCTACAGATACAACTAGCAATAATTTTACATGGCAGAAATTTACTTTTGGAGGAAATGCCGGAAGCAGTTCTTTTTATGATGTCACGATTATAGATGAAAATAATATCTGGGCTGTCGGTGAAGTTTATCTTGATTCTGTAGACGGTAACCCAGATCCTTTCCCGTATAATGCAGCACATTGGGACGGTAGTAAATGGGATTTGCAAAAAGTACCATATTATTATCAAGGACTAGAACTTTATAGTCCAATCTATTCAATTCTTGCTTTTAATACGAATGATATCTGGTTTGGTATTGGTAATTTAATTCACTGGGATGGAATTCAATATAAACCTATTGAAGTGGGAAATTCCTTTGGTGGATTAGTTAGAAAAATGTGGGGTATATCAGATAATAATTTTTATATAGTTGGGGATGGCGGGAGCATTGCATTGCACACTGCTAACGGGTGGCAAAAAGTACAAACCGGAACAACACTGCAATTTACCGATATTTACGGTGCAATTTCTGTGTTAGGTTTATATCAAATTCTTGCTGTATGTACGCAAAACTATCCTCCTAGTAAGGGAATATTTAGTATTCAAGGGAATGCAGTAACAGAGATATCATCTGATTTTGATTTCCCAGGTTATACCGTACCTCCGGAATTATATGGAGTATGGTTTGTCCCTAATAAGCATTACTATATTGTAGGTGATGGAATATATGAAAAGAATTCACTTTCAGAAAGTATATGGAAAAACGGACCACTTGACATTACACATTATGCAGTTACTGAAATCAGAGGGAATGATCTTAATGATGTATTTGCGGTTGGGTCATTCGGAGAAGTATTGCATTATAATGGTAAAAGGTGGACAAGTTATATAAATGAAACTGGACTTGATAACGGCAGTTATTCAGGACTCGCGGTAAAAAGAAATCTAGTTGTTGCAACGGGTGCAAATAACCAGCAGGCAGTTATTATAATTGGGCGGAGTAATAATTTAAAAAAATAATTTATACTCCTCTTTATATTGGGTAATAAATAGGTCAGCCTAACAATGCAATTTAAGTTGACAGCATTTTACGCATTTGGCATTTTATCATGATGAAATAGCTATGCCAGTAAATTTTAAT